>NZ_CAZELE010000005.1:0-556399 GCF_964512405.1 Tenacibaculum crassostreae
CCTTATCCTTGATCAAGTAACTAATAGAATAACTCCTCAAGCGTAGCTTTTTAAAAATATAACGTTGTTTTTATATGTTTTTTTCTATATCTAAATGATGAATAATGTACTTTGTATTTTTGTAAGGATTTATGTATAAAAACTACTAATATTATCTAAAAGTGAAATATATGAATGAAAAAATATTGACTTGGAAAGACGTGATTAATTTTGCTGTAAATGGAAATCCAGTTCCTGATAAGCGAGTAGAAAAGTCTGAGAATGAGTGGAAAGAAGAATTAACAGATGAACAGTTTAGGATTACTAGACAAAAAGGAACAGAGCGCCCTAATTCAGGGGCTTTATGTAGCGTGTATGAAGCAGGGAAGTATAAATGTGTTTGTTGTGAAACACCTTTGTTCGATTCTTCAATCAAATTTAGCTCAGGTACAGGTTGGCCTAGTTTTACACAACCCATTAAAGAAAATGCAATTAAATATAAAAAAGACACTACTTTTGGTATTGTAAGAGTTGAAGTGATGTGTAATACTTGTGACTCACATTTAGGACATGTTTTTCCAGATGGACCAGAACCAAGTGGATTGCGTTATTGTATTAACTCTGCATCGATGATATTAGATACTGAATAAGAAAATATGAAAACATTAACTGTTGGCGGAGGCTGTTTTTGGTGTATAGAAGCAATTTTTAACCAAATTAATGGTGTTGAAAAAGTAGTTTCTGGATATATGGGAGGTAAAGTTCCAGGAACACCAACCTATAGAGAAGTATGTTCTGGTTTGACTGGTCATGCAGAAGTGATACAAGCTATCTATAATCCAGATATTATAAGTTTAGAAGAACTTTTAGTGATTTTTATGACGAGTCATGATCCTACAACTCTAAATAGACAAGGAGCAGATGTAGGTACCCAATATCGTTCGGTTATTTTTTATGATACAGATGGAGAACGAATGATAGCAGAGAAAGTAATTAAAGAATTAACTCCTTATTTTGATGACGCTATAGTTACTGAAGTAAGTGCTATAACTACATTTCATGAAGCAGAAAAGTATCATCAAAATTACTATGAAAATAATAAAGAACAAATGTATTGTGCTGCGGTAATTTCACCTAAATTATCTAAACTTAGAAAATTACATGCAGATAAGTTAAAAACTGAAAATTAGAAACAAACGTGCTAAACCTTACAATAAAAGACAGTTTTAATAAAGAATTACCTGTAGATTTAGTTAAAGACAATACGCGAAGACAGGTTGTAGAGGCTTGTTTTTCATTTGTAAAACCTAAGAAGACTTCAAATCCTAAGATTTTGCATGTTTCTGAAGATATGGCAAGCAGATTGGGGTTTTACGAAGAAAAAACAAGCTCAGAAGCATTTAAAAATATTTTTACAGGGAACGAAATATATCCAAATACAAATCCGTATGCGATGTGTTATGGTGGTCATCAATTTGGTCATTGGGCAGGTCAATTAGGCGATGGAAGAGCAATCAATTTATTTGAAGTAACTCATAATAAGAAAAACTGGGCTTTACAATTAAAAGGAGCAGGAGAAACTCCGTATTCTCGAACTGCAGATGGATTAGCAGTGTTGCGTTCGTCTATCCGTGAGTATTTGTGTAGCGAAGCTATGTATTACTTAGGAGTACCTACAACTAGAGCATTATCGTTAGCCTTATCGGGAGATCAGGTATTGAGAGATGTGATGTATGATGGTAATCCTGCTTATGAAAAAGGAGCGATTGTATGTAGGGTAGCGGAATCTTTTTTGCGTTTCGGAAATTATCAAATATTCACAGCAAGAGGTGATCTTAAAACATTAAAAACCTTAGTAGATTACACAATTAAGCATCATTTTAAGTATTTAGGAGAACCTTCAAAAAACACGTATATTTCATTTTTTAAAGAAGTAGCTAACCGTAGCCTAGATATGGTAATTCATTGGCAACGAGTTGGGTTTGTACATGGGGTTATGAACACTGATAATATGTCGATTCTTGGCTTAACTATAGATTATGGGCCTTATGGATGGTTAGAAGGTTATGACCATGGATGGACGCCAAATACAACCGACAATACTCATAAACGTTATCGTTACGATAGTCAACCAGAAATTGTATTGTGGAATTTATATCAATTGGCAAATGCACTGTATCCTTTAATTGAAGAAGCTGAACCTTTAGAGGCTATTTTAGAAAGTTACCAAGAGGAGTTTCCTAAAAAGTATTTGAAAATGATGCATTATAAATTAGGGCTTTTTTCTCCCAATGAGATGGATGAAAAATTGATTTTTAATTTAGAAGAAGTACTTCATAAAACAGAAACTGACATGACCATTTTTTTCCGATTGTTATCAAGTGTTTCAAAAAATGATACCGTAAAGGAGGCAATCAGAAAAATAGAAAAAGCATTTTATACATCTTCAGAAGTTGTAGGTGAAATAAAAAAATCTTGGGAAAATTGGTTCCAAAATTATTTAGATAGACTGGAAAAAGAAACTGTTTTGGACGAAGAAAGAAAGGCAAAAATGAATACTGTAAACCCTAAATATGTACTTCGAAATTATATGGCTCAATTAGCAATTGATGATGCCGACAAAGGAAATTATGCATTGCTAAATGAGTTATATGAGCTATTAAAAAAGCCATATGAAGAGCAACCAAAATATGAAAGATGGTTTGCAAAAAGACCTGAATGGGCTCGAAATAAGGTTGGGTGTTCTATGTTATCGTGTAGTTCTTAGAATATTTTCATTGTTAATGTTTTTGTTTAGATGAAATGTTTTAATTAATTGATTTTAAGTAATTTTAATTTATGCATTAAAATATATTCAAAAGGTTTCTTTGAATAAAATTGAAAAATAATTTGGATATTCAATTTTTATAATTGAATATTTGTACTCGTAAAAGTTCAAACACTTATTGACGATGTTATCAAGAAAGGTGGAGGGATTAGACCCTATGAAGCCTTAGCAACCCTTTGTGCAAACAAAGAAGGTGCTAAATTCTACCAGAGTTTTAATAATAAGCTTGTGGATAGATAACTTAAAAGAAGTTTCAATAAAAATAAACTACTGAGACTTCTTGTAATTTCTTTATAACATTTTTCTAGTAAGCAACATCTAAAATAGATGTGTTTTGACTTTTGGTTTTAACAATCAAAAACAAAGAAAAATGAGCAGAGATGCTATTTACAAAAATCTAAAAACACTTAGCATTAATTGTTATACGACTATTAATGGGCAGAGTTATTCTAACATTACACTAAGCTATCAATTGTTTGGTAAAGAATTAGGAACAGCTCCGGTAGTTTTAATTAATCATGCTTTAACAGGAAACAGTAACGTAGCAGGAAAGAGTGGTTGGTGGAACAATTTAATTGGAGATAATAAAGTAATATGTACTAAAGAATATACTGTTATTTGCTTCAATATTCCCGGAAATGGTTTTGACGATTTTCTTATAGAAGATTATAGGAATTTTGTTGCAAGAGATATAGCAAACATCTTTTTATTAGGATTAGAAGCTTTAAAAATCGACAAGCTTTTTGCTTTGATAGGAGGTTCACTTGGTGGAGGAATTGCTTGGGAGATGGTGACGTTAAACCCTAAAATTACACAACATTTAATACCAGTAGCAACCGATTGGAAATCGACTGATTGGTTAATAGCCAATTGTCAAATTCAAGAATTGTTTTTAACTAATTCTAACAATCCGGTTCATGATGCACGTATACATGCAATGTTATGTTACAGAACTCCTGAGTCTTTCAAAAATAGATTTCAACGAACAAAGAATGAAGAACTACAACTTTTTAATGTTGAGAGTTGGTTGTTACATCACGGAAAAAAGTTACAAGAAAGGTATCAGTTAGCTTCATACAAGTTGATGAATCAATTATTAAAAACAATTGATGTAACAAAGGGTAGAGAAGGATTGAATGTTTTAGAAACTATTGAAGCAGACATTCACATTATTGGAGTAGATTCTGACTTATTTTTTACTGCAGAAGAAAATAGAGAAACTCAAAAACAATTAGCATCAGTACATCCTAATGTTACCTATAACGAGATAAATTCAGTGCATGGACACGATGCCTTTTTAATAGAATATGAACAACTAAAAAAGATTGTAGCCCCAATCTTCAATAAAAATTTAACAACTAAAAAAATGAAAGTTTTAAAGTTTGGAGGAAAGTCCTTATCAAATGAAGGAATTCATAATGTAGTTTCTATCATAGAACAAAAGGTAAGTGAAGGAGAACGAATAGCTGTGGTCGTTTCAGCAAGAGGAAATGCAACGGACGAATTAGAAGAACTTTTAGAAAGAGCTGCTAAAAACAAATCTTTTAAAGAACAGTTAGAAGCGTTTCGTTTTGAACAAACCAAATTAACCCCAATGATTGATTTTACCCAAGAATTTTCTCGATTAGAAAAACTTTTTGAAGGTGTTAGTTTATTGGGTGATTATAGCAGTAAAATTAAAGACGAAGTTTTAGCACAAGGAGAATTACTATCAATAAAAACTGTTTCTGAATTACTTGAACAAAAAGGAATAAAAGCGCATCCAACCGATGCAAGAAAGCTTTTAAAAACTGATGAAAATTATGGAAATGCCCAACCATTATTAGAATTATCAAAAGATAATGTAAAAGAACATTTTCAAAACTTTAATGGTGAAATTGTAAACGTTGTTACTGGTTTTATAGCTTCAACCCAAAAGAATGAAACTACAACTTTAGGAAGAAACGGAAGTAACTATACTGCCTCATTATTGGCAAATTATTTAGATGCTGAAGAATTACAAAATTACACCCATGTAGATGGTATTTTTACTGCCAATCCAGATTTGGTTGAAGATGCAAAAAAAATTGAAGAGCTCTCATTTTCTGAAGCAAATGAGTTGGCAAACTTCGGAGCAAATATATTACATGCTAAAACAATTATTCCCTTACTAGAAAAGAATATCAATCTTAGAATTCTTAACACTTTTAAACCTAATGATAGAGGGACATTAATTACGGCAAAATCTAGTTCAAAAGGAATAAAGTCGTTATCGGTATTAGATAATGTTGCACTTATCAATTTTGAAGGAAGAGGTTTGTTAGGCAAAGTTGGTGTGGATGCACGTATTTTCAAAGCACTAAGTAATCATGATATTAGTGTAAGTATTATTTCTCAAGGTTCTTCAGAAAGAGGTATTGGGTTAGTGGTGGGTAAAAATAACTCAGAAGCTGCGGTAAAAGCCTTAGAGCAAGAGTTTGAAAGAGATATACAAACTAAAGATGTAAACCAGATTTCTATACAAGAAGAAGTGTCGGTAATTTCAATTATAGGGCAAGATTTGAGTGAGTTTCATCACCCGTATAATGCTTTAATCAAGAATCAAATAGTTCCATTATTGTTCAACAATACAATTTCTGGTAAAAATGTAAGTTTGGTTGTTAAAAAAGAACATTTACACAAAGCGTTGAATGTAATTCACGGACAAGTTTTTGGGGTTGCCAAAAAGGTAAACATCGCCATTTTCGGAAAAGGTTTAGTAGGCGGAACTTTAATTGATCAGATATTAGATAGTGCACAAAACATTTTAGATAGACGCAAAATTCAGCTTAATATTTTCTCCATAGCAAATTCAAAAACTGTACTATTAACAAAAGATGGAATAACTAAGAACTGGGAAGATTCATTAATTAACACAAAAGAAAATAACCAAATAATTAAAAGTGTTATTGAATTTGCTAAAGAAAATCATTTAGAAAACTTAATTGCAGTAGATAATACTGCAAGCAAAGAATTTACAGAAAACTATATATCATTAATTAATGCAGGTTTCGATTTAGTTTCTTCAAATAAAATAGCCAATACTGTTTCTTACAACTTTTATCAAGAACTTAGAAAAACGTTAGAAGAAAACAAAAAAAACTATTTATATGAAACTAACGTTGGTGCTGGTTTACCTTTAATCGACACGATTAAACTACTTCATGACTCTGGAGAAAATATCACAAGAATTCGAGGCGTTTTTTCAGGTTCATTAAGTTACTTGTTCAATAAATTTTCTGAGGAAGAAGTACAATTTTCAACAGTTTTAAAAGAAGCGATAGATAAAGGATATACAGAACCAGATCCGCGTGAAGATTTATGCGGAAATGATGTAGCAAGAAAACTATTAATCTTAGCTCGTGAGTTAGATTTAGAAAATGAATTTGAAGATATAAACATAGAAAACTTAATTCCATCAGAATTTAGAGAGATCACTTCAGGAGAGTTTTTATCTAACTTAGAAAAACTAGATGCTACATTTCAACATAAAAAAGAAGCTCAAGAGGAAAATTATGTTCTAAGGTATATTGGAGATCTACATGGTGATTTACAACAATCAAAAGGAGAGTTGGATGTGAAATTGGTATCGGTACCACAAAACTCTCCTTTAGGAAGCTTGAAAGGTTCTGACGCCATTTTTGAGATTTATACTGAATCTTACGGAGAGCAACCAATCGTAATTCAAGGAGCAGGAGCAGGAGCAGAAGTAACAGCAAGAGGTGTTTTTGGAGACATTTTACGATTAGCTAAAGCAAACAGCTAAATTATAAAACAGGTTTACTTACCTAAAAAAGAAAATAATGAGTAAGAATTTTGAAACACAAGCAATTAGAACGCAAACGGAACGCACTCAGTTTTCTGAGCATTCAACACCGTTATATTTAACATCAAGTTTTGTATTTGACGATGCTGAAGATATGCGAGCATCTTTTGCAGAAGAAAAAGAGAAAAATTTATACAGCCGATTTTCTAATCCAAACACAACAGAGTTTGTTGATAAAATTGTAACTATGGAAGGCGCTGAAGCAGGATATGCTTTTGCAACAGGTATGGCAGCAGTATTTTCGACTTTTGGAGCGTTGTTAAATGCTGGAGATCATATTGTATCATCAAGATCTGTTTTTGGTTCTACACATAGTTTATTCACTAAATATTTTCCTAAATGGAATATTGAAACTAGCTATTTTAAAGTAGATGAACCAGAAAATATTGAAAGTTTAATTCAGACAAATACTAAGATTTTATATGCAGAAACACCAACCAATCCAGCAGTTGATATTTTAGATTTAGAATTATTAGGAGAAATTGCAAAAAAGCACAATTTATTATTAATAATAGATAATTGCTTTGCCACACCGTATTTGCAAAATCCAATTGAATTTGGAGCAGATTTGGTAATTCATTCCGCAACAAAACTAATTGACGGACAAGGTAGAGTTTTAGGAGGTGTAGCTGTAGGTAAGCAAGAGTTGATACGAGAAATTTACCTCTTTTCTAGAAATACAGGACCTGCTATGTCACCATTTAATGCTTGGGTATTATCAAAAAGTTTAGAAACTCTCTCGATAAGAGTTGAAAAACATTGTGAAAATGCCTTAAAAGTAGCGCAATTTTTAGAAGAGCATCCAAAGGTAAATTTAGTTAAATACCCATTTTTAAAATCTCATCCGCAATATGAAATAGCAAAAAAACAGATGAGATTAGGAGGAAACATTGTAGCTTTTGAAATAAAAGGAGGTATTGAGGCAGGAAGAAAGTTTTTAAATAGCATTCAAATGTGTTCATTATCAGCAAATTTAGGAGATACAAGAACCATAGTTACACATCCTGCATCAACTACCCATAGTAAGCTTAGTTTAGAAGACAGACTTGAAGTTGGTATAACTGATGGATTGGTACGATGTTCAATAGGATTAGAAAATGTAGAAGATGTTATTTATGATTTAAATCAAGCATTAAATTATTAAGAAGTAAAGCATATATTTGTAATATGCTTTCAAAGAAAACTAAATACGGAATTAAAGCACTTACCTTTATTGCTAGGCAAGAAAAAGGAACTATGGTACAAATTGCGACCATTTCTGAAAGTGAAAATATATCCCATAAGTTTTTAGAAAGCATATTACTTACCTTACGAAAAGCAGGTTTTTTAGGAGCCAAAAAAGGAAAAGGAGGAGGTTATTATTTGCTAAAACCTTCCGAAGAAGTTAAAATGACAGATGTTATTAGAACACTTGAAGGACCTATTGCCATGCTACCATGTGTAAGCTTGAATTATTACGAAAAATGTGAAGACTGCCCAGATGAAGATGCATGTTCGGTACATAAATTAATGATTCAAGTTAGAGATAACACACTAGCAGTACTTCGTAATAATACTCTTGCAGATTTAGTATAGTTTAACAAATTGTAAAATTTTGTTATTTATTTAATTTATTCTTTGTGAATTAAAAAGAGAATGTATATTTGTCGATTTAAAACCTAGTATTCCGATAGGGTAATGGTATTTTGAAATGATTGCAGAACAAATAATAGAAAATAAAACGAATTATAAAGAAGATAAGCTTTCTGAAAAACCATTGAGAAGTGTTGTGAAATCTGTTAGCTGGAGAGTTGTTGGTACTGTAGATACTATTCTGATATCATGGATAATTACAGGAAAAGTAAAAACAGCATTCTCAATTGGAGCAATAGAGTTAGGTACAAAAATGATACTATACTTTTTTCATGAAAGATTGTGGAACAATATAAAATGGGGTAAAAAATGAGATTAGAAAACAAATTAAATATTAAAGAATTAAATGAAGGGTTAGAAAAACTATCTCCGAAAGAAATAGTTGAATGGGTTTTTGAATTAAAGAAAAAAACTGTTGTAACTACTAATTTTAGACCTTATGAAGCAGCAATTTTACATTTAATAACTCAGATAAATCCTTCAACAAAAGTAATTTGGTGCGATACAGGATACAACACTCCGCAAACTTATAGACATGCTGAAAAATTAATTGATCAACTAGATTTAAATATTCAGTTATACGTCCCTAAACAAACGGTTGGGTATAGAAATCAAA
Organism: Tenacibaculum crassostreae; assembly: GCF_964512405.1. Lineage (NCBI taxonomy): Bacteria > Pseudomonadati > Bacteroidota > Flavobacteriia > Flavobacteriales > Flavobacteriaceae > Tenacibaculum > Tenacibaculum crassostreae. The sequence continues at coordinate 8,899 of NZ_CAZELE010000005.1, forward strand.
CACTAGGACTACCTTCTGTAGAAGATTCAAGACATCAAATTTTTACTGAACAAGTAAAATTAGAACCTTTTAGAAGAGCTATGGAAGAACATCAACCAGAAATTTGGTTTACAAACCTAAGAAAAGGACAAACTGCTTTTAGAGATAATATTGGTATTCTTTCATACAGTAAAGACGGAATTTTAAAAGTAAGTCCTTTTTATCACTGGTCAGATTCAGAATTAGATACCTATTTAGAAGAACAACAATTACCAAACGAGTTTAAATATTTCGATCCAACAAAAGTAGAAAGTAATAGAGAATGTGGTTTGCATATTTAAAAGATATGATTATGAATACAAGAACATTGCATGTAAATACATTAGAAAGCGAAGCTATATTTATTTTAAGAGAAGTAGTCGCACAATTTGAAAAGCCAGTACTATTATTTTCTGGAGGGAAAGATAGTATTACACTGGTGCGACTGGCTCAAAAAGCATTTTACCCAGCTAAAATTCCTTTTCCACTAATGCATATTGATACTGGTCATAATTTTCCTGAAACAATAGAATTTAGAGACAAGTTAGCTAAAGAATTAGGTGTTGAGTTAATTGTACGAAATGTACAAGACAATATTGATGCTGGTAAAGTAAAAGAAGAAACGGGGAAATACGCGAGCCGAAACATGCTACAAACTGAAACGTTATTAGATGCCATAGAAGAATTTGGTTTCGATGCATGTATCGGCGGTGCGCGTAGAGATGAAGAAAAAGCGAGAGCTAAAGAACGAATCTTTTCTGTGAGAGACGATTTCGGACAATGGGATGAGAAAAACCAACGTCCTGAGTTATTTGATATGCTGAATGGAAGAATAGACCTTGGGCAAAACGTACGAGTTTTTCCAATATCAAACTGGACAGAGTTAGATGTATGGTCGTATATAGAACAAGAGAGAATTGAAATTCCATCAATTTATTTTGCTCACAAAAGAAAAACCTTTGTTCGTGATGGTATGATTTGGTCGGCAGAAGACGGAGTGGTATATCGTGATGAAGATGAAGTAGTAGAAGAACGCATAGTTCGTTTCCGTACGGTAGGAGATATGTCATGTACCGCAGCTGTATTGTCTGATGCAGTTAGTATAGATAAAGTAGTTTCAGAGATTAGAGAATCTACAATTTCTGAAAGAGGTGCAAGAATAGATGATAAACGCTCAGAAGCAGCCATGGAAAAACGTAAGCAACAAGGGTATTTTTAAAGTAAAACCAATAGTTAGATAACAATAACTATTCAACGAACAGAACACATGAAAGTATTAAAAATAGCAACAGCAGGAAGTGTAGATGATGGGAAAAGTACCTTAATCGGTCGACTTTTATACGATACAAAATCACTAACAGACGATAAATTACAAGCTATAGAAGAAAAAAGTAAGCAATTAGGTTTTGATTATTTAGATTTTTCTTTAGCAACCGATGGTTTAGTGGCAGAAAGAGAACAAGGAATTACTATTGATGTAGCTCATATTTATTTTTCTACTCCAAAAATCAGTTTTATAATAGCAGATACCCCTGGGCATATCGAATATACTAGAAACATGGTAACAGGTGCTTCTAACTCTCAAGCTTCTATTGTGTTAGTAGATGCTAGAAATGGCGTAGTAGAGCAAACCTATCGCCACTTTTTTATCAATAATTTATTACGAGTAAAAGATGTGATAATTGCTGTAAATAAAATGGATTTGGCGAATTATTCTGAAGAAAAGTTTAATCAAATAAAAAATGAAATAAACTATTTAGTTGAAAAAAGTTCTTACAAAAATCAAAAAATAACGTTCATTCCTATTTCAGCATTGCATGGTGAAAATGTTGTAAATGTATCATCAAAAATGCCTTGGTATAAAGGGAAATCATTATTAGAACATTTAGAAAACTTATATATTGAGGATATTCAAGAACAATCTTTAGTACGTTTTCCTATTCAAACAGTAATTCGTCCAAAAACAGAAGAGTATCATGATTTTAGAGGGTATGCAGGTAAAATATATGGAGGCAATTTACAAGTTGGTGATAATGTAACTATACTTCCCTCAGCAACACAAAGTAAAATTAAAACCATTCACTTTTTCGATAAAGAATTTGTAAAAGCTGAAAGTGGAAGTTCGGTTACGATAACACTAGAAGATGACGTAAATATTAGTAGAGGTGATATGCTTGTAAAAACAGGAGAAGAACCAAAAATTGAAAAGCAAGTAACAGCAACTGTTTGTTGGATGGATAAAACTCCTTTACAAAACTCAAACAAATATTATATACAACACGGAGTAAACAATGCGCAAGCAAAGATTACCGATGTAAAATCTATTATTAAAACTGATTTTTCGGGAGTTGAAGAAAATTCACCTTCAAAACTAACTTTAAATCAAATTGGTGAAATCACTTTAAAAGCTAGCAAGCCTTTGTTTATAGATGCTTACAAAGACAATAAAACAAACGGAACTTTTATTCTTATAGATCCTAAAACCAATAATACCGCAGGTGTAGGTTTTATTCAATAACAACACACATATGGCAATAATAATAACCGACGAATGCATTAACTGTGGTGCTTGCGAACCAGAATGCCCAAATACAGCCATTTATGAAGGCGCTGTAGGTTGGAAATATAACGAAGGAACTTCTCTTAACGGAACATCTAAACTTCCTAACGGAAAAGAAATTGATACCGATGAAGAGCAAGATCCGATATCAGATGAGTATTATTTTATAGTTCCTGATAAATGTACCGAATGCGTAGGTTTTCATGAGGAGCCTCAATGTGCTGCCGTTTGTCCTGTAGATTGCTGTATTCCTGATGAAAACACTATAGAAACAGAAGAAGAACTGTTAACAAAACAACATTTTTTACACAACTAAAATTAAAACAACTTTGATATGCAAAGTTTTAGAAGCGAAATAGAAAATCCAGTTGTAGAAAAAGATATTCTAGAACTAGAACGTAAAATCCGACTTTTTAAAGAAGGTAAAATAGATGAAGAACGCTTTCGTAGCTTGCGTTTAGCACGTGGTGTTTACGGGCAACGACAATTAGGAGTACAAATGATTCGTATTAAATTGCCTTACGGTAAAGTAACGAGCCAGCAATTGCATAGGATTGCCGATGTTTCTGATGAATACTCAACAGGAAAATTACACATTACTACACGTCAAGACATACAAATTCATCATGTAAGTTTAGATAGAGCTCCCGAATTATGGGCTCAATTAGAAAAAGATGATATAACATTAAGAGAAGCTTGTGGTAATGCTGTTCGTAATGTTACAGCATCTGAAACTGCTGGGATTGACCCTAAAGAACCATTTGATGTAACACCGTATGCACACGCAACTTTTCAATTTTTCTTACGCAATCCAATTTGCCAAGAAATGGGAAGAAAATTTAAAATTTCATTCTCTGCTACTGATGAAGATTCAGCATTAAGTTTTATGCATGATCTAGGTTTTATTCCTAAAGTTCTAACGGTAAATGGAATAGAAGAAAGAGGATTTAAAGTATTGTTAGCTGGTGGATTGGGATCTCAACCTAGAGAAGCAGATGTATTTTATGAATTTTTAGAAGAAAACTTATTAATCCCAACCATTGAAGGAGTATTACGTGTTTTTGATCGTTTTGGAGAACGTACAAAAAGAGCCAAAGCTCGTTTGAAGTTTTTAGTAAAAGAAATCGGGTTAGAGGAATTCATTCAACTTGTTGAAGAAGAAAAAAAAGCATTAGCATATCAAGCTTACCCAATTAATTTGATTGAGTTTGAGAAATCAATTCAATTTAACACTAATAAAATACCTCATGTAAATATTATTGATAATGAAGAGTTTAAAACTTGGAAGAAAACTAATGTATTTAAACAGAAACAAAGAGGTTTATATGCGATAGGTATAAAAGTTACTTTAGGGGACTTTACAACCGATAAAGCAAGAAAATTAGCAGATTTAATAAGGCAGTACGCAGCAAATGAATTACGCTTTACCTTACGCCAAAACATATTAATTCGTCATGTAAAAGAAGCGTTTTTATCATTTTTTTATACTGAATTACAAAAATTAGGCTTTGCTGAAGTTGGTTACAATAGTTTAACAGATATTACTGCTTGTCCTGGCACAGATACTTGTAATTTAGGAATTGCAAGCAGTACAGGTATTGCATTAGAGTTAGAAAAAGTTCTAAAAAATGAATACCCTGAATATGCCGAAAACAAAAGCCTTACTATTAAAATTAGTGGCTGTATGAATGCTTGTGGGCAACATAATATGGCACATATTGGTTATCAAGGAATGTCTATTAATTCAGGTAAATTTGTAGCTCCTGCATTACAAGTTCTTATCGGTGGAGGTGTTTTAGGGAACGGTAAAGGTCGTTTTGCCGATAAACTAATAAAAATACCGAGTAAAAGAGGTCCTGAATCGTTACGAATTTTGTTAAATGATTTTGAAATAAATCAGCAAAGAAATGAAGATTTTTTAACGTACTATGATAGACAAGGAAAAACCTACTTTTACGATATCTTAAAACATTTATCTGACACCGATAATTTAACAGAAGGCGATTTTATTGATTGGGGGCACGACAAACAATACGTTAAAGCTATTGGAGTGGGCGAATGCGCCGGAGTAGTTATCGATTTGGTAGCAACACTACTTTTTGAGAGTGAAGAAAAGTTAGAAAATGCCTCACTAGCTTTGCAAGAAAAACAATGGTCAGATAGTATTTATTATTCCTATTCAGCACTTATTAATACCGCGAAAGCTATTTTAACTTCCGAAGGAGAAAAAACGAATACGCATGCAGGTATTATTAAAAATTTTGATGACGTATTTACAAATACGCAAACCATCGTTTTACCAACATCATTTTCAGAAATTGTTCATCAAATCAATAAAAATGAACCTTCAGAAGAATTTGCTAATCAATATTTAAGTTCAGCGAAAAACTTTTATAAAACTATTGATGCATTTAGAAAAATAGTAGTACAAAGCTAATCGTAACATCATGAAAAAATTACCAAAACTAACAGTAGTTGGTGCAGGTCCTGGAGATGCTGAATTAATTACTGTAAAAGCTATTAACACCTTAAAAAAAGCGGATGTTGTTCTATATGATGCATTGGTAAACAAAGAATTACTACAATATGTGTCAACAAAAGCTGAATTAATTTTTGTGGGTAAACGCAGAGGTTGCTATAGTTACCAGCAAGAACAAATAAACGATTTAATTGTAGCTAGAGCATATTCTCACGGACATGTAGTTCGTTTAAAAGGTGGCGATCCGTTTATTTTTGGTCGTGGTGCTGAAGAAATGGAATTCGCAGCTAAATACGGTATAGAAGTAGCGGTAGTTCCAGGAATTTCATCATCATTAGCAGTTCCTGCTTATCAAAATATTCCGTTAACAAAAAGAGGAAGCTCAGAAAGTTTTTGGGTGATTACTGGTACAACAAAACAACACCAATTATCAAACGATGTTGCTTTAGCTGCAAAATCAACCGCTACAGTCGTTATTTTAATGGGAATGGGTAAATTATCAGAAATTATTCGCCTTTTCAAACAAGAAAATAAATATAATTTACCCGTTGGAATTATTCAAAACGGAACAACTCCTCAAGAAAAAGTAGGTATCGGAACTATTGATTCTATTGAAGACATTGTGGAAAAACAACAACTAAGCAATCCTGCAATCATCATTATAGGTGAAGTTGTATATCACAGGCAACAATTGTTACAAATTCAGCAAGAACTAGCCATAAAAGAAGTAGTATAATAAGTATGGAAAGAAATAATTTATATCCAATTTTTTTAAAAACACATCAGCTAAACATTTTGTTGGTGGGTGGAGGTACTGTTGGATTAGAAAAATTAAGTTTTTTACTTAAATCTAGTCCAAAAGCGAATGTACAAATTGTAGCTCCTGAAGTAAAAAAAGAAATACTTGACCTTATCAAAAATAAGAATGTAGCCATTGCAAATTCGGTTTATAAAAAGAAGTATTTGCACAATAAAAATTTAGTAATCGTTGCTACCAATAATTATAAAATAAATGAAGAAGTATATTATGATTGCAAGGAGCAAAACATTTTAGTAAATGTAGCTGATACACCTGATTTATGTGATTTTTACTTAGGCGGAATTGTAACCAAAGGAAACGTAAAAGTAGCCATTTCAACTAATGGAAAGTCGCCAACAACTGCTAAACGATTGCGTCAGTTTTTTGAAGAAGTAATTCCAGAAGACATTAATCATTTAGTTGAAAATTTAAATAACTATAGAAAAACAATCAAAGGAAACTTTGAACAGAAAGTAGAAATACTAAACAAATTAACAGAGAGTTTAGTAAAATAATGTCATTGCGAACAACGTGAAGCAATCTGTAAGTCGATAAACAGATTACTGTATTGACAAAAAATAAATGAAAGATGATACAAACAGATATATTAATTATAGGAGCAGGACCAACAGGGTTATTTACAGTTTTTGAAGCAGGATTATTAAAACTACGTTGTCATTTAATAGATGCCTTACCACAACCAGGTGGGCAGTGTTCAGAAATTTATCCGAAGAAACCTATTTATGATATTCCTGCATATCCAGAGATTTTAGCAGGAGATTTAACCAACAAATTGCTAGAACAAATCAAACAATTTGAACCTGGTTTTACCTTAGGCGAAAGAGCTGATTCTATTGAAAGACAAGATGACGGAACTTTTATTATAACTACCAACAAAGGAACAAAGCACAAAGCACCTGTGGTAGCTATTGCAGGTGGTTTGGGGAGTTTTGAACCTCGTAAACCTTTAATAGAAAATATTGCAAAATTTGAAGATAAAGGGGTAGAATACATGATTAAAGAACCAGAGTTATACCGCGATAAAGATGTGGTAATTGCTGGGGGGGGAGATTCTGCTTTAGATTGGTCTATCTTTTTAACAGATATAGCAAAATCAGTAACCTTAATTCATAGAAGAAACGAATTTAGAGGCGCGTTAGATTCTGTTGAAAAAGTACAAGAATTGAAGAACTTAGGCAAGATTCATTTAATTACACCTGCAGAGGTAAAAGGTATTTTAGGTAATGATCACGTAACAGGTGTGGTTGTTGAGGAAAAAGATAATGAACCTTATATTTTAGATACCGATCATTTTATCCCGTTATTTGGGCTCGCTCCAAAACTTGGACCAATTGCTAATTGGGGGCTAGAAATAGAGAAAAATGCCATTAAAGTAAACAATGCATTAGACTATCAAACCAATATTCCTGGTATTTATGCCATTGGTGATGTAAACACCTATCCAGGAAAGTTAAAACTGATTTTATGCGGTTTTCATGAAGCTACTTTAATGTGCCAAAGTGCCTACCAAAGAATCCATCCAGATAAAAAATATGTGATGAAATACACAACTGTTGGCGGAGTTGAAGGATTTGACGGAACAAAAAAAGAAGCGCCTAAAGCAGTAGTAAAAGCTATCGAATAATGAGTCAAGATATAACACTTAAAATTACCGACCGTGAGGGTGTAATGTACGAAGTACTTGCTCCGACTGATATGGCAATGAATTTAATGGAAGTAGTCCGTTCTTATGAACTTGTCCCAGAAGGGACTATTGGAATTTGTGGAGGAATAGCGATGTGCGCTTCTTGTCAATGTTATATCAATTCAAATCACGAATTACCAGCAATAAACGATGATGAAGAAGCAATGCTTTCTGAAGCTTTTTTTGTAGAAAAGAATAGTAGATTAGGGTGTCAAATTTCTATAACTAATGAATTAGACGGACTAGAAGTTGAATTAGCTCCTGAATGTTAAGTATTTTTGTAGAAAGAAGTAAAGATATGCAGTTTAAACAGTACGATTTATCACTAAAAGATGATGTAGAGGTTTTTACCAAACAATTATTTTATGCCTTGTTTAATGATGTTTGTCAAGAAAAAGCAGAACATTTAAAAAATCAATTTGTAAGAATTTTAAATGGACTTGCTGTTGACAATGCGTTGGAAGTGTGGAGGGAATACCAACAATCATTTTGTGAAATACGAGAAAAGTTAGATTTAGATGCCAAAGCATTTGAAAAAACTGATCCTGCGTGTAAAAGTTTAGGAGAAGTGTATTTAGCTTATCCAGGGTTTCACGCCATTGCTGTATATCGATTGAGTCATGAATTGTATAAAATGGAAATTCCGATTTTACCAAGAATGATGAGTGAATACGCACATGGACTCACAGGAACTGACATTCACCCTGGAGCCACTATTGGCGATTCCTTTTTTATAGATCACGCAACAGGAATTGTAATTGGTGAAACCACGATAATTAAAGAAAATGTAAAAATTTATCAGGGAGTTACTTTAGGAGGAATTCAAGTAAAAAAAGAATTGGCATCTACAAAAAGGCACCCAACGATTGAAAATAACGTAACCATTTATGCCAACGCCACTATTTTAGGAGGCGATGTTGTAATAGGAAAAGATAGCATTATAGGTGCAAATGTTTGCGTAACAACTTCGGTACCCGAAGGATCTATTGTAACCTATGAGTCAGAAAATAAAATAACCACTAGAAAATCCTATGTTAAATAATGTAGGTAAAACCAACCATGAAAACTAAAACAATTGTAGATAGCATAGGAAACACTCCGTTAATAGAAGTTTCTAGCATCCTTCAAAAAGAAGGGGTAAAACTCTTGTTAAAACTAGAAGGAAACAACCCAGGCGGAAGCGTTAAAGATCGTGCGGCTTATAATATGATTGCAGAAGCTATCAAGAGAAAAAATATCCGACAAGGAGATTATTTAGTAGAAGCCACTAGCGGAAATACAGGAATTGCATTAGCACTCATGGCAAAAGTATTAGGGGTAAACATGGTATTGGTAATGCCAGAAAACTCTACCGAAGAACGTGTAAAAACCATGCGTGCTTACGGAGCTGAGGTTATTTTAACTGATGCGGAAAAAGGAATAGAAGGCTCTAGAGATATAGCACTAGAGCTACGCTATAAAAAAGGCTATTTTATGCTGAATCAGTTTGAAAACAACGATAACTGGAAAGCACATTATAAAACTACTGGTCCAGAAATTTGGAACGATACCGAGGGTGAAGTAACTCATTTTGTATCTGCTATGGGAACAACAGGAACTATTATGGGAGTTTCTACCTATTTAAAAGAGCAAAACCCTGAAGTACAAATTATTGGAGCGCAACCTAAAGACGGAGCAAAAATTCCTGGAATTCGTAAATGGTCGCCAGCATATCAGCCTAAGTTTTTTAATAGAAATAAAGTAGATAAAGTGGTAGAGCTAGATGAAAACGATGCTAAAAACATGACCAGAAAATTAGCACAAGAAGAAGGGGTATTTGCAGGTATGAGTAGTGGAGGATCAGTACATGCAGCTTTAGAAATAGCCAAAACTATTGATAAAGGTGTTATTGTAGCAGTTATTTGCGACAGAGGCGACCGCTATTTGTCATCTGACTTATTTCAATAAAAGGAATTCAATACAACGTGTTTGTATAAGCTTTGTTGCGTTAATTTAGCGGTAAATTTACTAAATAATTACAGACCAAGAAAGTCCGCGAGGACTTTCGCAAGTAGGAAAAAAGCCAGCAATAAAGTTTATACGGTGTTGTAAAACGTTTTTTTAAATTCTTAAATATAATTCAGTTTTTACAGGAGTTTTATTAATATATCCTGGTGAATAATTCAATTTTTCTATTATTAATTCCGTTATTTTCTCTTTTTGTATAGTTGTTAGTTTTTTCGGAGTTCTTAATTTAATTGACTCTTTTAAAACTTTTCCTTTTGTATCTATTGAAAACAAAATTGATATTTTATTTATCTTAAAAATGGAGTTCAATTCTATTTTGAAAGTTTCAATACTTGATAATAATTCAGGTTTTTTGTCTGTATATTTAATTTTATAAGCATCAAATGAATTAATAAAATCATATTTCTTTTTGTATTTTTTCTCGTCATTTTCACTCATTTCCTTACTCTTAATTTTAAAAGTAATAATTTTAGAGTTGACTATTTTTTTTGTCTTAAAAGAAATCTCATTTATTTTTAATTCGTAATTAATATTGATTTGGTCATTCGTTTTAAATGGATTTTGGCTAAATTCAATTTTTGAATTCGCTACTTTAAATTCAGTTGAATTCTCATTAATTACATCTGTCCAATAATTATAATAGACTGATTTTATTTCTAAATTTTCGTTAACTTTTATTAATGTAGTTTCTCCAGTAAATCCTGAATACAAACAATTATAAATCCAAATTTCGTTATCTGAAACTCGCTCAAAAAGAACTTTTTCAGATTTGTCAAATTCATTCGAAGTGTTTTGTTTTTCTTCTAAAATCTCAACATTTCTTGCTTTTTCATTATTTTTCAATTTTTCTTCATTTTTTTTACCAGAACAAGAAAAACTAAAAGTTATAATTAAAGCAAATAATATGTTTAAAACTCTCTTCATAAATGTTTTACAACTTGTTATATAAGAACTAAAATTACTGTTATCCGTTTGTTAAAATGTGATATGTGGAGTTTTTAGCAATTTTATTCTTCTTTTTCGAGCATCTAATATAAAATAAAATTGTATTGCTACCTAATGGTAGTAGGCTCTTTTTAGGTGTTAATTTAATTCTAAAATAAAAAGTTGTGTAAATAAAAAATAATACTATAACTTTGCCCTGTTCATTAACGTATTGATGTTATCAAGAAAGGTGGAGGGAATAGACCCTTTGAAACCTTAGCAACCCTTTGAGCAAACAAAGAAGGTGCTACATTCTACTGTATATTCTAAATTTATTTTAAGACTAACAGAGAGATAACGAAAAGAAGTTTTTACTTCCTCTTTTCCTGATAACTCGTACACTAACTATCAGGAATGCCTAACATTTATCAAGAAATACAAAAACGAATCCTCGTGCTCGATGGCGCTATGGGAACCATGCTTCAGCAATATAAATTTTCTGAAGAAGATTTTCGCGGAGAACGTTTTAAAGACTACCCAACTCCCTTACAAGGAAACAACGATTTGTTATCCATCACACAACCCGAAGCGGTAAAAGAAGTACACAGAAAATACTTTGCGGCTGGTGCGGATATTGTAGAAACCAACACTTTTTCTGGTACAACTATCGCCATGGCAGATTACCAAATGGAAGATTTGGTGTATGAGTTAAATTACAAATCTGCCAAAATAGCCAAAGAAGTAGCGGAGGAATTTACAGCGAAAGAACCACACAAACCTCGTTTTGTAGCAGGTTCTATCGGACCTACCAATCGTACTGCAAGTATGTCTCCCGATGTAAACGACCCAGGGTACAGAGCGGTTACTTTTGATGAATTGCGTATTGCGTATAAACAACAAGTAGAAGCCTTAATAGACGGAGGTTCTGATATTTTGTTGGTAGAAACCGTATTTGACACCTTAAACGCCAAAGCAGCTTTATTTGCTATTGAAGAAGTAAAGACTGAACGAAATATTGAAGTTCCAATCATGGTTTCAGGAACCATCACCGATGCTTCAGGAAGAACTTTATCTGGACAAACTGCCGAGGCTTTTTTAATATCCATTTCTCATATTCCGTTATTATCAGTAGGATTCAATTGTGCTTTAGGGGCTAATTTATTGCAACCACATTTAGAAGCGATTGCTTCAAAAACAGACTATGCGATTTCTGCACATCCGAATGCAGGATTGCCAAATGCTTTTGGAGAATATGATGAAACTCCAGAAGAAATGGCAACTCAAATAGAAGAGTATCTAAAAAAGAATTTAATAAACATTATAGGAGGGTGTTGTGGTACTACGCCTAAACATATTTCAGAGATTGCAACTATTGCAGCAAAGTATAAACCTAGAGGATTAGTAATAAAGTACGATTCGGACATATAAAAACTGAAAAGAATTGAGAGTATTGACTTTTTGATTCGTTTTGTGTCAAGACAAAATGAATATATAAACAATGAATACAGTAGAAAAAAAATACATGAAATTATCGGGGTTAGAACCGCTGATTATTACTCCTGAAAGCAATTTTATCAATGTAGGGGAACGAACAAACGTAGCAGGATCTCGTAAATTTCTTCGATTGATAAAAGAAGAAAAGTTTGATGAAGCCTTGGCAATTGCACGTCATCAAGTAGATGGTGGCGCGCAAATCATAGATATTAATATGGATGATGGTTTGATTGATGGTAAAGAAGCAATGGTACGTTTCTTAAACTTAATCGCTTCAGAACCTGATATTGCGAGAGTTCCTATTATGATTGACAGTTCTAAGTGGGAAATTATTGAAGCGGGATTGCAGGTAGTACAAGGAAAATCAGTAGTGAATTCCATTTCTTTAAAAGAAGGAGAAGAAAAATTTATTTGGGAAGCTACGCAGATAAAACGATACGGAGCTGCTGTAATTATCATGGCTTTTGATGAAGTAGGACAAGCAGATACCTACAAACGAAGAATTGAAATTGCAGAACGCTCATATAAAATATTGGTGGACATTGTCCACTTTCCGGCTGAGGATATCATTTTTGATTTAAACATCTTTCCTGTAGCTACGGGAATGGAAGAACACAGAAGAAACGCACTAGATTTTATTGAAGCTACTAATTGGGTTCGCGAAAATTTACCACATGTAAGTGTAAGTGGTGGCGTGAGTAATGTGTCGTTTTCTTTTAGAGGAAACAATGTGGTACGTGAAGCGATGCACTCAGTATTTCTATACTATGCGATTAAAGCAGGAATGAATATGGGAATTGTAAATCCAGCGATGTTAGAAGTCTACGATGATATTCCGAAGGATTTATTAGAACATATTGAAGATGTTATTTTAGATAGAAGATCAGATGCTACTGAGCGTTTATTGGAGTTTGCTGAAACGGTAAAAGGAACTCAAAAAGAAAACAGCGAGCAAGTGTTGGAATGGAGAAGTTTACCGCTGCAAGACCGTATAACGCACTCTTTAGTGAAAGGAATAGACGCTTTTATTGAAGAAGATGCTGAAGAAGCTCGTTTAAGTGTTGCGAAACCGCTACACGTCATTGAAGGACATTTAATGACAGGAATGAATGTAGTAGGAGACTTGTTTGGTGAAGGAAAAATGTTTTTACCACAAGTAGTAAAATCTGCTAGAGTAATGAAGAAATCGGTGGCGTATTTAAACCCGTTTATTGAAGCAGAAAAAACAGAAGAGCAAAAAGCATTAGGAAAAATATTAATGGCAACCGTAAAAGGTGATGTGCACGATATTGGTAAAAACATTGTATCTGTAGTGTTAGGTTGTAACAATTATGAAATTGTCGATTTAGGTGTGATGGTTCCACCAGAAAAAATCATTGAAACTGCCAAAAAAGAAAAAGTAGATGCTATTGGTTTAAGCGGATTAATAACGCCTTCGTTAGATGAAATGGTGTATTTAGCCAAAGAAATGGAACGTCAAAATTTGGAAATCCCATTATTGATTGGTGGAGCAACAACCTCAAAGGCACATACCGCTGTAAAAATAGACACACAATATAAAAATGCAGTAGTACATGTAAATGATGCTTCAAGAGCTGTAACCGTAGTAGGAGATTTACTAAACCAAGAAACCTCAAACGAGTATGTAGCTAAGTTGAAGAAAGATTACGAAGAATTTCGTGATAAATTTTTAAAACGAGGAAAACAGAAGCACTACATACCTATTGTAGAAGCTAGAAAGCGAAAATTCAAAATAGATTGGGATATGACTCATATTGTTAAACCAAAAGAACTAGGTATACAAAAGCTAGAACAAGTAAGTTTAAAAGCACTAGTACCTTATTTCGATTGGAGTCCGTTTTTCCGTTCGTGGGATTTACACGGAAAGTTTCCTGATATTTTAGAGGATGAAATAGTAGGGGTAGAGGCAACTAATTTGTATGAAGATGCTCAAAAAATGGTGCGAGAAATTATAGAAAAGCAAGCCTTAAAACCCAAAGCTATTTTTGGTTTGTTTGAAGCAAATTCTATTAATGACGATGATATTTCAGCTCAAAAAAAAGGAAAAGAAGTTGCTGTATTCAGAACCTTACGTCAGCAATTAAAAAAGCGAGATAATAAACCAAGTTTTGCCTTGGCAGATTTTATTGCACCTAAAGAAACAGAAAGAACAGATTATATAGGAGCTTTCTGTACCGCCATTTTTGGAGCAGATGAATTGGCATTACAATACAAAGAAAAGCACGACGATTACAATGCAATAATGGCGCAAGCTCTTGCCGATCGTTTTGCGGAAGCGTTTGCAGAGTATTTACACCATAGAGTGAGAACAAAACATTGGGGTTATGCTTCCGAAGAAAATTTAACCAACGATGAGTTGATAAAAGAAGATTATAAAGGAATTCGTCCTGCACCAGGATATCCTGCCTGCCCTGATCATCTTGAAAAAGAAACAATTTGGGACTTGTTGCAAGTAGAAGAAAATATTGGAGTTCGCTTAACAGAAAGTTTAGCCATGTGGCCAGCAGCAGCTGTTTCTGGATACTATTTTGCTAATGAAGAAGCAAAATATTTCGGGTTAGGAAAAATAACTGACGATCAAGTAAGAGATTATGCAAAGCGAAAAAACATACCGTTAGAAAAAGCCAGAAAGTGGTTGCATTCAAACATATCAGAGAATTAATAATAATTTAAAAAATCAATAAAAAGAGCGTGTTTAATTAACAATAAATTATAAGTAAGCTAAGCTTAAAGCTAAGAATCCAAACTAATATTGCAGTAAAAATTTATGTATAATGAAAAAATATCAAATAGAAATAAAGTTTGCAATTCAGTTAACCGTTATGGCAGTTTTAGCATTGTTTGTAGCTTCGTTATTGTAGGTTAATACGCCTTTATAAGCTATTACTTATGAAGGTAACAGAACATTTAGAAAAAGCTAACGGAACATCGTTGTTTTCGTTTGAAATACTTCCACCTTTAAAGGGAGATACAATTGATTCAATATTTAAAAATATTGACCCGTTAATGGAATTCAATCCGCCATTTATAGATGTAACATATCATAGAGAAGAGTACGTATATAAAGAGTTAGCAAATGGATTGCTAAAAAAACAAGTGGTAAAAAAGCGCCCAGGAACAGTGGGTATTTGTGCGGCTATTCAAAATAAATATCAAGTAGATGCGATACCTCATATTTTATGTGGTGGATTTACTAAAGAAGACACTGAGAATTTTTTAATTGACCTTGACTTTTTAGGGATTGATAATGTAGTTGCGCTGCGTGGTGATGCGGTAAAAAGTGAAACGTATTTCAAATCAGAAAAAGATGGACATTCGTATGCAAGTGAGTTGGTAACTCAAATAGAAAACTTAAACAAAGGAAGGTATTTAGATGATGATTTACAAAATTCATCAAAAACTGATTTTTGTATTGGGGTTGCAGGGTATCCTGAAAAGCACATGGAGGCTCCAAGTTTAGATTCTGACATTCATTTTTTAAAAAAGAAAATAAAAAATGGCGCTAACTATATAGTTACGCAAATGTTTTTTGACAATCAGAAATATTTTGAATTTGTAGAAAAGTGTAGAGAAGAAGGAATAAAGGTTCCAATTATTCCTGGGTTAAAGCCTATTTCAACCAAAAAACAATTGAATTTAATTCCACATCGATTTAAAGTAGATTTACCAGATGCGTTGGTAAAAGAAGTGATAAAATGCAAAGAAAATTCCGAAGTAAGACAAGTTGGAGTAGAGTGGTGTATTGCTCAAAGTAAAGAATTACTTAAAAAAGGAGTACCTATTTTACATTACTACTCGATGGGAAGATCAACCAATATTCAACAAATAGCTAAAGCAGTTTTTTAAACGCTATGTAATCGATAAGCGGTAGTTTATTAAAGGCACTGAGCGCAGTCGAAGTGCCTTATTTCTTTTGAATAACATGAAACTTCTCTTGAATGATTTGTGCTACTGGCTTGTTTTCTATTTTACTCTCAAGCCAAGAAAGAATATCTAAATACAAAAAGGCTCTTTTTTCATACGGATGATTCTCATATATCTTTAATCGGTCGTAAATACCTTTAAATTCCTTTTTAATTTGATGAGGAAATACATCACCTAAAGATTTTATAGAAGAAATAAATTCTTTCTGAACCTCTTGTAAATTCTCCATTTTTAGTAAAAAACGGTAAGTGTCTTTAAATTGTCGTTCTAAATCATAATCTAAACCACATTCATAATGAGCTATTAATGATAGTATTCTAGAAAAACACTGTAAATCTTGCGCAACATCTATGTTTTTTGCCTTTATAATTTTGTTTAAATAAGAAATACATTCTTTATTTTTCCCCATTCCAAAGTATAAGCAAGCAATCTTATAATAAAAAACAACGATGTGATGAGCGTCCAAACGATCTTTAAACTCTTCTATTTTATCAATAATAACTTCTACTAAATACTCACCTTTAGAAAAGCTTCCTTCTAAGAAATGCATATGTAATTTATTGGCGTAATAATAGAGAAATGTTAATATTTCGGTATTGCTATTTTGCGGAATCGATTTTTTTTCAATTTCTTCTTCAAACAAAGTAAGTTCTTCTTTAAACTTTTCATAATGTTTGATAAAGAATAAGCTTTCTAACAAGTAATTTTTTCCTTTTAAATAAAAAACAGGATGTAATGAAATGTTTTTAGAATCACTTTTAAATAAATCTACCCATTTGTTTGCATACTTATAACTCTGCAAAAAATCCTGAGTTAAAAAACTATGCCACAAATGTGCTTTGTACAACCATAATTTTTCACGAAAACCCAGATTTTCATAATTGTATTCAGGTAATTTTGAGTTGAAATATGAATTAACTCGCTGTAGCTCTTCATCATTTTTTACATAACCATTTTTCAATAAAGTTCCGTACAATTGAAGGGATAAATTAGATAGTTTACTCGCAATTACATTTTGTTGACTAAGCTCTTTAGCTTGAATAGTTAATTCGTCCGAACGTGTATCGATACTTCTTGTAATGTATTGACTTTCAATGACTTTTTCTAGCTCTACAATTTCGTAAGCAATGTTTTTTTCTTCATTTTCAATTGCCATGTGTTTCGCTTTATCAAGCAATTTTAAACTTTGCTTGTACAATCCTTTTTGATATAAAACTGTTGCGAAATCTAATTGTTCACGTATTTGAATTCTGATGTTTTTATGAGCAGGATTCATACGAAGACTAATTAATATTTGCTTGTATAAGTGAGCCTTTAAATTAGAAAGTTGTTGTTTGCTAACCACTCCGCTATCTATGATAGCTTTTTCGTTATAATTTTTTTGTTTTTCAAGCAATTTAAAAAGTGCAAAAAACTTAGCATCTACATTACCACCTAAACGACCAACATATAAATTAAATTGACGTTTTTCAGATTTAGATAACGACTTTATCAAAACAAATAACGCATCATTTTGTTGGTTGGAAAATGTAATTGAGTTACGCATAACTTTTTGTTTGTCAGTGTTTTGTTATTGTTTTATTGTTTTTTGATATCGTATCTAACTCGCTGTAAAAGCACTTGTTAGAAAAGCCAATATATACATTTGAATTTTATTTTGATAATCATAATTAGATTTATGCAGAACGATAAAATTCAAATTTTCGATACCACTTTAAGAGACGGAGAACAGGTCCCAGGGTGTAAATTAGATACACAACAAAAATTAATAATCGCCGAAAGACTCGATTTTTTAGGAGTAGATATTATCGAGGCAGGTTTTCCTGTTTCTAGTCCAGGAGATTTCACATCAGTACTAGAGATATCGAAACTGGTTAAAAATGCTTCTGTATGCGGTTTAACAAGAGCGGTAAAAAAAGATATTGAGGTAGCTGCTGAAGCTTTAAAACTTGCTAAAAAACCTAGAATCCATACAGGTATTGGTACTAGTGATTCTCACATTCAATATAAGTTTAATGCTTCAAAAGATGAGGTAATTAAGAGAGCTAAAGAAGCAGTTTCACATGCAAAGAATTTTGTAGATGACGTAGAGTTTTATGCAGAAGATGCCGGTAGAACCGATAATGTTTTTTTAGCAAAAGTTTGTGAAGAAGTTATCAAGTCAGGAGCGACTGTATTGAATATTCCAGATACAACAGGATATTGTTTGCCTGAAGAATACGGAGCAAAAATTAAATACTTAAAAGAAAATGTAGAAGGTATTGAAAATGTAATTATTTCTTGTCACTGTCATAACGATTTAGGTTTGGCTACAGCAAACTCTATTGCCGGAGCTATCAATGGTGCACGTCAAATAGAATGTACTATAAATGGAATTGGAGAGCGTGCAGGAAATACAGCTTTAGAAGAAGTGGTGATGATTTTAAAGCAACATCCATATTTAAACCTTCAAACTGATATCAATACTAAGTTATTATATGATACAAGTATCATGGTTCGTGAAAAAATGGGAATGCCTGTGCAACCAAATAAGGCAATTGTTGGAGCTAATGCATTTGCTCATAGTTCAGGAATTCATCAAGACGGAGTTATCAAGAACCGTGAAACTTATGAGATTATCAATCCAGCAGATGTTGGTGTGAATGAAAGTGCTATTGTATTAACCGCTCGAAGTGGAAGAGCAGCATTAGCGTATCGCGCCAAAAAGATTGGATACGAATTAACCAAAATTCAATTAGATACTGCATATAAAACCTTCTTGCAATTTGCAGATAGACAAAAAGAAGTGATTGATGAAGATATTCATCAAATAATGAAACAAGTTAATAAAATTTCAAAAATAGCCATCGCCTAATGGGAAAAACATTATTTGATAAAGTTTGGGATGCGCATGTGGTAGATTCGATTAAAGACGGTCCACAGATTTTATATATCGACAAGCATTTAATTCACGAAGTAACAAGTCCGCAGGCATTTAATGAATTAAAAGAACGTAATATTCCAATTGCACGACCTGATAAAATTGTAGCTACTGCCGACCATAATACACCAACCGTAAATCAACATTTACCAATAAAAGATGAGTTGTCTCGAAACCAGTTAGAGCAGTTAACCAAAAACTGTGAAGAAAACAATATTACTTTATATGGTTTAGGACATCGTTATAACGGAATTGTGCATGTAATGGCTCCTGAATTAGGAATTACACAACCAGGAATGACTATGGTGTGTGGTGATAGCCATACCTCAACACATGGAGCTTTTGGTACGATTGCTTTTGGTATAGGTACAAGTCAGGTAGCACAAGTATTTGCAAGCCAATGTTTGTTGTTAGAAAAACCTAAAAGTTTGCGTGTAAATGTAAATGGAAAGTTGAAAAAAGGAGTATTACCTAAAGATGTAATTTTATATATCATTGCTAAGTTAGGAACCAATTCAGGTACAGGATATTTCTGCGAATATGCAGGAAATGTGTTTGAAGAAATGTCTATGGAAGGTCGTATGACTGTTTGTAATATGAGTATTGAAATGGGAGCTAGAGGAGGTATGATAGCTCCAGATGAAACCACTTTTGAATATGTAAAAGGACGTGAGTTTGCTCCAAAAGGAGAGGAGTTTGATAAAAAAGTAGCGTATTGGAAAACACTGAAAACAGATAAAGATGCAGTGTTTGATAAAGAATATTCGTTTGCTGCAGCAGATATTGAGCCAATGCTTACCTATGGAACCAATCCAGGAATGGGAATAAAAATTTCAGAAACAATTCCTAAAGTGAATGATGCTTCCTTTGAAAAATCATTGCAATATATGGATTTTCAAAAAGGAGCATCTTTAATAAATAAACCAATTAATTATGTATTTATTGGGAGTTGTACAAACTCGAGAATTGAAGATTTTAGAGTAGCTGCCAATTATGTTAAAGGGAAGCAAAAAGCACCCAACGTTAACGCATGGTTAGTACCAGGATCGCAACAAGTGGCAAAACAAATAAAACGTGAAGGATTACAGGAAATTTTTGAAGCAGCAGGTTTTCAACTACGTCAACCAGGATGTTCAGCTTGTTTAGCAATGAATGATGACAAAATTCCTGAAGGAGAATACTGTGTGTCAACTTCCAATAGAAATTTTGAAGGACGTCAAGGTCAAGGAGCACGAACCATTTTAGCGAGTCCTTTAATGGCAGCAGCTACTGCAGTTGAAGGAAAAATTACCGATTTTACAAAACAATTAAACTAATGGAGAAATTTGTTAAACTGATAGATACTGCTATACCATTACCAACCGAAAATATAGACACTGATCAAATAATACCTGCACGTTTTTTAAAATCTACAGATAAAAATGGCTTTGGAGATAACGTGTTTAGAGACTGGCGTTTTAAAAAAGACGGTAGCTTAAATGAAGATTTTGTGTTGAACAATGAAAAGTATAGTGGAAGTATTTTAATAGCGGGTGATAATTTTGGGTGTGGTTCAAGTAGAGAGCATGCAGCATGGGCATTAGCAGGTTATGGATTTAAGGTAGTCATCAGTAGTTTTTTCGCTGATATTTTTAAAGGAAATGCATTAAATAACGGAATTTTACCTATACAAGTTCCAAAAGAATATTTACAAAAGCTACTACAAAAAGTTACCGATATACCAGATACAATTGTTATAGTTGACTTAGAAAATCAGGTTTTAAAAACTCCTATAGGGAATATAGATTTTGAAATCAATTCATATAAAAAACTATGCTTATTAAATGGGTATGATGATATTGATTTTTTAATCAGTAAAAAAGATAAAATAACAGCTTTCGAAGCAAAAATCGCATAAAAAAAGTTTATGAAATACAATATTACTGTAATTCCAGGTGACGGAATTGGACCAGAGGTAACAGAACAAGCAAAAAAAGTAATAAGAGCGGTTGGTGATGTATTTGACCATACTTTTTTATTTAAAGAAGCTCTAATGGGAGCTTGTGCTATTGACAAGACAGGGAACCCTTTACCAGATGAAACGATTGAACTATGTAAAAAAAGCGATGCTATTTTGTTTGGAGCGATTGGAGATCCTAAATATGATAACGATCCCACAGCCAAAGTGCGTCCAGAACAAGGACTCTTACGTTTGCGAAAAGAATTGGGCTTGTTTTGTAATGTACGTCCTGTGAAAGCATACGATACATTAATTCATAATTCACCCTTAAAGAAGGAAAGAATTAAAGGAACCGATATTGCAATTTACAGAGAGTTAACTGGTGGTATTTACTTCGGAATAAAAGAACTAAGTGATGATGGTACTCACGCTTTTGATGGTTGTTCTTATACTGTTAAAGAAATTGAACGAATGGCACATTTAGCATTTCAATCAGCGCAAAAAAGGCAAAAAAAATTAACGTTGGTCGATAAAGCTAATGTGTTAGAAACCTCAAGATTGTGGCGTAAAACAGTAACAGACTTAGCAAGCGAATATTCAGATGTTGAATTAGATTTTTTATTTGTTGATAATGCTGCAATGCAGCTTATTTTAAATCCGAAACAGTTCGATGTAATTTTAACAGAAAACCTTTTTGGAGACATTTTATCTGATGAAGCAAGTGTTATCGGTGGTTCTATAGGTTTATTGGCGTCGGCTTCAGTAGGAAAAGAAAATGCCCTATTTGAGCCTATTCACGGTTCTTTTCCTCAAGCAAAAGGGAAAGATATAGCAAATCCGTTAGCCTCAATTTTATCAACTGCTATGTTATTAAAACATTTAGGCTTGTTAAAAGAAGCGCAAGTAGTTGAAGCCGCAGTAGAAAAATCATTAGAACTAGGTATAACAACCCAAGATATCAATTCAGAAAATCCATTTTCAACCAGTAAAGTTGGAGGTTTTATCGCAGATTATATTCACAATCAGGAAGATAGTAATATCAATTTTCAGAATGTTCATATGGGACAAAGTACCATCATCTAAAATAATTTTTGCAAAATAATTAGGATTACTAAAAAATAATTTTAAATATTTGTAGCATCGAATGAAAAAACAAGTATTAAATATCATTTCAATTATTATTGTCGTTGTGATTATTTCACAAGGATAAGGAAGTGATATTTAAATATTTTATAGTATAAATTTTAAAAGGCTTCCTAAATTTAGGAAGCCTTTTTTGTTGTAAATAACATGAACCAATTTTTTAACATCGTAGCAATTATTATTGTCATTATTAACTCACCACCGAGTTGATACGGATAGCTATTGTGTTATAAAAGCCTGTATCAATTTTTTTGATGCAGGCTTTTTTTATGTCTTGAATATTAAAAATCAAAAAACCTAACAATCTAAAAATCAGTAAAATGAATTTAAAATCCGTCAGTTAGAAATCATAATAAACTATAAACAAGGAAAAGCAATTAAAGCGTATTAAAATAATTTCGAATAACATAACAACTAAAAAATGTACTACAACGAAGAGACTATAATTTTTTATAATGGAGAATTTGTAAAAGTTAACGATATAAAAATTGACTTATATAGCCAAAGCTTACACTATGGAAACGGTGTTTTTGAAGGAATAAGAGCTTATAACACTTCAAAAGGAGCAAGAATTTTTAAACCTTATGAGCACTATAAAAGATTAAAATATGGTGCTGAGGTAATGAATATTCAGTTTGATTATTCTGAAGAAGAGTTAACAGAAATAACTTATCAGTTATTAGAGCGTAATGGGTTAAAAGATGCTTACATCCGTCCGTTAATAACTACTGGAGCAGATATGAGTTTGACTACTTCAACAAAAGCCAATCTAATAATTCAATGTTGGGAATGGGGAAAGTATATGGGAGATAAACTTTTACGAGTTAAAACTTCAAAATTTCAACGTCCAAATCCAAATGCTTGTTTTGTAGAGGCAAAAGTAACTGGGCATTACATCAATTCTATATTATCAACGAACGAAGCAAAACAAGAAGGATATGACGAAGCTTTATTATTAGATATGAATGGAAATGTAGCAGAATGTTCTGGAGCCAATGTGTTTATGCAAAAAGACGGAAAGTTATATACACCACCACGAGGTCATATTATGGCGGGAATAACAAGATCAACAGTAATCGATTTATGCAAAGAATTAGGATTTTATGTTGAAGAAAAGCATTTCGCTTTAGAGGAAATAAAACAAGCAGATTCTTGCTTTTTTACAGGCACTGCTGCTGAGGTAGTTGGGTTACAATCACTTGATGATTATGAGTTTCCGTTAGAGTGGGAGCAATCGTTAGGATATCAATTAATGAAAGAATATAAAGACGAAGTATTAGGATTAAGAACTAAAGCTAAAGCAGTATAATGGAATTAAATAAGTTTAGTAAACAAGTAACTCAAGACGATACGCAACCCGCAGCACAAGCAATGTTACATGCTATTGGGTTAACCAAAGAAGATTTACAAAAACCACTAATAGGTATTGCAAGCACAGGATATGAAGGTAATCCGTGTAACATGCATTTAAATGATCTAGCAAAATTAGTAAAGCAAGGAACTGAGAATGCTGATTTAGTCGGATTGATATTTAACACCATTGGGGTTTCTGATGGTATTTCTATGGGAACACCAGGAATGCGTTACTCACTTCCATCTAGAGACGTGATTGCTGATTCTATGGAAACCGTTGTGCAGGCAATGTCGTATGATGGTTTGGTAACCGTAGTTGGTTGTGACAAAAATATGCCTGGAGCATTAATGGCAATGTTACGTTTAAATCGCCCTTCGGTTTTAGTATATGGAGGAACCATAGAATCAGGTTGTCATAATGGAAAAAAGTTAGATGTCGTTTCAGCTTT
Organism: Tenacibaculum crassostreae; assembly: GCF_964512405.1. Lineage (NCBI taxonomy): Bacteria > Pseudomonadati > Bacteroidota > Flavobacteriia > Flavobacteriales > Flavobacteriaceae > Tenacibaculum > Tenacibaculum crassostreae. Next base: position 32,634 of record NZ_CAZELE010000005.1, read on the forward strand.
TGAAGCTTGGGGAGAAAAAGTAGCAGGAAAGATTGATGATAATGAATACCAAAATGTTATTGAAAAAGCATGCCCAGGAGCAGGTGCATGTGGAGGAATGTACACAGCAAACACCATGGCTTCTGCTATAGAAGCTTTAGGTATGAGTTTGCCTTATAATTCTTCAAATCCAGCAATAAGTGTAGACAAAGAAGAAGAGTCTGTAAAAGCAGGAGAGGCATTACGTGTATTATTAGAAAAAGACATTAAACCATCAGACATCGTAACTAAAAAATCTCTTGAAAACGCTATTCGATTGGTAACGGTGATGGGAGGTTCTACCAACGCTGTATTACACTTTTTAGCTATAGCAAAGGCTGCAGATGTAGCGTTTACATTACAAGATTTTCAACGTATTTCTGATGAAACACCATTCTTAGCCGATTTAAAGCCTAGTGGAAAATACCTAATGGAAGATGTTCATAAAGTAGGAGGTATACCAGCAGTTTTAAAATATTTATATGAAAAAGGATTAATTCATGGTGATTGTTTAACAGTTACAGGAAAAACCTTAGCCGAAAATTTAGCAATAGTACCAAGTTTAACAGAAGGACAAGAAGTTATTAAAGACTTAAAAACTCCAATCAAAGAAACTGGTCATTTACGAATGTTGTATGGAAACTTAGCAAAAGAAGGTTCTGTAGCAAAAATTACAGGAAAAGAAGGGTTGTATTTTTCTGGAAAAGCTAAAGTGTTTGAAGGAGAATACGCAGCTAATGATGGAATTAAGAATGGTGAAGTAGAAAAAGGAGATGTAGTCGTAATTCGTTATGAAGGTCCAAAAGGAGGTCCTGGTATGCCAGAAATGTTAAAGCCTACAGCAGCCATTATGGGAGCAGGTTTAGGTAATGAAGTAGCATTAATAACCGATGGTCGCTTTTCAGGTGGTACGCATGGTTTTGTTGTAGGTCATATTACTCCAGAAGCACAAGATGGTGGAGTGATAGCTTTAGTGAAAAACGGAGATATTATTTCTATCAATGCCGAAACAAATACGATTAATGTAGATGTTTCAGAAGAAGAATTAAATGAGCGTAAAAAAAATTGGAAAGCACCTGAATTAAAAGTAAAACGAGGTGTTTTATATAAGTATGCACGAACAGTTTCGTCAGCATCTAACGGATGCGTAACCGACGAATTTTAAACTTTTTACTATGGAAACAAAAACTGTAATACAAAACCAACAAGAAGCAAAACAAAAACTAAAAGTATCAGGAGCTGAAGCTGTAGTAAAAAGCTTATTAGAAGAAGGTGTAGATTTACTATACGGTTACCCAGGTGGTGCTATTATGCCTGTGTATGATGAGTTGTATAAATACCAAGATAAATTACATCATGTGCTTACTCGACACGAACAAGGAGCAACGCATATGGCACAAGGATATGCAAGAGCTACCGGTAAAGTAGGAGTAGCGATTGCAACTTCTGGTCCCGGAGCTACTAATTTAATTACAGGGATTGCAGATGCACAAATAGACTCAACTCCATTGGTGTGCATCACTGGGCAAGTGGGGAGTCATTTATTAGGTTCAGATGCATTTCAAGAAACAGATATTATCGGTATTTCAACACCGGTAACAAAATGGAACTATCAAATTACCAAAGCATCAGAAATACCTGAAGTATTTGCCAAGGCTTTTTATATTGCTCGTTCGGGTAGACCAGGACCTGTTTTGATAGATATTACAAAAAACGCTCAGTTTGAAGAAATGGAGTTTTCGTATGAAAAGTGTACTTCAGTTCGTAGTTATAAAGCACAACCTACAATAGATAACAATAGTTTAGAAGCTGCGGCAGATTTAATTAATAAATCGAAGAAACCTTTTGTAGTATTTGGTCAAGGAGTAATTTTAGGACAAGCTGAAGAAGAATTTAAAGCGTTTATTGAAAAAGCAGGAATACCATCAGCAACTACACTTTTAGGACTTTCTGCATTACCAACAAAACATCCATTGCATGTAGGTATGGTTGGTATGCATGGAAATTACAGTCCAAATAAATTAACCAATGAATGCGATGTGTTAATTGCTGTGGGAATGCGTTTTGATGATCGTGTTACAGGTAGTTTAGATACGTATGCTAAACAAGCAAAAGTGGTTCATTTTGAAATAGATCCTGCCGAAGTAAACAAAAACGTATATGCAGATGTAGCTGTTTTAGGAAATTCAAAAGAAACCTTGAAACAAATACTACCTCTTATTCATAAAAATGAACATGCAAGTTGGTTGCAAAAATTTAGAGACTTAGATGCTATAGAGTATGATAAAGTAATTAAAAATGACTTGTACCCAACCAAAGAAGGTTTAACCATGGGAGAAGTTATCAAAGAAATTAACAAGGCTACTCAAGGAAATGCGATTATAGTTACTGATGTAGGGCAACATCAAATGATTGCAAGCAGATATGCTGAGTTTACTCAAACTAAAAGTAACATAACCTCTGGTGGGCTGGGAACTATGGGATTTGCTTTACCTGCTGCTATTGGTGCAAAAATGGGAACACCCGAAAGACAAGTAGTTTCTATTTCTGGTGATGGTGGTTATCAAATGACCATTCAAGAGTTAGGAACCATTTTGCAAACAGGAACCGCTGTAAAAATTGTGGTTTTAAATAATGAGTTTTTAGGTATGGTACGCCAATGGCAACAATTGTTTTTTGATAAACGTTACGCATCTACCGAAATGGTTAATCCCGATTTTATCACCATCGCTAAAGGATACCATTTAAAAACAAATAAAGTAACAAAAAGAGACGATTTAGCAACAGCAGTTCAAGAAATGATAGCTAGTAAAGAAGCGTATTTCTTAGAAGTATGTGTAGAAAAAGAAGATAATGTATTTCCAATGATACCTACAGGAAGCTCAGTTTCAGATATAAGATTAGAATAATTATGGAAGAAAATCAAACCTATACCATTTCAATATATACCGAAAATACAGTAGGATTATTGAACAGAATTTCGGCAATTTTTCAAAGAAGACACATAAATATTGAAAGTGTTAATGTGTCAAAATCTGAAATTAAAAGTGTATCAAGATTTACGCTTTTAGCAAAAATGTCAGAAGACCAAATAAAAAAAATAATTGGTCAAATAGAAAAACAAGTAGAAGTCATTAAAGCTTTTTATCATACCGATGAACAAACGATATATCAAGAATCTTGTTTGTTCAAACTAAGCACCGATTTACTGGTTGATAACGATGAAATTCAAACCATAATTAACAATAGTAAATCAAGGATAATAAACGTAAATAAAGACTTTTTTGTTTTAGAACGTTCAGGTTCTAAAGAAGAATTAGAAGAGTTGTACCATGAGTTAGATAAACACGGAATTAAACAATTCGTTCGCTCAGGTAGAATAGCAATTACGAAAACAGAAATGCCAATTTCAGAAATGCTAAAAGAAGTACATAAATAAAACAAACAACACAAAGAAATATAAAAAATGAAAAATTATTTTAACCAATTACCTTTAAGAGAACAATTAGCACAATTAGGAAAGTGCCGTTTTATGGAAACTTCAGAATTTGAAGACGGAATTAAAGCTTTAGAAGGAAAAAAAGTGGTAATTGTAGGATGTGGAGCACAAGGTTTAAACCAAGGATTAAATATGAGAGACTCTGGTTTAGATGTATCGTATGCTTTACGAGAAACAGCAATTACCGAAAAGCGCCAATCGTATAAAAATGCAGTTGAAAATGGTTTTCATGTAGGTACATATGAAGAGTTAATTCCAACAGCCGATTTAGTTTGTAACTTAACTCCAGACAAGCAGCATACAAATGTAGTACAAACAGTAATGCCTTTAATGAAAGAAGGGGCAACGTTATCATATTCTCACGGATTTAATATTGTTGAAGAAGGAATGCAAATCCGTAAAGATTTAACCGTAATTATGGTGGCACCTAAGTGTCCTGGATCGGAAGTTAGAGAAGAATACAAACGTGGGTTTGGAGTACCAACCTTAATAGCTGTACACCCAGAAAACGATGCACAAGGAAAAGGATTAGCACAAGCTAAGGCGTATGCGTTTGCCACAGGAGGTAATAGAGCAGGAGTGTTAGAATCTTCGTTTGTTGCTGAGGTTAAATCTGATTTAATGGGTGAGCAAACTATTTTATGTGGTGTGTTACAAACAGGATCTATCTTATCTTTTAATAAAATGATTGAAGAAGGAATTGAGCCTTCGTATGCTTCAAAATTAATCCAATACGGTTGGGAAACCATTACAGAAGCCCTAAAACACGGTGGTATAACCAATATGATGGATCGTTTGTCAAACCCAGCAAAAATTAAAGCTTTTGAAGTATCAGAAGAATTAAAACAAATAATGCGTCCGCTTTTCCAAAAGCATATGGATGATATTATGTCGGGTCATTTTTCTAAAACTATGATGGAAGATTGGGCAAATGATGACGCTAATTTATTACAATGGAGAGCTGCAACAGGCGAAACCGCTTTTGAAAAAACAGCTGCTTTAACAGAACAAATAGACGAGCAAGAATATTTTGATAACGGAGTGTTGTTAGTAGCTTTTGTAAAGGCAGGAGTAGAGTTAGCTTTTGAAACGATGACCGAAGCAGGAATTATTGAAGAGTCTGCTTATTATGAGTCATTACACGAAACACCGTTAATTGCGAATACAATTGCTCGTAAAAAATTATTTGAAATGAACAGAATTATTTCTGATACTGCTGAATATGGATGTTACTTATTCGATCATGCTTGTCGTCCTTTATTAGAAGATTTTATGACCACCGTTTCTACAGAAATAATAGGTAAACCTTTTTCAAACTCAAACGGAGTAGATAATCAACAATTAATAGCTGTAAATAGTGCTATAAGAAACCATCCTATAGAAGAAACAGGTAGAGTTTTACGTACCGCTATGACAGCTATGAAATCTGTAAAAACTGAAGTTGAAGAACTTGTTTTAGCATAGTAATGGAGTTAACAACAAAGACATATTATCCAAAGTTAGAAAACATACAAAAAGCAGCAACTATTTTAAAAGAAGTAGTTGCTGAAACACCTTTGTTAAAAAATTATACCTATTCAAAAAAGTTCAATGCAACTATTCTTTTAAAAAGAGAAGATTTGCAGCAAGTACGTTCTTACAAAATTAGAGGAGCCTATAACAAAATTCACTCGTTATCAGATGAAGAGTTATCTAACGGTATTGTATGTGCAAGTGCTGGAAATCATGCACAAGGAGTGGCTTTAGCTTGTAGTAAAAAGAAAATTTTTGGGACAATTTTTATGCCTGCGCCTACACCAAAACAAAAGGTTGAGCAAGTACGAATGTTTGGTGGTAAGTTTGTAGATATTCAGCTATCAGGAGATACTTTTGACGATGCGTATAATGCAGCAAAATATGTTTCTGATAGTTTAGGGAAAACGTTTGTACATCCTTTTGATGATGAAAAAATTATTGAAGGTCAAGGTACTGTAGCGTTAGAAATATTAGAACAATCAAACGAACCAATTGATTATGTATTTGTTCCAGTAGGAGGTGGTGGATTAGCATCAGGAGTATCTTCTGTTTTTAAAATTTTGTCGTCAAAAACTAAAGTAATTGGGGTAGAACCCGAAGGAGCACCATCAATGCAAACCGCTATAAATGAAAATGAGAATATAAAACTAGCATCAATAGATAAGTTTGTAGATGGAGCTGCTGTGCAACAAGTAGGGAATTTAACTTATAAGATTTGTAAAGAAAATTTACACGATATGGTTACAGTTCCTGAAGGAAAAGTATGCCAAACAATTTTAGATATGTATAATAAAGACGCTATTGTGGTTGAACCTGCAGGAGCGTTAACATTATCGGCTTTAGAACAATACAAGGAAGAAATTAGAGGTAAAAATGTAGTGTGCGTAGTAAGTGGTAGTAATAATGATATTACACGTACTGCTGAAATAAAAGAGCGAGCGCTACTATATAATGGATTAAAGCATTATTTTATTATTCGTTTTCCACAAAGAGCTGGAGCATTAAAAGAATTTGTGATGGATGTTTTAGGAAAGAATGACGACATTACTTTTTTTGAATATTCAAAAAAAACAAGTAGGGAAAACGGACCCGCTGTTGTTGGAATTGAGCTAGAAAAAAAAGCCGATTTATCACCATTAATTACTCGTATGAAAGAGCGTAATTTTTTTGGTGAATACTTAAATGACAAACCTAATTTGTTTGAATTTTTGATTTAAAAGTGACAGTTAAAAATAAAGTCACTTAAAATTAAAAGAAGGAATCTATAAAATTTTAAAACTCTGTTAAATTCGTTTTAGCAGAGTTTTTTGTTTTTAGTGATACATTGTATTTTAGCAATTAGTACTCTGAGTACGATTAAATATATTGGTGTTTTAAAATTATGGTTAAAAGATGTAGAAAAGACCACACGATACAATCGTGCGGTAGCATGGGGGGAAATACGTCAATAACAAAACACAATCAGTATTAAAATATGAATTTAGCTAAGGAAATACATAAAGAGTTATGTGGCTTAAAGCCGGGAGACATGGTACAGCGTCAAAATGGAAAAAAGCATTTAAATTAGTAAAGAAATACAGCTTGGTGAATTCTAAATATATATAATATGTGGATTAGAAAATTTTTGTTTGTTGTTTTTTTTATTTTGTTTATAAGCTCTCCTTTTACTTTTATACGTTTTAAATTATTTCAAAAAAGAGTAAGATACATAGAGGATTATAGAAAAATAAAGGTAAAAGTAGATTCAATTAATCAGTTTGCTATGAATGGAGGGGTAAATGATGGGAATGTTAAAGAAATTTTTTACTTTGATAATAAATCAAGTGTAAAGGTAGATGAAGACGCCAAAAATGGAAACTATAAGCACTTTCTGCATAGCAAACAAGATTCAATATATATATGGTACAACCCTAAGGCAGATGATTTATATACAACTAAAGATTCAAAACCATTAAGTTTAAAACACCAAAAATATTTGATGTATAGAGATTTATGTTTTTTAATACTTGGAGTTATTTTAACTCTATGGTTTATTTATATCATGTTCATAGAAAAAAAGAAAATAAACGAGTAGAAACAATCTAGAAAGCTTATACTTTTGTGTGCTTTGTAATGACATTCCCCGCTACCACAACGAAATCGAAGATTCGACATATATGATGATCTTAAATTATCAATATACAGTTTACTTCGAAATTAAAATTTCTCGTAATGACGTTCATTACTTATTTTAAACTACCTTTTTATTATCAAGATATACCCAGTGATTATTTTCCTTACAAAACACTGAGTTTTCATGGATAACATCTATGTTTCCATTTTCCATAAAATAGGCGTTAAATTCAACGGTAGTTTCAGTGGTATTTAGAACTTCTAGTTTTATCCAATTAACGGATTTTGTCCAAGCTAAAATTTCTTTTTTCTCTCTTTTTGAAGGTCTAGTACTACTATGATGACTTTTTTGTAAATAATCTATATCTGCTAAAACAAAAGCACTATACCTTGAACGCATTAATTTTTCTGCTGAGGTAACCGAATGTATGTTTTGATGTGATTTTTGGCAACAATCACTGTATTTTATTGTAGGGTTACAAGGACACTGCATAGCTAGTTTTTAATTGATTAATTCTGTTTGTTCTTGTATTCTAAAACAACGCTCTTCACCAAGAAATAAAGGATTTCCATGTTTTTCTGACCAAAATCCGTCTAAAATATCTTTAGAAATACAAGTGTACACAGCAACACCTTTGTAAATTGTGTTATCATCACCTTCGTACTTAAAATTGATAACAAGTATGTTGTTTTTGTAAAAACCAGTTCCAAATTGTTCTTGCTCGTTGTTAATAAGCCATTTGGCATCAATTCGTTTATTCTCATCAAGAGTTAATGATAAAACGCCTTTATAAGTGTTTTCATTGTCATCTTGATTACTTCCAATAATATGATAGTTACCAACTAAATCTTCAATAGTCATTTATGAAGTCTATTTGTTTAAATAAAAAGGATTGTGTTTTTGTATCTTAATTTTTACGTGTTTTGATGCTGGCATATTACTACCTTTAACCGTGTTGTGAATTGAAACCAATACATTAGCCTCAGGGAAATACGTAACGGTATTCTTTTCAGGAATAGGATACTCAACAATAATGAATAGCGGAGCAACACGTTCTGTGTTATTATCATAATTAAATAAATCTACTTTGTCTCCGTTTTTAAAACCAGCTTTTTCAATATCGGTTTTACTCATAAAAATGACACGACGCTCGTTGTAAACTCCACGATATCTATCGTCTAATCCGTAAATCGTAGTGTTAAATTGGTCGTGAGTTCGTACGGTTGCCATTAAATATTCATCAGCTGCTAAAGTGTTTTTTGGTAATGAAGTTATTGAAAACGGAACGCGACTACCAAATTCTTTAGAGTTAAAATTACCATCACGAGCAGCATTTGGTAAATAAAACCCTCCTTTTTGTTTTACTCGTATATTAAAGTTCTCAAACCCAGGAATACATTTTTCAATATCATCTCTAACAGCATCATAACTGTTCATATAACGATCCCAATCAACAACAGTTTTGTCACCCAAAGTTGCTTTTGCCATTAGGCAAACGATATGAGTTTCGTTAATAAGATTGTTTGAAATAGGTTTTAGCACTCCTTTCGACCATTCTACAATTCCCATCGCATTTTCTGCACTTGTGTATTGCAGTTCGTCGTCGATAATATCAAGTTCACTTTTAGAAATAGTAGGTAAAATCAATGCTTCTTTACCATGTATAAGATGTGTTCTGTTTAATTTGGTAGAAACACAAACCGATAAGTCGAGTTGTCTCATACCAGCAGCAGTGTAATTAGTATCGGGTGTTGCTGATAAAAAGTTACCTCCCATGCTAAAATGAACTTTTACCTTTCCTTCATTCATCGCTTTTATGGTGTCAACAACATCGTATCCACTTTCTCTAGGCGGATTGAATCCGAAGACTTCTTCTAGTTTATCAAGCTGTTCTTTAGTAGGATGATTGTTAATTAGCATGGTTCTATTCCCTTGCACATTACTATGTCCGCGTACAGGACACGAACCAGCACCAGGTTTACCAATACTTCCTTTTAAGAACAAAAGGTTTAAAATTTCTTTTAAAATATCAACTCCATTAGGCTGTTGCGTTAGCCCCATACCCCAGCAAATAATGATACGTTTTTTAGTAGCCAACATTTCAGCAGCTAATTGAATTTGCTCTAAAGAAACACCAGAAGAATTTGCTAATTCTTCAAGATTATAGTTCTCAATTTCTTTAATTAACGTTTCGTAACCTGTTGTTTTATTTTTGATAAATTCTTGATCGAAAACATTCCCCGGATTTTCTTTTTCAAATTTAAGCAGGATCTGCTCAATAGCTTTTAATAAAGCTAAATCGCCATTTATTTTAACAGGAAGATACAAATCGGCAAGTTGTACGTCTTTTCCTAAAATACCACTTATTTTCTGCGGATCTTTAAATCCTAGTAAACCAGCTTCAGGTAACGGATTTACAGCGATAATTTTCGCTCCGTTTTTCTTCCCTTTCTCAAGAGCAGATAACATTCTTGGAGAATTTGTTCCAGGATTTTGACCGATTATCATAATAACATCGGTATCGTAAAAATCTTTTAAAGTAGCGGTTCCTTTACCAACTCCGGTTATTGTTCCTAAAGTATAACCAGAAGTTTCATGGCACATATTAGAACAATCAGGAAAGTTATTTGTACCAAATTCACGGACAAAAAGTTGATACGCGAAAGAGGCTTCGTTACTAGTTCTACCAGAAGTGTAAAAAGCCGCATTGTTTGGCGATTCTAATTTGTTTAGATGTTCGGCAATTTTATTAAAAGCATTTTTCCAGCTAATTGGTTCGTAATGTGTACCGTTTTTTGGAAGGTACATAGGTTCTGAAAGTCGACCTAAATGCCCAATTTCATAATCACTTAATTGAGATAAATCATATACCGAATTGTTCTTGAAAAAATCAGTTGTAATTTTTTTACTCGTAGCTTCTTCTGATAAAGCTTTTACTCCGTTTTCACAGTATTCACCAATAGGAGAGCGCTCATCGTCAGGATCGGGCCAACCACAACTAGGGCAATCAAAACCATCAAACTGATTCATTTTAAACAACGCTTTTCCTCCTCGAACCAGAGCTTTATCTGAAATTAAGCTTTTAATTGCATTGGTAACTCCAGGAAGCCCCGCAGCCCAGTCTTTTTGCTTACCTGTTCTAAGACTTAGTAGCTTATAAGGTGGTTCAGCATCAGCTTGTTTGTGAAGTTGTTTTTTAGGTTTATTATCCATTGGTGTAATCTATCTTAAAAGAAAAGATAAAGATACTAAAAAACGGTAGAGTAGTTGTTTTTGTTGGTGAAAGTGTGAGTTTAATTCCCTCTAATTCTAGTCCAGAGGTCTTTTAATAATTGTTTAGCATGTTTTTTATCTCGAGGCACTTCTTCAATTATAATTTTATGGTTATTCTCAAAAATTTTAAAGCTAAATGCAAATTGTTGATAATTAGGAGCTACACTTAGTAGGCCAAAGCGTAAATCGTTTAGGTAAATAGCGTCATTTTTTTTAGAAATTGTATACCAATTGTTGGTTAAATTTATAAGTCGTTTAACTGAAGGCTCTTCTTTATATTTTTCTAATAAATGATGATTTTTTGGATACAAATAAAATTCAATGGGTTTGGTGTCAAAAAAGGAATAATAACCAATAAGATACGAGTCTTCAGTTTCAATATTTGCTGCCCATAAAACGGAATTTAAAGGAGTAGGTTTTGTTTCAATTTCACTATAGGAAATATTTTGTTCGTTTAATGCTTGTGTGAATCTCGAATACGCAATTCCTTTAAAAATAATAGTTAGTAGCATGTAGCTACTGCTAATTATTAATCCTAAATTATTATATTTCCTTCTTTTTTTTGAAGCTTTTGGTTGAAACATCGCAAGTAGAAGAAAAACTAAAAAAGGTAAGGTATATAAAGGATCTATTACAAAAATGTTTTTAAAAGCCAATCGAACATCAAAAGGCCAAAAAAGTTGTGTACCCCAAGTTGTATGAGCATCTAATAAAGAATGTGTTATAAATCCCCAAAACATGAGCTTACTCCATTCTTTAGTGAAAGCATTTTTTTCATACAATGAAATCAACCATCCGAAAATCCATCCAAAAACAATTGAAAACAAAACTGAATGGGTAAACCCACGATGAATTTCTAATGCGGTAACGGTATCGAATAGTTTACCGATATAGACATCTAAATCAGGAATAGTACCAGCAATAGCTCCATACAACATTGCTTTGTTGCCAACTTTTTTACCTAAAACAGCTTCTCCAACAGCAGCGCCAAGAACAATTTGTGTAAGTGAGTCCATAGTACAAAAATAGTTGAATTGTTTTGGTTAAGACTTTAACGAATTAAACAAAAAATTCATTTGTTGTGTTTTTTCTTTCATCACTTTTTCGTTAACAGAGGAAAACCCCATAACTAAACCAGATTGTTTTTCTTTGGTTATATAGTAGTTGCTTAGAGGATAGGCGACAACCTCTCTTTTTAGTAATTCTTGATATATTTTTTTGTCATCAAAATCACTTTTAAATTTTCCAATTAAATGAAGTCCGTCAAAATGTTTACTAATATTAAAGATGTTTTTGGTTTGGTTTATAAAATCAGTTTTTCTCTTTTCAGAAACACTAATCACATTTCTTATATGCTTATTAAGATGGTCTTTTTTTATGAACTCTTGTAATTGTTCTTGTAAATGAACAGACACAAACCTGCTCGATTGTTCGTAAATTGATTTTATTGGGTTGATTAAATATTTTGGAACAATCATATAACCAATGCGTAAAGAAGGATGTAGAAGTTTGTTAAAGGTACCAATGTAAATTACTCTTTTTTCATTATCTAAACTAAATACTGATGGTATAGGATTTTCCCAATTGCTAAACTCATGGTCATAATCATCTTCAATAATTAATGAATTATTTTTTGAAGCATATTCTAAGAGTTCTTTCCTTCTGTTTTTACTCATTTTAATACCCAAAGGGTATTGATTAGATGGTGTTGTATAGATAAGTTTTGCCTTTTTGTTTTCTATCGAGTCTATACAGATACCTTCAGAACAAACATTACAAGGTATAATGGTTGCCTTTAAACTTTTAAAAAGATTATAAGCTCTAGGGAAAGTTGGATTTTCCATGATGATTTCATCACCTTTATCTAGTAAAGCATTTCCAATTAAGTATAATGAATGTAAAGACCCAGAGGTAATAATTATTTGATTAAAATTGCAGTGAAGGTTTCTATAAATGCGTAAATAGTTCATAATACTAATTTGTAAACTTTCTAAACCTGCTGTTGGCGCATAAGATAGGTTGGTAGGTGTGGTTTCACGCCAATAATTATTTGAAACTTGTTTCCATTTATGAATAGGAAATATATCTAACGGAGGCAAGCCTGGTCTAAAAGCAATGTTAGTTTTACTAAAGTTATCAGTATTTACATATTGATGTTTTAAAAACTGTTTGGCTCTTTTAGAAATTTTAGGATATTTAATATTGTTACTTTCTTTTTCTTCTACTTTAATTTCAGAAACTATATAATTTACATAATATCCAGACCCTTTTTTTGAAATAATAAACCGTTCAAAACAAAGTAAATCAAAAGCTTTAATAATTGTACTCCTAGAAACATTTAAGTCTTTTGCGAGAACTCTGGTAGGAGGTAATTGTGTATTGTTTGGGATGGCTTTCTTTAAAATTAAATCTTTAAAAGCGTTGTACACTCTCTTATAAATAGAGGTGTTTTCTTTGTTCCATTCCTCGGTTTCTTCTAATAAAGCTTTTATGTTAAAATACAATTGGTATTCTTTTTAAATTAAAATTGGTATGCACAATATAGGTATAAAACCACATAATTTTATGTCAGATTGTAAATTATTTTATGAAAGCTAACCTATTTAAAATTCATTTACCAATACTTTTTTTTGGTATTATTGGTTGTACTACTGTAAAGAAAGTAAGTTTTAAAACACCTGTTGATACAACTTCAAAAAGAATTAATCAACAAAAAAAACAAGTTTTTATAACTGAATCAAAAGTATTTGCGACAAACAATTTTAATGGGGCGAGGTTAAATGGTTTTGAACAAGAAAATGATAGCACTTATATAGCTTACATTCGACCAGAGAATACACCAATAAATTTCAGCGCTTATTACTCTTTTAAAATTTGGAGTGCTACTGATAAAGAAATTCAAATAAAATTCGATTATCCTAAAGGACATAAGCATAGATATATACCAAAATTAAAAAAACAAAATACAAATTGGAGGTCTATAGACTCTAATTTAGTACATAAAAAAGATTCCTTAACTTTCATTAAACTTCATGTTTCAAAAGATACTACATGGGTTTCTGCTCAAGAAATAATTACTTCAAAAGATACTGAAAAATGGTATCAAAAGGCAACAAACAACAAACCTTATGTTACAGTTAAAAGTGCAGGTAAGTCAAAACTTAACAAAAATTTACCTGTGTTAGATATCTATAAAGGAAAAAAAGAGCAGAAACCTATTGTGGTATTGTTAACACGTCAACATCCACCAGAAGTAACTGGTTTTTTTGCATATCAAGAATTTTTAGAAGTCATTTTAGCAGAAAATAATCTAACGAATGAATTTTTAAATAAGTATAGAGTTTTGGCTTTTCCAATAGTAAATCCTGATGGAGTAGATTTAGGTCATTGGCGTCATAACGCCAATGGAGTTGATACCAATAGAGATTGGTCAGAGTACCGTCAGCCAGAAATTAGACAGATAGTTAAGTTTATTACAAAAGAGTTAAAAAAGAACAACTCAAAAATAGTGTTAGGGCTCGATTTTCACTCAACATATAATGATGTATTCTATACAAATAAGATAAGAGAAGGTACAACACTTCCAAATTTTATTGACGACTGGTTTAAAGCTTTAGAGCAAAACATACCAAATTATAAAGTAAATGAAGCTGCAGGAAACAGTAATAAACCAGTTTCTAAAGGTTGGTTTTTGTACGGACATAATGCTGTTGGAATTACTTATGAAATAGGTGATGCTACACCTAGAGAAAGAATAAAAGAGATAGGAAAGGTAACAGCAGAAGAAATGATGAGAATATTAAACAAATCAAATATTAACTAAATCAATACAAATGACTAAAAAGCTCTATTTAAGTTTTTTATTACTACTAATATCTATTGGTACGTATGCACAAAAAACAATAACGGGTACTGTTGGCGATGCCACTGGAGGTTTACCAGGAGTTTCCGTTTTAGAAAAAGGCACCTCAAATGGTGTTGAAACTGATTTTGATGGAAACTTTACACTGCAAGTAAGAGAGAATGCAATTTTAGTAGTTTCTTTTATAGGAATGAAAACACAAGAAGTTACAACTGCAGGAAAAACTACTTTTCAAATTGTGTTAAAAGAAGATTCTGAGCAGTTGGAAGAGGTAGTGGTAACAGCTCAAGGGATAAAAAAATCTAAAAAAGCACTTGGTTATGCAATTACTAAATTAGAATCTGATGAAGTTGCAAAAAAACCGGAGGCAGATTTAGCAAGAGCTTTACAAGGTAAAATAGCTGGGGTTTCTATTGGTGCAGAAAATGGGCAAACTGGTTCTTCTTCACCAATAAGAATTAGAGGTAGTATTTCACTAACTCAAAGTAATAATCCGCTTATTGTTGTAAACAATGTACCTTTTAATGGTCTTCTAAGAGACATAGATCCTAATGATATTGAGTCGATGAGTATTTTGAAAGGATTTAACGCAGCTGTGTTGTATGGTAGTGAAGGTAGAAACGGTGTAATACTTATTCAAACAAAAAGTGGTAACGGTAAAATAGGCGAAAGTAAAACTACCGCTTCGTTTTCAACAACTACTTATGTGAATTCGGTTTCTCAACTGCCAGATTATCAGAATACTTACGGGCAAGGTCAAGAAGGTACCTTTATCCCGAGTTTTTTATCAGTTTGGGGGCCATCGTTTGATAGTATTGATGAAGTAGTTCATCCTTATTCAGGTTTAAGTGATATTTTTCCTGAATATGAAAACGCTATGGTACCTTATGAAGCTAAGCCTAATAATGTTAGAAATATGTTTAGAGAAGGTTTAGGTACTATTCACTCTCTTTCTGTTTCAACTTCTACTGAAAAGCAAGCATTTAATTTATCAGCAGGTTATACTGATGAAAAAGGAATTATAGCAAATAATGATTTAAAACGTTTTAATATTGGTATTGGTGGTAATGCTCAAATAAGCGATAAGTTTAATTTATCTGCAACATTAAATTATTCAACCAGAAAAGTAAATAGAGTTCAATCGCAAGAAATATTTAGAAGAACATTTTATTTACCTAGAAATATAGATTTAACAGAATTACCATATCAAAATCCTGTAACAGGTGAGTCTGTATACTACAGAAACGATACAAACCCTTTATGGGTATTAAATAACTCTGGTGTTAGTGATGATAAAGTGAGAGTTTTTGGTACAATCAATGCAAACTATAAGTTTAATGATAATTTTAATGTTTCTTATAGAGTAGGATATGATAACGAACAAACAGATACTTTCGATTATTCTAACAAAGGAGGTTTTAACGATGATGCCTTTAAAACAGGGTATTTAAACTTAGATTATATAAAAGAAGTTGTTGTTGATCAAACAGTAATATTAGGATATAATAAAGATTTAACTGAAAATTTAAATTTAGAAGCTCAAGTTGGTGTTAATTCAAAGTTAACATCAAGAAAGAGAATTTCTTCAGATTCTCAAGGGCAAATTGTTTACGGATTTTTAAGACCTAATAATTATTATACTTCTCAATCAGGGTATTATACTTCAAAAGAAAATATTGCAGGTGCTTTTGGTCAATTTCAATTAGGATATAAAAATTATTTATATGCTACTTTATCAGGTAGAAACGATTGGGGTAGTACAGTAGAAAAAGAAAACAGATCATTATTCTACCCAGGGGCGTCTATTTCATTTATTCCTACATCTGCTTTTAATTTTGGAGAAAATAGTATAGTTAATTATTTAAAGATTAGAGGAGCTTATGCAACATCATCTGGTTTTCCAGAGGTTTACAGCACAAGAACTTCATTATTAATCGATGCTAATAGATTTGCCTCAGCAGACGGTAGTTTACCAGTTACTAATCGTTTTAGTAGACAATTTGCAAATCCAGATTTAAAACCTGAACTTCATAAAGAGTTTGAAGTAGGTTTGGAAACAAAAATGTTTAAAAACAGAGTGTCGTTAGAAACTTCTCTTTATAAGAGAATTTCTGAAGATCAGATAGTTGAAGCACCTTTAGCGGTGTCAACTGGATATGATTTTCAAGTGATAAATTTAGGTAGAATAGATAATAAAGGTATTGAAGTAGATTTAGGAATTGATATCTTTAAAAATGACAGTTTTAAGTGGAACTTTAGAAATATTTTCACAGCAGATGAATCTTTAGTTGTTAAAACTACTCCAAGTGGCGCACCGATTAGGTTAACTGCAGATAGATGGGCTGTTGAAGGGCAACCAATAGGAGCTATTGTAGGAAGTTATGCCTTAAGAGATGAAGAAGGCAATTTATTAATTAGCGGTAACGGTTCTTCTACCAGAGTTGGTGAAGTAATTAGTAGTGATGATGTTGGGTTGCCAGATAGAGTTATTGGAGATCCTAATGCTGATTGGAGATTAACCAATATAAATACAGTAAGTTATAAAGGTTTTACCTTATCTGCACAGTTAGAGTACAGACATGGTGGAGAAATATCATCTAGAGCAGTAGAAGATTTATTAGAAAGAGGAGTTACTAGAGATACAGAAAATAGAGAAGGATCATTCGTAATTCCAGGTTATTTAGCCGATGATGATACAGGTGAAATTTTATTAGATCCTAACGGAAATAAAATTCCAAATACAATTCAAATGAATGGATTAAGAACAGTTTTTTCAAACTATTACAATCCTAATGATTTAAGTATGTGGGACGCTTCTGTGTTTAGAGTAAGAGAAGTGTCATTGAGCTATTCTTTTGTTCCAAAAAATGGACAAAAATTTCCTTTCAAAAATATAGACTTTACACTTACTGGTAGAAATTTATGGTATAATGCACCAAACTTTCCTAAGTATGTAAATTTTGATCCTGAAAATGATGGAGGTTTAGGAAGAAATAATGTGCCTTCAACAAAAAGAATTTCTTTAGGTATTTCAGCAACGTTCTAAAAGATTTATGATGAAAAAAATTATAAAAAATATAAAAATATTTGCAGCACTATTAGTGCTTGTAGGTTGTGAAACTACTAATTTTGATTTACAGGAGAATCCTAATTTTTTAACTCCTGAAAATGCGAATCCAGAGTTTTTACTAAACGAAATTCAGTATTTATTTCAAGATATTGTTAGTGACATGATCTTAAATTCTGATGATGTGATGCGTTATGAAGCAATGACGAGTTCTTATGGAGATATTGTTGATGTAAATGTATTAAATGTTGAATGGGAACGATTTTATGAGGCTGTTAATATATCTAAAACAATAGACAACTTAGCTTCTCAAAATTCTAATTATTTGTATCATAATGCGGTTAATAAACTGCTAATGGGGTATTTAACTATAACGATGGTTGATTACGTAGGAGACATTCCTTACAGTCAAGCTGGAAACCCTCTAGAGTTTCCAAACCCAAAATCGGATAGTAGTGTAGATTTATACAAAATGGTATTAACTAATATAGATCAATCAATTATTGATATTAATAATGCTACTGTAGATGTTAGGGATCTATTTTACAGTGGTGATAAAGAAAATTGGGTTGCTTTTGCAAATACTTTAAAATTAAGAATTTTAGTACAAGCAAAATTAGCTTCAGCAGAGATAGGTGTTAGTGATTTACAAGGAGAAATAAACTCTTTATTGAATAAAAATATAATAGATGCTCCTTCAGAAGACTTTGTTTGGAAATATGCAAACGGCGTTGATGAACCAGAAAGTCGTCACCCATATTTTAGAAGAGCTTATGTGAGTTCATTTTCACAATATATAGGAAACCAATTTATGTGGATGTTAAAAGACTCTAAGTCGGTAAGAGATCCAAGAATTCGTTATTATCTATACAGGCAAGACGATAGAGACCCATTTAGCGGTCCTCCGTACCTAGCTTGTCAAGGAGATCCATCGGTAGATTATTGTTATGTAGGTGATCATTATTGGGGACTAGATCATGGTGAAAGTAGAACAGGTAGAGGAGATAATTTATTTAGAACTACTTATGGAATTTATCCAGGTGGTGGAAGTTTAGACCAAGATTTCTTTGTAAACGCACCATCTACTACTTCTCCAGAAAATCCAGCAGGATCATTGCCTAATTTAAACGGACAAGGAATATTACCAATTTTAACGTCTTCATTTGTTAAGTTTTTAAGAGCAGAAGCTGCATTAACTATTACAGGTGTTAATGGCAATACAGAGATTTTGCTAGAAGAAGGTGTGAGAGAGTCAATAGATAAGGTTACAAGTTTTGGAGGACAATCTTTCTCTTTATCTCCAACAAATACAGATATCGAAAATTATGTTACAGAAGTAAAAAATAATTATACTAATGCTGCAGATACGAATGCAAAATTAGATGTTATAATGACAGAATATTATTTAGCCGCTTTTGGTAACTCAATCGAAGCATATAACGCATATAGAAGAACTGGTTTTCCTTCTATGTTACAAGTACCAATAGATGATGATAACCCGACTTTTCCAAGAAGTTTTAGGTATTCTAAAACTGCCGTTGATAGAAATACTTCTCTAAATCAAAAAAGTATAACAGAAAAAATATTTTGGGATACTAATCCGGATAATTTTATAAAATAAGATATTATGAAAAGATTAATAAATATTTCCTTGTGCTTTTTAATTCTATTAAGTTGTTCAGATAATAATAACTTACTAGAAGACATAGCAGTAAGAGGTGGTTATGTACAGTTTAAAAGTAAACCTACATTAGAGTTTAATATATTAAAACTAGATACTGAAAAGGTTTCAGAAGAAATTGTAGACCCTAATAATAATATACAGAGTTATTCTTTGGCTTTATATCATAATTCAACGGTTGTAGAGAATTTTAAAACAATAAATTCATTTCCATCGAATTTAGATATTACAGTAACTGAAATAATTAATGCACTAGGAATTACTGAAGATGATGTGAAGTTAAACACAAAATTTACTTTAGTAGCAACTATAGTAACTCCTACAGGTACTTATTCAGGTTTTTCACCAAATTACGATAGCAATAATGTAAATCAAGGAGGAAACACTACGACAAGATTAAAATCTACTGGTTTATTAGATGCTATTGAGTTTGATGTTACGTTCTTTTTACCACCACCAAAAAAAGTAAGAGGAACTTCATTTGAAGAAGTAGCTATTGGTGCAGCAACAGATACTTATGAAAGAAATGGAGGACTGGATGAAACTGGAGATTTAACGAACAGAGCTAACCCACCATATGTAGATTTTACAGCAACGGGTACAGGAACAAATGATGAAATAGGGTTTAACACCGAGTATTATGCGGTTACTGGCATTTCTAGCTCAGGGTTAGGTTTCTCAAGAGAAAGAATAGGTGTTTATAGCTTATTTGAAGATTATGAAGCATATCCAGATGGAGATCAAGGGTATCATATCGAAGATGCCGATGGAGGTATTAGAATAACTTTTGATACTGTAGAAATACCTGCAGATGAAGTACAGTCAGGAGTTTCGTTTGATGTTTACTTTAATGATACATCCTGGGAGTCTAAAGACGGGCTTTATGCATATGCTAATATTGTTTACAGAGATAATACTACAGCAAAAAGAGATATTATTGAGCTGTATGATAATGATGTTGAAGCTGTTGCAGGTAGTTGGAAAACATTTGTAATTAATTCATCAGGTACAGGATTTTTAAAGAATGTAAAATCTTATGAGCTTGTAATTGAAGCTCAAAGTGGCGCAACTCCAGAGTCTTTTGATATAGACAATATACTGATTTACGTTCCAGATAACGAATAAGCTTTTTCGCATTTAACAATCAGAGTGTTTTGTTTAGTTACAAGCACTCTGATTTAAAAAAGAGACAAAGAAAATGACATCCATATTACAAATAGGATTTGGCCCATTAGGGGTTCAGATAGCAGAATATATTGCCCAAAAAGAAACAGTGAAAACTGTAGCTGTAGTTGATATAAATCCAGATTTTACAGGTAAAAAACTTTCAGAAGTATCCCCCGAACTTTCTAACGAAGTAAAAATATATTCCTCAGTTAAAAAAGCTATTAATGAATTAACTAGTAAGCCAGATGTAGCTATTATTACTACCGTTTCAAGCTTAGAAAAATTGATTCCACAAATAGAAGAAGTTGCAAAATTAGGAATTTCAGTAATTTCTACTTGTGAAGAATTATCATATCCTTGGGAGTTGCAACCAGAACTTAGTACAAAGCTAGATAATATTTGTAGAGAACACAATATAGCTTGTTTAGGCACGGGAATTAATCCAGGTTTTTTAATGGATTATCTACCGTCAGTAATGAGTTCAGTGTGTAAAGATATTGAAACTATAACCGTAGAGCGTATTCAAGATGCTACTCCAAGAAGAGTTCCTTTTCAACAAAAAATAGGAGCAGGTTTAACATTACAAGCTTTTAAAGAAAAAGAAGCTACAGGAACGTTGCGTCATGTAGGATTAAAAGAATCTGTGTATTTACTTGCAAATTCAATCGGTTTAAAATTAGATGAGGTTACCGAAAGTTTAGCCCCAGTAATTGCTGAAAATGAAGTTGCTTCAAAACATATTCAAGTAAAAAAGGGCGATGCACGTGGTGTAGAGCAAATTGCACATGGTTATGTTAATGGAATGTGCAAAATTACCTTGCATTTTAAAGCCGCTATTGGTGAACCTCGATCGTATGATAAAATAAGTAGTAAAGGAATACCAAATTTTTCTTCAGAAATAGAAGGAGGAATTAATGGAGATATCGCAACATGCGCTATTACTATCAATTGTATTAATTCCATTTTAACAGCAAGTTCAGGGTTACGTACAATGGCAGATATTGCTGTACCTGGTTATATAAATTAATGTATGAAAAAAGTATGTTTTTTTGTTTTAGTATGCTGCTTTTTTTCTTGTTCTCAAAAAAAGAGCGAAGTATCTTTTGATTCTTCTTTTTTAAGCGGAAAATTAGACAGTGTTGTTAAACATACCGACAATTTTTATGAAGTATTTATTTATCCTGCTTTTGAACCAGTAAATCAAAGCCCTTGGTTTGCTTTTTCAGTAGCTTCTGAAACAAAAAAGCAACTTACAATAAAACTAAATTACGGTAAGTATAAGCATCGATATGTACCTAAAATAAGCACTGATAAAAAACATTGGAAGCCTATAAATTCGACCAATTTATATATTGATTCTTTAGGAAATGCAACTATAACAATTATTTCTACACCGCAAAAAATGTTTATTGCAGCTCAAGAAATAGAGTCGACGACCGATACTTATGCTTGGATAGATGAAATCTTAAAAGAAAAAAGTATAAAAAGAACTGTTATTGGAAAAACCGTTTTAAAAAAAGATATTTATGCGTTAGAACATGATAACGATACGGTAAAAAAATCAATTGTTTTAATAGCAAGGCAGCACCCACCAGAAATACCTGGAGGTTCAATAGGTTTTAAAGCTTTTTATTTATTTTTAATTTCTAACGATAAGTTAGCCTTAGCTTTTAGAAAAAAGTTTAATATTTATACCATACCTTTATTAAATCCTGACGGAGTAGATGCAGGTAATTGGAGGCATAATGCTAACGGAGTAGATTTAAATAGAGATTGGATTGATTTTTCTCAACCAGAAACAATTGCTGTTAAAAATTTTATCAACAATAAAATAACAGAAGGTAAAAGTATCAATTTTGCTATTGATTTTCACACTTCATACTCGGGTCCTTATATGTTGGTTTTAGATTCTGTTAAAAATTCAACAAAAAATAAAATTATACCAAAATGGATAGAAAATATTCAAAAAGAATCTGATTTTATTGTCGAAGCAAGACCAAGAAGTCAAGAGTTGCCTTATTGTTATAATTATTTTATCAATACTTTTAATTGTGAAGCTATTACATATGAAGAAGGTGATGAAATTGATAGAGATCTTATAAAACAAAGAGCGCAATGGTATGCTAAAAACTTGATTAAAACTTTACTAAATGACAAAGAAATATAGTTTTACGATATATCTATTATTAGGTGTTCTTTTTCTAACATTTTCATGTTCAAAAAGAAAAATTAACGCAGATATTGTTATAAAAAATGGATTAGTATATGATGGAATATCTGTAAATGCTACTAATAGCGTTATTGCAATTAACAACGATAAAATTGTGTTTGTTGGCGATGAAAATTCTGTAACTATAAAAGCTAAAAAAGAAATTGATGCTACTGCAATGATTGTATGCCCTGGTTTTATTGATCCACATACCCATGCCGATAGAGATTTAAAAAATAAAGAAACATCACACAACAAACCCTTTTTATTTCAAGGGATTACAACGGTTGTAGTTGGTAATGATGGTGATAGCTTTTACCCTACTGCTACTTTTGTTGAAAAATATAACCAACACGGAATAGGAACTAATGTAGTTCCTTTAGTTGGTCACGGTACCATTAGAGAGCAAGTAATGGGAAAAAGTGATCGTAAGGCTTCAGATGAAGAAATTCAGCAAATGCAACAATTAGTTCAGCAAGAAATGAGTGCAGGTGCTTTTGGAATTTCTACAGGGTTGTTTTATTCTCCAGGTAGTTACTCAAATACGAATGAGGTAATTGCTTTGGCAAAAACTGTAGCAGAAAACAAAGGAATATACGATACCCATTTACGTGATGAAAGCTCTTATACTGTTGGGTTAATTCCTGCTATTGAAGAAGCGATTGAAATTGGTAAAAAAGCAAAACTACCAATTCATATTTCACATATTAAATGCTTAGGAGTTGATGTTTGGAATCAGAGTGAAGAAATTATCAGTTTAATAGAACAAGCTAATATTAAAGGTATTGAAGTAACTGCAAATCAATATCCATATGATGCTTCTGCGACAGGTTTGAAATCTGCAGTTGTACCTCGTTGGGCTGAAAGTGGTGGAAAAGATTCGCTTTTTATAAGATATAACAACCCAAAATTAAAAGATTCAATTTTAAAAGAAACTCAGAAAAATATAAAAAGAAGGGGGGGGGCAGATAAATTATTAATAGTAAAGTGTGAAGTAGCTTCGTATGTTGGAAAAAACTTACAAGAAATAGCTGATAGTATTCAAAGATCACCAGAAATTACCGTTTTTGAAGTATTAAAAACGGGGTATGTTCGTATTGCTTCATTTAACATGAATACAAACGATATTCATAATTTTATGAAACAAGATTGGGTGGTTACAGGTTCTGACGGAAATACAGGTCACCCAAGAAAATATGGTTCCTTTCCAAGGAAATATCATAAATATGTTATAGAAGATAAGGTAATAGATTTACCAACTTTTATAAATAATAGTACTTCTAAAACAGCATCCATATTTAAAATAAATAAAAGAGGTGTTTTAGAAGAAGGAAATTATGCAGATATCATAATTTTTAATCCTACAACTTTTAAAGATAAAGCAAGCTATAATGATGCTTTTCAGCTTTCTGAAGGATTAGAATACAGCATTATTAATGGAAAAATCTCTATAGAAAATGGGGAGTTCACCAATAACTTAAACGGAAAAGTCTTAACTAAGTAAACTACCTTATATATAAATAATGAAGAGTTATAATTCTTATAACTCAGGGTAGTTACATTCAAAAAACAATAAAATGAAATATATAAAAATAGCATTTAGTACGTTGTTTTTATTGCTTTTAACCAATTGTAAGCAAGAAAAAAAAGAAGAAATTAAAGATAAAAATATAATAGAAGCTATACTTAATAATCCGAGTAGTTACTATTATATAGATATGAAAAATTATCCTGTATCAAATTCAAATCTTCCTATTGGAGTGTTTGATTCAGGTACGGGCGGATTAACAGTTTTAAAAGCAATTGTAAATTACGATGAAAATAAAAATACTACACATGAAAAAGGTAGTGATGGAACAATCGATTTTGATAAAGAGTCGTTTATCTATTTAGGAGATCAAGCCAATATGCCTTACGGAAACTACTCCAAAGAAAATAAAGTTGATTTGTTAAAAGAGCATATTGTAAAAGATGCTCAGTTTTTAATGAATAACAAGTATTATTCTGATGCAAATGATGTAACGGTTAATTTAGATAAACAACCTGTAAAAGCTTTAGTAATAGCATGTAACACAGCTACTGCTTATGGTAAAGAATATATTGAAGAGTTTTTAAAACAAGCTAACTCTAACTTAAAAGTTATTGGTGTAATCGATGCAGGTGTTCGAGGCACACTAGCATCTATTGAGAAGAATGAAGATGCCATTATTGGCGTATTAGCAACCGCTGGTACTGTAGCTTCAAAAGGTTATCATAACACTATTTTAAAAATGAAAGACAAATTAGGGTATACAGGAGTTATTGAAGTGTTTTCTCAAGGAGGTGTAGGTATCGCTGAAGCGGTAGATGAAGATCCTAATTATTTTGATAAAAACTTAAAAAAGCCTAGAGAAAGTTATAAAGGTCCTGGTTTAGACAATGATGTTCAAATTGATAAAACCTTATTTGACGTTTATAATTTTGATTTTTCTGATAGTAAAATGTTGTGTGATTCTGAAAAACAAGACGATTGCTCAATACTTCAAATTAACGATGCTAAAAATTACGTACGTTACCACTTGGTAACTTTATTAGAACAGATTAGATTATCGGGCACTAAAAACAAATTAAAATCATTGATTCTTGGTTGTACTCACTATCCGTACATGACAGATGAAATTTCTGAAATTTTAACAGAATTATATAACTATAAAGGTAAAGACGGAGGCTATTTGTATAGAAATTTTATGGTTGAAAACATTCAATTAATAGATCCTGCAGTAGATACTGCGAAAGAATTGTATGAATACTTAAATGAAGAGAAATTGTTTAATTTGAATGGGGACATAAAAAATAGTGAGTTTTATATAAGCATCCCAAATACAGAAAATGAAAATGTTAAGATAGATAGTTTAGGACGTTTTCCATATGAATATAAATACGGTAGAAATGCACATGAAATACAAGAGTATGTAAAAGTAGTTCCGTTTAGTAGAAGTAATATTTCATATGATATTTTAACCCGTTTTCAAAAGCAAATTCCATATGTGTATCAGTTAATGAGCACATTTAATCATAGAAGTGAAAAAACAAAACACTTAAAAGAAAATGAAAAAATTTAATATGAAAAAGTATTTGTTATTTTTAGCTGTAATAGTTTGTGGTTTATGTATTCAATGTTCATCATCAGAAGATAATGATTCGTTTGTAGATATTGATGCGCCTTCAAATCCTAGTAGACTGATAGCTTCTGAAGTTACTGAAACCACCTTAAAATTAGCATGGGATGCTTCTACAGATAATGTTGGAGTTGCCAGCTATTCAATTTATAAAAATGATATTGCTTTAAAATCAACGTCATCAACCACGACTGTAATTGATAATTTATTAGAAAATACAAACTACACATTTAAGGTTAAAGCAAATGATGCTGCTGGTAATAAATCAGGTTTTAGTAATAGTGTAAACGTAACTACAAAATTTTCTAGTGTTCTTCAGGCTGAGTCAGGAAGTATCCAGAATTATGTGGGTAATTTGATTGATAATTTTCCAGGTTCATCAGGAGATAATTATTCAGAACCTAATAACTCTGAGTTAACCATATGGCAAAACGGAATTTCATTTATGTTGGAAAATAAATTAAATGAAGCGATTACAGAGTTCGGGAAACTAGCATATCAAGTTATCGAATTTACCGACACATCATTAGGAACTGCTGTTTTTTATATTGTAAAAAAGAAAACCACAGGAACCAATTATTGGGGAGTTTATGTTTTTAGTAAAACACCTGTTAAAAGTAATTTAGTATTAATGGCGCCACATTCTAAATACGATACCAATACAGGTAAGCAAGCGTTGTATTGTTTTAAAAACAATCAAGCGAAAGCTTTATTGTTAAATGGAACTCATAGATGTAATAATAGTTCAACATCGTCATGTTCAGGAACAACAAGTGCATGTGGCTCAAGTAGCTCTTATAGAATTTCTGATATGGCACATACCACAACCTCAATATTTCAAAAAACAACAGATATTTTATTTAACACAGATGTAAATTCAGTTTTTGTTCAATTACATGGTTTTGGCAAAACTGCTTCAGATCCTTATGTAATTATGAGTAATGGAACACGAGAAACACCAAGTACTGACTATGCTTTAAAAATTAAGGATGAACTATTGATAGAAGACAATTCTTTGACCTTTAAAATAGCTCATATTGATACTGATTGGACTCGTTTAATTGGTTTTACCAATACTCAAGGAAGATTAATTAATAATTCGTCAAACCCTTGTAATTCTAACGCTGGCTCTTCATCAGGTAGATTCATTCATATAGAACAAGAAAAATCAAAATTACGTGATAATGAAGACGCTTGGAAAAAAATGAGTAATGCTTTAAAGAATGCTTTTTAATTTTTTAGTGAGAATTACTTTCAGATACAGTAAGTAATAAACCTGGTAGAATCAATGCTTATAGATTATTCAGGTGGAGTAAAGGAGGAAGACTTTGTTTTCTTTTGTTTGTATTTAAGAGTTTTTATTATATTATAAATAAGTATATCGTGATTGATAGTACAATTATAAAAGCTAGTATGCTATTAATACTAGCTTTTATAATTAATTCAGTTTTATTAAAAGCAATTATTTTATAGTTTTTTTAGAATTCTAAAACTCTAACAGTACTCAGATTCTCTAGTACCCATAAATTTCCTTTCTTATCAAAAGTAATGGCCCCTGGTAGGCTTAAGTTAGTTACAGATTTATCAAAGGTTCCATCTAAATAATAGCGACTTATAGTACCTCCAATTGGGTTTATACCAGGAATTCCAAGTAAAGAAAACCAACTGTTTTCGTCTAATTCAACTACATACAGCATTCCGTCTGGACCAATCTCTACATCAATAACAGAAGTTAACCTATTAATAAGTACATTACAATCACCTAAAGGGTTTTGCTCATCACAAATGGCATGATTTGATTCTAGTGGTAGTTTCCAAATACGTGAACGTCCAACAGGTAACCCTTCACCTAATGCACCTGTTAGTTCACCTATATAAATATATCCATCTGGACCAATAGCAACAGAAGTTGGTACAGGCTGTGCATAGCATTCAACAGATTGGTCATCACCAGCATACCAACGAACAAGATAATTATTGTTATTATCTAATGGAGGAGAAAGTATAGCTTTATAATCTACATCTCCGTTTGAGTTAGCATATAATAAAGTGTTACCTGCGGCATCAGCTATTAAAACAGATTCTTCATCTATAAGTGTTACTTTATATGGATTGTTTTGAGGGCCAGCACTGAAACCGTCTATGGCTTCACAAGCTTGATTTTTCCATTGAAGACCTTCAAAAGCATCTGGATCGTTGTTACGTTCAAAAGCAGCTAAATCTGCAACAATTTTAGCATTACCGTTTGTTATTTTATAAAGCTCTCCATTTTTTGCCAAGTCTGTACCTCCAGTTGTTGCAAAAGCATTTCCGCTACCAATTGTAGCAATTCCTTGAATACTGCTTGCTGCATTAACTGCAGCGATTGTTTTTACTTGTCCGTTTTTAATTATTTGTATGGTTTTACCATCGGCACCATTTACTGCAACCATTACGCTACCGTCTGGTGCAGCTGAGATATCATATACAGTTCCATTAAATGTATAAGTATTAGTGTCTGCTTCTTTTTTTAGAGCTTTCGAATCTGTAAGGTCATCATTAATTAATGCTTCACTTTCACAAGCGATAAGAAAAATGAGAGTACTTAAAAGTACCATTTTTAAAATTAGTGTTTTCATGATGTGTTGAGTTTAAATGTTACTATTTTATGCGATAATCATTATTGAAGAGTGTTTTATTTTACAGTGAATACTTTAAGCATCCTTTTAGATTGGCTATTAGGTACTTCAGAAATAAAAGCATATTTACCAGAGGATAAAGTTGCTTTAAAGTAACCTGTACTTCCTTTAGGTGATTCGTTTACTCCGCCAAGAAAAGCAACACCGTTTGGCACAGGTGTTTTTAAACCAAAAGGAGTAGACCAATTCATCCAAGATTCAAGTTGATTTAAATCTGCATTATTTGATAGTTTTACAAGGTTTACATCGTGGCCTATAAAGTGTTCATGCGGACTTTGGTCTTTAAAATACACTGAGAATATATGTTCTCCTGTTACTAAATTTCCAGAGTATTTTATACCTTCTTCTTTTGATATTGTGATTCCTACATCAGCAATAGGAGGAGAGTTGCCACTATCTTCATTAGTAACTATGATTGGTTTTGCCATACCCATTGAAGTATGAAACATTCCGTTTGGCATTTTTACATAACACTCCATAATGTAGTAGCCAGGGTCTAATTTTATAGTAGTTATAGAAGTAGATCTAGGTCCAATTAATCCAGAACCTCCTGAAAATACAACACTAAAAAACCACTCTGGTAAAGCATTAAATGCTTCGAAGCCTTCTTTTGAGTTACCTTCATTTATTAATCGCATTCCTTTTTCAAATGGAGGAATTATTTCTTCCTGGGTATTTTTTATAGTTTTTCCTTCAGGATATTTGTCTAATAAAAAGAAATGCGTTTCATTTGATAGGTTATGGTATTTAAAAGTATTCCATCCAGAAGATATTGTATCTGGAGCTATAAATTCCATACTACGAGTGGTTATTTCAATAGCTTGGTTTTGTGTTGGTTTAGTATTAATTTGCTCTTTATTCTTTTGATGTTGTTTACAAGCTATCATTGAGAGAAATAAAAGTGCTATAGTTAGTAGCTGTTTGTTGTTAAAAGAATTCATAGTTTACAGGAATTTAATTATTAATAAGTTTTTTTAGTTTTAAATCTTCAATTGCTTTCCAAACCATCTCTCTATCGGTTTCATAAGCTTTAATATTTAGTGCTAATCTATCTCTATATAAAAAGGAGATGTCTGAAAACTTCCTGTCTTTGTGAAAAGTCTCTACACCCATCATACCATTTTTAGTGAATGATTTTTCTATTTTATAAGCACTTTCATTGTCTACTTTCATGTTTTTGTACAGTGTATATTGCCCTAGTATCATTGCTCCGTTTTTACCAGCACAGTCATAAAGAGTAATTTGCATTTTATTGGTTTTATCACCCTGATATTTTGCTACTGTACCACTAATATCATTAGCAGACAATGGTGCAGCTACAACACTTACTTTTTGCATATTTATTAGTTGACTAGGAAACCATGTTTTAAACTCTTCTAAATTAATTGGAGTGATATTTTGCAAGTTTTCGATAGTGCTTACCGTTTTAATCACGTTTTTTACAACACTTGTTTTATTAATAGTTGCAGCTTCTTTTTTAATGTCGTTTTTACAGGAACAAATAAAAAGTGTGAGTAGTATGATGAGATATGTTTTTTGTGGTTTCATATTTTTTTGTTTGTGTTATTTTGCAGGACATTTTATTTCATATTGTTTAGAAGTGTTATCAATTTCTAGCTAAACGATGGCTTTTTTATTCATAACAGTGTATTAATTTTTTAACATTGCAGCACCACCAAACATGTTCATTTCGATGTAGTTATTTTTACTGATTTTAGTAGATTTCTCTGTTAGAGATTTTGCTATGACACTTACATTGTTTTTAGATTTCTTTTTGTCTTCCATTTGCATTTCCATAATTAAGCTATTGGAAAATTGTTTTATTAATCTTGGATCGATTTCTGGCAAATTCATGTTGTTTTTGGCATTACCAAAGCTTAAAAAATTACTAAGTGTGATTTTTGCTTCTGTAGTGTGATATACTTTTATAATATATCTATCATCTTCAAGTTGAAGTCCTTTACAGGCGAAGCCCAATATAGCTTTTGAAGGTAGTTCGGTAATTTTATATTTTTTATTAGTTGTATTTTGCTTTGCTTTTGGAATAGGATAAAGAGAAACGTATTTTTTTCCTTGAGCCTTCATAAACATAGCCATAACATTTAAGTTCATATCAAAAAGCATGGTAACTTCCCCCATATCTTTAGTTTGCTTAGAAACCATTTGTGTTGCCTGATACGTAGCTCCTTCTTTAATTAAAAAGGTCATATCCATTTTATCCTTTCCTTTATTTCCCATTAGGAGTTCTACATGGTATTTCCAATCGAACTCATAGGTGTCTGGGAGATTTGCTTTGGCAGTTTTGTGGTTTTTTATTGCTTTTTTCATGGCTTTGGTAGATCCTTTCATATCACTAGTATCATAATCATCTTCATCTATATCATTTTTGGGTTGGTTACCACCTTTAACAATATTAGTCATAACGCCTTCCATGAGACCTTGCCCTTGTGCTCTTACTTCTCTTGCAGGTGGTAGGTTTACTTCTACAGGTTTATATTGGTAACTAAGTAAGGCTTTGCCTTTACGAGAGAATCCCATTTCAAAAGCATTGGCCGCATTTTGATTATCATTGGTGTTTTCAACAAAAATTTCCACCAATCGGTCTTTGGAATCGAACAATACATAGCTGTTTTCATACCCAGGTTCATTTAGAAACCCAAATCTGGTATAGGTTTTCCCTTTAAAGGATTGTTTAGATTCTTCAAAATCGTCATATCTAAAATGTTCGGGTTTATAAACAAAGGCAAATTCTATAACACCATTAAATGGATTGGCAGTCATCCCTAAATCAGTTTGCTTTTGCAGGCTAGACATGACAGGTTCTGGTGGTAATTTGTAGGCTTCTAACATCATGGTAGGCATCATCATTCCCTGTGATTGTAGAGCTATGAATGATGATTTGGTATATTCACCATCCTTAAAGGAATAGATAAATCCTTCACTGTCTACATAACTTGGTTTTGTAGTTGGGTCGGTTTCTATTCTAGCGGCTACTTGATCTGCATCGAAATATTGAATTTGCCCAGGTTTATTGCTGTCTTCATGCGTTGTTAAAATGAGATCTTCTTTATAAAAATCCTTTTTTAGTTCTGTATTTATACTTAATGCTGGATTTGTTCCTTCGCTGGTTTTGCTATCTTCATTTGAGCTTTTTTGTTGATTATTATCAGTTTTTTGTTTTTTTGTCGTGGCATTATCTATAGTCTTCTCCGTTTTTTTGCTAACCACTTCATCTGTCTTTTTTAAAATGGTTCTTTCGGCTGCTTCTTGTGCTTTCTTTTTTAATTTTTTAAAAAATTGAGCTTCTGCTGTGTAACTAACACTTAAAAGGAGTAGTGTTACTAAAATGTGTTTTGTTTTCATGATTTTATGTTTTTAAGTTTACCAGCCATAGGTATTTATTATAGCATTTACAATATCGTATCTAACTTGTCTAATGTTTCCATTTGTGAGAATTACTATACCTCCACTTGTGACATTATCTATATTAAGATTTGGAAAGCCTATTACAAAAGATCTATATCCTTCATTGGAGCCACCATGGCTATAATGTCCAGAAGTGTTTGATATTACTGAACTATCATTAACAACAGCTCCAAGACCTTGAGTTATAAGTGAAGCATTTGTATTAGTGATTAAATTATTTCCATTAAAAACTCCATTATTATTTAACATGATAAGTATATTAGATAATTCAACAGCATTAGAATACATTCCTGCAGCCGCTGCTTCAGGATATCTGTTTCTGACAGATTTAAGAGAATTGGTATAGAAGCCCTTAGTCAATTCATTTTCTTGATAATAATCTTCGGGAGTTGTTGTAAAACGTGATTTATCCATTGACAGTGGATTTAAAATTTCATCCTTCATCCATTTTTCGTATTCAATGGATGTAATATCCTCAGTTACCTTTTGCAAGGTGCTAAAGCCTGGTCCAGAGTAAGTTCGACCTCTACTGCTAGCATTATAAGTAATTGTAACAGGTTCAGAGTTCACATTATCACCACCTGAGATTATTTGGTCTATATTTGGTAGTTCTTCAGGATTAATATCTATAGGATAACCTGTATAACCACCGTTTTGTACTTTACAACTAATATTTGATAGCTGAGAAGTGAGATTAACACCGTTGCCATCTATTCCGCTTTTATGATTTAAAATATTACGTATGGTAACACTATTTGTTTCTGTGTAGTTTTTAAAACATCCGTGTACAGGAATAGGACTTTCTAAAAATTTTTCTTGTAAGTCATCATCCAATCCTACACGCTCTTTTTCAATCATTTTTAAAGCGCCAACTGCTGCAATAAATTTACTTATCGAAGCAATTTGAAACATAGATCTTGGATGCACAGCATTCTTTTCATTTCCATGTTCACTTAATCCATAGCCTGTTGACCAAGCCAGCTCTCCATTAATGACAACAGCTACTGCTATTCCAGGAACATTTGCACCTCTTAAATAGTTCCATATTGATGTTCCTTTTACATTATTTTCAAATTCTCTTATTATGTTAGTAGGAATCACTTTGGTGCGCTTATCTGCTACGAGACTCCAACCATTTTTATCTGGGTCGAATGCCAATATGCTATTATTATATTCATTACCTCGAAACTCTCCAAGTTTTTTGAAAGCATCGTCAGGAATATTTCTAGCAAAAAAGTAATCTTCAGCAAAAATCACCCAGCCACCTGAAGATGTAAAGGATACTTTAGTAATCTTTCTATCGCTTGGTTTATTAGGCATATCATTTTGTCTAATATTCCGCATTATTTGATAGCATTCATCTGGTATATTTCTAGTGTAAAATTGTCCATCATTAGTCAAGATTACCCAAGCATTATTACTATTGTTGTAAATGTTCTTATAAGGAAATGATACACTTTCTATGCTCTTACCTTGCTGTTTAAACGATTGTATTTTCTCATAGCACTCTTGAGGTATGTTTCTCGCATAAGTATCATTTTCTGTAATAATTAACCATGAATTGTCTCCTCCATTAGGAGGAAAAACCACTTCTTTTATTTTTATACTTCTGGCAGTATACTCTTTAATTTTTTCATAGCATTTTTGTGGAATGTTTCTTGCGAAATGTTTATTGTCTTTTGTGATAATTACCCATCCTCCATTCGGTGAAAATGAAAAAGACTGAATACCTTTAGGTAAGAGTTCTTCCATTTTTTGATGAGCTTCCTCTGAAATATTTCTGTTAAACTTTATTTGGTCTACTGTACCTATATCTTTTGAGGTTTTTATAATAAAATTTGTAAATCCAACATTAGCTTCAAGTTTAGAATCTTTGGCAACCCCTCCAATAGATATCATTTTAGGTTGCATCTTAAAGCGCGGTATAAATAGTACCATTTGGTTATCCAATAATATTTTTAATTTACCCCCTGCGCACTCAATTTTTACATGACGCCATTCAGGTTCTAAAGATTGAAATTCTTTTAAATGATTTTTAATGCCTCCCATTTCTGGTTGATTCCAGTCAGTTTCTAATCCATCTCGATAAATTACAAAAGGTTTGTAGCGAATATTTCCTTTTTGATATCCATAAGCGCCATCCCACAATCTAAGTTCTAATCGTTGCCCATATAAGGAAGATATTTGGTCGAAGAATACATCGAATTCTACCGTAAAATCTCCACTTAAATAGTTATTGGTTTGATTGTTAACTATGGGTTTAACGATACCTCCGTTTCTAAAGCCTATATATTTGTAGTTATCATGTTGATTTACAGTAGTAATTCCACCTACTAAATCCCATTGACTAGGAAAATCACCCATTGGTTCATTAGAAAGATCATCTTGGAATGTTTGTGTATAACCGAATAATGAAATTATCCATAAGAGAAAAAATAAAATCGTTGTCTTCATAGTTTAATAATTTTGGTATTAATACTTTAAAGAGGAGTTTTGGTAAGGAGTAAGATTTGTATTATTTGCTTGAAATAATAAAGAGGTTTGGTTACTAAGGAGTTGAGTTTCAAAAAAACTATTTAACCAAATACAACTTAAAGGTAAGATTATAGTTTAAGTACAGTAGCAAAGCATTTATATATTGTTATATTTAATACATAAGTTGATTGTTAAAACACATAAATAGCTGCTTACAAAATTAAAATTCAATTTATGTTTTTTATAAGGGTTTTAGATGAATTTATGAAGTGAAATGCACTAAAAACGTATTGATTATGAAATGATAAGCTTTTATAAGTATATTTAAAGAACCAATGAAAATTAAAATTTATGATTAGAGCTATTATCATAGATGATGAATTTAATGCCATTAAAAACTTAAAATGGGAAATAGAAAGTTTTTGTAGTGATATTGAGGTGTGTGATACTTTTACAAATCCTGTAGAAGCAATTTCGGCAATAAATTATTTAAAGCCCGATTGTATTTTTTTAGATATTGAAATGCCCGAAATGGATGGTTTTCAATTGTTAGAAAAACTATCATATAGAACCTTCGATTTAATAATAACTTCAGCCTATGATAATTATGCTATAAAAGCTTTTAAAGAGCATGCAGTTGATTATTTGTTAAAACCTATAGATTCTGAAGATTTATTAAAGGCGGTAAGCAGAGTAAGAGAAAATCAACAGCAAAATGCTTTAGGAGACCAACTGAAAAGTATTATAAAATGGTATGTGCCTGAAAAAAAGAATACTCGTTTAGCAATACCAGTTTTAGGAAAAACAATTTTTGTAGCTTTAGAAGATATTATGTTTTGTAAAGCTGATGGAAGTTATACAGAGGTGCATTTTAAAGAGGATACTAAAGAAATACTCTCAAAAAAGCTAAAAGAAATTGAAGCACAAATTGATGATAATTTTTTTAGAGTGCATAATTCATACTTAGTTAATTTACGTTATGTAAAAGAATATGTAAAGAATGACGGTCCGTATTTAGTACTAACTAACGGAGTTACAATCCCTATTTCTAGAGCAAAAAAGAATGAACTACTCCAAGTATTAAACTCTTAGTTTTACATTGAAAGAATCGGCTTTAATATACTTTTTTAATCAACCACATCACAATGGTTTTCTGGTATTTACCTTTGGAATTCTTTTTATACTAACGGTTTATCATTTTTTACTGTATTTTCAACATAAAGACAAATTATATTTACTATATAGCTGTTATACTTTTTTTATAATGCTATCACAATTACAATGGGCTAGAGATGGTTTTTTGTTCGAGTTTTTAAAGCCTGTAAAAGGATTAGCTAAATTTCCGGAGGTTTACACCGAAATATATTATATAATTTACACCTATTTTGCTTTTCAGTTTTTAGATATAAAAAATGAACAACCACTTTGGTATAAGAGGTGTTTTAATTGGGTAAATGTAATTATCGTTTATTGTTTTTTTAAGCTGGTAGTTTTTATTGTAATTGGTAACCGCTATATTCTTTATAATGGATACTTCTTCTTTACCATTATGATGAGTATTTTAGGTATCGTAATGTACATTCCGTTTTTTAAATCAAAAAGTAAATTAAAATATTATATGATTGTTGGATCAATGATATTGTTTTTTGCTTCAGTTTCTTCATTATTATATTATTTACAATTAAAAGCAATAGGAGAGAAGGTTGAACCAGCTTACAGCATTTTGTATATAGGATTTATTCTTGAAAACATAATTTTTTCGTTAGGGTTAGGACATAAACAAAAAATGATTTTAGAAGAGCGTAATGAAACTCAAAATCAATTAATTAAACAGTATGTTGAAAATGAAGAATTGCGAAAAGAAGTACAAAAAAAATTAGAGTTAGACATAGTAACTTTAAACAAGCAAGCAGAAATAAAAAGAATGGAAGTAGCTAAAATTCAGTATGATAAAGAGCTAGCTGAACTTACTGTTTCAACATTACGAAACCAAATGAACCCTCATTTCATTTTTAATTCTTTGAATTCAATTAAACGATACATTATTGATAATGATAAGAAAGAAGCAGTTTTTTATCTTAATAAATTTTCTAAACTAATTAGAAATATTTTGGGTAGTACTACACAAACAGAATTCTCGTTGCAAGAAGAGTTAGAGATTTTAGAGCTTTATATGAGTATCGAAAATACTAGACTTAACAATACAGTTAAATTTTCAATAAGTATAAATGAATCCGTTGATTTGTCTATAATTAAAGTACCTCCGTTAATAACTCAACCGTTTATTGAAAACGCTATTTGGCATGGGTTAGCTTTAAAAAAAAGTAATAGGGAATTAAAGGTTGAAGTTAAAAAAACTAGTAATAATCAAATACAAATAGATATAATAGATAACGGTATTGGAAGAGTAAAATCAAGAGAAATTAAGGAAAGAAAAATTCATAAGAGGAACTCAATAGGAATACAACTTACAGAAGAACGCTTACAATATTTTGCAAAAAAATATAAAAACGAATCGAGTATAATTTTCACTGATTTATATATAAAAAATAAACCAGCAGGTACGAAAGTATCAATACTAATTCCTTTTGCTTAAGTTTCATTTCTTTACTTAATAAAGATCAGTAAATCTAAAGGAGAGAAAATCTATTTGCCGATACAGAAAGTAATAACCCTAGTAAAATTAGTACGTTCAGCTATTTGAGGTGGAGTGAAGGTGGAAGATTATACTTTCTTTTGGTTGATTTTATAGCTATGAAACTATTCACTATTTCTAGTTTATGAGACTTTTCTTTGTAATTGTATCTAAAAATTGAATTTGTAATTAACAGGTAAACTTGTTGTTTTAAATGCTGGGTAATCTAAATAATTGTATTAAAGTTCACAACATAAAAAACTAATTGTTAGTTTTTTATGTTGTGAACTTTTTTTGAGCTATATTATTTCTTATACCTTAAACTTCCCGTTTCAATACCAATAGCTGTTCTAGCCAATACAGTAAAAACTAAAGCTCCCATTGCCCAAATACCGAGCGTAACTCCAATTTCTATTAAAGTAGGGGTATACTCAGCAATTTTTCCATAAGGACCAGGAATAAACCCTGGAACAATCAAACCAAAACCTTTTTCAATCCAAATTGCTACAAAAAGAATGAAACATGCGAAATATAGTATTTTAAAATTGTTACGGAATTTATGAAATGTAAGCAGTATTGTAGCAATTACATTTAATGAAATAGCAGTCCAAATCCATGGTAATAAAGCCGTTTTACCGTGTAAACCAAAAAATAAATAATAAGCACTTTCACTGTGATGAGTTGGAGCATAAAACTCTTTAAATAACTCTGAAATTAACATAATAATATTAATTTGAGCAGCGACTGTAACAACCATTGCTATTTTTTTGATGGTTTTATCCTCAATTTTAAATTGTGTATAAGTTCTAATAATTGCTAAAACAATAATGATTAAAGCAGGACCTGCAGCAAATGCTGATGCTAAAAAGCGAGGACCTAATAAAGCGTTGTTCCAAAATGGTCGGGCTTGTAAACCTTGATATAAAAAGGCAGTAACCAAGTGAATTCCTACTGCCCAAAAAACTGACAATAGAGCTCCAGGTACATAAACTTTAGATTTAGCCTCTTTTCCTTGATAATGTCGCATTAAGATATATAAAGGAATGGTAATGTTTAAGAATAGATATCCATTAAGCACAATAACATCCCAAGTAAGCATAGAATTAGGGAAATTAAAAACACCAATCCCTGGTATCATATGCCAAAGAACAGAAGGTCCTCCCATATCGGCAATAACAAAAGCTAAACACATTAAAAGAGCTGCTACAGCTAATCCTTCACCAATTAAAACGGCTTGTTTAAAATCGATATCTTTTAAAACATAGGTTGGCATCACTAACATTACTGCTGCCGCAGCAACACCTACTAAAAATGTAAAATTAGAAATGTATAATCCCCAACTAACTCTATCGGTCATACCTGTAACACTTAAACCATGCTCTAATTGAATAGAGTAACAATACATGCCTATTAACATAATTACAGTTAAAAAAGCCATCCACAAGTGATATCTTACGGTTCCTTTGGTGATAATATCTAAGCTATCTTTAACTAAACTTCCAAAAACTTTAAGTTGTTTCATTATAAATGTTTTAATCCATGAAGTACCAGAACTTTGGTTCTGTACCTAAATCTTCTTTTAATCTGAATACTTTTTTATTTTCTAATACCCAACGAATAGTACTATTAGGATCTAATAGATTTCCAAAAATACGTGCACCAGTAGGACAAGCTTCTACACAAGCAGGGTTTTTACCAGCTCTTGAGCGTTGTACACAAAAAGTACATTTTTCCATCACTCCTTTTTTACGCATACGGTTTCCTAGGTAATGTTGGTTGTGATTTATCTCTTCTTCAGGAACTTCAGGTTTGCTCCAGTTAAATCTACGACCGTCATAAGGGCAAGCTGCCATACAATAACGACAACCTACACACCAGTCATAATCAACAACTACTAATCCGTCTTCTTCTCGCCAAGTAGCTTGCACAGGACATACTTCTACACACGGTGGATTATCGCAATGAAAACACTGTGTTCCCATATAAAAATGCCCTTCGGCAGGAACTTCATGATAGTAATTATCATCAGCTTCATTAAAATTAAAACCTTTACCGTCTTTCATTTCATGAATTCGGATATACTGCATTTGTGAATTACGATCTTGGTTGTTTTCTTCAACACAAGCACTTACGCAATCCATATATCCTTGACATTTAGAAATATTGAAAGCATACCCAAATAACACATCTTCTTCAGCATTTTTAGAAGACATATTAATGGTTTTTCCTGTACGTAATTGATAAGAACGAACTAACCTGTTTACAGTTGCTTCCTTCTCTTTATCGGTCATTAGTTTATAGTTTCCTTTAAACTGTTCTTCCCAATCTATTTGCGCTTTTTCTTTGCTTTCATCACTAGAAGTAATGCTGGTACAAGAAGACATTGCTCCAGCTCCTATAAGTAAACTAGCGGTTAGTTTTTTAAAGGCAGATCTTCGATCCATCTTAACATCAAATACTTGATCGAAACCGTCTTTATATCTTTCTTCTCCAATAGAGGCATTTACTGCAGCTTCGAAAAACTCATTTTCAGTTAATTTATCTTTTGGTTTATGTGAATCACACCCTCCTGAAGTTTTACCGCAACCACATGCATCGTTTGACGTTTGTTTGCGCCTACTATTCAGGTTAAGTGTAAACCATTTTTTATTTGTATTGTTCATGCCTGATTATTTTCGTTCTTTAATTTTTTGAGTATTAAAACGTGCTGGCCACTTGGTATGAAAACCTGGTGAGTGCGGATTATGACAGTTTACACAAGTCATAGATGCTCTAGGTGATGCCCAACTTTCAATACGTTTACCATGTGCGCCTCCTGCCCAATCTTTGTATTGTTTTTGATGACATTGACTGCATAGTTTATAGCTCAAGTTAAAATCTATAGATTTATCGGTAAGACTTTTTAAATTATCAGGATTATTACCATCATGACACGTAGTACAGTTCATAGTAGTGTCATCTGCATGATTCATTTTAATATTCCAGTGTGCCTTTTTCTGCTCTTTACTCTGCATTTGATGCAAAGGCTTGTTATGGCATTCTGTACAAGCAAAAGATTTTATTTTTCCTTTTCTTTCAGGAATTAAAAAGGTTTGACCGTTTTCGGTAACTTCAATAGTTTTGATACCTTCTAGGTATTTTTCTGATGAGATTGAAACACCATGGTAATCTTTACTTTTGGCTTCAATTTTATCTGTAATACTATGATATTCATCTTCTTTATGCTTACAAGAAGTAATTAAAAAAGCAATACAAAAGAAGCTAACGATAAGTTTTATATGTTGATAGTAGTTCATTAGTTTTCAATTTTTCTGATAAAGCTTCCAATATCTTCAGTTACTTTATTATTAGGAACATGACATTGGCGACAGTTCACTCGCTCTGGGTGAGTAACTCTAATTTCTTTTGGGGCACTAGGTCCTGCATGACATGCTAAACAGTTTTCTCTCAACTGTAATTGATGCGGAATTACAGGCGGGCTTCCTGCTAATGCATTATTAATGCCCGCTGTAGGGGTTGTGCCTCTTTCAAAATTTGTTCCTTTAAATAATGTTTGCGTTTTTTGAGGTACGTGACATTGACGACAGTTCACCATTTCTGGGTGTGGTGTTACTGGGGTATACGCCTTAAATTTATCTACATAACCTCCGTTTTCATGACATTTTAAGCATGAATTCTCTCCCATATTACGCTCACTTTCTACTTCGTGAGGAATGCTTGGAGGCGCTCCGTGAAAAGCTCTATTATCGTAATACGTTTTCATGCTTCGTTGATGGTTTTCATCAACAGGCATGTTAGCATAATCTAAAGCATATGCAGAACGTTGAAATACTCCCGTTTCAGAAGGAATTATGGGAATAGGACGATTGTTTTCTATTGGGATATAGGCTTCTTCTTGTCCTTGATAATAACTATAATTCCAAATAGTAATGAATGCTATACATAAGATTATGAATAATGATATGATACCTAAACGTTTCTTCATAATTTATGCTTTTTCTACCTTAACGGCACATTTTTTATAATCAGGCTCTTTAGATATTGGACAAAACGAATCTAACGTTATGTCGTTAATCAGCATATTCTCGTCAAAGAAAGGCACAAATACTTGCATAGGTGCAGGAACTCCACGTTGGTTAATTGATGCAGGCAAGATGATTTCTCCTCTTCGAGTCGTTAACTTTACGTTATCACCGTTTTTTATTTGCATACGTTTAGCATCTTCTGGGTTAAGCTCAACATATGAATGCGGCATTGCTTTGTGAAGCACAGGAATACGCCTTGTCATAGAGCCCGTATGCCAGTGTTCAACTACACGACCAGTGTTTAACCAGTATGGGTATTCTGCATCTGGTTCTTCAGCAGCTGGTTCATAAGGGCGTTGCCAAATCACCGCTTTTCCGTCTGGTTTTCCATAAAAATGGAAATCTTCACCATTACTACAAGCAGGGTCGTATTTAGCATTAAAACGCCATTTTGTTGATTGTCCATCTACATAAGGCCACATCATTCCAGGGTTTTCTTTTAAAACCTCTAACGGAGCCATGTTATGTTTTTTGTTATCGTGGTGTTTACGATATTCGGTATAAATTTCTTCGATATGAGTATCTTCGTTATAGTAGAATTGTTTTTCAAAACCTAGTCGTTTTGCTACTTCTACTAATTGCCAAGTATCACTCATAGCTTCACCAGGTGGTTGTACCATTTGTTCGAAGTATTGTGTTCTACGCTCTGAGTTACCATACATACCTTCACGCTCTATCCACATAGCAGATGGTAAGATAACATCAGCAATATCGGTTGTTGGTGTAGGATAGATGTCTGAAACAACAATAAATCTACCTTCTTTTTTTGCACCATCTCTATAACGTTTTAATTTTGGCATAGTAACCATAGGGTTGGTTACTTGTATCCACATAAAACGAATATCACCTCTATCTAAAGCTCTAAACATTTCTACTGTATGATAGGTTGGCTTCGGATCGATATTTTCAACGGGTACATCCCATATTTTAGCAGCAAATTCACGGTGTTCTTTATTCATTACTACTCCATGAGGTAATTTATGAGTAAGAGTTCCTACTTCTCTTACAGTACCACAAGCAGATGGTTGACCTGTTAAAGAGAATGGACTATTACCTGGAGTAGATATTTTACCTGTTAATAAGTGAATGTTGTATACTAAGTTATTTATCCATGTACCTCTTGTATGCTGATTCATACCCATACACCAAAGAGACATTACCTTTTTATTTGGGTCACCATAGTAAGAAGCCATGTATTTAATGTCTTTGGCAGATACTCCTGAGATTTTCTCTACTTTTTCTGGAGTGTAATCTTCTAAAAACTCTTTATATTCTTCAAAGCTAATTCCTTCTGGTTTATCTTTAAACTTATAGTTGTCTTCTAAACCATAACCCATATTGGTTAATCCTTTTTTGAAGTTACAGTGTTTTTTTACGAAAGATTCGTTTATCCAACCATTTTTTATAATTTCATAACAGATAGCGTTTGCTACGGCTAAATCGGTTTGAGGTAGAAATAAAATAGATTTATCTGCAGCCATACTTGTACGAGTAGTACGGGTAGCAAAGTCGATAATTTTTACGCCTCTTTTTAAACGCTGATCTAACAATCGAGAAAATAAAACGGGGTGCATTTCAGCCATATTATTACCCCAAAGAACAAATACATCAGCATGATCAATATCTTCATAACACCCCATTGGCTCATCAATTCCAAAAGAGGTCATAAAACCTGTTACAGCACTCGCCATACATAAACGCGCGTTGGCTTCAACATTATTAGTGCCAATACATCCTTTAAATAATTTTGAAGCAACATAACCATCTGGAATAGTCCATTGACCAGAACCATAGATAGAAACTGCATCTTTACCATAATCTTTAATGGTTTCTTTCATTCTAGAAGCAATTAAATCTAAAGCTTCTTTCATTGAAGTTTCTACATACCTTCCGTTTTTCTTAACTAGAGGTTTGGTAAGACGATCTTTACCATACATTGCCATTACCGAGTGGTATCCTTTAACACAACATAAACCTTTGTTTACAGGTGATTTAGGGTCTCCTTTAACAGCAACAGCTTTTCCGTTTTCAACTCCTACTAAAACACCACAACCCACACCACAAAATCTACAAGGTGCTTTTTTCCAATCTAAATTACCATTCTTAGGTAATTTTTCTTCTTGTTCTCCAGCAAACATAATTCCTGGAAACATGGTAGCAGCTGCTGTCATTGCTGAAAGCATTGCCATTTTT
Organism: Tenacibaculum crassostreae; assembly: GCF_964512405.1. NCBI lineage: Bacteria > Pseudomonadati > Bacteroidota > Flavobacteriia > Flavobacteriales > Flavobacteriaceae > Tenacibaculum > Tenacibaculum crassostreae. The sequence goes on from NZ_CAZELE010000005.1 coordinate 75,688, forward strand.
TTTATAAAACTTCTTCTGTTTGTTGTTGAAGTATACATAAGCTAGTTCTTTTTAGGTGTATTGAATCCAGAAACCATCGCAAGCATTTTTAAACTACTAATTGTTTCTAGTTTTTGTTTTAAAATTTCTTCTTCTGCTTTAGTTTCTGTTTCGGTAACGAGAACTAAAACATCTTCATTTTCTGCAGGAAGAACATCACATTGATTAATGTTTGAAAGAGCTTGAATTAACTCTTCTTTTTTACCATCGTGTGGATGTGCTAAATAACTTTTAATAGGCATAGAAAATAGTTGATTATTCGATTAACAAATTAATAAATATATCAATGCAATAAACATGATATTTGTCATAAGTAATAATAAATCAGTACGTTATATTTTTGGTTACATAGCGATTTGTTCTTGAAATCAAGTGGTTAAAGGATGTTTATAGTTTAAAAAAATCTAAAAAAGCGGCTTATTTATTTTTAATTTAAATAAGGTTGTTTTTTATGATTAGCCTCATAATTTAAGAGTAGGTGAGTTTATAACTTTATACTCTAAATATTATAGAATATGAGCTTCGTTATTAAAAGTAGGGTATGGATTGAGAGAGATAATAAGGTGTTTTTAGGTGAAGGAAGAATTCGATTATTAAAATCAATTGAAAGAACAGAATCATTATCAAAATCGGCAAAAGAGTTAAAAATGTCGTATAAAAAAGCTTGGAACTTGATAGATTCTGTAAATAAAAATGCTAAAAAACCTGTGGTAGAAAAAAGTACTGGAGGAAGTGGTGGTGGAGGTACAGTTTTAACTACTTATGGTAAAGATCTTGTTCGAGTATTTGATAGTATTAACGAAAATTGCTGGAAACATTTAGATAAGCAAATAGAAAAGTATAAAGTAATTTTAGAAAATAAAGAATAAATTAAAATGTATGATTTTTATCATTAATCATCTATTAATTTCTGCAGACTTTTGTGCTATAAAAGAGAGAATTTATGCTGAAAAGTTTAACAATAGTTACCGCTGAAGAAGCCGTAGCTTCGGTACAATCAAATAATAAAATTTATTTTCAAGGAGCAGCGATGACTCCTAATTTATTAATTGATAGTTTATGCGATCGTTATCAAGAATTATCAAATGTTGAAATTATACAAATACATACCCATGGTAAAGCTAAATATTTAGAAGAACCTTACAGCAATTCATTTAAGTTGATTAGCTGTTTTGTTGGTGATAATGTAAGAAAAGGAGTTAATACCAATAACGGAGATTATGTACCTATTTTTTTAAGTGAAATTCATTGGTTGTTTAGAAGAAATATTTATCAATTAGATGTGGCTTTTATTCAGGTTTCTCCACCCGATAAACATGGATATTGTTCGTTAGGAACTTCAGTAGATATTACGCTTCCAGCAATTTTAACTGCGAAAAAAGTTATTGCATTAGTCAATCCCAATGTACCAAGAACTCATGGAGATGGTATTATACACGTAAGCAAAATAGATTATGCTGTTGAAGTTGATACACCTATTCATGAATCTATTTCTGGAACTCCTTCTGAAATAGAAATAAAAATAGGAAAACACGTAGCAGAATTGATTGATGATGGAGCGACTCTGCAAATGGGAATTGGTAATATTCCTAATGCAGTTTTGCATAACTTAACAAATCATAAACGCTTAGGAATTCATACAGAAATGTTTTCTGATGGAATTCTTCCACTTGTTGAAAAAGGAATCATTACAGGAGAAGAGAAAGAGATTAAAACAGGTAAAATAGTTACTTGTTTTGCAGTTGGTTCAAGAAAATTATATGATTTTATTGATGATAATCCATTAGTGCATTTTAAAGAAGCAGGTTATACAAATGATACATCAATAATAAAGCAAAACCCGAAAGTAACCGCTATTAATAGTGCTATTGAAATTGATATTACTGGTCAGGTTTGTGCTGATACGATTGGTCAATATCAATATTCAGGAGTTGGTGGTCAAATGGATTTTATCAGAGGAGCATCACTTTCTAAAGAAGGAAAAGCCATTATTGCAATGCCTTCAATAACAGCAAAGGGGATCTCTAAAATTACCCCATTTTTAAAAAAAGGAGCAGGAGTAACAACAACAAGAGCCCATGTACATTATGTGGCTACTGAATATGGTGTGGTTAATCTTTTTGGTAAAAGTTTAAAACAACGAGCAAAAGCTTTAATTTCTATAGCGCATCCTAATTTTAGAGAAGAGCTAGAAAAAGAAGCGTATAAGAGATTTCATTAATTTTTTTTGGTTGATTAGAAACTATTCTAGTTTCGTTTTTATAAAGCCTTCTTATTTTTAAGAAGGCTTTATTTATTAGATGATTAAAATCATATTTTTCAGGTTTTATCAATAGTACTTTTGCAGTTTAAAAGTAATATTAGATGAATATAGTAAAGGAAATTGAAAAGCTTAAAAAAGAAAAGAACGCGGTTATTTTGGCACATTATTATCAAGAACCAGCCATACAAGAAATAGCCGATTATGTAGGTGATAGTTTAGGTTTATCTCAAAAAGCAGCAGAAACCGATGCAGCGGTAATTGTTTTTGCAGGGGTTCATTTTATGGCTGAGACCGCTAAAATTTTAAATCCGACAAAAAAAGTATTGTTGCCAGATTTAAATGCCGGTTGTTCCTTGGCAGAATCTTGTCCGCCAGATGCTTTTGAAAAATTTATAAAAGCACATCCTAATCATACGGTAATTACCTATGTAAATTGTAGTGCAGAGGTAAAAGCCTTGACAGATATTGTTTGTACTTCATCAAATGCTTTAAAAATAGTTGAATCGATTCCCAAAGAAACACCCATAATTTTTGCTCCCGATAGAAACTTAGGTAAGTATATCATGCAAAAAACAGGAAGAGATCTATTGTTATGGGACGGAAGTTGCGTAGTACACGAAGCTTTTTCAATAGAAAAATTGATTCAATTGCATAAAAAATATCCTGATTATAAAATTATTACACATCCAGAGTCTGAAGAGCATATCTTAAAAACAGCTACATATATTGGATCAACTTCGGGTATGATTACCTATGTAAAAGAGCATGCAGACCAAAAATTTATTGTGGCAACAGAAGCTGGAATTTTACATAAAATGCAGCAAGAAGTTCCGAATACAGAATTGATACCCGCTCCTGCCAAAGAAGATAATACCTGTGCTTGTAGTGAGTGTGCATACATGAAGGTTAATACCCTTCAAAAACTGTATGATTGTTTGTTGCATGAAACACCGCAAATAGAAGTCTCAGAAAAAACACGTAAACGAGCGTTGATTCCTATTGAACGTATGTTAGAACTCTCAAAATAAATGATTACAACCCATTATTTAGTCATTGGTTCTGGTGTTGCAGGATTGACATTTGCTGTTAAAATTGCAGAAAAATTTCCAAACAAAACCGTAACCATCGTTACCAAAAGTAACGAAGACGAATCGAATACCAAATATGCGCAAGGCGGTGTTGCCGTTGTTTTAAACACGGAAGACGATTCGTTTCAAAAACACATTCAAGATACTTTAATTGCTGGCGATGGTTTGTGTGATACTGCTGTTGTAAACATGGTGGTAAAAGAAGGACCAAAGCGCTTTAAAGAACTCATTACTTGGGGTGCTAATTTTGATGTAAATAGTGAAGGGAATTTTGATTTAGGAAAAGAAGGTGGACATTCTGAATACCGTGTGGTGCATCATAAAGATATCACTGGTTACGAAGTAGAAAGAGCTTTGTTACAACGCGTACATCAACTAGAAAATATTACTGTTTTACCGCATCATTTTGCAGTAGATATAATTACCGAACATCATTTAAAAGAAAAAAAATCGAGTCATTTATCGTGCTATGGGGCTTATGTTTTAAACGAAAGGAACAACGAAATCATTATCATACAAGCGCAACATACTTTATTAGCTTCAGGTGGTATTGGTAATGTGTATGGACATACCACAAATCCTATAATTGCTACTGGAGATGGAATTGCCATGGCATACCGAGCCAAAGCTCTTATTAAAGATATGGAGTTTGTACAGTTTCATCCAACCGTATTGTACAATCAAGAGCAAGGATCTTCTTTTTTAATTTCTGAAGCAGTACGAGGTTTTGGAGCCTATTTACGAAACAAAAAAGGTGAACGTTTTATGCTTGCTTATGATGAAAGAGCTGAATTGGCTTCGAGAGATATTGTGTCGCAATCAATTGACAAAGAATTAAAAAAGTCTGGAGACTCCCATGTATTTTTAGACTGCACACATTTAGAGGTAGCTTCTTTTAAAAAGCATTTTCCTAACATCTATCAAAAATGCATTGATTTACATATTGATATCAGTAAAGATTGGATACCGGTTGTACCTGCTTCACATTATTTATGTGGAGGAATTGTAGTAGACACCAACGGTAAAACCAGTATCAAAAATTTATTTGCTTGTGGAGAAGTCTCTAGAACGGGATTACACGGAGCTAACAGGCTCGCTTCAAATTCATTATTAGAGGCACTAGTGTATGCGCATAATGTGCATCGTTTTTTAGCAAAAAAAGATACTAATTTCTCTCCTGTACTTATTCCAGATTGGAATGATAAAGGGACTCTAATTAATGAAGAACATATTTTAATTCAACATAACTTAAAAGAGTTACAAGCTTTAATGCGTGATTATGTTGGTATTGTTCGAAGCAACCAACGATTGAAAAAAGCGTTGAAAAAACTTGATGTAATTTACACTGAGGTAGAAGAACTTTATAAAACATCTAAACTCAATACTGCGCTCTGCGAATTGCGCAACATGATTAATGTAGCCTACTTAATTATCAATCAATCATTAGAAAGAAAAGAAAATAAAGGAGGTTATTTTAATGTTGATAACAATTAACAATCACTTTCTATTAAATTGTAAAGTCAATATATATCCAATAACAATCATAAAAAAAACACTCACAGTTACTAATAAATAAGGATAGTTATTAGGATAGTAAAAACCTTTCCAAGCGACAAGTCCTCTGTAATAAATAAATAATTCGGTAAGTAAAAATCCTGTTATATAGAGAACGATACTACTTTTAGTAAGTTTTATTAGTTTAAAATAACTTAAAAAAGCCAACAGAGCTAAACTAACAACTCCTAAGAATATCCAATGCAAATAACCTATCACAAAGTCTATATTTGTTGAAGCTAGATTTGCAAAATAAGGGATTGTACCTATGAATTGTATTATTAGTTTTATACTATAAAAAAATAAAATAACCTTTAAACTTATTGACAAAATAGGAGAGAAAGTAGTGATATTTATTTTTTCTTTTTGTTTGATAATTTCTTTAAGTAAAATTCCAAAAGCAAATAGTTGTAGTAAGGCTCCGCTACCTGCAATAAAATTAGCTAAAAGTGGAAGTTTCATCCATAAAATAGAAATGACAAAGGTGAATATCACTCCAAAATTTAATAACCAAAAAAACTGTTGAAACTTTCTGTTAGAAATATTTATTTTTATTTCTTCAAAAATGTAAAAGAGAACTCCGAATAATGCAACAATAAACCATCCGTTGTACTGAAAATGAAGGTAAAAATAAATCGCATTTCTGTACCAACTAGAAGTTTCTCCAAGAGTATTCATAATAATTCCTAAAGCCCAAGGACCAACACTTGAAAGAATCATATACCACAAAGACCATTTAATACATTTATAGGAATTTGTAGCTTTAGATGCTTTTGGAGTATGTTTAAAAACTAAATATCCTAATAGATATGAGGCTATTATAAATAAAGTTGAAAATAGTATAGAAAACAGTGCATAACCAGTAATCGGAAAAGTAACCAACATTCCTACAATAGTAAACTGGGTAAACCAAAAAATGCGTTTGTATTTCTTTTCTATATTAGCTTTTTTTAGGTATAACTGATATATCAATACCATTAAAGCAGAATATACCCAACCTAACAAGGCTACGTGTGAATGTGCGTGTACAATGTGTTTGTAATTAAAATCAATTACTGCAATAGAAAAACAGCGTAATAGCACTCCTAAAATGGCTATTATTAAAAAATAACCGAGCGCAATTACGCTGTGCTTTTTTGTAATATTCATGTACTATTTTTTATTAGTAATCCTACTTTTATAGGCTACTAAAATAGTAAGTAAAATCATACTAAATAAAATTATATATACAAAATTTGGAACCGGAATAGGATCTCCAGAAGCATAACTATGCAAGCCAGATAAATAATAATTTACACCAAAAGATGTCATAATTATAGACCAAAAAGCAAACATACTTGCAATATTTAGTGTAAAAAAATTATTTAACTTCGGAATAAAACGTAAATGTAATACGATTGTGTATACAATAATACTAATTAAAGCCCAAGTTTCTTTTGGATCCCAAGCCCAATAACGTCCCCAACTTTCGTTTGCCCAAACTCCACCTAAAAATGTTCCAATAGATAAAACAAATAAACCAATGGTCATAGAAAGTTCGTTAATGTAACTTAATTCTTTAATTTTCAGGTCGATAATAGCTTTGGTTTTTTCAGTCTTAAAGAACATTAAAAAAAGTGCCATAATTCCTAAAACAGCGGATAAGGCTAGGGGAGCATAACTACTCACAATGGTGGCTACGTGTATTTTTAACCAATACGATTTTAATACAGGCATTAAATTGGTAATTTCTGGATTCAACCAATCTAAATAACTCACAAATAATAATGCACCTGTAAACAATGTTGAAAGAGGCAATGCAAAATCAGATTTTCTAAATACTATTAATCCGCTTAACAATAAACACCACGCCACAAAAATTAGCATTTCGTAACCGTTACTCCAAGGTGCGTGCTGCGCCACATACCAACGTAAAATAATGTTGAAGGTAAATAGTAAAAACGATATTAACGTGAGTAGAATTAAGGTATTCCAAGAAAATTCTACCCATTTCTTTTTTGAGAACATTCTTACAATTGCTAAGACTAATAATAAGAAACCTAACGTAAAAAACACTTGAAATAACCAGAAGTTAATATTAGCCTTATTGTACCAAATTTCAGCTTCAATACGTTCTGGCGTAGGAATAATTTCTGCTCCTAACACATCTTGATACTTTTTGATATACGTTAGTTTCTCAAAGCCTTCTTCAAACTTTCCGTTATTTAAATCATTAAAATAACTTGGTAAAACAGTTTTTGCAAAACGACCATCTTCTTCAGTAAAATCATTAAAATCGTGATTGTAACTAAACCAAGTATTGTTCTCATCATCTTTTTTAGGAAATATTTTTAAGTAGTTTCCTGTAAATAAATTGTATAGAATATTAAAGCGTTCATCAATTTTTAAAACCTCTTTATCAAACTCATTACGTTCTGCAGGTTTCTTTTTATTGGCAGCTTCAACATCAGCAGATAATAAGTAATTCCCATTTTTGTCTAAAAAACTAACAAAAGAATACAATCCGTTTTTACCAGGGGTAATCTTCTTTAGTAAATCACCTGTTTTATCGGTATCTGCTTTAATAATCGGAATTCGTTGCCATACTTGTGGCATTTTATGCATTCCTAAAAACACTTGATTCACATCTAAATGAATCGTTTTTTCAGTTGTAGGATAGGTAAAACTCGATTTTCTAGAAATCTTTCGAATACATTCTGATGCTAGTGTGTTGATTGGTTTTATTCTTCCGTCTAAATCTTGCACCAACAAACGTCCAAAAAAATCAGCTTGTTGTTTGTCTATTTGCTGTGAAGCAACAATTCTATCAAGATTTATTTTCTTAGGAATAGAATCTTGGGAAAAAGATGCAAACGAAAAGCTAGAAGCCAATAAGAAAGTTACAACTGCAGTTTTTGTTTTTATTTTTTTCAGTTTTTTATTGATGGTTTGAAATCGAGAAGCCTTACCAAATAAGGTGAAAAACATTCCAATTCCCATTAATAAATAGCCTAAATAGGTAATCCAAGTTCCCCAAAAATCGTGATTTACAGACAAAACGGTTCCGCGTTCATCGGTATCATAACTCGCTTGAAAAAAGCGGAATCCTTTATAATCTAATACGTTGTTCATAAAAATTCTGTAATCAAATTTTTCTGTCTTATCAATTACGGTTACTTCACTAGCGTATGCTGATGGACTTGAGGATCCTGGGTAGCGTTCCAACTGAAAATCGTTTAACTTTATTGAAAAAGGAGTTTGAATTGCGCCAGCACCGTATGATAAAATTACTTCGGTTCCGTCTTTAAAATCTACTTGATGTTTTATAGGTAAAAACCCTTGACGATATAATAAGTTTACTTCTTGTGTTTCTTCGCCAACAGTAACATTTACAATTAAAGCATCGTCTTGAGAAGGTTCGTTATCGGTTTTTTCTTTTGCGGTACTAACTAATTTAAATTTACCTTTTGGATGGTAAGAAGTTGGCACAAAAGAAAAATCTCCAGATCTGTATAATGTTCTTAATTGAATTTCCTGTAAAGTATCTTGCTTAATTTTTCCTGCTTGTTGAATTGACATAATAAAGAAATCAACCGGATGAGGTGTAAGCATGGTAAACTTTCCATCTTTTTCAAAAATATTGATAATTCCTTCTTTATCTGCTTCAAAACCAACTTCGTGTTGGTGTTGTCCTATCTTTTCTATTTCACCCTTCTTTAAATAAACGGTATTTCTTCCCTCACCAACGGTAGTAACCATTTTAAGTAACGGAACACCATTGATGCTGTCTGTAATTATTTCTGGAGATGCATCAGCAATATATTCTTTAAAAGAAATTGCTACTGGTTTGTTTTCAAATGTTTCATTAATGGTAAAATTGTTATCTTGTAAAGGAGTAAAACTTAGTTTCTTCTGAAATTGTTTACTGTTTTTTTCTTTTCTAATTGTAGTTGAAAGTAATTTTGTATCAGAAATAATAACATCAGATGTTGCCCCTTCTCGAATACGCATAATTCCGCTATACGAAGTGTAACGCGTAATTCCAGCACCAATTAAAGTAATTACAAAGGCAATATGAAAAAGGAAAATAGCCCACTTTCTTTTTGTTAATAAATTGTATTTAAAAATGTGTAAGAAAAAGCTCACAGCTAATCCTAACATCACAATTTCAAACCACCAAGCATCATAAATACTTGCCCAAGCTACAGCTGTACCGTAATCATTTTCTACAAACGTTGCTACTGCCATTGCCACAGCAAAAATTACTAATAATAATAAAGCTAAGTAAGAAGAGGAGAGAAGTTTGTATAATCTTTGCATGTTTCTAAATTTGAAAAAGATAATTTTTAAAGTTTTACCTCTAAAAATTATCTTTTTTACCTGTAAATTGAATTTGAATTATTTCATTGAAACTTTCTTAGTACCATAAGTAGCTTCACGTTTTTCAGCTTCATCTAACCATTTAGGTAATAAGTTTTCTTTGAACTCTTCTTTTTCTTTAGTTAATTTTTCAATATCTAAACCAATATATTTTTGAGCTTTTTCTTTAGTAGAAATATCTGGCATTTCAACAGGTTTGTTATAGCCTAAATCTGCTAACAAACGAGCTAATTTTACACGACCTTCGGTAGCTTTATCTAAACCACTAGCGATAACTCTTCCAGTTTCTACAGGTGAGTGAAAAGAAGCTCCATGCGCTGCAGCTGCATAATCCCAACGCCATTGCGCATGACGAATATCTATTAAAATATCTTTCATTTGCTCTTCAGTAGCACCTAAATCCCAACATTTCTTAGCTTCTACGTGCATTCTAACTAAAGCATCTTCTAATTTTAAACGCGCTTCTGTTGATTTTTGTTGACGCTCATAAACATTAGCCTTTAACTTATCGGCATCTTCACGGTGACAAACTTGACAAGAGTTCGCAACGTTGTTCATAGGAGATTGAATGTGGTGATCTGTAAATTTTTGTCCACCTTCACTCTTATATGGCATATGACAATCGGCACAAGAAACGCCTCTGTCTGCATGTACTCCTGTTAAGTAAGTTTCATAACCTGGGTGTTGCGCTTTTAACATTGGGGCACGACTTAATTTGTGAGTCCAATCTTTAAAGTTTATATCATCATAATACTTTTCCATGGCTTCAACAGACATACCATCTTTCCAAGGGAATGTTAAATAAGGAACGCCTTCTTTACCTGGTTTTTTCTTATCAAAATAATATTCTACGTGACATTGAGCACAAACCAATGAGCGCATTTCTTGGTGTGTAGCTTTGTTAATGTCTTTGCCCATAGCTTCAAAAGCTTCTACCAATGCTGGGCGAGTAATGGTTAGTTTCATTGTTTTAGAATCATGACAGTCTGCACAACCTATAGGGTTTACTACTTCATGACCTTTATCAGCCCATTTTCCTTTGTAAAATTCAGCAATCCCAATTTCGTTCATTAAACGAGGTACATCCGGACTTTTACAGGTCCAACATGTTGCAGGCATAGGTCCATCTCCTTTTCCTTTAGGCCCTCCAGTTCTTAATGTGTTTTGTAGATCGGTAACAGCATGTTGGTGCCCACGACCTTGGTTGTAGTCTTTTGAAAATCCGTAACCTGCCCAAAGTACCACTAAACGAGTGTCTTCTTCTAGCATGTCACGCATTTTAGAACCTCCTTGAAATGATTCGAAATCACTATTTTCTGTTTGTAAAAATGATTGATATTCAGCAGGGAAATTTTTTCCCCATTCATCATTTCTAGGTTCATTATCACTAATTTCTACTTGAGGTACGTATTTATATTTCGCTTCATTTTTCCTATTTACAATGCTAGAAGCGAGTAATCCTAATAGAAAAACGACTACTACGGTTACTATAAATAATACTTTGTTTTTCATTTGTTTGTTATTTTTGTATTTGTTGATTTAGCCATTCGGGTATTACCGTCTCTACATTATCGGTAGGTATAGGTGCTATATTATTTTTAATGGTTGATAAACCATGTACTGTACCGTGTGGTAGTTCTTGGTGACAAGACCAACACTTTCGTTCAGTTCTACTTTCTTTATGATCTTTTAGCCAACCATCATATTTTACCTGTGTAACTTGCTGTACATGACATCTAATACAGTTGTTTTGTACTACTTCTTCCGATTCCTCTCGCATAAACATTACTTCTGGCTCTGCTCTAGCTGTAAATACAGAAGCGTGTAATAAACCATCTTTAGCTTTAAAGTAATATTTATTGAATACATTGTCGTGTGGTACATGACAATCGTTACAAGAGGCTTGTTCTCTATGCGAACTATGCATCCAACTATTATACATAGGCGTCATTACGTGGCAGTTTACACATGCCAACGGGTCGTCTGACATATAAGAAACTAATGAAGCTTCTTTTGCCATAAAAAAACCTAGACCAGTTACAATTCCTATTAAAATTATTGCAACTCTTCTCCATCTAGATCTTTTATTTGGTAATATTTCGCGTTTAAAATTCAAGTTTTTAATGATTTAAATCTTACCTCTAACCGACCATTTCTTTTTCTAATGAAATAGCTTTTGGATGTAAGATGTTGTTTTCTAAATGAATGTGTTGATGTAAATCTTGCTCAAACTCTTCTAGTTTAGCATATAATGCTTTAAAAGTATTACAAGCCTCGGCTGGAGGTGTGTAATTGTTAGTTAATCTTGAAATTTCCTTAAAAATGTCTCCTGCATTTTCATGCTCGTGCTCCATCATTTTTATAGGATTGTTGACCGAACCAAACGGAGGAGTAGGAGAGGTGTTACCTTCTTTTTTACTGTCAACTAATTGTTTTATATACGGAAATAAAACTTGCTCTTCTTTTTGTAAATGTGACAGTAGTTCATTTGCTACTTCATGAAATAATTGATTTACAATAATAACTTCTTCGTAATGATGACCATGTACTTTTGCTACTTTGTTTGCGTACTGAGATATTAATGGTAAACTTTCTCTTACGTAAGTATGATGTACATTTTCAATATATATCATTAAAAAGTCTAATGCCCATTTATCATAGTCTTCAATTAAATCTTTAACTTCATCAACCTCTGAAAGTTCTTTTTCTAAAATTTCTTGATTTACATTTTTTTTAGCGCAAGCTTTTTGAATTGTAACATTTCCACCACAGCAAAAATCTATTCCGTGTTTTTTGAAAATGTGAGCAGTTTTAATGTTTTCGGTAACATAATCTGCAACAGTTTTTTCGTTTGAAATTACCATAATTTACTGCTTTTTAGTTGTGAATAAAGTAGGTTTGATTGTAATCATTACCCAACCCCAATTGTTGGTGTTGTCATCAGTATTTGCTTTTAAAACTTCCATTCCTTCTGAAGCAAACATGTGAGAGTATCCAGCTTTAAAACTAATTTCTTTAGTAAAACTATATCCGTATACTAAATCTAATTCTGTACCTAACTGCTTAGAAATAGTAGCATTGATATCTGCAGCAGCTGAGAAACTGTGAACAAAAGCTGTTAAACTAGATTTTGCATTTAATTTAAAATTTGCTTTACCATAAATATCTAATAAACCAACACTATTTATATGGTTACCTACATAGAAATAATCCATAAGTCCATTAAATTTGTGGTTTGTTCCATAAAACGGTGTGAAGGCTTTATTTTCATCAGCAGGTGTATTGTAATCGTTACCACTTTGTAATTCAATACCTAAACCTAACTTCGTAGTTTTTGAAACTTTATAATTCGCTTCAAGTCCTAATAAATAAGCACTTAAATCTCTATTGACAGCATCGTTACCAAATTGATAAAATAAATTAGCAGCAATATCAAAATTGTCTTTTTTAGTTTTTAAGTGTGTACCAATGGTTTGACTATATTTCAATCCATTAGGAGTTTGCATACCATTATTTAAAAACAGAAAACTTCCTGAGAAATCATTCCAATCTTTATGTAACCAAGCATATTGCATGGCTTTATATGTTCTTGGTGTTGTTAAATTAGTACCTGTTAAATTTTCACTAGATTGATTAAAAGCTAATCCAATATCAAACTTAAAATCATCTTTTTTGTACTTAAGCATTGCCATATCGTGGCTACGAGCTTGTTGTGCCCAACCTACATTACCAAATATTCTACTATCGTCATAAATTACTTCTTGTCGTCCTAATTTTATTGACCAATTAGGGTCAAATAATATTTCTCCCCATGCTTGATGTATACTTAAGCCATTGTTGTCTGCTGTGTTAAGTTGAGGCACATCCCCCCAAATTCTAACATCTTGAAGGCTGACATAGAAATTCAATTTTTCGATTGAATAACTTGTATTTAATCGTGTTCTTTGGGACACAAAAATTGCTGGATCTGCATTGTCAGGGAAAAGAGTTTTGAACCCATGTCTGTACTCTGCACGCGGACGTACTTCTGCATCAATTCTTAATTGAGCAAATGTTGATGTAATAGCAAAAAAGAATAATGCTGTAATAATTCTATATGTTTTCATAATATTGTGTATTTCCTAATTTTTACACAAATTACCTGATTTCATATAGTAAAAAACATGATAAAGGTCATGTTTTACTTTTTAATTAAAAGAGTGTTATTTTGGGTTGAAAAAGTGAGCTATTTGCCGATACAGAAAGTAATTACCCTAGTAAAGTTAGTGTATTTATCTATTCGAGGTGGAGAGAAGCCAAGTATAGAATCGTTAAAAGCATTGTCTTCACTTTTTGAGTTTTATATTGCCGGGGCCTCAGAACAACTTAAAGAAGAAGCATATTATAAAAAAGTGAAATCGTTTATCTTTAAACTAGGTTTGTTTTTAACCGTTCAAATTATAATGATTGTAGATGCTTTAGATACTCCAACAAGTTGGGATGCATTTTTTGTAGTGTTATTTTATTGTTCATATTTCTTAAGGCTTTCTGCTAACGATACCTTTACTTTATCTGATAGAATTAAGAAACTATTAACCGACAATAAGTTTAAATAAATGCCTTAGCTCATATCTTTCAATCGTAGATAAAAACCTAGCAAACTTCTATAAAAGCCAAAAAAACATCTATAAAGTTATAACACTCATATTCTTTATAGTATTTTAGTTTTTTTATGTTAAAAATGAAAGTTACGTATTTGAAAATTTTCTTGCATTTCTTTTTATGGTTGTTATTGTTTATATATCCAATGGCATCTTTAACAGATCAATATCTTATTAATAGAAATTGGTTGTCATTAGCCAGTATTTTGGTGGCTTTTTACCTAAACTATTTTGTGTTAGTAGATGGTTTTTTTCTAAAAAATAAGAAACTTCAATTTTATGTTTTAAATGTGCTTCTTGTTGTCGTTCTCTATATTTTAATAGGATATATCATTGGGAATACCATATTTCATCCATCTTTCAATGGAGAACCATTACGCGAAATTAGAAGTGGTGCGATGACTACCGTTCAAGTTATTTTACCCATCATTTTAAGTATAGGTATGTGCGTGGGCTTAAAAGTAAATGCACATTTGAATAAAAATAAGTTATTACTACAAGAAGTAAAACAAACTCAGCTAAATGCAGAAATTAAGTATTTAAAGTACCAAGTACAACCGCATTTTTTGTTTAATACACTTAATAATATATACGCATTGATAGATACATCTCCTATTAAAGCAAAACAATCCATACACACTATGAGTAAAATGATGCGTTATGTATTACATGAAGCTTCTAATAATAAAGTCCCATTAGTTAAAGAAATTGAATTTTTAGAACGTTATATCGATTTAATGCAATTACGGGTATCATCCAATCTAAGGTTAGAAAAAAACTTCCCCATAATTAATCAACCGATAAAAATAGCTCCACTCATATTAATTACTTTTATTGAAAATGCCTTTAAACATGGTATTGATGCTATAAAAGACAGTTACATCACCATTGATTTAGAAATTGAAAAAAAACAATTAAAATATTCGGTAATCAACTCATCATTTCCCGAAAAAGAAAAAATCACTGACTCTGGAATTGGATTAGAAAATTTAAAAAAGCGGTTAGCTATTTTATATCCTAATAAGTTTAGTTTGATAACTAAAGAAGAGAACAATACTTATATTGCACAACTAACACTTAACTATAAAGAATAATGCTATCCTGTATTTTAATTGATGACGAGCCTTTAGCGCTTAATTTGTTGGAAGACTATGTGAATGCAACACCTTTTTTAAAGCTGATAGCAACATGTAATAGTGCTATCGCAGCGATAGAAATACTAGAAAAAGAAGTTGTTGATTTAATTTTTACAGATATTCAAATGCCTAATTTATCTGGGATGGAATTTTCCAAACTGATAAAAAATAATAAGGCTAAAATTATTTTCACGACTGCATTTGAAGAATTTGCGGTAGAAAGCTATAAAGTAAATACGATTGATTATTTAGTAAAACCCATAAGTTATCCTGAGTTTCTTACAGCCGCCAATAAAGCCAAACAGCAAATTTTGCAAGGAGTTAATCAAGTGGGAATTGATGATTATATTTTTGTAAAATCAGATTACAAATTAATCAAGATTGACTTAAAAGATTTGATTTATGTAGAAGGACTTAAAGATTATTTAAAGTTTTATACTGTTACTTCCGAAAAACCAATTCTTACCCTAAAAAGCATGAAATCTCTAGAAGACGAATTGCCTAAAAGTCAGTTTATGCGTGTGCATCGTTCGTTTATAGTAAACTTAAAAAAAATAACAACTATAGAGCGTAACCGCATTGTTTTTGGAGATAAATACATTCCCGTTTCAGAAAAGTATAAAGAAGACTTTTTAAAATTTATCAAATCTGATTTTTAGTAATAGACAAAATCTACGCAAACGTCTATTTATTTTCTATAACTGTCTATTTCATTTTAAAAACTTGGTGAGTTTATTCAATTTTGATGTATACAAAAACATACATCAATGATTAGAATACTTATTTTAATAGCTATCTGTTTTAGTACACTAGCTACTTATTCGCAAAACAATTCAAAAAAACTTTCTAAAAAGGAACTCAAAGAAATCATAAGTCAGGTAACTAATTTATTAAAAGAAAAATATGTTTTTCCTGATAAAGCTACTCAAATGACTAAGCTCTTAAACAAACATTTAAAAAGTGGTGTTTACCATTCGTTTGAGAATCCAAAACAATTAGCCGAAAAACTTACAAAAGATTTACAATCCATAACTAATGATAAACATCTACGAGTTTTCTATAGTCCAAAAAGTCAACGAGGAGCAAAAGAAATAACTGCAGAACAACGAAAAAAGTTTGAACAACAGATGGTAGCCATGGAAAAGCGAGATAATTTCTTGTTCAAAGAAGTTAAAATCTTAGACGGAAATATAGGGTATATAGATTTTAAAGGATTTCGAGATCCTAAGCATGCTGGTGAAACCGTTATTGCTGCACTAAGTTTTTTACAAAATACAGGTGCCATTATACTTGATTTGAGGAACAATGGAGGCGGATATCCACAAATGGTTCAGCTAATTGCTAGTTATTTTGTTGATGATGAACCAGTTCATTTAAACACATTTTACAATAGAGTAGAAGATAAATATAGTCAGTATTGGACCTTACCCTACGTTCCAGGAAAAAGGCTACCAAATGTGCAATTATATATATTAACGGGTAGCAGTACTTTTTCTGCTGCTGAAGAATTTTCATATGATTTAAAACATTTAAAACGAGCAATACTAGTAGGAGAAACTACTGGTGGAGGAGCACATCCTGGAGAATCATTTCAAATAAACGAGAATTTTAAAGTTTGGACTCCCACAGGTAGAGCCATCAATCCAATTACTAAAACAAATTGGGAAGGCGTAGGAGTGATTCCGCATATAAAAACTACTGAAAAAGCAGCTTTAGTTGAAGCACAATTAAAAGCTTTAGATTCTTTAAACACGGTTAATAAAGATCCTTTTAGAAAAGAATATTATACATGGCATATAGAAACATTAAATGCGGTTAAATCACCTGTGAAAGTTCCTCTCGCAGCCCTAAAAAAATATGTAGGAACTTATGGTAGGATAAACATTTTATTAGAAGACGACACATTATATTATCAAAGTGGAAATGATGAAAAATTAAAACTGACTCCAATAAATCAATTTGCTTTTCAGTATGGAGAACTTACAGATGTTAGAATGATATTTTCTATTAAAAAAGGTGAAGTAGAGTTAACTACCAAAAATGTGTATGGTAGATCAGATGTTTATAAGAAAAACAAAAATTAATAAGTATGATTGTAACAACAACAGAGCAGATTCCTAATAAAGAAATTAAAGAAGTTTTAGGCATTGTAAAAGGAAGCTCAGTACGAGCAAGAAATATAGGGAGAGATGCAATCGCTCTACTTAAAAATGCAGTAGGAGGAGAGCTTGATGAATATACAAAACTGTTAAACTTGTCAAGAGAACAAGCTATAGAACGTTTAGTCTTAGAAGCTAAAAGCATAAACGCTGATGCTGTGGTTAATATTCGATTCTCAATAGCAATGGTTGTTCAAGCAGCTTCAGAAGTTTTTGTTTATGGTACAGCTGTTAAACTAGAAAATATATGTAATAATGAATAATACAGTTCAAACATCAAACAGGAAAGGTTATGCAATAGATTTAATTATTTACATAACTATAATGTTTTTAATTCGAGAAACCTCAATACCAAACACACATTATTTGGTTACAGGCTTTTTGTATTCAGGTACTACTTTAGTAGTCGCTACTTTAATGATGAAAAGACGAGGTGTAACTTGGAAAAATTTAGGTTTAATTCGCCCCAAAAGTATCAAGAAGACCCTTTTAAGTTCGGTAGTTATCTTTATCACTATTATAGCCACATTACTCATTTTTAATGTGATACAAGATTCGTTATCTATAGTTAAAGAGAGTAGTGAAGCTGCACAAGGAACAAATACTGGGTATTCGTTACGTAATGGAGATTATGGATATTTCTTTTCGGTAATTCTTTTTGTTTGGCTGCAATCAGCTCTTGAAGAATTGCTAGAAAGAGGTTTTTTAATCACTTGGGTTGAAGGTTTGTTTTCTAATGTAAAGTTTAGAACAGCCATTGCTATTATAGTTCAGGCGTGTATTTGGGGCTTTAGACATTCGTATGATATTTCAGAGCGCTCAATTTCTGTGGCTCTAATCGGAATAATTATGGGCATTGTCTATGTGAAGCTCGATAGAAATTTATGGCCAGTAATTATTGCACATTGTGCTATGAATACGATGTCTATGATATGATATAATAAAAGCAGTAAGTAAAACATTATTAATCAGCTAGAAATTTATTTTTGGTTGTTCATTTTTAGTGTTCATCTACTTTATCAAGTTTAAGGGCATTATCTTTTTATATTTCTATCAAAAATCATTTTCAGATTTACAAATAAAAAAATTAAAAACTATGAATAAAATTAGAACTGTATTAATCACTTTATTACTAATAACATTTTCACAAAAAGGAGAAGCACAATTTTGGAAAAAAATAAAACAAAAAGTTGAAAATAAAATTGAGAAAAAAGTAAACGAGGTTTTAACACCTAAAAAAGACTCCATCAAAAAAACGCCAAAAGACAAAAAATCCCCAACTGAAAAAAAGGAAACTAAAAAACAAAACACAGGTAAACAGTTAGAATTATGGACAAATTATGATTTTGTCCCAAGTAATAATGTTGTGTTTTTTGACACATTTAAAGATGATGAATACGGTGCATTTCCAGCGCGATGGGATATCAATTTAGGAAGCGCAGAAATAGCGCGTCTAAATAATGAAAAAGCCTTTTTACTTAACGACGATACAAGTGTATTTCCTTTAATCTCAAACTTGGATTTTTCTAAAAGGACCACTATTGAATTGGATATTTATTGTGGAGAAAAATTTTGGACGAGATATGTTTCTAATAAGTATAGGATTAAACTTTGGGATAAAGCTGATTATTTTGATGCTTACAAGGAATCTTTTAAAGCATCAAAACTTAGAGAGATTATAATTCAAAAAGACGGAGAAGTTTTAGAAGTTAAAATGGGAGATTTTGGACGAAAAATTAATCTTAAAAACTTTAATAATTATATAGAATGGCATCATGTTGCTATCGTTATAAACGGTAAGGGATTATTTCAGTTATATTTTGATGAATTAAAAATGTTGAACCTTCCAAAATTAGGAGTGTTACCTACAGGAATAACCATTCAAGAAGATGATTTTGGAAACCAAAAAAGTATTGCTATGGCAATTAAAGCAATTAAAATAGCACAAGGCGGAAATTCGTCATATAAACAAATTATTACAGACGGACGTTTTGTGACTAACGGAATTTTATTCAATACCGGTAAAGCCAAACTAAAACCAGCATCTAACGGCGTTTTGAAAAGAATAAAAAATATGCTCATAGACAATCCTGATTGGAAATTTGAAATTGTAGGACATACAGATAGTGATGGAGAAGAAAAAAACAACCTTATACTATCTCAAAATCGTGCTAAATCGGTAAAAAATGCCTTGGTAGCAATGGGAATAGCCCCTACACGTTTAACTATACTAGGAAAAGGAGAAAGTGAACCCCTTAATACTAACAGTACCCCGGAAGAAAAAGCAAATAATAGGCGTGTTGTTTTTATTCTTAAAAAATAAAATAATTATTACAACTAAATATTAACGATTATGGGTATAAGAAATTATAAAACAATAGTTAGTAATGATTTTACACTACGTTTAGCTATATCTATTATTCTTTTAACGCACAGTATTCCTGGAATACTTAATGGAGGTATATATGATTTTGGTAATTTGTATTTAAATCAGATAGGATTTGCTCCTTTTGGTGTATATATTGCATGGGCAGTAAAATTATCTCATATTTTATGTGCAATATCCATAGCTTTAAATATATATATGAAATGGGCTTCGATTATAACAATTTTAATACTTTTTACTGGCATTATTTTAGTGCATTTTAAAGAAGGTTGGTACGTTGTAGGGGATGGAAGAAATGGAGTAGAATATAGTTTTTTGTTAATTTGTGTATTACTTTCTTTCTTAATAAAAGTGATTAAATAGAAAAACTTTACTTTTTAATCAATAGAATTCCCCGATGCTTGCATCGGTGGTGAAGAGGAAAGTTTGAAAACCTAAGGTTTTCATCAAACTAAAAATAAAGTTTTTTCCGCTTGATACCTCGTATGCTTGCGTCGAGGTAGTTCATTATCCTAATTTTAAGATTTTGATTGAAATCGATTTTAATTAAAATTATTTTATTTGTTTATTTCCTTAGTTAATTTTTAAAACTCCTGCATTCATTAGAAACTTATTTTATAACCTTTTCTTTCACAATACTTTTGAGGAAATAATTATAAAATCATAATAGAATGAAAAATTTAAAAAAAGAATTACAGATTTTAAGAGTCTTTGCTATTTGTACAATTGGATTGATGACAGCATTTGTAACCGTAGCATTTAAAAACGGAACAAACAATCAAAAATTTGGAACCATAGATGTAGAACGCATCAATATTGTTGAAAAAGATGGTACCGTAAAAATGGTGATTACCAACGTGCAACAGTTTCCAAATGGAAAAGATACCATAAACAACAGACCTGTAAACGAAGATAGAAAAAAACGTTCAGGAATGCTTTTCTTTAATGAAGATGGTATTGAATGTGGAGGGTTTATTTACGATGGTACCAAAACAAAAGATGGACATAGTGCTGGTATGTCTTTATCTTTTGATCAATATGATGGAGATCAGGTAATGCAACTATTAGCAACCGATAAAAAAAGAAATGGAAAAAGGTATAAGACTGGTGGACTCATATTTAATGATAGACCCGATAAAGAAACGCAATTGGGTATTAGTAAAATTCACAAGGAACTAGACGCTATTAAAGACCGAAAATTAAGAAGAAAAAAGCGTCAAGAATATATAGATAAAGGACTTTTAGGTGGAGCACCAAGAATTTACCTTGGTCAAACAGGAAGTAAGAACAATGGTTTGTTTTTATTTGACAAAGAAGGAAGGAGAAGAGCTAATTTTTACATAGATAAAAATAATAATGTAAAGTTAGAAGCCTACGATGAAAAAGGAAAGGTAGTTAGCACTTGGCCAAAGTAAAATGCTTTAAACTTATATGATGAAAAAAATAAAAACAGAAATAGCAATTCTAAGAACGTTTACTATCTGTGCAATCACAGTAATGACAGTACTAGTATCTTCAGCATTTAAAAGTACTGGGAATCAAAAATTTGGTACCATAGATGTAGAACGCATCAATGTAGTTGAATCAGATGGCACTGTAAAAATGGTGATTACTAATGAAAACCATTTTCCTAGTGAAGGAGATTCAATAAATAACAGAAAGTATCATAAACGTAAAAAAAGAGCTGGAATGATTTTCTTTAATGAAGAAGGAATGGAAAGTGGTGGATTCATTTATGATGGTGCCAAAACTAAAAACGGTCATGAAGCAGGAATATCTTTAACTTTTGATCAATACAACGGAGACCAAGTAATACAATTATTAACTACTGACATAGAGAAAAATGGTAAAAGACAAAAAGCTGGATATTTAGTTTTTAATGATAGAGGAGATAATGAAACAAAGGAAAATATGATGCAAATTGTTAATGAATTAAAAAGCATAGCAGATAGAAAAGAACGAAGAATAAAATATAAAGAATACCAAGAAAAAGGAATGTTTGGTTCAGTAAAAAGAGTTGCTTTGGGTCAGATACCAGGAGGTCAAAATGGTTTATTCTTGTTTGATAAAAAAGGGAACATAAGAGCAAAATTCTGTGTAGACAAAGACAATTATGTGAGATTAGAATCTTATGATAAAAAAGGAAATATAATCGGTTCTTGGCCTACGAAATAACAGAGAAGTTTATATTTACAGTTGAGATTTTTTTCTTGACTGTAAATGTAAATCAGAATAAAACTTATGAGTATAATAATCAATTCAATCAAAAAAAATAAAACGTTCGTTTTTAGCTTATTTGTTTTTAGTTTAATACTAACATTAAAAAACAAATTAAGCTTAGCGAGTTCATGGAAAGATTTTGTTTTTCATACAGATGCTCCATTTTGGCTATTTTTATATGCTCTTTTTATTTTTTTCTTAATAAATTTTATCAAGGAAAGAATAGAACGTAAACAAGCACAAAAAATCCCTACTCAATTAAAATACATAAGGTATTTTGGTATAGGTTTAATAGGGTATTTATTTTTAAGTAATATTTTAGGATTGAGTGTTTCTCTTGCTTTTGGAAATATTTCAAGAAATTATGGTTCATCATATCAAATAACCTATAAAGTATTCAATCAGATTATAGATTTTATAATATTTGCTGGAATAACTTTGGCTTATTTATATGCAAAAGAAAATAGAAATTATAAAAAGCGTTTAAACGATTTTGAAATAAGTGATGCAAAAAGCAAAATACAGCAACTACAATCTCAATTAAATCCACACTTTTTATTTAATAATTTAAACATTTTGGATCAATTAATTGAAGAGGATAAAGAAAAAGCATCTAGCTTTTTGGCAAAGTTTTCTGAACTATATCGGTATACTCTAAAAAACTCTAATAAAGAATTGATTTCTATTCAAGAAGAATTAGAATTTGCACAAAATTATTTCTATTTGATGGAAGAAAAATACAAAGGATATTACCAATTAATCGTTAAAAATTCTACACAAACATCTAAAGTTATTGTTCCTCCATTTTGTTTACAAGTTTTAATAGAGAATGCCATTACTCATAATTTAGGAACTATAGAAAAACCTGTGATTATAAACGTTTCATTTGAAAATAAAATTAAGGTTACTAACAATAAAGTAAAACTAAACAGGAAGAAAAAAGGCAATGGTGTAGCATTAAAAAATTTATCAAAACAATTTGAATTGCTTGCCAACAAAACTATAGATATTGATGAAACAGCAGAAAACTTTACAGTGTATTTACCTTTAATTAAAACGCATCAAAAATGATAAAAGTTCTACTTATAGAAGACGAAGCTCCTGCAAGAAAAAAACTAAAAAGCTACATAGAGAAAACAGGGAGATCTATTGAAATTGTTCAAGAACTTGAAACAGTTGAAGAAACTTTGTTTTTTTTTAACAATAATAAAACTGATATTGATTTAATTTTCTCTGATATTGAATTAAGAGATGGAAATGTTTTTGAAGTATACAGCTCATTTACAATTAATTGTCCTATTATATTTACTACTGCTTACAATCAATTTTGGATGGATGCATTTGAAACAAATGGTATAGAATATCTCTTAAAACCATTTTCTTTTGAACGATTTCATAAAGCTTGGATAAAGTACGACTCTTTAAAGAATAGATTTATAGAAAATGATATAAATATCATTCAAAAATTAGAAAGGTATTATCAAAAAAAGAATTTAGAAACCACAAGCAAAAAAGAATTTCTTCCAATAAAATTAGCACAAGAAATTTATTTTTTAAAAATAATAGATATTGCTTTTTTTAGAGCAGACTATGGAGTTATTTACGCTTATGATTCAAATGATAAAAGACATATGTTAAATCAGACTTCTTTAAAAGAAGTTGAAGATGTAATAGATACGAATATGTTTTTTAAAATTAATAGAAGTGAATTTGTAAATCGAAATTTTATAAAAAAAATAGCTCGATATAACAAAAATACAGTTTCCATTTCTTTGCAATCACAAAATCATATTTTAAAAACGAGTCAAAGTAAAACAGCGGCTTTTAATGTATGGTTGGGGGTATAATACATCAATACTTAAACTTATTTAAGTGTTGAAAAAAGAGTTTTTTGTGGGTGAAATAGAAAAAATTATCTACTGACCTCTATAAAATTATTTGCCGATACAGAAAGTAATTTACCCAGTAAAATCAGTATTTGTAGTGTTTTGAGGTGGAGTAGTGGTGTAAGATTTTGTTTTCTTTTGTTTGATTTTTTAGAGAAAAAGATAAAATAAAAACCGCAAAAAGACATTAGCACTAATAACTTAACTTTTTTATATCATATTTCTTATCTGTTTACATAAAACCTAGAAGTATTAAGGTTTAAGAAAAATCAAAAGATAGCATTGACATAAAAGTGAGATTAATTTAATATCATTTTTATGTTTTTAATATTATATTAATGAGTATTTCATTAATAACAATTAACTTTATTTTAAGCTTTGAATTCACGATATTTACCAAAAATTAAAACAGAGAGTCATTGAGTTTTTAGAAGGAATAACAGTATTTAATTTTTTACTTTTTTCAATTATCATATGGTGTTTTAGAAAAAAGTTAGACATTTCTGTAAGTGTTTTTTCATTCTTTTTATTGGGAAAAGGAATAACACTTTTAAGTAATTTAATTATTTCTAAATCAATATTTACAGAAAGTAACGCTGTTTTTCTTGTGGGAATTATCCTAAACTCATTTCTCTTTTTTTATGCGCCCATTTTATACCTTTTTGCGTTAAGCATTGTTAAAGGAAGCATTTCAATAAAAAAACATATTGCCCATTTTATACCTTTTGCAATCTTTTTTGTGCTAAATGTTGCTTTGGTTTTTATGTTTCTTCTGAAACGGGATAGCGAAGTAACTTCAAATATTTTATGGATTAGAAACTCATTTGATAAACTGTATTTTGTACAAGTAATAGCTTATACTTTGATTTCTTTTTGGGTTGTGTATAAGTATAAGAGTGACGATTTAAGATTTGTAAGAATTTCTAAATGGCTAAAGCTAACCCTTGTTTTATTCTTAACAATTTGGTTGATGTTTCTTATAAGTTCATTGATAAATACTTCACCAAAAATTTCTAATGCTTTTACTTTTTTAGGAATATTGTTATTGTTAGGATTATCTAATATCACCTTATTTCAACTATTAAATCATCCCGAATTTTTCTACAATAACCTAACGGTAAAACTGCGAAAGGAAACCGCCAATCCTAAAATCAATAAGGAGATCTATACCAAGCTTTGTAACTTGGTAGAAGAGAAAAAACTCTACAAAAATGCAGATTTAAAGATTAATGATTTATCTGAAGCACTAGGTGAATCGGCTCGAAATATTTCCATTTTGATAAATACCTTTTACAAAGGTAACTTTTACGATTTTATCAATTTTTATCGTATTGAAGAAGCCAAGTTACTGCTTAAAAACGGTAATGACGATATGACTATTTTGACCATTTTGTACGAATCGGGTTTTAATAGTAAGTCTGTTTTTAATGCGGTTTTTAAAAAAATGGAAGGACAAACACCTTCTGCCTACAGAAAAAATCACATCACTTCTTTGTACGGATAGACCTTATAGGTTATCAATTTTTTTTGTTAAATCACTCTTAAAATAGCGTACGGATTTCCGTATTTACAGGTATTAGGACGACATAATTCATTTTAACAAATATGTTTGCACCAGAATTATTATTTCGTTACGTATAATGATTCTTCATAAATACCTTTAAAATTAATTATAAACAAAGTTAAATACCAAAGAAATGAAAAAGTTATTTGCTGTGCTATTTTCAGCATTTTTAATGCAGAATTTAATGGCACAATTTCACACATTAAATATTCCGCAATCAAGTCCTGAAGTTCAGGAAACTCAAAAATTAGGAGTTACAACTATTACTATAAATTATAGCAGTCCTTCAGTGAAGGGAAGAGATGTTTGGAATAACTCTAATATAATTCCTCAAAACGGAAATCCTATTGCTTGGAGAGCAGGTGCAAATATGAATACAACTATTACATTTAGTACAGATGTTTTAGTAGAAGGGCAAGTGCTAAAAGCTGGAACATATGGATTTCATGTTATTCCTAAAGGCAATACCTATACCTTATTATTTGCTCATAATAACAATCAATGGGGAAGCTACTACTTAGATCTAGATAAAGATATTACACTAAGCGTAGAGGTAACCTCAGTAGAATCGCCTTTTTCAGAACAAATGGATTTCGAATTTTTAGACCGAACAGAAAATTCACTTGTCATAGGATTAGAATGGGATAAACGTCGACTTCCTTTTAAAGTTGAAGTAGATTTAAATAAAACTACAGTTGAAAGTTTTAGAAGTGAGTTACGAGGTATAAATACATACCATTGGCAAGCTTGGAATGATGCAGCTAATTGGTGTTTAACGCATAACACAAATCTTGAAGAAGCTTTAGAATGGGCAAATAGATCCATTAATGGTGGTTATGGAGGTTTTGCTGCAGATAAAAACTTAAGAAACTTAGGAACCAAAATTAGACTTCTTAAGAAGTTAAATAAAACCACAGAATTAGAAGCTACAAAGACCGAAGCTAAGAATTTATATGCAACGGCAAATGAAGCAAACGGCTTTGGAGTTTTCTTAATGCGAAATGGGTTTTATCAAGATGCATATGCTTACAATAAAGAAAAGTTTCAACAATATCCAGATGCTTGGTTCTTACAGCTTAATAGAGGTTTAAGCCAATATTTTTTAGGAAATAAAAAGGCCGCAATTAAAGATATTAAGAAAGTAATGAAGTCTGCACCAAAGCAATTTCATAATAGACTTAAAGAAATTATAAACGAAGTTGAATCAGGTAAATACTCATTATAATAACATTAATCAAAAAATGAAACAATTAACATACATAATTCTTCTAGCTTTTTTACTAATTACACCTCATGGTTTAAAAGCACAAACCTTAAAAAGAAAAGGTCTGTTGGGAATAACAATGCAAACGTTAAATGATAGTATCGCTAAGCAATATCAATTAAAAATCAACAGAGGAGTAAGAATCATTTCGGTGTTGCCCAATTCAACGTTCGATAACTTGAGCGTAAAACAAGGTGATGTCTTAACCAAGTTCAACCAAACTTCCGTGGCAAATGTTCAGGATGTATTAACAATTACAAACACGCTTTTTGAAGGTGATAAGATAGAAGCTGAATATTATTCTAATAATATTAAAAAAAACGCTTCAACTGCACTTTTAGGAAGACCTGTTGAAGCATTTAAAAACGGAGATGTCACTTATAGTGAAGTTGCTTATAAGGACAATGTGCTTAGAAGTATTTTGGTAACTCCTAAAAACAAGAAAAATCCACCTGTAGTATATTTTCTTCAGGGTTATACTTGCGGGTCAGTAGAAACTATTTCTGATGAGTATCCTATGAAAAAGCTAATGAATGATTGGTTAAATGCTGGTTTTGCAGTGTATCGTGTAGAAAAACCAGGAGTGGGTGATAGCAAGAGTAGAAAACATTGTTCTCAGATAAGTTTTAACGAAGAATATCAGGCTTTCCTTGAAGGTTATAAAGATCTTTTAAAGCAAGATATAGATAGTGATAATATATTCATGTTTGGGCACTCAATGGGTGGCGTAATTGCACCGCTTTTAAATGAAATGAAATCGCCTAAAGGAATTATTACCTATGGAAGTGTTGGAGAAAATTGGTACGATTATATGATTGACTTATACACCATACAGCCAAAACATTTTGGAACTTCTGATGCGCAAATAAAAGAAGATAACAAGATAAATTTAAAGTTTAATGACGACTTCTTAATTAATAAGCTTTCTGGAGAAGAAATGCTTAAAAATAAGGACTATGCAGCGTTTTTTAATGTAGAGAGCTTAAAGAGAAATCAATATATAGGACGTCATTTTGATTTTTGGCAAAGCTTAGCAGATGTAAATATTCCAAAAGCGTGGTCTAAAGTGCAAACTAATGTGCTAGCCTTATATGGCGAATTCGATATTCAGGCTATAAACCCGGAAGGTTCTAAAAAAATTGCCTCAATAGTTACTAAAAATGGGGGTAATGGAGAATTTAAACTCATTAAAAAAGCTGATCATGGCTTTGTAAACTTCAACTCTATGCAGCACAACGTAGAAACTTTAGGTAATGGTAGTTATTTAAATCATGCTCTTAATAATTATAGCACAGATTTAGGTAAAGAAACCGTAAAGTGGATGGCATCAAAACTTAAAAGTAAATAAATGAGAAATAAAATTATGTTTTTGTGTGGAGTTCTGTTGTTTTCTTGTACAACAAAATCCCAAGAAGTCAAATTACAATTAAGTAAAAAACTATGGCAAGAAGATATTGAATATTTAAAGAAGAAAGTAGAAGATAACGTACCGATGTATCAAACTTCAAAAGAAAAGTTTACTATTGTTTATAATCATTTAAGAACATCAAATAGTAACGATTACAATGCAGTGTTTGCTATTCAAAATTTAATGAATACGTTAAATGATGAAGGCTGTAATGTACCATTGTTTCAAAAAGGATTAGCGTTTGAAGTTTTACCTATAAAAACTTATTGGTTTTCTGATGGGTTGTTTGTTTTAGATGCTTCAAACAATTATAAAGAAATTATTAATCAGCAGATTGTTAAGATTAATAATGTTCCAATAGAAGAAGTTTTTAATAAGTTGAAAAACTATCTAAATGCCGATAATAATCATTATAAAAAATATCTTTTTCAGATTTATGGTTTTATGCCTAAACTACTAAAAACAGTAGGTTATGGTACAAGTGATGATGAAGTAAAACTAGAGTTTGCATCAGGAAAAACAAAAACTTTAGAGAGCGTTTCCATTAATGAATATGCAAAACTAAATAGAAAATTACCAAACGATGAGTTTTTTAGTTACACGAATAAAAATTATAAAGGAAAGAATTATTGGTTAGGATTTATTCCAAATACTAAAACCTTATTTGTACAGCTACAAGCAATTGTAAATAATAAAGAAGGAGGTTCATTTTCTAATTTCATTGATAAAATTGAAGAAAAGATAACTTCCAATAAAACAGATAAAATTATTATTGATGTTAGATATGGCGGTGGTGGAAATGGCTTTAAATTAAAACGATTAACAGATTTATTAAGAGATTCTAAAACGATTAATAAAGAGGGTCACTTATTTGTGTTAACAAGTAAAGCAACAAGAGGAACTTTATTAGAATTAGCATCAATTCTAAGTCTAAACACCAAAGCAATTCTTGTTGGAGAACCAACAGCAGAAGGAGTAAATACTGTTGGAGATATTAAATACATTACTTTACCAAATTCTGGTTTAATAGTATCGATAACACATACATTGTGGCCAACTAGTTGGAAACAAGATGCTAGTAAAACATTACATCCAAATTTAAAAGTTAATTATTCTTTTACTGATAAAGAAGCGAACAGTGACCCTTGGATTAAGGTAACAGAAGCTAATTCAACAGAAGTTAAGAATAAACCTATTCCAAAAGAATTAGAAAAACAACTAGAAGGTAAATATAAGGTTGAAGGTAGAAAATTGCGTATTAAAGAGATAGACGGAAAATTGTATTTAAAAATGTCTAGACGTATAAGAAGTTTTTTTGAAATCTGTACTGAATTATATTATCAATCAGAAGGTGTGCTTTCTACAGATATTGAAAATGTTTTTCTTAAATACAGTAAAAGTTCTTCAGGAAAGATAAAAATAGAAACTGTAAAATGGAATAACTTAAATCTAAAAGTTGAATAATTATCTATACTAATATTATGAAGTTTTTAAATAAAATATTTTTTGTTTGTATGCTGATAATATTTACAAATGTTTTTGCTCAAATTGATTCTGTTTTAGTCTGTAAAGCTGAATTTAAGAATTCAAAGTTTGATAACGCTCATGCAGGAAGTGGTTTTTTACTTCGTTACAAAAGTAAAATCTATGCCATAACTGCAAAACACGTATTGTTCTTTGCAAGAACAGATCGTATGAAAGCCATCAGTTTTGGTAACGAATTAAAAGCATGGACGTTCTATTCTAAAGAAAATGAAAGCAAAGTTACAGTAGGGAAGCTCATAAACGAAAATACGAATGAAGCTATCACAATGCCACCTAAAAGAGATTGGTTAATCTTTGAAGTTAACAGTATAATACCAAAAAACATAGCAGTATATACACTTCGGGATTCACCTTTAAAAAAAGGAGAACATCTTTATTTTTTAGGTTGTCCATACAAGAAAGAAAAACCAATTAGTGTAGAAGGAACATTTGTTAATTACCCTAAAGAAGGTAGTTTAAGTTTAAATGTACCTAAAGGGAATTATGGAGGTTGTAGTGGTGGTCCTGTTTTAGATACACATGGTAAATTAGTTGGTATTGTTTCAATGGGGTATTTTAACCAAAAGGAACAGAAATATGTTTTTGAACCAGCTTCTTTGAGTTATTTCAAAAATGTAATTAAAAATTACTCTAATAGATATAATAAAACTGAATTTTACACAAAGTTGGCAGGAATTATTTCACCAAATATGAAATACAAAGGTAGAGGGAGAATATCTAAAGAAGAGTCTGTTACGTTAAAACATTATAGGTTTACTTATAATAATAAAGGAGATTTATTGAATATTAAATATTTTAATAAAAACAAACCAAGTGATGACAGTTATTATGGTACACATATGGTTAAATACGTTCATTTTAAAGATAGACTCATTAGAACTTACCTTGATGCTAAAGGTAAAAAAGCTATAGCATATAGACATTATTATCTTGGAAATAAGATACATAAAGAGGTTTTTCAATTAGATAAAAATAAAAATAAAACTTCCTTGATATTAAAAGATTCTTTAGATAATCAAGTTGAAAGTGGAATGGGATCTTATATGTTTAAATTTCAAAGAGTTGATAAAAAATCATTTATTCAAAAGCAATTTAAGAAAGATGGTACTCCAAATATACTTACTACATATTTCCCCTTTTTTAATGCTAAAATATCTATAAATAAAGATGGTTTTTTGCAATCAATTGTAAATATGGATGATGATGGAAACCCAGTTTTAAACTTTAATGCAGGTTATTCTACTGTCATCTTTAATTTTAATAAGTATGGTAATGAACTTGGTTGGTCTTTTCATGATGTTTCTAACAATTTTGTAAATAGAAAGAATTATTTAAATATGGATTATGGTTTTGCCAAAGTGGTATATAATTTTGATTGGAAAAATAATAAGCTTGGGTTACATAATGGATTTAAAGAATCTTACTATGACTTAAATAATAAGCCTACAGAGAACAATAAAGGCATTCATACTATTTCTTATAGATATAATAAAGATGGAAATTTTTCTAAAATGATTAAATATAATTTACAAGGTAAAGAAATTGAATAATGATAATTAAAACTCCAATTAAAGAAAAATGAAATTAAAAACTTTCGTATTAGCTATAGTAGTAATATTATTTTTGGGATGCTCTCAAGAAACTGATGACTATGTGGTTTCTAAACAAGATAAAGAGGAGATAGAAGCCCTAAAAAAGAATCTTCCTTTGATATTAGCAAATGAAGGATGGAAGTCTTATGAAAAAAAGTTCTCTAAGAATTATCAGAACTGGTACATGTTGGGAGACCAAGTTCGTAATAGAGAGGAATATCTTTCGCTTGTAAAGCAATGGTATGATGCTGGTAATAGAGCCAATGATAGTGAAGTAGAATCCGTAGCATTTATTCCAATTGCCAAAAACAAAGTTATGTACTTGCATAAACAAGTTGAAAAGTTCGATATAGTAAATACTGAAAAAAAGGTATCAAGAGACATTCGGTTTATTGGAATTTTTATAAAAGAAAAAGGAGAATGGAAAGTTGATTTCACTGCATTTATGGATGCACCTAAAAATAATTAAGCTCTATGAAAAACATGTTTCAATATTTTATGCTATTTGTTTTTTTCATTGGAAGTATAAACAATAACCCCTCATTTTCACAAAGCCAACAATTTAATAGTGTTAAAAAAGATTTTTTAAAGCATTATCCCTCATTAAGAATTCCAAACTTGCAAATTAACTATGTGAATACATTAAATAGTATAAAGAGTAAAGATAGTATTGCAAATCAAGAACTATTTTTTACTAAACTAAAAGAGAAATTAAAAAAAATAGATGAATCTAAACTAGCCGATAATCAAAAAGTCGATTATAATATACTTAGCTATGAAACTGAATTAAATTTAGAAAGAATTGAACTTGAAAAGCAATGGAATTATAACTCAAAATTGGATGATTCTAAAAGTATTTTCACAGTACAAGGTGGAAAACAATGGTATACATATTTATTAAAACGTTGGGTAGATAAAGAAGTGTCTTCAGAGAAGCTGTATAAGTTTGGTTTAGCAGAAATAGAAAAGGTTAAATTACATATGAAAAGGTTACAAGAAGCATCTGGTTTATCAAAATCAGATTTCAATAAATACTTAAGCAATGATTCGTTCTTTTTTAAAAATCCAGATGATGTAAAAATAGCTTTTGTTGCTATTAAAAAGAAGGTTGTTGTGAAGGCTAATAAAATGTTTCCTTACATAAATGACATTTCAGATGTAAGAATTGAAAGAGGCGTCAATACTTCGCTATCGCAAGTTCCAGCATACTATAATAATAGCACGTTTTATTTCAACTTTTTTGATAAACCTTTTAATAAAAGACAGCTAGGTTGGTTTTATATTCATGAAGCAATTCCAGGTCATCATTATCAGTTTATGGTTAATAATATTGTTAAAAGAACAGAAATTCAAAATCTGTTTTGGTATCCAGGTTTTGCTGAAGGTTGGGGAGCATATGTGGAATATTTGGGTAATGAACTAGGAGTATACGAAACTATATATGACGAATATGGTAAATGGGAATGGGATTTAATTCGTTCTGTTAGAGTTGTTTTAGACGTCGCTATAAATTACTATGGTTGGTCAGATCAGAAAGCTTTAGGGTTTTGGAAGCAACACATCAAGGATCAAGATAATATTGGAGTACGAGAAATTAACAGAATGAAACGTTGGCCAGCTCAAGTAATTACTTATAAATACGGAGCCAGTTTATTTTTAGAATTACTTGAAAAAGCCAAAAGAGATAAACATTTTAACTTTAAAAAGTTTCATAAAGAAATCATTAAAAATGGAGATATTCCCTTGTCAATTCTTAAAACGTTGACATATAAAATTATCTAATTAAAGATATTAGATAAAATCTTAATTATTACAAATCAGTATTTACTACAATTGTTTTTCTAAACTTTATTAATTAGTTTGATATATTATTATTTCTTTTGTTTGTGTTTTTTTATTAGAAGAAAACAAAGTATAATAAAAGGAAGCTAAAGGAAAGAAAATCTATTTGCCGATACAGAAAGTAATTTACCTAGTAAAATCAGTACTTATAGCTGTATGAGGTGGAGCAGAGGTGGAAGATTTTGTTTTCTTTTGATTGACTTTTAATAAGATGGGGTGATTTTTAGTATAACTTAGATAAGTTAAAATTTAGTTTAGAATTAACTAAAGCTTTATAACTATCACCAATGGGTATTTCTATTTCATTAATTTCAATATCTACTTTTGTAAAGGCAGTTATTTTATTCATATTTATAATATAAGATCTATGTACTCTTAAAAAATCAGTTCCTATTTTTTTTTCAAATGAAGAAAGGCTATGTTTTATGGTTATAGTATTATTAACTAAATGAATTTTAATATAGTCTCCGAGACTTTCAATATAATTGATGCTATTTAACCATAGTTTAATACTTTTTTTGTTATTCTTTATAAAAATAAACTGATCATCTGTTTTTTTTAAGTTTGTAATAGCAGTAGGCTGAACAGAAAGTGAAAATTTTTCAATAGCTTGGAAAAAGCGATCAAAAAATATTGGTTTTAACAAATAATCTACGGCGTTTAAATTAAAACCTTCAATGGCATAATCTCTGTAAGCTGTCATAAAAATTACTTTAGGTTTTATTAAAAGGTTTTTAAAAAAATCAGTGCCTTTAATTCCTGGCATTTCGATATCTAGAAAAATTAAATCTATGGTTTGTTTTTGAAGTATTTTATAAGCGTCAATTGCCGATTGACAAGAATCTACAATTTCAAAACCATCTATTTTTGATAAATGATTCTTAATTAATTCTCTAGCCAACTCTTCATCATCAATAATTAGACATTTATAAATCATTTATCTTAATTTTAAGTGTTATTGAATAACTGCTACAATTTTCATCTATTTTGAGTTGATGTTTGTTTTTGTAAAGTAAATTTAGTTGTTTTTTTACATTTGTTAGGCCAATAGATATTTCTTTTTTAGAACTTTTAATAGCCGTTTTTGTAGGTTTCGTATTGATGACTTTAAAAAGAATTTGATCTCCATCAGTGAATAGGTTGATTTGGATTTTAGCTTCAATAGTTTCTTGACTCACACCATGTTTAAAAGCATTTTCAACGAAAGTGAGTAAAATTAGAGGAGCAATTAAAACATTTTTTTCAATAGAATGATTAAACTGTATTTGAACCCTATTACCGTATCTTAATTTTTCTAAATCTATATAGTTTTGTAATAGTATAACTTCACTTTTTAAAGAAACTAAATTAGAATTACAACTATATAAAGTATAGTCTAATATTTTAGAAAGTTTTTCAATGACTTCGGAAGCTTTATCAGATTTCATTAATGTTAATGAATATAAGTTATTTAAGGTGTTAAATAAAAAATGAGGGTTTAATTGATTCCTTAAAGTACTTAATTCATTACTACGTTGTTGCTCGATAATTGTAGCTAATTCTTTTTCTTTTTTATAAAAATCAATAATTGATAAGATAACTATTGGAAAAAGGTAACCAGGAAGATTTGTTAAAAAAGTATAGTAATCTGTTATTCGCTGTACAAAAATCAATGGAGGTCTATAAGCATAAACTTCAGGATATTTAGGGAGTAAGTAAAAGCATCTAAAAGTAATAAAGAGTACATAAGCTGTATATAGTAGAACACAACTTGCAACAACGAACAATAATTTATATGATTTTTTTAATAAATAAGGAACTATTATTTTGATAAATGAATAGGCCGTAAATATTTGTAGAATAAGCTTAAATAGTATTCGCTCCAATAAAAAAGGCTTATTAGCTTCATATTGCCATGAAGTACTTAAGTAATATAACAAAATAACAATCCACAAAAATAGATGTGTAAAAGCGTTATGTTTAAAAAGTGATTTTTTTTGGGTCAAACTAAGATGAATAAAAGTACAAATTTAAGATAATGAAACGTATCAAATTAAAATTGAAGCTGATTCTCCTATATAAGTCTATATACAATTGTTTGTAGATGTTAAAACGTGTTTATCTTTTCTAATCCTCTCTTTAATAGCGTTTAGTTTGTGTTAATCGAGAATATTCAATTTACTTTAAAGCGCTATATATTTTTGTGGAAATTAATAACTGGTAGCATGAAGAAAGTACAAATAACACTTTTATTAATATTTAATGTATTTATAGTTTGTTATTCTCAAAGTAAAAAACAAGAATACCTGAAACTAATTAAAACAGGATGGTCACATTGGGTTAATAAAGAACCAAATAAAGCAACTGAATTATATGAAGTAGCATTCGATTTATTAGAACAGCGTGAATTACCAGACTATTACAAGTTAAAAATTGATGTTGACTTTTTAGAAACGGAAATGACCGTTCCAATAAATGACCGTTATAATTTATCATGTATATATGCTTTAAGTGGTAATAAAAAAGACGCATTTAAACATTTGTTTATCATAGCAATTGATTTAAAATGGAGTGATTATTTTCATTTAATTTACGACTCAGATTTAAATTCGTTGCACAAAGATTATAGGTGGGAAAAACTTAAAACAATCATTTTAAATAATAAACAAACAAAAGAAGCGAATTATAATCAAACTTTATTAGCAGTTTTAGATACTATATATAGTAATGATCAAAAATATAGAAATAGAATTCGAACTACTGAAGCTAAATTTGGGAGAAAGTCTAAAGTAATGGATGCTTTATGGAAAACTATTTTAAAAAAGGATTCTTTAAACCTTATTGCAGTTTCTGAAATTTTAGACACACAAGGTTGGCCTAATAGAAACGAAATAGGCGAAAGGGGTTCTTCTACAATTTTTCTTGTTATTCAACATGCAAATAAAGAAACTCAGGAAAAATATTTACCATTAATTAAACAAGCTGTTGAGGAAAATAATTTGTCTAAGAGACAATTTGCTATGTTTTATGATAGATTACTTTTAAGAAGAGGAGAATTGCAAATTTATGGAACTCAATTGGCTATTGACAATAAAAGTAAAGATCCTTATGTATTACCATTAGCAGATCCTAAGAACGCTGATATAAGAAGGTTAGAAGTAGGGCTAAATACCATGCAAGAAAACTTAAATAGGTGGAATTTAAAATGGAATGTAGAGGACTATATTAAAATCTTACCACAGATTATAGCTAGAGTTAAAGAGATAGAGTCAAAAAACTAAGAATAAATTATTTAAAGTACAGCTATTATAAAGCTAATAATTATGAAGATATTACTTTTTGGTTTAGGTAGTCGTGGAGATATAGAACCTCTTTTCTCTATTGGAGAAGTGTTAAAAGAAAAAAAGTATGATGTTGTTTATGTTTTTCCTGAACAGTTTAGAGAAATGGTAGAATTAACTAATAGTAAGTTTTATGGTTTTACCTCTGAATTTATAGAAGTTTTATTAGAAAGTGAAAGTTCTAAAAACATTACTAGCAGAAAAGGAACTTTATTTAAAAGAATTAAATCGCTATTTGTTTTAGCAAAAAAATCTATTAGAATTAATAAAGAGGTTACATTAACACAAAAAGAAATAATAGATAAGGAAAAGCCTAATTACGTTTTCTTTAATCAAAAATGTGTATACCCTATAATTTGGGGAATTCACAATCAGAATAAAAGTATTTTTATTCATCCTTTCCCATGCTTTCTTCACCCTGTAAAACACCATTCTTTTATAAGTTTTTCAGGAGGGGGTAATTATGGAAAGTATTTGAATTTTTTTAGTTATAAACTTCAATTATTTATTTTCTCATTAGCAATTTATTATTCTACAAGATCAATTAGTAAATACGAGTTTAAGAAAATAACACCTAAGCAAATCAGGAAACACCTAATTACCAAAACACCTTCTATGTATACGGTATCTTCTGCTCTTTTTGAAAAACCAAAGTATTGGAATCACAATGCCAAGGTAATAGGTTTTATAGAAAGGGATAAATGTACAAATTGGGAACCTCAAGAAGAGTTATTAAGTTTTTTAAAACATAATTCTAAACAGAAAATAGTATTTATAACTTTTGGTAGTATATCAAATACGACCCCTAAAAAAATAACACAATTTATAATTGATACTACCTCTAAACACAACATTCCTACTATAATTAATACTTCTTGGGGAGGCTTAGTAAAAATTGAAAACTGTTCGGGGAATATTTATTTTACTGAAAACATTCCTTATGATTGGATTTTTCCCAAAATTCATAGTGTTATTCATCATGGAGGAGCTGGCACAACTCATTCTGCAATTAAATATGGTTGTTCAAATTTAATTATACCTCATTTTATAGACCAATTTTTTTGGAACGAAGTAGTAGCTGAAAAAAATATTGGTCCTAAAGGTGTATCAATAAAAAAACTTAATGCAGCTATTTTTGAAAAACTCTTATTAGATTTATTGAAGAACTCTGAATATAAAAAAAATGCAGAGATGTTTTCAAATAAGCTAAAAAAAGAAGCTGAAACAACATCTTTTTTATGCACTAATTAAATAAAAGGAATAATCCGTTCATTCATATTAGTATAAATATGTATTGGAAGATTGTTATATATAGTTGCTAAAAACAATAATTTTAATGAAGGTAGTAAATATTCATCATAGAACCTACAATGTTTCTTTAGATAAAATAACAGATTTATTTTATACTCTTTCAAATACCAATGACAAGGTTTGGCCAATTGAAAAATGGCCTCGAATGACTTTTAAAGATGGAATTAAAGTCGGTGCTGCTGGAGGTCATGGACCAATTCGTTACACAGTAGAGCAATACGATCCAGAAAAATTAATTCAATTTCGGTTTGCAAAATCTCTTGGCTTTATAGGAACTCACAGATTCGAAATCAAGAAAGTTCAAAATACCCAAACCCAAGTTATGCACACAATAGAAATGAACACAAAAGGTATTAGAACCTTAATTTGGCTATTGGCTATTCGTTCTTTACATAACGCATTACTAGAAGATTGTTTAGATAAAATTGAAAATAATTTTGCTAAAACTAAGGCACATACTCAATGGAATTGGTATGTAAAATTTATAAGAACCACTTTTAAATTAATTAATAAGAAATGACACAAATAAAATCAGGTTTTTGGTTGTCTTCAAAAGGAAATCCATTTTGGATTAAAACTCAAAACAACAAAGTATTCTGGCTGGGTATGAATAAAAAATCAAATCAAACAAATATGGGAGACGATTGGTGTCATACAGCTCATGGTACTATTACCGATAACTTTATTGAGTTGGTTTGGTCAGATATTCCAATAGGAAAAGATGAATTAGAAGGAAAGATTAATATAGAAATTATTAATAGCATACATTTAAAAGTTATTGAAGATTCTGGTAATTTCGGTAAATCTGAATGGACTTGGGTTACAGATACTAAAAGATTAAGTCAATATGATAGAGAAGTATAAAAATAAAATTAGGCTTCAGTTATTGGTAATTTATACAAGGTATCTACTAGGAAACGCTTTTGTTTTTGCTAGTCTTATAAAAATTAAAGGATTAAGGTTTACTAGTAAGAGTGGTTTAAACCAACCAATAAATTCAGCTTGGCATTTTTTTGAAACTTTATACGAGTCTGGATTGTATTGGAAATTTATAGGATTCGGGCAATTTGTTACTGGATTTTTATTAATGACTCAAAAATATGCTAAACTAGGTTCTTTGATATATTTTCCTATTATGTTGAACATTTTCATTATCACGATATCTTACTATTTTGCTTTTACTCCTATAATTACTGGATTAATGTTACTTGCTAATTTATTTTTGATTGTTTGGGATTGGGACACCTTAAAAATTTTAATTAATAAACCTTTGTCGATAAATGATAACCCACGTTTAGAAAAAGAAATTTCATGGCAAATAATAGGTTTAATCATGTTTTTGTTTACATTCTGCTATCGATTATTTGTTAATGTATATGAAATATTATTTTGGGCTATAGGTTGTATAATTATTGGATTAATTGGCTTATTAATGGGCTTAGATTTGTATAAGATTAAATTTGAAAATAAAATATAAATAGAGTAAAAAGAAATTTTTTAGTTGAAAACCTTATGGAACTTTAAAACTCTAATATAAATTCATTAATGTAAAATGACTACTTTGGTAATAGGTGCTAATGGCGCAACGGGAAAAGAATTGGTTGAACAACTTCTTTTAAAAAAACAGAATATTAAAATTATTATAAGAGATCTTAATAAAATTTCTAATTCGTGGAAGAGTAATAGTAGTATAGAAATTATTGAAGCTAGTATTTTAGAATTAAATAAAGATGAAATAAAAGAAATTGTTTCTGGTTGTAACGCCGTAATATCTTGTTTGGGGCATAACTTAAGTTGGAAAGGTATATATGGACAACCAAGAAAATTAGTGACTGATGCTGTTCGTTTAATTAGTATTGCTATTAAAGAAGAAACTAGAGGAAAACCTATTAAGTTTGTGCTTATGAATACTTCAGGGAATCGCAATAGAGATTTAGAGGAGCCTCTTTCGTTTAAACATAGGCTAGTTGTTTTCTTACTTCGTTTATTGTTGCCTCCTCATGTAGATAATGAAACGGCAGCTGATTATTTAAGAACAGAAATTGGTCAAAACAATAAATCTATTGAATGGGTAGTGGTTAGACCAGATAACTTAATTAACGAGGATAATGTATCTCAATATGAAACTTACCCTTCTCCAATTAGAGATGCTATTTTTGATGCAGGTAAAACAAGCAGAGTTAATGTTGCTCATTTTATGGCTACACTAATTACTGAGAGCAATGTATGGAATACTTGGAAAGGTCAAATGCCAGTAATTTATAATTCTTAATCAAATAAATATGAATAAAGATAAACTCAATAATTATTTTCATTCATTATTTCCTATAAGTAATGATATAGTTGAAGAAATAACTAAGGAGTTTGAATATTTTAAACTAAATAAAAACACAATATTACTTAATAAAGAAATAATTAGTACGGAAACTTATTTTTTAGAAGAAGGTTACTTACATTCTTATATACTTAATGAGGATAATGAAAAAGTAACGACAAATATATATTCAGCTCCATGTTTTGTTAATGATTTCTTATCTTTTTTTAAGAAGGAATCTACTAAGGAAGTCTATGAAACATTGACTGATTGTGTCTTTTGGAAAACCAACTTAGATAATGTTCAAGCTAATTTTCATGATATTCCTGAATTTAGAGAGTTTAGCAGATTACTTTTTGTTATAAACTATTATAAATTGAATGATAGATTAATAGATATGGTAAGCCAAAAGGCAGAAACGAGATATCTAAATTTATTAAAAACACAACCAAATGTTTTTCAAAATGTTCCTTTGAAAATTATAGCATCATTTTTAGGAATTACAGATAGCACTCTAAGCAGAATAAGGAAGGAAGTAGCTAGAATGTAATTTCTTGATATTTGTCAAGAGCTCATTTAAAACAAAGGTCTCACTTTTGTGAAAAAATAAAATCATGAGTAAAAAAAATATAGTTATTGTTGGTCTAGGAGGTGTTGGAGGATATTTTGGTTATAAAATTAATAAGTCAAATGAAATTAAACAGTCTTATAATATTACATTTATAGCAAGAGGAGATACTTTCAAAATTCTAAATTCTAAAGGATTAACCCTGATTTCTCCAGAATTTAAAGACTCTATAACACGACCAAATCAAGTATGTTCTAATATTTCAGAAATAGAAAAGCCCGATCTAGTTTTAGTTTGTGTTAAAGAGTATGATTTGGAAAATGTATGCAGTCAACTGCTAAATGTGATTACAAATAGAACTATTATTATTCCTATGATGAATGGGGCAAATATTTATGATCGAATCCGAAAAATAGTACCTGATAATACAATTTTACCATCATGTGTTTATGTTGCTTCTCACATAAAGGAAAAAGGGATTATTGAACATAAAGGAAAATGGGGGAAATTATTTTTTGGTAAAGACCCTAAAAATAGTTATGAAGATATAGAATGGGTATTAGATTTAATGAGTGATAGTAATATTGACTTTGAATTTAGAGAAAGCGCTTTGGTGGATATTTGGACTAAGTTTATTTTTATAGCAAGTTTTGGACTTGTTACGGCAAAATATGACTCATCAATCGGTAAAGTTTGCTCTATTCCTGAACAAAAAGAAGCTGCAAAAGACATTATGATTGAGATTAATAAAATAGCATTAAAGAAGGGAATTTATTTACAATCTAATATTGTAGAAGAGACCTTTAATAAAGCTGCTACATTCCCTCCAGAAACTCCAACATCATTACAATTAGATATTAATTCAAATAAGAATAATAATGAATTAGAGTTATTTGGTGGGGCCATTATAGAGTATGGTAAAAAACTGAATATTGATACTCCTAAAACAATTAACATTTATAATGAAATAAAATCCCTTTAAAAAAGGGATTTTTTCTTTCTTTTTTAGAATACGCCTAATTTAAGTATAAGTTTATTTTCTTATTTTTTTCCTTTAAATCTAAAAAGAAAACAAAGTACTACTAAAGGAAAGAAAATCTATTTACCGATACAAAAGTTTCCGAAAATATGCCCTAAAATATCTTTGTCAACATCATATTCACCAGTAATATTTCCTAAGTGACGTAAGCATTCAC
Organism: Tenacibaculum crassostreae; assembly: GCF_964512405.1. Classification (NCBI taxonomy): domain Bacteria; kingdom Pseudomonadati; phylum Bacteroidota; class Flavobacteriia; order Flavobacteriales; family Flavobacteriaceae; genus Tenacibaculum; species Tenacibaculum crassostreae. The sequence continues at coordinate 117,342 of NZ_CAZELE010000005.1, forward strand.
GAATATCGATTGCAAATAAATCAGAAGAAATATCAAGGTCAATTCCGTTTTTTACAGAATTAATACTTTCTAAAGCTAAGGTTAATGCTTCGAAGTGACGAGAATTAGTTACAATGGTTTCATTATTACTTAAAGCACCAGTATTTACTAATGAAATTAGTTCTTGTTTTAATTCGTCAACTCCGATTTTTTGTTTTGCCGATAGTAAAATTAAATTTTCTATTTCAGATAGTAAAATAGAAGAATCGTGACAAGATAAGGTGTCTATTTTATTAGCAATAACTAACAAACGTTTATTAGGAAAACGTTGTTGAATTGTTTGAATTTCATCTAAGAATAAGTCTTTTGAATGAATATACTTATTAGAATCAATCAAAAAGATAATTAGTTGAGCATTTTCTGCTTTTTCATAAGCTTTTTTAATACCGATATTTTCAACAATATCTTCAGTTTCTCTAATTCCAGCAGTGTCGATAAAGCGGAAAACAACACCATCAATAATCAGTTCATCTTCAATAGCATCGCGAGTGGTACCAGCAATGTCAGAAACAATAGCTCTTTCTTCATTTAATAGAGCATTTAATAAGGTAGATTTTCCAACGTTTGGTTCACCGATAATAGCAACAGGAATTCCGTTTTTCATCGCATTTCCAAAAGCAAAAGAATCAATCAATCGTTTTAAAACAGATGAAATTTTAGCGACTAGTTCTTTAAATTTTGTTCTATCAGCAAATTCAACATCTTCTCCAGAAAAATCGAGTTCTAATTCAATTAATGCAGCAAAATCTAACAATTGAGCTCTTAATTCTTTTAGTTCATTGGTAATTCCACCGCGCATTTGTTGAATTGCCATTTGATGTGAAGCAGCAGAATTAGAAGCAATCACATCAGCTACAGCTTCCGCTTGCGACAAATCTATTTTTCCATTTAAAAAGGCACGCATGGTAAACTCACCATTATCAGCCATTCTACAACCATTCTGTAAAAATAATTGAATGATTTCTTGTTGGATAAAACTCGAACCATGACACGAAATTTCTACCACATTTTCACCCGTATACGAATGCGGATTTTTGAAAATAGATACTAAAACTTGATCTAAAATAGTGTTACCATCAACAATATGCCCCAAATGAAGTGTATGAGATTTCTGATTAACTAATGATTTCTTCTTATTAATTGAAGAAAAAAAAGCGTCCACAATTTTTATTGAATCTTGTCCAGAAAGCCTAATAACAGCTATAGCTCCTACACCCGAAGGTGTTGCTAAGGCAATAATAGTATCGTTTTGTATCATATCGCAAAATTACCTAAATAATAAGTAAGTTGATTAAATAATTTTGTTCATATTTTTTCCTGAAGTAGGTAAGGGGAAATCACCCTTTTTTAGTTTTTGGTTTTTAAAAACTAAAAATTAGCTTTACATTTGGTATAACAGTTTTTAAAACTCATAAAACGTTAATCCCTCAAAATAGTACAATTCCCAAATAGTATTATTTATTTTCCTCATAAATTTTATTGAACATACTTGTGTATTAATGTAATGTATTGTGCAAACAATACTTGGACGTGTGTAACCCTTAATTACCCCACCCCATTATACCCCATCCCCGTATGGTTTTAGGTAAGACTAAAACTTTAATTAAGCATTTGTGATCTGAAAAAAATCAGAGAGCAAAATAAACAAATTTAAAAGTTAAGGTATGGGAATGAAAACTACTCATTTAAAGAAACTTATTTTTATTGTGTTGTTGTTATATGGAAATGTAATGTTTTCACAAACAACAGTTTCAATGCAAGCTCCATGTAATATTTCTGGTTGCGGTGCACAAGATGTAGAAATAGGAAGAGTCTACATAGGAGATATTAATGGTGATCAAATTACTACTTGTACTGTTGGAGATGTACTAAATGACGTTTACTTATACGTAGATATTTCTAAAGCAGCAAGTAAAATAGATTTATATATGCAGTTTTATTTGATGAATGGGTCAGATAAAATTGATAAAGATGGTAATGTTTACGTAGGAAATCAAAAAATTAGTATAGGAATATCAGGTTCAATTACTACAGGAACTTATCAGATGTTTGAGTTAATAAATTACACTTGTGGTGAAGAGTTGACTTTAACAGATGTATATCTTTCGTGGCAAACTCCTGGTAGTGTTGTTGGTCCAGGATGCGCTACACAACAATCAAAATGCTCAGGAGAAAATTTGCCTCCAATTGATGTGCAAACACCGATTGCTCCAGATTTTACTTTTGTTTATAATTGTGAAAATAATGGATTTCAGGGAGCTACATTTACAAACGCTTCAACTGGAGGAGATGGAGTTTTAACATACCAATGGAGTTTTGGTACAGGTTCTAGTCCTTCAGTAGCAAATACAGAAGGACCACATATTGTTCAGTATACTAGTTCAGGTACTAAAACAGTTACATTAACAGTAACAGATGAAGATGGTGACTTTAATTCAATTACAAAAAATGTAGTTATAGATTCTACACCTCTGGCAAGTATTATTGGTACAAACGTTAAATGTAATGGAGGAAGTGATGGTGCTGTCGATTTAACAGTAACAGGAGGTAAAACTCCATATACATATTCATGGAGTTCTGGAGAAACTACTGAAGATATAAATAATTTAAGTATTGGTAGTTATACTGTTACTGTAACAGATGCAAATAACTGTACATCGAATGCAACCATTGAAATCACTGAACCAACTGTGTTATCTACTTCTTATTTAGCAAGTGATTTAAGTTGTGGAGGAAGTGATGGTGCAATTGATTTATCGGTTTCAGGCGGAACAGCTCCTTATACATATTTATGGAATACTGGAGCAACAACAGAAGATATTAGTGGTTTAACTGCTGGAACTTATACCGTAACTGTAACAGACACTAATGGTTGTCAACAGGTTGAATCTGTAACTTTAATATCTAATGATAATGAAGATCCTACCATTAGTGTTCCAGAAATGCTAAGTATTGAAGGGTGTAACGAGGATGATATTTCAAGTCTAAATTCCAGATACCCATTTAGTTTAACTGAATCTTCAGATATAAAAGATAGTTTTTTTGCAACAGACTATATTGCTTCTGATGACGGAACGATCGTTTCAATAACATATATAGATGTTGTAGCTTCATATAATGGCTGCATCACTACAGTAACAAGAACGTTTACTGTGACAGATACTTGTGGAAAAAAAGGAACTGATACATTAATAATTACGATTACAGACACAACAAATCCAACATGGACGAATGAGCCAATGGATATGACAAGTGTAGAATGTGATCCATCAACCAATGCCCAAGCATTCAGTGATTGGTTAGCAAGCTTTAGCGGAACCGATAGTTGCGGAACAGCAGCAGTAACACACAACAGTACAGGTTTAAGTGATGACTGTGGAGGAACAGGAAGCGAAACGGTAACCTTTACGTTGACTGACGAATGTGGAAACAGTATAACTAAAGATGCAACATTCACCATTATAGATACTACAGATCCAACATGGACGAATGAGCCAATGGATATGACAAGTGTAGAATGTGATCCATCAACCAATGCCCAAGCATTCAGTGATTGGTTAGCAAGCTTTAGCGGAACCGATAGTTGCGGAACAGCAGCAGTAACACACAACAGTACAGGATTAAGTGATGACTGTGGAGGAACAGGAAGCGAAACGGTAACCTTTACCTTAACTGACGAATGTGGAAACAGTATAACTAAAGATGCAACATTCACCATTATAGATACTACAGATCCAACATGGACGAATGAGCCAATGGATATGACAAGTGTAGAATGTGATCCATCAACCAATGCCCAAGCATTCAGTGATTGGTTAGCAAGCTTTAGCGGAACCGATAGTTGTGGAACAGCAGCAGTAACACACAACAGTACAGGATTAAGTGATGACTGTGGAGGAACAGGAAGCGAAACGGTAACCTTTACCTTAACTGACGAATGTGGAAACAGTATAACTAAAGATGCAACATTCACCATTATAGATACTACAGATCCAACATGGACGAATGAGCCAATGGATATGACAAGTGTAGAATGTGACCCATCAACCAATGCCCAAGCATTCAGTGATTGGTTAGCAAGCTTTAGCGGGAACCGATAGTTGCGGAACAGCAGCAGTAACACACAACAGTACAGGGTTAAGTGATGACTGTGGAGGAACAGGAAGCGAAACGGTAACTTTTACTTTGACTGATGAGTGTGGAAACAGTATCAGCAAAGACGCAACATTCACTATTATAGACACAACAAATCCAACTTGGACGAACGAGCCAATGGATATGGTAAGTGTAGAATGTGATCCATCAACCAACGCACAAGCATTCAGTGATTGGTTAGCAAGCTTTAGCGGAACAGATAGTTGTGGAACAGCAGCAGTGACTCATAACAGTTCAGGGTTAAGTGATGACTGTGGAGGAACAGGAAGCGAAACGGTAACTTTTACTTTGACTGATGAGTGTGGAAACAGTATCAGCAAAGACGCAACATTCACTATTATAGACACAACAAATCCAACTTGGACGAACGAGCCAATGGATATGGTAAGTGTAGAATGTGATCCATCAACCAACGCACAAGCATTCAGTGATTGGTTAGCAAGCTTTAGCGGAACAGATAGTTGTGGAACAGCAGCAGTGACTCATAACAGTTCAGGGTTAAGTGATGACTGTGGAGGAACAGGAAGCGAAACGGTAACTTTTACCTTAACTGACGAATGTGGAAACAGTATAACTAAAGACGCAACATTCACCATTATAGATACTACACCACCAAGTTTAATAGGAGGAGCAGATGGATCTGCTGAATGTAGAGGTTCAGATCCATCATTGAATGCAAATTATATAGCGTGGCGAGATAATTATGCTGGTATTGTAGGTTCAGATACTTGTGGAAATGTAACGATGAGTTATACTGAAGGAAGTTGGTCATCAGATGGATGTACTGATACTATAATAGTTACTTTTAAAGCAACGGATGCTTGCGGTTTAGAAAGTGTTCAAGATCAAAGTTTTACCATTTCAGATACGACTCCACCAAGTTTAGTAGGAGGAGTAAATGGATCAGCAGAGAGTACAGGAGTTGATCCATCGTTAAATGCAAATTATATAGCATGGCGAGATAATTTCGCTGGAATTACGAGTAATGATTTATGTGGTACCCCTGTATTAAGTTATGAAGAAGGTAGTTGGTTATCAACCGCTTGTGGAGATGAGATTTCTGTAACATTTATCTCAACAGATGAATGTGGGTTAACTAGTAATCAAGTTCATACTTTTGTTATTTCAGATAGTACTCCACCTAGTTTGTTGGGAGGAATGGATGATACGGCTGAATGTACAGGTTCAGATCCATCATTAAACCCAAGTTATATAACATGGCGAGATGGTTTTGCAGGAATTACAGCTAACGATATTTCGGGATCTACTACACTTAGTTATTCTGAAGGAAGTTGGGTAACAACAGGATGTAGTCAACGAATAGAAGTAGTTTTTACGGCAGAAGATGAATGTGGCTTAACTACTAGTCAGACACAAGCTTTTGTAATTACTGATACAACAAATCCAACCTGGACGAATGAGCCAATGGATATGACAAGTGTAGAATGTGATCCATCAACTAACGCACAAGCATTCAGTGATTGGTTAGCAAGCTTTAGCGGAACAGATAGTTGTGGAACAGCAACAGTAACGCATAACAGTACAGGTTTAAGTGATGACTGTGGAGGAACAGGAAGCGAAACAGTAACTTTTACCTTAACAGATGAGTGTGGAAACAGTATAACTAAAGACGCTACATTCACGATTATAGACACAACAAATCCAACCTGGACGAACGAGCCAATGGATATGACAAGTGTAGAATGTGATCCAGCAACCAATGCACAAGCATTCAGTGATTGGTTAGCAAGCTTTAGCGGAACCGATAGTTGTGGAACAGCAGCAGTAACGCATAACAGTACAGGCTTAAGTGATGACTGTGGAGGAACAGGTTCAGAAACAGTAACTTTTACCTTAACTGACGAATGTGGAAACAGTATAACTAAAGACGCAACATTCACGATTATAGACACAACAAATCCAACCTGGACGAACGAGCCAATGGATATGACAAGTGTAGAATGTGATCCAGCAACCAATGCACAAGCATTCAGTGATTGGTTAGCAAGCTTTAGCGGAACCGATAGTTGTGGAACAGCAGCAGTAACTCATAACAGCACAGGATTAAGTGATGACTGTGGAGGAACAGGAAGCGAAACAGTAACTTTTACCTTAACTGACGAGTGTGGAAACAGTATCAGCAAAGACGCTACATTCACGATTATAGACTCTACAGCACCAGTTATTGATGAAGTAAACAAGGATAATATTGATATAGAATGTGGAGTAGGTGATACAGGCGCTACTTTACAAGATTGGTTAGATAATAATGCAGGAGCAACAGCAACAGATAATTGTAGTGATGTAACATGGACTAATGACTATGGAAATGATACTTCGATTAAATGTGATGGAAGTTATATTACAGTAACGTTTACAGCTACTGATGCATGTGGGAACTCAAGTACCACAACAGCAGGTTATCTAATTAAAGATGAAACACCACCAACAATAACTCACCAACCATCAGATAAGATAGTGGAGTGTGATGGAGAAGGAAATTTAACAGAGTTAAATGATTGGTTGACGAGTAATGGAGGAGCAACTGCTACGGATGATTGTAGTGTAGTATCATGGAGTAACAATTATACTGATTTGACATATACTTGTAGTTTTACTGGAGAGGTTAAAGTAATTTTTACAGCAAAAGATGCATGTGGTAACCCAATGAATACTAATAGTGCTAAGTTCATCATAAAAGACACCACAGCCCCAGAATTTGTTGATGAGTTACCAGCAGCAGAAATCACGGTAAGTTGTGATAACATTCCAGTGATGGAAACTTTAACAGCGACTGATAACTGTGATGCTTCGGTAACAGTAGTTCCAAGTGAAGTAACCAGTGGCGATGACGACGCATGTGGATCAGAATACTTAATCACTAGAAAGTGGACGGTATCAGATTGTTCAGGAAACACGACAAGTCATATTCAGGTGATTACAGTAGAAGACACTACAGCACCAGAGTTTGTAGAGGAGTTACCAGCAGCAGAAATCACGGTAAGTTGTGATAACATTCCAGTGATGGAAACTTTAACAGCAACTGATAACTGTGATGCATCGGTAACAGTAGTTCCAAGTGAAGTAACCAGTGGCGATGACGACGCATGTGGATCAGAATACTTAATCACTAGAAAGTGGACGGTATCAGATTGTTCAGGAAACACGACAAGTCATATTCAGGTGATTACAGTAGAAGACACTACAGCACCAGAGTTTGTAGAGGAGTTACCAGCAGCAGAAATCACGGTAAGTTGTGATAACATTCCAGTGATGGAAACTTTAACAGCAACTGATAACTGTGATGCATCGGTAACAGTAGTTCCAAGTGAAGTAACCAGTGGCGATGACGACGCATGTGGATCAGAATACTTAATCACTAGAAAGTGGACGGTATCAGATTGTTCAGGAAACACGACAAGTCATATTCAGGTGATTACAGTAGAAGACACTACAGCACCAGAGTTTGTAGAGGAGTTACCAGCAGCAGAAATCACGGTAAGTTGTGATAACATTCCAGTGATGGAAACTTTAACAGCAACTGATAACTGTGATGCTTCGGTAACAGTAGTTCCAAGTGAAGTAACCAGTGGCGATGACGATGCATGTGGATCAGAATACTTAATCACTAGAAAGTGGACGGTATCAGATTGTTCAGGAAACACGACAAGTCATATTCAGGTGATTACAGTAGAAGACACTACAGCACCAGAGTTTGTAGAGGAGTTACCAGCAGCAGAAATCACGGTAAGTTGTGATGAGATTCCAGCAGCAGTAGTATTAACAGGAACAGATAATTGTGACGCTTCTGTAACCGTAAATTATTCAGAAGAATTTGTAGGACAGGATGATGAATGTGCATCAACATATACAATCACAAGAAAATGGATGATTACAGACTGTGCAGGCAATGAAACGTCACATACTCAGGTAGTAACTGTAGAAGATACCACAGCTCCAGAGTTTGAAGGGGAGTTGCCAGCAGCAGAAATCACGGTAAGTTGTGATGAGATTCCAGCAGCAGTAGTATTAACAGGAACAGATAATTGTGATGCTTCTGTAACAGTAAATTATTCAGAAGAATTTGTAGGACAGGATGATGAATGTGGTTCAACTTATACAATTACAAGAAAATGGATGATTACAGACTGTGCAGGAAATGAAACATCACATACTCAGGTAGTAACTGTAGAAGATACTACAGCGCCAGAGTTTGTAGAGGAGTTACCAGCAGGAGAAATCACGGTAAGTTGTGATGAGATTCCAGCAGCAGTAGTATTAACAGGAACAGATAATTGTGACGCTTCAGTAACCGTAAATTATTCAGAAGAATTTGTAGGACAGGATGATGAATGTGGTTCAACTTATACAATTACAAGAAAATGGATGATTGCAGACTGTACAGGCAATGAAACGTCACATACTCAGGTAGTAACTGTAGAAGACACCACAGCACCAGAGTTTGAAGGAGAGTTGCCAGCAGCAGAAATTACGGTAAGTTGTGATGAGATTCCAGCAGCAGTAGTATTAACAGGAACAGATAATTGTGATGCTTCGGTAACAGTAAACTATTCAGAAGAATTTGCAGGACAGGATGATGAATGTGGTTCAACTTATACAATTACAAGAAAATGGATGATTACAGACTGTGCGGGTAATGAAACGTCACATACTCAGGTAGTAACTGTAGAAGACACTACAGCGCCAGAGTTTGAAGGAGAGTTGCCAGTAGCAGAAATTACGGTAAGTTGTGATGAGATTCCAGCAGCAGTAGTATTAACAGGAACAGATAATTGTGATGCTTCTGTAACCGTAAATTATTCAGAAGAATTTGCAGGACAAGATGATGATTGTGGTTCAACTTATACAATTACAAGAAGATGGATGATTACAGACTGTGCAGGAAATGAAACATCACATACTCAGGTAGTAAATGTAGAAGACACTAAAGCACCTGAACTGGTAAGTACTTTAGAAGATATATCAGTAGAATGTGATGATGTTCCAGAAGTACCAACTTTAGAATTTACTGATAATTGTTCATCTAATGTAACTCAAACAAATTTTGAAGAAACGAGTACTTTTGATGGAACTGATAGTGACTATATCATTACAAGAACATGGACAGTTGCTGATGAGTGTGGAAATACAGCTGAATTTGTTCAAAATATTACAGTAACGGTAAAAACAACTGTGACTGAAATAGCAGATTCAAGATGTACAGAAGATGGGGTGATTGACTTAAATGATTACTTAGCTAATCAAAGTGAAGATGGTACATGGGAAGTAACTTCAGGAAATGTAACCTTATCTGATGATGATAGTTTCGAACCGTTAAATTTAAGCTTAGGTGATTATGTATTTACTTATACAGCACCAAATAGCGGATGTTTAACATCAACTAGAGTAACAATTAATATAAACGACGACTGTGTTGTATTACCATGTGGACAAGAAGATGTGGTAATATCAAAAGCAGTAACCCCTAATGGAGATTCATATAATGAATTCTTTAAAATTACAGGAGTAGAGTCTTGTGGATTCATAGCTAATGTAAAAATATTTAACCGTTGGGGAGCAAAAGTCTTCGAATCTAACAATTATGCAAATGATTGGAATGGAGTTTCAGATGGATCAACATTCGGAGGAGCCGAAAGACTACCAGCAGGTACATATTACTACATTGTGATATTAGAAAATAGTGGATTAAAACCATTTACAGGAGCAATTTATTTAGGAACCAAATAATATTATAGCTATGAACCATAATTACAGACTATTACAAACAATTGTTATATTAATGTTTGCAGGTATTTTTGCAATGCAATCACAACAATTACCACAGTTCACTCAATATATGTATAATACCATTTCTATTAACCCAGCATATGCAGGTAGTAGAGAAGTATTAAGTATCGTTGGTTTGCATAGAAGCCAATGGGCAGGACTTGATAGAGCACCAGAAACACAAACGCTGTCGGCTCATACACCATTAAGAAATGAAAAAATAGGTCTAGGCTTATCGTTTATAAACGATAAGCTTGGATATGAAAAATTCACGTATTTATATGGAGATTTTTCATATACAATTAAACTTAATGAAGAAATCAAGTTAGCCTTTGGTTTAAAAGCAGGATTCACACAATATAATATTGATGATGAATTAAGAAATGCAGAAAGCTCTGATCCAGGAATTTCAGGAATTCAAAATAGATGGGAAGCAAATATTGGTAGCGGAATGTTGTTGCATACCAACAGATGGTATGTCGGTTTATCTGCTCCTAGATTATTAAATAGAGATCATAATAATGTAGTAGCTAATGGAATTAACTACGGAGTTGTGGATAAAATAAGTTACTATTTAACAGGTGGATACGTGTTTGATTTAAGTGATAATGTAAAATTTAAACCAGCAACACTTATCAAAGCTACCAACGGAGCACCATTATCGTATGATATAACCGCAAACTTTTTATTCAATGAAAAATTTTGGTTAGGAGGTTCTTATAGAATTAACGAGTTTACAGGAGCTTTAGGAGCTTTGGTAGATTTTCAAGTAACAAAACAATTAAGAGTAGGTTATGCCTACGAGCACCCTTTATCAGACATTAATCAATATTCTAATGGAACTCATGAAATTTTGTTAATGTTTGAATTGCATCCAAAATCATTTAGAACAAAATCTCCTAGATATTTTTAAAAAGCATACTTATGAAAACAAAAATTACATTAATACTACTTTTTTTATCATGCTTTGCTTTTTCTCAAAGAAAGATTGCTGATAAATTTTATAAAGAATACTCGTACATAAAAGCGGCAGAGTTTTATAAGAAAGCAATAGATAGTGGAGATGATGGTGTAGATATGGTTACTAGGTTGGCAGATTGTTATTATAACAATTCAAATTCTGAACAAGCAGCTTATTGGTACGGAGTAGCATCAAATAGAGATGAAGGTTTAAGCAACGAAGCAATTTATAAATATGTACAATCGTTAAGAAGTGTAGGAAAGTATGAAAAAGCCGACGAATGGTTAAGTAAAATACCCGATGCAGCATCTAAAATTGGAAATGTTGATTATGATAAGTTGAAGACCTTAAATAAAGATTCGGTTGAAATTGCAAACTTAGATATCAATACCAAGAATTCTGATTTTGGACCATATGTAAATGGTGAAAAATTTTATTTCTCATCAGCGAAGAATGAAAACGGAGCAATTTACGAATGGAATAACCAACCTTATTTAGATTTATATCAAGCAAAAGTGATAGCTAAAGAAGAAAACGATGCAGATATTGAAGATATCATTCCAATAGTTTCTTCTAAGATAAACACAGGTTTTCACGAGTCAAGTATTGCTATTACTAAAGATGGTCAAACACTTTATTTCACTAGAAATAATTTGGATGATAAAAACAAATTGAAGTACGATAAAAAAGGAACTTCACATTTAAAAATCTTCAAAGCAACATTGGTTGATGGTGAATGGGCTAACGTAGAAGAATTGCCTTTTAATGATAAAGTGCATTCAAGCGGGCACCCAGCACTAAGTCCAGATGATAAAACATTGTATTTCGTGTCTGATAGACCTGACGGATTTGGTGAAACCGATATTTATAAAGTAGCAATCTTAGATAATGGAAGTTATGGGAAACCTGAAAATTTAGGGAGTAAAGTAAATACTTCTGGAAGAGAAATGTTTCCATTCGTTGCAAAAGATTATACTTTGTATTTTTCTTCAGACGGATATCAAAATTTAGGGCTTTTAGATATTTATAAGTCAGATTTACTTAAAAATAATTCATCAGAAGTAATAAACATAGGAGCTCCTTTTAATAGTGGTTACGACGATTTTGCATTTTTTTATAACGAAAATGGTAAATCAGGATATTTTTCATCTAACAGACCAGAAGGTAAGGGGCAAGACGATATTTATAAGTTTAAAACCTTAAAGTGTAAGCAATATATTAAAGGAAAAACATATGATAAGAGAACAAATGAGTTGTTACCTAATACTTTGGTAGAACTTATAGATGCTGATGGTAAGGTGATAAGTAGGTTTGTAACTCAAGAAAATGCTTCTTATATTTTTGAAGTAGAATGTGAAAAAAAGTTCACGTTAAGAGGAACAAAATTAGATTATAAAGATGATTTTATTGATAATGTTCAAACAACAGATGTAAGAGGTAAAGAAATAGAACACGATTTATACTTAACACCGTTAATTATTGATAATGAAATTGTAATAGACCCTATTTTCTTTGATTTTAATAAATGGAATATTCGTCCTGATGCTGCTTATGAGCTAGAATTTATTGTGAAAGTGATGAATAACAATCCGAAGATGATTATTAAAATTGAAGCGCATACAGATAGTAGAGGAAGCGATAGGTATAATGAAATTTTATCTGATAGAAGAGCAAAATCTACTAGAGATTATATTTTTTCTCGTGGTATAGCAACTGACAGAATTCAAAGTGCTATAGGTTATGGTGAGAAGCAATTAGTAAACAAATGTTCAAACGGAGTTAAATGTACCGAAGAAGAACATCAAGAAAACAGAAGATCAAAATTTATAATTATAAATGATTATAAATAGTTAAAATAAGTAATTAGTCTCCCGTAGAGTAGTTTTCTTTTGCCCTGATTCAATCCGCAATATTGAATCGGGGTTTTAGTTTTATTAAACTATTTCTTTACGAATATGTTTGTAAAGTACCACTTACCGTTAGCACCTTTTTCGGCAGTAACATCAAAGTGAGTAAAATTACCTTCAATATTCTTTTTGTGTCCTTCACTTCTAATCCAAGCATTAACTACAGACTCAGCTGAAGAGTAACCGTATGCTACGTTTTCACCAACACTAATAGCACTTGCATTTTTAGTCAAATACTCTTTACGCTGATAAAAGAAATCGTGCGATACTTGCTCTTTTTCAATCATATAATTTGTATGATTGTGAGTTTGCGATTTAATGGTTTGTAATTTACTTAGTGAAGAAAATCCGTTACTAACTCTGTAATTGTTAATAAGGGTTAAAATGTCTGCTTCTATTGATTTCTCAGCGATGTTAGTTGCTACTTCAGTTGGTGTTTCATCAACTATTTCACTTTCATTAGAAGAACAAGATGTCAAAACTAGTGCGCAAAACAGCACTAATAACTTAAGGGGATAGTTATTCATGATCTTTTAGGGGTTAGGGGTTAAATCAAAAACGAGACAAATATATATCTAAAAATTAATATAAAACAAGTTAATGTGTTGATTTTTAATTAAAAAGGGTGTTTTTCCTGTGTCTTGGTTTAGTATTTGGCATGACAATAATTTGTTGTAACAATTAAGCATTATATGCGTCTTATTAGTAAACAAATAAATATAATACAATGAAAAGAAATAAAGAGTTATTAGTACTTACACACTTAAGTCAGTTGTTAGATTTTGTAACAGGTATAGGAGGTTTTATCGTTCCGTTGATACTTTGGGCAGTGAAAAAAGATGAAGTTTTAGGAATGGATGAACACGGAAAAGCGATACTTAACTTTAGAATATCAATGTTTTTATATGTTTTATTATGTATTCCGTTAGTTTTGTTGTTCGGTTTAGGTTTATTAGGATTTTTAGTTATAGGGGTATTCTATTTAATTTTTCCAATAATAAATGCTATTAAAGCGAGTAATGAAGAAGAGCCAATTTACCCTATGACTATTAAATTTCTATAAGAATTAACTAAATAGCTTGTTTAATAAAATCTTCGTATTCATAAAAGAATAGTTCAAACTGTGTCATAGTTTCAACGTAAAACCCATAGCAATCTCTCCATGTATTTTTATTATGAATACTGAATTTTTTTTCGAAAGGAACATATATTCTTCGGATAATTTTACGGTTATCTAGCTCAAAGTTATCATCATAAATCACTTCAGGTAAGTATTCGGTTTCTAAGATTTTCTTTAATGAAAGTAGCTGATCATAAAGTAATTCATTAGCAATATCTTCAGGATGTTCAAAATCTATACAAACCGATGCTTTTTTTCTGTCAGCTTGAAATTTAAAAGAAAATCCTTTAATTTTTGTGTTATACAATAACCATTTCCTCGGAAAAGATTTTCCGAAGCTTGTCCAAAACTCCTTACGTAATTGAGCTGATTCTTCTTTGCTAAACACTATCCGTGAACTTTTGCTGTTTTACCTCTTTCTCTCATCATTTCTGCTTCAAAAGCTAGTAAATCATTCCATTTTTTGTCAACAATTTCACGATTCATATACTTACGAGCATATCCCAAAAATAAGGTATAATGGTTAGCTTCCGAAATCATTAAATCTAAATAAAACTTAGATAGTTCTTCATCTTCCATATTATCTGCAAAAACTTTAAATCGCTCACAACTTCTAGCTTCAATTAAAGCAGCAACTAATAATCGGTGAATTAATGCTTCATTTCTATTCCCTGTGTGAGGAAAGAACTTTTGCAATCTTAAAGCATAATCGTTCTTTGTTGCTTGACCTAAAACCATTCCACGATCTACCATTAAGTTATGTACCATTCTAAAATGCTCCATTTCTTCTATGGCAATGTCACTCATATCTTTAACCAAAGCGGTTTCTTCAGAATAATTAATAATGATTGAAACGGCATTTGATGCAGCTTTTTGCTCAGCAAAAGCATGATCGGTTAATAGTTGCTCCAAACCGTTTTTAGCAACTTCAACCCAAGAAGTTTCTGTGTCAAATTGTAATCCTAACATAATTGCTTAATTGATTTGCAAAAATAAAAAATAAAGGAAGTTTTACCATTTAAAAACCAAATTAGTTATCTTTGAATATCTACGAAATTTTTATTGAAAAAGAACCTCACTTATTATGAAAAAAAGCTTTTCACTACTCCTTATACTTATTGTATTTAGTGTTTTTCAAGCCTGTAAAAAAGAAAAACCTGCAGCGAGTAATATTCAAAAATTTAAAGAGTATGTATCGGTTTTTCCTGAGAAATTAGTGTCTGTTTACCCAGATATTCAGTTTTATTTAAAGAAACAAGTAGCAATTTCTCCTTTACCAAAAGGTGTTATTAGTATGAAACCGATAGTGAAAGGAGAGGTAGTTTTAAACGATAATAAGCTTTCTTTTAAACCTGCGGAAAAACTAAAGGCCAATACCGAATATACCGTTACCTTACATTTATCAAAATTATATGATGATATTGATGAGGATTTGAAGGATTTTACGGTAAAAGTAAAAACCAAAGAGTTGTTGTATAATGTTTCATTGCAATCACCTTACGTGTATGATAAAAATTGGAATTATGTAGAAGGTTTTTTAAATGCCAGCGATGTATTTGAAACCGATCAGTTAGATAAAGTAGTTAAGGCAACCTATAACGGAAAAAATGTACTGGTAAAATTTGCCAGTTCAAGTGAGTTAACATCACGAGTGAGTTTTAAAATTGATAGTTTACAACGTTTTGAAGATGATAAACAGTTAATAGTTACCTGGGACGGAAAACCAATCCAATCCACTTCTAAAGGAGATAGAACGCTTGATATAACTGGAAAGAACAACTTTAAAGTGTTGGATGTTAATGTTGTGAATGGTAATAATCAGCAAATAGAAATTAGTTTTTCTGATCCTATTCACAAGTCACAAGATATTAAAGGACTTATTCAGTTTGTAAATACTAGTAAAAAAACATTTACCTATAAAATTAATAACAATGTGTTGACCTTGTTCCCTAGTTCAGTATTTAAAAACAAGGTAGATATTGAGATTTTCAAAGGAATTAAAAATACAGAAGGTTTTACGTTAAAAGAAAGCTTTCAACGTTCGTTATACTTTGAGCAATTAAAACCTCAAGTAAGTTTTATTAAAAGTGGTGCTATTTTACCAAATTCTAAAAACTTAAAAATCAACTTTAATGCTGCTAATTTAAGAGCGGTAGATGTTACCATTTATAAGATTTATAAGAACAATGTTTTACAATTTTTACAAAGCTATAATTTAAGTCAGCAAGCTAATTTACATTATGTTGGGCGACCAGTGGCAAAATACACTATTAACCTTTCAAACCAAGGATTACAGTTAGATAAGATTAATGCTTTTGCTTTTGATTTAGCCGACGTTCTTCAGGTGGAAGAAGGCGCTATGTATCGAGTGGAATTATCGTTTAACAAAGACTATTCAAATTATAGTTGTGATGGAGTAACTCCGAACAATCCGATAACGTTTGGTAAAAAAGAAATCAACGAAGCTTCTTTTGACAGAACCAGATATTATTACAATGATTATTATGAAGATTATAACTGGAATGAACGTGAAGATGCGTGTACATCATCTTACTACTACAACAAAAAAATCAGTACCAATATTTTAGCAACCAATTTAGGGGTTATCGTTAAAAAAGGAAGTAATAATACAACGTTTATTGCAGTTACAGATATTTTAACTACACAATCTATACAAGGAGCACAAGTAAGGCTGTTTAATTTACAACAGCAAGAGGTTGCCAAAGCAGTAACCAATAATGAAGGAGTAGCAACTTTTACGGGTGTAAAACCTTCTTTTTTTGCACAAATTTCTAAAGATAAAAACACAACCTATGTTCGTTTAGAAGATGGAAATGCACTTTCAATGAGTAAGTTTGATGTTTCGGGTACAAAACTTCAAAAAGGAATCAAAGGATATATTTATGGAGAGCGTGGTGTATGGCGACCTGGAGATCAGTTGTTTTTAACTTTTGTATTGAATGATAAAGCAAATCCGATTCCTGAAAAGCATCCTATAAAATTTGAATTGATCAATCCGCAAGGAAAAATTATTGAGCGTTCTATTCAATATAAAAATGCTCAAAATATGTATGCGTATTCACCAAAAACCAATGACGATGCGTTAACGGGAAATTGGAAGTTAAAAGTAAGTGTTGGTGGAGCAGTTTTTAATAAAACATTAAAAGTTGAAACTATTAAGCCTAACCGATTAAAAATCAAATTAGAAACTGCTGAAGGTGTTGTTAAGTCTAATTCTTCAATTAAAGGAAAAGTAGAAGTAAAGTGGTTACATGGAGCGATTGCAAAAGGATTGAAATTAGATATTAATGGAAAATTCCGTCAAACAAAAACTTCGTTTAAAGGCTATAAAAACTATCAATTTGATGATGTTACAAGAAGTTTTGGAACAGAAGAGTTTAGTGTATTTAAAGGAAATTTAAATCAGGAAGGAAAAACAAGTTTCTCTGTACAACCAAGGTTAGACAACAAAGCTCCGGGAATGTTACAAGCCTCCTTTATAACTAAAGTATATGAAAACGGAGGTGATTTTAGTACCGACGTGTTTACCCAAAAAGTATCACCGTATCCTACTTATGTTGGAGTACAATCACCTATAGAAAAACAATCTAAAAATTATCTGTTTACTAACGAAAGCTATACGTTTGATGTAGCTGCTGTAAATGAAGATGGTAGGGGAGTTGCTACTAAAAACTTAGAAGTAAATGTATATAAAATTTCATGGCGTTGGTGGTGGAATAGAAATGATAATGGACTTTCAAGTTATGACGGAACCAGGTATCACGAGCCTTATAAAAAGTTCAATGTTAAAACCAACGCAAACGGGAAAGGACAATTTGTATTAAAGGTTGATGAAAATGATTGGGGACGTTATTTGGTAAAAGTTACTGATAGAAAAGGTAAACATACGACGTCAAAAGTGGTGTATTTTGATTGGCCTTCGTGGTATGGACGTAAAAAGTCAGATCAAGACAAGTCTAACGCTACAATGTTAATATTTACTACAGATAAAGAAAAGTATAATACTAATGAAAAAGCGTTAGTTAAGTTTCCGTCTTCAGAAGGAGCAAGAGCCCTTATTACTATTGAGAATGGTACTGAAGTGTTAGATCATTTTTGGGTGAATACTATAGATAAACAGACTGAATTTAGTTTTCCTATTCTACCTAAGTACACACCCAATGTATATGTAAATGTTTCGTTGTTACAACCGCATAGTCAAACGGTCAACGATTTACCGATACGAATGTACGGTTCGGTAGCTATTTTGGTGGAAAATTCAGAAACCAAATTAGAGCCTCAAATTCAGTTAGCTGACGAACTAAAACCAGAAAGTAAAGCGACCATTCGTGTAAATGAGAAAAACGGAAAACCAATGACCTATACTATTGCTTTGGTAGATGAAGGATTATTAGATTTAACCCGATTTAAAACACCCAATGCATGGAACACTTTTTATGCACGTCAATCATTAGGCGTTAAAACCTGGGATATTTTTGATGATGTTATTGGGGCTTATGGAGGAAAGATCAATCAGATTTTAAGTATTGGTGGAGATGAGGCTGAAGCAGGAAGCAAAAACAAAAAAGCAAACCGTTTCAAGCCAATGGTTACCTATTTAGGTCCTTTTAATTTAAAAATGGGAGCAATAGAATCCCATGAAATTACGATTCCGAAATATATCGGTTCGGTAAGAGCGATGGTAGTGGCAAGTAATGCAGATCGTGAAGCGTACGGTAGTGATGAAAAAACAGCATTTGTACGTAAACCAGTTATGGTATTAGCGTCGCTACCAAGAAAAATAACACCGCAAGAAACTGTAACGCTTCCGGTAACGGTATTTGCCATGAAACCAAACATTAAAAATGTGCAGGTAACTGTAAAACCTAATGAAGCATTTACGATTGAAGGAAATGCTACTCAAAATGTATCTTTTTCACAACCCGATGAAAAAATGGCGTATTTTAAATTAAAGATCAATGATTTTAAAGGAATTGGAAAAGTGCAGATTGATGCCAGCTCAGGTGTAGAAAAAGCATCATACGAAGTAGAAATAGATGTGTTGAATCCGAATCCGGTTACAACTGAAACCTTGGATTTAGTATTAAAATCAGGTGAAAATAGCGAGATCAATTTCAAGAGTTTTGGTACGAAAGGAACTAATGCAGCGACTGTGGAGCTTTCTACCTTACCACCCATGAATTTTTCGCGAAGATTACAGTATTTGATCCGTTACCCTCATGGTTGTGTTGAGCAAACTACGTCGAGTGTGTTTCCGCAGTTATATTTACCAGAATTGTTTGATTTAGCAGACGATAAAAGAGTATCTATAGAAAGAAATATAAAAGTAGCCATTAAACGTTTATCCGATTTTCAAATGTCAAACGGTGCGATGGCGTATTGGCAAGGAGGAAATTATGTAAGCCATTGGGGAACCTCGTATGCAGGTCATTTTATGTTAGAAGCCAGTAAAAAAGGATATGCATTGCCTATTGGTTTTACAGATAAATGGATTGCATATCAAAAAAAAGCGGCAAGAAATTGGAGAGCTAACATGCATAATGATGACGACGATTTAACACAAGCGTATCGATTATATACGCTTTCTTTAGCGAACAAAGCAGATTTAGCATCGATGAACCGTTTACGAGAAACAGCAGGTATTTCTAACGAAGCAAAAATGCGTTTAGCTAATGCATACGCATTGGTTGGTAAACGATCTATTGCCGAAACTATTTTGAAATCGTTATCAAATGTTGAATACACCAAAAATTACTATACTGGGTACGGTTCAGAAACACGTAACAAAGCGATGTCGTTAGAAACATATACGTTGATGAATAACAAATTGGAAGCTATAAAATTAGCAAAAGAGGTAGCTGCTAATTTATCGGGTGACCAGTGGATGAGTACACAAACAACAGCTTATAGTTTGTTGGCAATGTCTCAATATGCATTACAAAATGGTGGTAGTACAAGTATTAATGCCAGTGTAAACCTAAACGGAATGCCTACAAATGCAACTACGAACAAATCGTTATTCAGTATGGAGACGAGTCAGGTTTTAGCAGATAATTCAGTTAAAATTACTAACAAGGGTAGCGGAGTGTTGTATGCACGTGTTTTTAACAGAGGAATTTTACCCGTTGGGGAAGAAAAAGTAGTTGAAAAGAACCTATCAGCAACTGTTACTTTCAAATCAAAAGATGGAAGTGTAATGAATCCGGATAATTTGAGCCAAGGAACTAATTTCTTAGCTGAGGTAACGTTGAAGAACAACACAACTAACAAGATTGAAAATATAGCCTTAACACAATACATTCCGTCTGGTTGGGAAATTATTAATACTCGTTTTACCGATTTTGGAAATAATACAGCATCCTCACAAGTGGATTATACCGATATCAGAGATGCGAGTATCAGTAATTATTTTACATTGCATGGAAACGAATCTAAAACATTTAGAGTATTGTTGAATGCATCATATTTAGGTGATTATTATTTACCGGGGGTTCAAGCCGAAGCCATGTATGATAATGATTATTTGGTGCGTACTAAAGGACGATGGATTAAAGTGGTGAAGTAGTGAATGCAAAATGTAAAGCAATTTATTATTAGAAATAAATATAAGGTATCTGCAATAGTTTTGTTGCTGATACTTTACTATTTCTGCTTACCAAAACAACTTTTTAAAAACCCAACATCCACAGTTGTTACAGCCAGTAATAATGAATTGTTGGGAGCTATTATTGCTAAAGATGGTCAGTGGCGTTTTCCTGAGCTAGATTCAGTTCCTACGAAATTTGAGCATTGTATTTTACAGTTTGAAGACGC
Source organism: Tenacibaculum crassostreae (assembly GCF_964512405.1). Lineage (NCBI taxonomy): Bacteria > Pseudomonadati > Bacteroidota > Flavobacteriia > Flavobacteriales > Flavobacteriaceae > Tenacibaculum > Tenacibaculum crassostreae. The sequence goes on from NZ_CAZELE010000005.1 coordinate 138,145, forward strand.
TCATTTTTATCATCATTTCGGATTTAATCCTATTTCAATAGGAAAAGCATTGGTGGAGAATATCAAAGTCCAAAAAGTGGTAAGAGGAGGAAGCACACTTACACAACAAGTTGTTCGTCTATCTCGTAAAAATAAACAACGTTCCTATATTGAGAAGCTAAAAGAATTGGTATTAGCTACCCGATTAGAGTTTCGATATTCTAAAAAAAGGATATTAAACTTGTATGCTTCTCACGCACCTTTTGGAGGAAATGTTGTGGGATTAGAAATGGCATCGTGGCGATATTTTGGGTTGCAACCACATCAATTATCATGGGCAGAAAGTGCAACATTGGCAGTATTACCGAATGCTCCATCATTAATTTACCCGGGAAAGAATCAGCAAAAACTTAAACAAAAAAGAAATCGCTTACTCAAAAAACTATTAAATAAAAAAATAATAGATCAGTTAACGTATGAGTTGGCTATTGAAGAGGAACTGCCTCAAAAACCGTATCCGTTGCCGCAAACTGCACTCCATTTTGTACAACACTTAGGACAGAAAAATAGAGGAGAGCGAATTCAATCTACTATTGATTCACATTTACAACGTCAAGTAAATTATTTAGCAAAAAGACATTATGAACGTCAAAAACAAAACGAAGTTTACAATTTAGCTGTCCTAGTGTTAGATGTTGAAACTCGTAAGGTTTTAGTTTATGTTGGTAATTCACCTACAGATACACCACACCATAAGCACGTAGATAATGTGATTTCTGCCAGAAGCACAGGAAGTGTGCTAAAACCACTATTGTACGCTCAAATGTTACAGTCGGGAGATTTGTTACCTACACAATTAGTTGCTGATGTTCCTACAGAAATTGCTGGATATTCCCCAAAAAACTTCAATTTAACCTTTGATGGGGCTGTACCTGCAAATCAAGCGTTAACACGTTCTTTGAACATTCCTGCAGTACGAATGTTACAACGTTACGGACTGGAAAAATTTCGAAGTGATTTACAAGATTATCACATAAATGATATTACCAAATCGGCTGATTATTATGGATTATCACTTATTTTAGGTGGAGCCGAAGCCAGTTTATGGGATTTGTGTAAAACCTTTACTGGTTATGCGAGTATTGTTAATCATTTTGATATTACTAAGTATAAGTATTATCAAAAAGAATTTGTTGAACCTGTGTATAGAAAGGAAGATAAAATTGATTTAGGAAAACTTCAGAAGAATTTTCAAACGATTGATGCAGGTTCAGCGTATACAACATTACAAGTACTCACAGAAGTTAACAGACCAGAAACCGATCAAGCATGGAAATATTACGATTCTTCACAAAAGATAGCTTGGAAAACTGGGACTAGTTTTGGGAATAAAGATGCTTGGGCTATTGGTACTACGCCAAAATACACGGTAGGAGTGTGGGTTGGGAATTCAGATGGAGAAGGAAGACCCGATTTAACTGGAGTAGGGAGTGCTGCTCCATTATTATTTGATGTGTTTGATGTATTGCCAAAATCGGATTGGTTTTTAGAGCCTTTTGAAGATTTAATTGAAGAGAACATCTGTAAAAAAAGTGGTTGTTTGGCGTTGCCTATTTGTGAGAGTGAAGTAAAACGTATTCCTAAAAACGGTATTCGCGGTAAATCATGCCCGTACCATCAATTGGTACAAGTAGATAAAAATGAACAGTTTAGAGTGAATTCTAATTGTGAGCCTGTTTCAGCAATCAAATCTAAACCTTGGTTTGTGTTACCTCCTTTAATGGCATTGTATTACCAGCAAAACAATTCAGATTATCGACCTTTGCCAAGCTTCAGGAGTGATTGTAATGAGTTGTCATCTAACAAAATGGATTTTATTTTTCCGACGAAATACAAATCAACTATTTCTCTTACCAAGGATATTAGTGGCCAACAAAGTAGCATTATTTTAAAACTCACACATTCCAATCAAAATACTACTGTTTTTTGGTATTTGAACGATGAATTTATCCAGTCTACACAAAATTATCATGAACTTTCTGTACAACCAAAATCAGGAGTTTATAAAGTAACAGTAGTTGATGATTTTGGTAATGAAGTAGATAGAATTCTTGAAATTAAAAATTAATTCTGTTTGAATTTGTTTTTATATTAAAATGATTATTTTAGTTTTTTAAAAATAAGTTATGTTAGAACTAGCGGGGATAATTATTTTAGGAATTTTAGCACAATGGGTAGCATGGAGGTTTAAAATTCCAGCGATTTTACCTTTAATTTTAATTGGTTTATTAGTAGGTCCTATTGCATCAGAGTTTTTTAATGAAGATGGAAGCAAATGGATAGAACCCATTTGGAATGGAGAAAAAGGGTTGTTTCCTGGTGAAGGCTTGTACTATTTTGTATCATTAGCTATTAGTATAATTCTTTTTGAAGGAGGTTTAACGTTACGAAGAGGAGAAATTAAGAATGTAGGACCAGTTATTACAAAACTGATAACATTAGGGTCAGCAGTAACATTTTTCTGTGCAGGTATTGCAGCTCATTATATTTTTGGATTAAGCTGGGAATTATCTTTTTTATTTTCAGCATTAATTATTGTTACAGGACCAACCGTTATAACACCAATTTTAAGAAACATTCCTCTAAAAAAAGATGTATCAGCAGTTTTAAAGTGGGAGGGTATTTTAATCGACCCTATCGGAGCTTTAGTTGCCGTATTAGTTTTTGAGTTTATAAGTGTAGGTGGAGGAGCAGGCTTTACACAAACCGCTTTATTAGAGTTCTTAAAGATTATTTTATTCGGAACTACTTTCGGTTTCACCTTTGCGCATGCCTTAATTTTTATAATCAATAAAAAATGGGTGCCACATTATTTACTAAATGTAGTATCATTATCAACTGTATTATTAGTATTTGTTGAATCTGAATTATTTGCTCACGAATCAGGATTATTAGCAGTAGTAGTAATGGGAATGGTGTTAGGAAATAGTAAGTTAAAAAACTTAAAAGAGATATTATATTTTAAAGAATCATTGAGTGTACTGTTAATTTCTATTCTATTTATTTTATTATCAGCAAACATTGACTTTAAAGAGATGATGTTACTTTATGAATGGAAAACATTATTACTTTTTGCTCTAATAGTTTTTATAATAAGACCGTTGGCAGTCTTTTTAAGTACTTCTCAATCTAACCTAAAAGTAAACGAAAAGTTATTTATAAGTTGGGTAGGACCCCGAGGTATTGTAGCAGCGGGTATTGCTTCTCTTTTTGGAGGAAAACTGTTAAAACAAGGTGTTGATGGGGCAGAATATATTACACCGTTAGTATTTATGGTGGTACTAGGCACAGTGTTATTAAATGCAACAACGGCAAGATTATTTGCAAGAGCAGTAGGAGTGTTTTTAAAGCGTTCTAACGCAATTATGATTGTTGGTGCTTCAGATATGGCAAGATTGGTAGCTAAGTATTTAAAAGATAATAAACGCAGAGTAGTTTTAATAGATTCGAATGCTGAGAATATAGAAAAGGCCAAAAGTGAAGGAATTGAGTCGTTAGAAGTAAATATTTACGATGAAGAACTTACTGATAATATTGAGTTGAATGATGTAGGTTATTTAATAGCAATGACAGGTAGTGATTCAATCAACAAATATGTGATTTCAAATTTTTCTTCAATTTTTGGTGAACAAGGTGCTTATCGTTTAGCAACTTCACAAGAAGTTATTACGAAAGATTATGAAGATGAAGATCATTTATTTACTGTAGAAGATGATTATATCAACATAATGGAAGCGGTACGAGAATTCCCAGAAATTCATGAAACAGCGGTAGAATCTGTACAAGAATATAAAACTAAGATTGAAAAGATTCACGAAGAAATAAAGTCTATTCCTGTTTTAGTTAAGAATAAAAAGACTAATGAAATCTTATTAATTTCAGAGTTTGAGCACGATGTAAAGAAAATAGATGGTTGGGTTATTGTTTACATAGGTAAGAACTTAAACATCTAAACCAAAAGTATTCTTTAACTTTTCAAGTAAAGGATTTTTCTCTTTAAGTTTGTCATACTTCTCTTGTGGTGTATAGGCAAACTTTTTTTCTATAGTTTCATTAACCTTAACGTTAATTTGAATACCGTAGTTGTTAAGTTTTTCTCTTAAAAAACGTAATAATTTTGGTTTTCCTTTTTCTAATTGAGACTTCATTAATTCACTAGGAACCGCAAAATTGATAGTAAAATTTTCTAGTAGTTTAGGTTCGTCTGAAGCTAAAATAGCAGCGATACTTTGTTCACCTAATCGTTGTAGTTGAAAGTAATACTTTTTCCACGCATCTTTTAAATCATCATGAGAAAATAACGCCTTTGGATGGTTGTCGAAATTTTCTTCTTCATCAGAATTTACTTTAATTTCTTTCTTTTCCTGTAAACTTTTAAAAGACAACGCAGAAGTACGACGTTTAACATTCTTTAAAGTTGGTTTAGGTACTTCAGAAGAACTTATAGTAGTTGGTTTTTCTACAACTTTTACTGGAGTTTTAGGAACAACTGGTTTTACTTCAGTTTTTTTAACTGAAGGAGAAAGAGAAGTAAAAAAAGTAGCGGGAATTATGTAGTTGCTAGATTTTTTTTTTGCTCCATCAAAAGTGATAGAGGCAATTTGCATTAAAGTAAGTTCTACCAATAAGCGTTGGTTTTTACTTCCTCGATATTTTAAATCGCAATCGTTTGCCTTATCTATAGCTGACATTAAAAACTGCATGCTAGCCTTTGTAGCTTGATCTAAATATTTCTTTTTGGTGTTATCACCAACTTCTAATAAAGCAATAGTTGCTTGATCTTTGGCAACTAACAAATCTCTAAAGTGAGAAGCTAATCCGTTAATAAAATGATGTCCTTCAAAACCTTTGCTCAACACATCATTAAAAGCCATTAACACTTCAGGAATTTTATTGTCAAGTAGTAAATCCGTTATGTTAAAATATACGTCGTAATCTAAAACGTTTAGGTTTTGAGTTACCGCTTCACGAGTTAAATTATTTCCAGAGAAACTTACAACTCTATCAAAAATTGATAAAGCATCACGCATTGCTCCGTCAGCTTTCTGAGCAATTACATGTAGTGCATCATCTTCAGCAGTAATATTTTCTTTAGCACAAATTGTTTTTAAATACTCTTTAGCATCTAAAACACCTATTCGTTTGAAATCAAAAATTTGACAACGTGATAAAATTGTTGGAATAATTTTATGCTTTTCGGTAGTTGCTAAAATAAAAATAGCATGTGCAGGTGGTTCTTCTAAAGTCTTTAAAAAAGCGTTAAAAGCTGCTTGCGAAAGCATATGAACCTCATCAATAATATATACTTTGTATTTTCCTGTTTGTGGTGGAATACGAACCTGATCGGTTAAATTACGAATATCATCAACCGAGTTGTTTGATGCTGCATCTAATTCAAAAATATTAAAAGCAAAATCCTCATCATTTGTAGTTGCATCTTCTTGATTGATGCGTTTTGCTAAGATACGAGCACACGATGTTTTACCAACTCCACGAGGACCTGTAAACAATAAAGCTTGTGCTAAATGGTTGTTTTTTATAGCATTTTCTAACGTATTGGTAATAGCTTGTTGCCCTACCACATCTTCAAAATTTTGAGGACGATATTTACGTGCTGATACTATAAAATGTTCCATTAAAACTTAATCTTTATACGAACAAAAATAGAAAACCCATTGGCAACTCGCAAACAAATTTCTTAAGGAAATATTAAAGTTGTAAACAATTGTATAAAAGTAGATTTTAGAACGACAAAGACAGTATATAACGATAAATTATGAAGATAGTAAAGATAACAGCATCTATAATTGGTGTTTTTTTAATTACAATTTTATTTGGCTTTTCTACGGAAAAGAAACTTGAAAAAAATGTATTATCAAATTATTCAACAAAAGATACGAAAGTAGCATATTTTGCAAGTGGTTGTTTTTGGTGTGTAGAAGCAATTTTTGAAAGTGTAAAGGGAGTTGAGGAAGCTGTATCAGGATATGCTGGTGGACATACTAAAAACCCTACTTATAAAAGTAGTAATACAGGTACAACAGGACATGCTGAAACGGTAGCTGTGTATTATAATCCTAAAGAAGTAAGTTTTGAAACTTTAGTAACGGTATTTTTTGGATCACATGACCCAACAACCAAAAACGGTCAACATCCTGATTATGGAACTCAATATCGCTCGATAGCTTTTTATGACACCAATGAAGAAAAGAAAGTAATTGATAATACTATTAAAAAACTGAATAAAGAAGTTTATAAAGGTAAGATAGCAACAGAAGTCAAGAAGATTGATAAGTTTTATCCTGCGGAAGATTATCATCAAAATTATGAGAGGTTGCATCCTGAAAATCCATATGTACAAAGAGTTTCAATCCCTCGATTGAATCGCTTTAAAAAGAAATTTCCTGAGTTGCTTAAAAGAGAAAAAGAATAAAAACTTTATTAAGTTAAAGTTTGTTTATATAAAGAGGCACCCTAACAATTTTATTAGGGTGCTGTTTTTATTATAGAGTAATGTTAAGACCTAAAACAATATTTCTACCAGGGTTAAAAATATTTTCACTTTTTAAACGAGATAGGTGATTGATGTATTTTTTATCAAATAAATTATTTACTGATAATGAAGTTGTAAACGTATATTTATTGACTTTTATATCACCTCCTAAACCAACATTTACTAAGTTATATGCTGGTGTAGATGTTTCAAATTGACTAACATTTTCCTGCTTAAAGAAAGAGTGTAAACTAACCATAGCATATCCGTGAGGTAACCATGAATCATTTGAAAATTCTGTACGTAAAGTATTTTTCAATGCATTTGCTGGAATTAAAGGTAAATAATCACCGTTATTTTGCTTACCGATAACAGTTTCAAAACTACTTTCTAAATGTAACCAGTCATATGGGTGTGGGTGTAAATGGAATCCAAACTCACCCCCATACAATTTAGCATCTTCTTGTAAATACGTAAACACAGGAGCTTCATCTTCTATTTCACCAGTAGGAGACAGATAAATATAATCGTTTAACTTGTTGTAAAATCCGTTTGCAAACAATTCAAAATGTTCAGCATTATAATCAAAAGAAAGATCAAACTGTAAGTTTTTTTCGTTTACAAGGTTGTTATTTCCTTCTTCGAAACGATTTGTACCATGATGAACTCCGTTTGAAGTTAATTCAGCAAGGTTCGGAGCTCTAAATCCGCTAGCAATATTTAAACGAGTACTAATAACATCAAAAAGTTTAGTTTTTGCTCCAAAAGAAGCAGTAAAACTATTAAATGATTTATCAATAGCTTCAAAAACATGCACCTCAGCTTCATGAACTACTTCGTGTCTTTCTGTAGTAATTGTTCTATTGTCGTAACGAATACCCGCTTGTAAAGAAGTATTTTCATTCCATTCAAAATTGGTAGTGGCAAACAAACCAAAGTCATTCATTGTTGCATTTGGAATTAACAATTCTTCTCCAAAATTTGTGTTTGTTTGACTTAATCCTTGTGTACCTACTAATACTTCAAACTTCCCAAATTTAGGAAGGTGGTATTTAGCATTGTAACTAAACGTTTTAAGTCTCATGTTTAAAGCCGCTTCGCCTTCTTCGTGCACTTCATGTTCTTCTTCAGTTTCACCTTCAACATGCTCTTCGTGTTCTTCAAACTCTTTTCTATTATTAATTGTATATCCTAAATCGATATCTAATTTTGAGTTTTTAAAGAAAACATGATTGTGTAAACTGATAATATGATTATCAATATCTTGATAAGGAACTTCTAGATGTGTTTCTTTTGTTTGTTCTCCAATTCCTTCGGTTAATCCTAATCTCGAATTATTAAAGTTATAACGTAATTCAGAAGAAAAATTCTTTTCGTGAAAACCAATACCTAATTTTAAGTCTCTTTCGTTAAATCGTGTATTTGTAACTCTATAATTAGGAGTTTTATAGTCTGAATGTTGCGCATACGTTCCTCTTGCTAAAAATTGCCAGTTATGAACTGAAGATTTTAAACCAATGGATGTGTTGGTTCCTAGTGTGTTACTGAAAAAACGCTGATTAAAATTTAGTTTTGTTTTGTTTTCAGGAGCAAATTTTTCTGGTTGAATGTATAGAACACCTCCTAAAGCGTCCGAACCGTATAAAAGTGATGCTGGTCCTTTAATAACTTCAATTCCTTCAATACCAGCATCGTTAATACCTAAACCATGCTCACCACCAAATTGCTGATTTTCTAAACGAATTCCTTGAGTATATACCAAAACTCTATTTCCACTTAAACCTCTAATAACGGGTTTACCGATAGAAGTTCCTGTAGAAACCTGTGAAACTCCGGCAATATTTGTGATTCCTTCAGATAGGGTAGTAGCACCCGTTTTTTGAATAGCTCTAGCTGAAAGACGTTCAACCTTAACTACATTTTCTGATTGTAACTTGTTAAAGGGTGTAGAAATGATAACTTCATCAATCTTAAAAATTGATTCTTCTAAACTAAGGTCAAAAGAAACATTTTCGTTATTAAATGTAAATTCTTTTGAAACACTTTTAAATCCTAAAAAAGTAAAATTGATAGCTACTTTTCCGTTTGGGATATTTTGTAAAGTATAGCTTCCGTCTTCATTGGTAACGGTTCCTTTATGCAATTGTTCAGAGTAAATTTCTACTCCTAAAAGAGGATTATTATCGGTATCAGTAATTTTTCCTGATAAACTGTTTTGTGCATATATAGCAGATACTCCCATAAATAATAGGAGATTTAATATTTTATTCATGTAATTGTATGTTACTATTTTATTTAAAAAGTTTGAGTTGTATTAAAACAACAATGCGATTAAATAGTAACGATTGGAGGGCCTCTGGAAGATTTTTTATCAACATAAACAAAAGAGATTAACTGAGGTTGTGTCTCGTAATCTGTTTTGTAAAAGTGTTTTGGAACTACAGTGTAACTTTCAGCAGCTTTAGAAGTAAAAGTGCTAAAATGATAATGATCTAAAGAACAGTCGAGTTCTTTTTCATGAAAGTGGTGATCATTTACAGAAGAACAAACTGTGTGTTCGTGATTTTCAAAAAGATGTGCCGTTAATACTATTGTTGGTAACAGTAGCATAAAAATACTTAGTAAGGCGATATGTTTTTTGAAACGTAACATTACAGCAAATGTATAAAATAAAAATCTGATAGTTATTAACTACCAGATTTTTTATGTTTTAAGAAAGAAAATACTATTATTTGTTAGATTTTCCTCTCATTTTCATGTTTAACATTTCTACTCCTAAAGAAAAAGCAATAGCGAAGTATAGATATCCTTTAGGAATTACACCTACTGTTGAACCTAATATTTCAGCATGAGATAAATGTGCTCCTTCAGCAATAAGCATAAAGGCAATTAAAATTAAAAATGCTAACCCAAGCATTTGAATTGTTGGATGTTGATTTACAAACTTACCAACAGGATTAGCAAACAACATCATAATAACCATTGATAAAATTACCGATGCAACCATAATTATCATCGCTCCTTCAATACCATTGGTCATACCTACAGCTGTTAAAATTGAATCAAAAGAAAACACGATGTTAATTAATGTAATTTGAACAATAGCTTGAGATAATGTATATCCTTTTTTTGGTTGTCCTTCAATTTCATCATCATCATGTCCTTCAACTTTATGGTGAATTTCTTGAGTACTTTTATATAATAAGAAAATACCACCTGCAAATAAAATTAAACTTTGACCTGTTACTCCAGCTTTAATCCATGATAAATCTATGTGGAAGAATGGTTCTTTCATTTTAATTAAATAACCAATACCAAAAAGTAAAATGATACGTAATATCATTGCTAAAACAAGACCAATGTTTGTAGCTTTTTTACGTTGATTTTCGGGTAATTTATTTGCTGCAATAGAGATAAATATAATATTATCTATACCTAATACTATTTCTAAAAAAGTTAGTGTAAGTAAGGCAATCCAAGTGTCGGCTTGTAAAAATATTTCCATAGTTATTTAATTTTAAATACAGTTCCTTTAGGTTTAAAATTAGTGTAACCGATTCTTGCTGTAAAGTTATAGGAGCTATCGGTTACTTTTGTTATTTGAACAAATATAGGATCTTTATCTAAATCTGTTTTCGGGTTTTTCATTCGCAGAGTATAGGCGAAGTTGTTTTTCCACTTAATATAAAAAGTATCGATATGAATATCTTCTTTTGCTGTAGTTAAATTACCATTTTTAACACTTACTTTTTTAGTATATGTTTCTATTTGTAAACTATCTTTTCTTACGATTATAGATTTTCCTATGTTATCATTTGCTGGAACTTCAAATGTTCCATGAACAAAACGAGTAGGATCTCCATTTTTCTCTGAAGTACAAGAAATTGCTAAAAATATAACTAAAAAAGTAAGTAAATATTTCATTATATACCTGTATAATTTGATGGTGTAATTTGTTTTAATTCATTTTTAATTGCTTCTGAAACGTCCAGGGTATCAATAAAATTAGCAATAGAATCTTTATTGATTTTTTCGTTAGTACGTGTTAATCCTTTTAAAGCTTCATAAGGATTAGGATAGGATTCACGACGTAAAATAGTTTGAATAGCTTCAGCCACTACCGCCCAGTTATTTTCTAAATCCTCAGCAAATTTAGCTTCGTTTAATAATAACTTGTTCAACCCTTTTAAAGTAGAAGCAAAACCAATTAATGTATGTCCAAAAGGAACTCCAACGTTACGTAATACCGTACTATCAGTTAAATCACGTTGTAATCTTGAAACTGGTAATTTAGCTGCCAAATGTTCAAAAATAGCGTTAGCAATTCCTAAATTTCCTTCAGAGTTTTCAAAATCTATCGGATTTACTTTATGTGGCATTGCAGATGAACCAACTTCACCTTTTTTAATTTTTTGTTTGAAATAATCGTTAGAAACATACGTCCAAACATCACGGTCTAAATCAATTAAAATAGTATTAACACGCTTTAATCCATCGTATAAAGCCGCCATATGATCGTAGTGCTCAATCTGAGTAGTAGGGAATGAATGGTGTAAACCTAAAACTTCTTCCACGAAATGAGTTCCGAAGTTTTTCCAATCGATATCTGGATACGCAACTTTGTGCGCGTTAAAATTCCCCGTAGCACCACCAAACTTCGCTGCATGTGGTGTGTGTTGTATGTGAATTACCTGATTGTTAATACGCTCTACAAAAACGAAAAACTCTTTTCCTAAACGAGTAGGAGAAGCTGGTTGCCCGTGAGTTCTTGCTAGCATAGGTACGTTTTCCCATTCTTCTGATAAATCAGCTAATTTGCAAACTAAACTATCTAAAGTAGGGTAGTAAACTTCTTCCATCGCATCTTTAATAGATAACGGAATAGCAGTATTGTTAATGTCTTGAGACGTTAATCCGAAGTGAATGAACTCCTTATATTCATTCAAGCTTAGCTTGTCAAACTTTTCTTTAATAAAGTACTCAACAGCTTTTACATCATGATTGGTAACGCTTTCTATTTCTTTAATTTTTAAAGCATCTTCCGCAGAAAAAGCTGTGTAAATTGTACGTAAATCAGCATATAAATCTTTATTGAAATCAGCCAACTGAGGTAAAGGAATCTCGCATAAAGCAATAAAGTACTCAATTTCTACTTTTACACGGTATTTTATTAGTGCTTCTTCTGAAAAATAGTTAGCTAAACTAGCAACTTTGTTGCGGTATCTACCATCAATAGGAGAGATGGCATTTAATTCTGTTAAGTTCATTTTTTGTTGTTGTGTTGAAAGGCACAAAAATAGAAAATACTTATCTTTTTAAGAGATAAACCAATGAAAATTTTAGCGATACACTTTTCGTTTGTTAATTTCTACATCACCATTTTTTTCTAATAATTTAATTACTCTAATTACGGTTTCTACTCGTAACCCCAAAATATCTGCTATTTGTTGGCGAGTGTACTCTACCTTAAACGAATGTTTACCGGTTACTTTATAGACATCTTCTTTTAAATAATCAATAAATCTAAGAATTCTATGCGCTGGTTCTTGACTAGAAATTTCAGAAGCAATAATTGCTTTATAGTACAAACGTTTTGCTAAACTTTGAGTAATTTTTAAATGAATTTCAGGATTGTCTTGTAATAATTTAAATAAGTCTTTTTTTGATAAAGCTAAAATTGTACTGTCAGATATAGTAACTGCATTGGCTGGATATTTTACATCGATAAAAAGTGGAGGCTCTCCAAAACTTTGGTTTTTATAAAAAACTCCCTGAATAAACTCTTTACCGTCATCATTAAAGTTATTCATTTTCACTGCACCATTAACTATTTGATAATAATAATGTGCAGTTTGCTTTTCAGAAAAAATGGATTCTTCTTTTTTGAAATCTTTAGTTTCAGCGTTGTATTTTAATAAGAGTTCTTCTGGTATCATTATGATTTAAGTCATAAATTGCGGTAGCCTAAAGATATACTTTTGAGGCGGATTTTAATTATAATTTATAAATGGATAAACAAGATATTCAAAATAGAGAAGATGTTTATAAGCTAGTATCAACTTTTTATAATGATAAAATAAGAAAAGATGATTTTATAGGACCAATCTTCTTAAAAACGATTCCTGAAAACACTTGGGATAGCCATTTAGAAAAACTTACCGATTTTTGGGAAACCAATTTGTTTTTTGTTAGAAAATTTAAAGGAAACCCAATGAAAGCCCATAAAGATGTTGATAAAGATTTTGATTATTCAATTTATCAAGAACATTTTGGACGTTGGTTACAATTGTGGTTTGAAACGGTTGATGAACTTTTTGATGGTATAAAAGCTCACGAAGCTAAAGAAAGAGCACGAAATATTGCATCCATGCTTTTCTTTAAAATGTTTGAAGCCAAACCTAAATAGTTAGTAAATAGATAATTGATAAAATATTTCCTATAATATTGATTATAAATGCCCAAACTACCGTTTTAAAAGAACGTTGACTTATTGCTGCTGCATTTGCACCCATTGCAGATATACATGCAAACATTAAAAAGAACATATTAATTTTTTCATGAGCGGCTAGTGCAGCTGTAATTGAAGCAATCATTGTTCCTACCATTATTAATATTACAGATATACCAATTGCGTTACTTTCATGAGCTTTAATTTTGTTATTTATAGCAGTTATAAGGTTTACATTTAGTTTTTTACTAGTAGTATTGTTTACCGTTAATTGTTGTACTGTATTCATGCCTGATATATTTTACGACAAAGTTATTAGGCATATTCAAGTTAATTTATGACCTAAATCATAAATGAAAAAGCGGATGTCTTTCTTTATTTCATAGCTTTTTTTATCTTCACATATTAAAATAGTTTATTTGGAAACGTCAACTCTCATATATTTAGTTTTAGCAGTTTTATTAAGTGTTGCTATTGCTTTTTTTCAATATTTCTACAAAATAAAAAGAACTCCTAAAGTACATATCTTATTATTTGCTTTAAAAGCGTTGACACTCTTTTTAATAGGATTATTACTCATCAACCCTAAAATAAAAACATTAGAAACAGAAAACATCAAACCAGTATTATCTGTATTGGTAGATAATTCGCTTTCTACACAGTTTTTTAAAGAAGATAAAACTATTAGAAATTTATTATCAGAAGTTCAAAATCAGAATAAAATTCAAGAAAAATTTGCAGTACAGTATTTTTCATTTGGAAAAGAAATTAGCGTTTTAGATTCTCTTTCTTTTTCAGATACACATACTAATATTTACAAAGCAATAAATGCTGTTAATGAACTGAATAAAGAGACTAAATCAGTAACTATTTTAATTACTGATGGTAATCAAACTCAAGGAAATGATTATGAGTTTATTCACTCGGCTAATAAGATTTTTCCAGTAATAGTAGGTGATACAACTCAATATCAAGATGTGCAAATTTCACAGTTAAATGTTAATAAATACAGTTATTTAGAAAACAAGTTTCCTGTTGAAGCATTATTGTACTATGAAGGAAAAGAAAGGGTGAAATCTACCTTTGCCATACTTCAAAACGGAAAAAGAATATTTTCAAAGCAGGTTGAATTTTCGCCTGAAAATCCTACGCAAACGGTTTCTACAAATTTGCTTTCTTCAACTAAAGGAATACATTATTATACAGCTTCTATTAGTAAAATAGACAACGAAAAAAACACAAAGAATAATTACAAGAGTTTTTCTGTTGAAGTTCTTGATGAACAAACCAAAGTGTTATTATTAGGTTCTTTTTTGCATCCAGATTTAGGAGCATTAAAAAAAGCAATTGAAAGTAACAAACAACGAAAGGTTGATATCAAATTTATTCAAGATAATGATATAAATTTTGAAGATTATCAAATGTATGTTTTGTATCAACCAAATGGATCTTTTAAAAATGTATTTGAGAAAATATCATCTAATTATTTGCTAGTTTCAGGTACAAAAACCGATTGGAATTTTATCAATGCTCAAAATTTAGGAGTTCAGAAGAAGGCAATTAATCAGAAAGAAGAATATAGTCCTGTTTATAATCCTAATTTTTTAACCTTTTTGCAAGAAGATATTGGTTTTGAAGGATTTCCTCCTTTAGAAGATAAGTTCGGAGAGGTTCAATTAAAGAAAGAAGTACAAGGATTGTTATATCAAAAATTTGCAGGAGTAGAAACCACACAACCTTTATTAGCAACGTTTGAAGAAAATGAAAAGAAAAGTGCAGTATTGTTTGGTGAAGGAGTTTGGAAATGGAGAGCTTCAAGTTATTTAAAAGAGCAAAATTTTGAAACTTTCGACAAATTTATAGGTAATTTGGTACAGTATTTAGCTTCCAACAAAAAGAGAAAGAGGTTAGAGGTTACTTCTGAACGATTGTATCCAGCAAATGCGCCTATTACTATTTCTGCATTTTATGTAGATAAAAATTATCAGTTTGATAACAGAGCTAATTTAGAACTTACGCTAACTAATAAAGAAACTAAAGAGCAAAAAAAGTTACCATTTTCGTTGATTAACAATTCATACCAAGTATCTGTAGAAGGTTTGATTTCAGGTGATTATTCCTACAAAGTTTCGGTAGTCAATCAAAAAATAAACGCTTATGGTGAGTTTAAAATTACTGATTATCAGATAGAAGAACAGTTTACCAATGCAAATCAGCAAAAATTACAATCATTAGCAACAAAAACAAACGGAGCTGTTTTTTATCCAAATTCAATTAATCAATTATTGCAAGAATTGATTAACGATGAATCGTATTATACCACGCAAAAATCAATTTCTAAAGAACAAGATTTAATAGATTGGAAATGGATTTTATTTTTGATAGTTGCCTTTTTAAGTGCAGAATGGTTTATCAGAAAATATTATGGTAAAATCTAAGAAACCAATCGGTTTTCATTGGATAAAGAAGTATAGTTACCGAAATTTGTGGTAAAAGAAAATAAGATGAGATTTCACACAAGAAAATGGGTAAAACCAGAAGATTTAAATCCTAATGGAACTTTATTTGGCGGACGATTATTACAATGGATAGATGAAGAAGTTGCCTTATATGCTATTATTCAGTTAGAAATTCCGAAGACAGTTACCAAGTTTATGTCTGAAATAGATTTTGTAAGTTCAGCAAAACAAGGTGATATAATTGAAATAGGAATTAACGTTGTAAAATTTGGAAGAACTTCTATAACGCTAAGTTGTGAAGTTCGTAATAAAATTACCAGGAAAACAATTATTTCAATAGATAAGATTATCATGGTAAGTTTAGACGAAGAAGGAAATCCTGTAGCTCATGGCAAAACAAAAATAGAATATGTTAAAGATAGGTTAGAAGAAGAATAGCCTAAAGAAATTGTATATTTTTGCAGACTATAATTGTAAGAATTGAAAAACTTTTGCATCATATTGTTAACCTTATTACTAATTGCACCTCCAATGCAAGCACATACTGATGCTATTGTTTTTGAAAATGAAGTTGAAACACACTTTGATGAGATAGATGATTTGCATCATGATGAGCATCATCAAAACGATACAGAAGAAGAAAAAAGCAAAGAACACCATCATCATTGTAATGTAATTAACTTGTCTGTAGAATTTATTCTTATTGATTATAACTTTGAATTTATTCCTTTTTTTGAAATAATAGAAAAGATTAATTTTTACGAAACTCCTTATAACTTTTCCTTTTTAAAAGGAATCTTCCAACCACCAAAACTTTAAATTAATTATAGTTTGCTTTCGTTAACTTGAAAGCTTTATACGCATCTTTTTAAGAAAAAAGATGTCGGTTTTATACGCATAATTAATTTAAAGAAAATACATGTTTAAAAATATAATTTTTGCAGTAGCATTTATGCTATCTGCTATTCAAATACAGTCACAAAACTCAATAAAATTTAAAGTAATTTCAGATGAAAAAGAACCTATTGTAGGTGCATCAGTCTATATAAAAAATTCAACAATAGGAACAGAAACCAATTTAGATGGAGTTGCAGTTTTAAACAATATTTCCAACGGAAAACACACATTTATAATATCATTTATAGGTTTTGAAACGGTACAAAAAGAGATTTCATTTCCAACGAGCGAAAAACAAATTATTATTGAACTTCATGAGGATGAAGAAACCTTAGACGCAGTGGTTATTCAATCCACCAGAAGTAAACGAACCATTGCAGAAATCCCGACAAGAATTGAAGTAGTGGCAGCGGAAGAATTAGGTGAAAAAGCGATAATGAATTCTGCCAATATAGCTATGGTGTTACGAGAAAGTACAGGAATACAGATGCAACAAACTTCTGCTAACTCTGCAAATCAAAGTATTCGAATTCAAGGGTTAGATGGTCGTTTCACTCAGTTATTAAAAGATGGATTTCCATTATTTGGTGGATTTTCAAGCGGATTAAGCATCATGCAAATTCCGCCTCTAGATTTGCAACAAGTAGAAATTATTAAAGGAAGTTCTTCTACTTTGTATGGTGGAGGCGCAATTGCAGGTTTGGTAAATTTAGTGTCTAAAAAGCCGAAAGAAGAACGAGAAATAAACATAATGTTCGATCAAACTTCAAGAAACGGAAGTACTTTAAATGCTTTTTATAGTGAACGGTTTAACAAATTCGGAGTTACTTTATACGGTTCAGCTAACAGACAGCAAGCTACTGATGTAAATGACGATCATTTTACTGATATTCCAAAAGTTAGAAGTTTTAGCATCAATCCTTCATTATTTTATTATCCCAATGAAAAAGAAGAATGGCGTTTGAATTTTGGAACAACTATCGAGAATCGTATAGGAGGAGATACTGATGTTATTGAAGGAAATATGACTCCAGATCATAATTTCTTTGAAGAAAATAAAACAGAACGATATGCTTCTCAATTGTCTTATGATAATAGTATTTCAGACAGTAAAAGTTTTCATTTTAAAAATAGCGTGAGCTACTTTAAAAGAAACCTAACTTTACCCAATTATGAGTTTGACGGAAAACAATGGGCAACATTTACTGAAGCAACTTATAATTTATACAGCAACACATCCGATTGGGTTTTTGGAGGGAACATTATTACAGAAAATTTTATAGAAAATCCTAAAACGACTACAGATAGAAGCTACCAGCAATTTACCGGAGGAGTTTTTGCGCAAAACAATTGGAAACTAGCCAATAATTTAACATTAGAAAGTGGTTTACGTACAGATTATAACAACAATTACGGAACATTTGTATTACCAAGAGTTTCATTATTTATAAAATACAACGATAAGGTTTCAAGTAGAATAGGAGGAGGTTTAGGATATAAAATTCCAACAATATTTACTGAAGATGCTGAGTTACGTTCCTATCAAAATGTGTTGCCTATTGCTATTAAAGAATTAAAAGCTGAAACTTCAATTGGTTTTAATGCAGATGTAAATTATAAAACCAAAGTTTTTAATGATAATGTGTCTTTTTCATTCAACCAATTAGTGTTTTATACACAGTTAGAGAATTCATTAATACTACAAAACAATGGAACTGATTATGAGTTTATAAATGCTTCTAATTCTTTGCATAGTTACGGAGCAGAAACCAATGTAAAGCTGAAATATAAAGATTTTGTGCTGTTTACTAATTATGCATATAACAATGTAAAATTAAACGGAAATCAAAAAGCATTAACACCAAAACACAGTTTTGGAGGTGTGTTAATGTATGAAGTACATGATAAATGGCGAATTGGTTACGAAGCCTATTATAAAAGTTCGCAGTTAAGAAATAACTTAACTGAAACACCTGATTATTGGACGATGGGCTTTATGCTTATGAGAACTTTAGGTAAAGTAAGTTTGTATGCAAATTTTGAAAATTTTACTGATACCAAGCAACAGAATTATCAATCAATGGTAATACCTCCACATAATAACCCTACATTTACTGATATTTGGGCACCAACCGACGGTTTTATTTTTAATACAGGAATTTTAATTAAATTATAAAAGAAGAGGAGTTTATCTCCTCTTTTTTGCATCTTTTTAGTATTTTAAAAGTCTTAAATTAAAAAAATGGGACACAGTCATAACCATCATTCGCATCATACAACTACAAAGAATATAAAGAGAGCTTTTTTTCTCAATTTAGCGTTTACAATTATAGAATTAATCGGAGGGATTTTCACGAATAGTTTGGCTATTTTATCTGATGCTTTACACGATTTAGGAGATAGTTTAACCTTAGGATTGTCGTGGTATTTTCAAAAATTATCTGGAAAAGGGTCCAATGAAAAGTTTTCGTACGGATATCGTCGTTTTTCTTTGCTAGGAGCTATTGTAAATTCTGTTGTTTTAATTATCGGTTCAATTTTTATCATTAAAGAAGCAATTCCTAGAATTATCAATCCAGAACAAGCCGACGCAAAAGGAATGATGTGGATAGCCATTTTAGGTGTAATTGTAAACGGAGCAGCAGTTGTAAACTTGAAAAAAGGAAAAACTATTAACGAACGTGTAGTTATGCTTCATTTGCTTGAAGACGTCTTAGGATGGATAGCAGTTTTAATAGCAAGTATTGTAATGCAATTTTGGGATATTCCTATTTTAGACCCAATTCTATCAATGCTTATAGCAGGTTTTGTCTTGTTTAATGTATATCAAAACGTTAGTGAGAGTTTGCGAATTTTACTACAAGGAACTCCAAAAGAGATAAATCTTGAAGATATTCAACAGCGATTATTAACTTTTGAAGAAATAGAAAACGTACACGATTGCCATTTATGGACGATGGATGGAGAATATAATATCTTAACACTTCATATTGTATTGAAAAATAAAGCAATTAGCATTGCTGATAATGCAGAATTCAAAAAGAAAGTTAGAAAAATATTGCATGATGAGTTTCAGTTAGAACACGTTACTTTAGAGTTTGAACTATCTGAAGAGAATTGTGAGTATTTTGATTGTGATTAATTACCTATTTTTACAAAAAACTAATAAAAATGTCGAGAAATCAAATAGATTTAAAATTTCCAAAATTTGGAATGATGATTCCAATAGCAATTATTTTAATTGTATTTATAGCAAAATCAACCGAAACTATAAAATCTGGTCAAGCAGGAGTTTTATACAAAACTTTTAGTGGTGGTGTAGCTGTAGATGAGCCAGCAATGGGAGAGGGGTTTCATTTTGTAATGCCATGGAATAAAGTGCATGTGTATGAAGTTCGTCAGCAAGAATTATTTGAACAAATGCAGGTATTATCTTCAAACGGATTAGAAATTCGTTTAGATGCTTCAGCTTGGTATCAACCACAAGTAGATAAATTAGGACTGTTACATAGAGAAAAGGGAGAGAAGTATTTAGACAGAGTTATAAAACCAGCAATTCGTTCTGCTGCACGTAGCGTTGTAGGTCGGTATACCCCAGAGCAATTGTATTCTAGTAAGAGAGATGTAATTCAAGAAGAAATTTTTGAGGAAACTAAAAAGATTTTAGACAAACAGTATATTCAATTAAACGAAGTTTTAGTTCGTGATGTAGAATTACCTCCAACAATTAAAGATGCTATCGAACGTAAACTAAAGCAAGAACAAGAAGCTCTTGAGTATGAGTTTAGAATAGCTAAAGCTAAAAAGGAAGCTGAGCGTCAACGTATTGATGCTGAAGGAAAAGCTGCAGCAAACAAAATTTTAAGTGCTTCGTTAACTGACAAGATTTTACAAGAAAAAGGTATTGAAGCAACGTTAAAGTTATCAGAATCTCCTAATAGTAAAGTAGTAATTGTTGGTTCAGGTAAAAACGGAATGCCTATTATTTTAGGTAATCAATAGTTTATTTTAAGCCTAAATAAATACGTTTAAGCATAAAAGAACTACGTTTAAGGTATTTTTTTAAATAGAAGATGATTCTTGTAGCATCTTTGGAATACTCAGAGAAATTTGAGTATTTAATTTATGGGGAATTAAATTATTTATAAGGGGTGAAAAGCAGCTTTTTTAAAAGCTGCTTTTTTTATTGTAGTGGAGCATTATTAATTTTGCTTACATCTTCTAGTATGTCAAAAACATGGTCTTTAATATCTGTGATTCCTATGCTATTTAATCTTTTAACATGCATTTCTTTGTATTTGTTAAGAAAATCGATGTTTTTAAATAAATAGGTTGATCCGTAATGATTTGTACCCTCTTCATGAGTCCATATTTTCCAGATTACCCCCTCTTCTTGTGCAATACTTTCTGCAAGTTTAATATTACCTTCAAGAAATTCTTTTGTTACAGGACCGTCATATTTTAAATGCAAATCCCAAATTTTTAATGTACTCATTTTATTATTTGTTTAATTATTTCGTTTTAGTTGTATATAACTTAGAATTGATAGTAAAGTAAAAAATGCTGGATCTGACCAACCAAAGCCATAAAATATGCCTTCATAGATAGCGTATAAAGTGATAATAACACCTAAAATGTTTGTTATTAAAAGACCTTGCAAAATTTTCTTAGCATATTTACTTTTTTCTTCTACGTCTTTAAATAAAAGGCTTATTGCTGCTATACCTCCTAAAAATATAGTAGTGTGTTGTGAAAGAAACACGGCATATTTATCATTTAACTCAAGTCCATAATTTGGCCATAATAAATTTGGAATAAAAAATAAGCCTAAACCAAATGCAGCATATATTATTCCGTGAATGGTTAAAAAAGTTTTTGTTTTCATCTTTTAAAATTTTATGCTACAAAATTAAACAGAATAGTTTATTTTTGTTACTAAATACAAAAAAGAAATTAGTTTCTTAAAAGAAACTATTAATATTTAAAGATGGAACAACAAGGTTTGTCAAAAGAGTGTATTGCTCAGCTGAGGGCAATTAGAGATACTATGGAGTTACTTTCGGGTAAGTGGAAAATACAAATCATAGGTACTTTACTAAGAGGAGGAAGTATGAGGTTTATGGAATTAAAAAGAGCATTAGAAGGTATTGCTCCTAAAAAGCTATCTAATGATTTACAAGAATTAGAAATTAATATGCTAATAACCAGAACTGTTATGGATACAAAACCAATTACGGTAGAATATGCTTTAACTGAACACGGTAAATCATTAGATGGGTTTATTGGTGAAGTTATTGATTGGGGTTTGAATCACCGAAAAGAAATTATAAGTGCAGATAAATAAAAAGCAGCTCATTGAGCTGCTTTTTTACTTTATAAATATAATAGAGAAATTATCCTCTTCTACGTTTTCTGCCAAATCCAGTAGCTGGTTTGTTATCTCCTTTTCTAGAAGAAGGCTCACTACTGCGTCTTCTACCAAATCCTTTTTTAGCATCCGTAGGCTTTTCACTTCTATCGCTCCTACGTCCTCTTCCACTAAAATTACCTCCGCCGCTTCTACGAGGCTTTCTTCCACCACCATTACCACGGTCAGTTTTTGTTATTTCAACATTTACTGAACGCCCATTAAAATCAGGAGTATTCACAGCAAAAGCATCTAGCGTTTCTTTTTCAAAGTTTTTATCAATTTCAAAGAAAGAGAAAGTGTCTAGAATATCAATTGCACCAATTTCAATCTTATCACCAATATTTTGATCGTTGATTAAACCTATTAATTTAGCAGGATTTAAACGGTCTTTTCTTCCTAAATTAATGAAGAAACGTGTCATATTTTCACTAGAAGAACGACCTCTTGAGTTTTCTCTTGAAGATAAGTTGTTTAAATCAGGAGCGTTTTCATAGTATGATAAGAAAGTGTTAAATTCTAACGAAACAAACTTCTGAATTAATTCCTCTCTACTTAAATCTTCTAATTTTTCGTAAATACTTGGTAAAAAGTTTTCAATCTGATCTGTATTTACCTCAGTATTATGTACTTTATCAATTAAATGGAATAATTGATTTTGACAAATTTCTTTACCAGAAGGAACAGGAGTATGGATAAACTCTTTTTTGATAATACGCTCGATTGGGCGTAATTTACCTTGTTCCTTTTTTGTTACTAATGCAATTGAAATACCTTTATTACCAGCTCTACCTGTTCTACCACTACGGTGGTTGTAGTTTTCTATTTGATCTGGTAATTTATGGTTGATTACGTGTGTAAGGTTGTTAACATCTAAACCACGAGCAGCAACATCAGTAGCTACTAAAATTTGAATGTTCTTTTCACGGAATTTCTGCATTACAGAGTCACGTTGTGCTTGCGATAAATCACCATGCAAAGCATCAGCATTATAACCGTCTTTAATTAAATTGTTTGCAACCTCTTGTGTTTCTCTACGTGTTCTACAGAAAACAATTCCGTAGATATCAGGATTTAAATCAGCAACTCTTTTTAAAGCAGGGTAACGTGTTTTTTCAGTCACTAAATAATATTCGTGACTAACATTATCTGAACCTTGATTTTTTTGTCCTGAAGTAACTTCAACAGGGTTTTTCATGTAGTTCTTAGCAATGTCTTCTACTTCTCTAGGAAAAGTTGCAGAGAACAGCAATGTTTGTTTGCTTTCTGGTGTTGCTTCTAAAACTTGATCTAATTCATCTTTAAAGCCCATGTTTAGCATTTCATCAGCTTCATCTAAAACTAACCACTGAACATTACCAAGCTTTAGAGCTCTTCTTTTAATTAAATCGACAGTTCTACCAGGAGTACCCACAACGATTTGTGCTCCTCTTTTTAATTTTCTAATCTGCTCCTCAATATTAGCACCACCGTAAACGGTTGCTACTTTTAAATTTGGTAAGTATTTAGAAAACTCTTCGATATTATTACCAATTTGAACAGCTAACTCACGAGTAGGTGATAAAATAATAGCTTGGGTATGTGTGCTAGTTTGATCAGCAAGTTCTATAATTGGTAAACTAAAAGCAGCTGTTTTACCTGTTCCTGTTTGAGCAAATGCTTTTAAATCTTCAGTTGAAGAAATGATTTGAGGAATTGCTTTTTCTTGAATAATTGTTGGCTTTTCGTAACCTAAATCGGTCAACGCCTTATTGATAGGTTCTTGTAAACCTAAATCTAAAAATGTAGACATACTGTGTTTTTTCGAGAACCCACAGATGCCCCTCCGCGAATTCTATTAATTATTAATAATCGTTAATACGATTTTTTTGGACGGTGCAAAAGTACACTAAATAAAATGAATAGCAGCTAACTATTTGCTTTTTTGTAAGTTGCTGATTTCTTGGTTGATATTTGATGAAGAAAGACTAGTATATCCGTTTTTGATAATTCCGTTTTTATCAACTAAAATCATACGAGAGAATTTACTAGAAGAATATTCGCAAGTAGCACTTTCTTCAGGCAAAGTGTATTGATACTTTACATCAATGTTTTTAGTGTACCTTCTAGAGGTATCACATAAATTGACCAAAACAAAATTAACCTCAGGATTGTTTTTTATCAAGTAATTAAAGCGAGAAGATACCCAATCATCAGAAGCATATTTGTAATTTTTAAATAAAACTACCGTACTTTTTCCTTTAGAAATGTCTTTAATATCAACTAAACCTCCATCAGCAGCTATTAACTTTAAAGAAGGTAACTCTTCTCCCTGGGGTAATAACTTTAAGTCATTAATTAATCGTTGAACATTTTTTTTATGGTCATTATTTGTGTTTAACTTAAAAAAAGTAAAGAACGCCTCGTTTTTCTTTTCGCTATTTGGTTCTTTTAAAAAGTGACCAACAACAGTATTGTATAAAAGTTTGTTTTTAACCTCTTCTAATTGTATGTTTTTATCAATAGAATTAAGTAGGTCAACCGTAAAGTTCTCAGACTTGTTTAGGTGATTTTTTTGATATAAGTCGTTGTATATCTTTTCGATAACAAAACGATAGTAAGGGCCAAAAAACATTAAAGAATCCTTGTCTACCTGAACATTTTCTCTGTATTTATAATAAGATTCGTTAAATACTTCAGGCTCTTTTTTATTGATACTTTTTATAGCATATTCCTCTAAACTTGTATAAAGAGGATAGTTTAAAGCAATATCAATAAGAGAATTATATTTTTCTGATGGATTTTCAGTGTTCCTATGATAGTTTTCTAAAATTTTAGTTTTAGTCTTTATTAAAGAATCAATCTTATAAGTAAAGTCTTTCGAAGGTAAATGAAAGAATTTATTTATGTTTTTTTCATCTACCTCATGTTGTAAAAAAGTTTCAATTAATAGATTGTTTCTTTCGGCATTATCACCACTAAAAACTAACGATTCATCAAAATCCCATGTGTTTAAACGTATAAGAATGCTGTCAGATGGTTGTATAAACACATACTGATGCTCATTACCATGTTCAAAAATATATAATCCTTCTCTTAAATTCTCAAAGCTTCCTAAAAAAGTATTATCTCTTTCTAAATGAATCGTATCTTTAAAATTGTAGCTATCAGTTAAAAGAACAAATCTAGACTTAGGGTTTATTATTTTACCTCCAAAATAGGTAGGCTTAGACGTGTCAGAACTTTCACATCCAATAAATATAACTAATATGAGAGGTATTATGTACTTAATCATGTTTAAAATTTACCCTAAATATCAATGATCAAAAATAGAGAACTCTTAATAATTAGGCTGTTAATTCGTTGTTAAAAGAATTAAAAGTGTCAAAAGTAATATGTTAAATATTTCCGTGCAAATTCTTTTATACTCTTTAGTTTTTATACTTTTGCACGGAATTTAAAAAAATATACATGTTATCAGTTTCTAATTTATCAGTTCAGTTTGGGAAACGTGTTTTGTTTGATGAAGTAAACACTAAGTTTACTCAAGGAAATTGCTACGGAATTATCGGAGCAAATGGAGCAGGTAAATCTACATTTTTAAAGATTTTATCAGGTAGGCAAGAACCAACTTCTGGTCAAGTTCATTTAGAACCAGGAAAAAGAATGTCTGTATTAACCCAAGATCATTACGCTTTTGATGAGTATACTGCTTTAGAAGCTGTTTTAATGGGTAATAAAGAGTTACACAAGATAAAAACTGAAATTGATGCATTATACGCTGATTATACCGATGAAAATGCAGAGAAAATAGGGGAGTTACAAGTTCGTTTTGAAGAAATGGATGGATGGAACGCCGATGCTGCTGCTGCAAGTTTATTATCGAATTTAGGTATTAAAGAAGAAGACCATTATACGTTATTATCAGAAATTGATCCAAAGAAAAAAGTACGTGTTTTATTAGCACAATGTTTATTTGGTAATCCTGATGTGCTAATCATGGATGAGCCTACCAACGACTTGGATTTTGAAACCATTTCTTGGTTAGAAAATTTCTTAGCGAACTATGATAATACGGTAATTGTGGTATCTCACGACCGTCACTTTTTAGATGCGGTTTGTACACATATTTCAGATATCGATTTTGGAAAAATCAACCATTTTTCAGGTAACTATACGTTCTGGTATGAGTCTTCTCAATTAGCGGCAAAACAAAGAGCTCAACAAAACAAAAAAGCCGAAGATAAGAAGAAAGAATTAGAAGAGTTTATTCGTCGTTTCTCTGCAAACGTTGCGAAATCTAAACAAGCTACTTCTCGTAAGAAAATGATTGAGAAGTTAAATGTAGACGAGATTAAACCATCTTCACGTCGTTATCCTGCGATTATTTTTGAAAGAGATAGAGAAGCGGGTGATCAAATTTTAAATATTGAAGGATTATCAAAAAAGGATTCAGAAGGAGAATTGTTATTCTCTAATGTAGATATTAACTTGAATAGAGGAGATAAAGTAGCAGTTATTTCTAAAAACTCGAAAGCTACTTCAGCATTTTATCAAGTAATTTCTGGTAACGAAGAAGCTGATTCTGGTAAATATAGTTGGGGAGTAACTACAACACAATCATACTTACCTGCTGATAACTCAGCATATTTTCAAAATGGGGAGTTAAACTTAGTGGATTGGTTACGCCAATACGCACAAACAGAAGAAGAGAGAGAAGAGGTATTCTTAAGAGGTTTCTTAGGTAAAATGATTTTCTCTGGTGAAGAGGCTTTGAAAAAGAGTAATGTTTTATCAGGAGGAGAAAAAGTACGTTGTATGTTATCTCGTATGATGATGACTAGAGCAAATATATTAATGCTTGATGAACCAACAAACCACTTAGATCTTGAGTCTATTCAAGCACTTAACAACTCGTTAATTAATTTTAAAGGAACAGTATTGTTTACAACTCATGATCATGAGTTTGCTCAAACAGTAGCTAACAGAATTATAGAAATCACGCCAAAAGGAATCATTGATAAATATTCAACGTTTGATGATTATTTAGACGATCCTAAAGTAAAAGAATTAAGAGAACAGATGTACTCGTAATAGAAAAGGGAACCAAATTGGTTCCCTTTTTTTTATTCTTCTTCGTCACTACTTTTAACTTCAAAAAAACTAAAAACATTTCCACCATAACGCTTATCGTAACTATGGTTTGGGTGAGAAGTTAAATCGGTATGTTTAGAGTGCTCTATAATTAAAACACCGTCGTCATTTAGCAAATCACGCTCAAAAATTACATCTGCAATTTTCAAAAACTGAGCTTCTTCAAAATCATAAGGAGGGTCAGCAAAAATTACATCAGTTTTTAGGGGAGTTTTTTCTAAGAATTTATATACATCGCTTTTGTAGGTGTTAATATCCATATCTAACTCTTTTGAAGTTTGATTGATGAACTTTACACATCCAAAATTAGCATCAACAGCATAAATTGTTTCTGTTCCTCTTGAAGCAAATTCGTAACTTATATTTCCTGTTCCTGCAAACAAATCTAAAACTGAAATATTCTCGAAATAGTAGAAATTGTTTAAGATGTTAAAAAGTGATTCCTTAGCCATATCAGTCGTAGGACGTACAGGTAAGTTTTTCGGAGCAGAAATTCGTTTACTTTTATATTTTCCAGAAATAATTCGCATTAGCTTATTAGTATAAAATTAGCGTGGTTTGTAAAATCTTCACTGTCAGCAAAGAAATTGTTAATAGTGTTCATAAAGTGAATATTACGAACGTAAGCATATGTTATTAAGTATAAGTCTGATTCTTTTTCAATATCGCCAATAAAGGTCAATTGAAAGCTATCAGGATCCATTTCAAGCTGTTCAGCAGTAAATAGTATATAGTATATAAAATCTTCTTTTGTACTATAAGAAAATGAATTGTAAAAAATAAGCTTACCTTCCTTACAAATAACAATATCAAGCTCATTTTGTGAAACATAAACAAAAAATTGTTGCTCTGAATTTTCTTTCGAATAGCTCAGTAACTTATCTATTAATACTGTTGAGTGGTGTTTGTATTCAAATTCTCCAAAATTTTGAAACAGATAGTTGTTGATGTTTACATAAGGGATGTACACATTACTTGCACTTGTAGTATCCAATACATCGTATGTAATAAAATCTGTTTTTAATGTTTTAACTGTGTAGTTTAGGTAAGGAGCTAAGTTATTTCTATCAAAAAGTTGATTAGGAACTAAAGTAGCCAAATTGTTTTGATGTATGGCAAATACTGAAGAAAAATCTTGTTGTAAATCTTTATCAGAATTAAAGATTTTTATGATTTCTTCTAACAATAACTCAGGTGTTTTTATTGAATTAGAGAAGTTGTATTTACTAAAGAGTATGGGCTCTTTAGTCTCTGAGTTAGAGATACAAAAAGAAAATCCATCCAAACTAAATTGGATGGATAGACTTTTATATTGCGCAATAGCGCTTGTTTTTTTAGTCTTCTTTAACAACTACTTCACCTTTATCGTAAAATGGAGGCCAGTTACCACCAGTAGTTACTTCAGTTAATGAACCTACAGATACAAATTCTCCTTTTACTTGGTCAGATTCGATAGCTTCTAACTCTTGTTTAATTAATGAAGGATTCATTCCTTTTAAGATTGGCTTTTTAGCAACTTTTGCTTCAAAAACAGGTACTTCTAATCCTGCAACTTTTTCAACTTGTCCAGTAGCTAATTCAAATTGTTCATCAGTACCTGGTACACTAAACATGTTTTTGTAATCTTTACCTACAAAATACTTAGAAACAGGTTCGTAACCAATAGTGTCTACTTGTTTTTTAGATACTTTTACTTTAATTCCACCACCTCTGTCTTCTTCAACTTCAATGTTTTTAGTTTCAGTTAACGCTAATTGTCCGTTTTCAATAAAGCTAAGTAATGAGTCTTTACTATTTGTATATGTTCCGTGTACTTCTTTATATTTTACTTCAGCATCACGAATTAATTTTAAATTCTTAATAACTTTAGCATAACGTACTTTTTTATCTTTGTTAAAATTAATTGGCTCCATAATTCCACCATAAATTTTATACGCTAAAAATACAGTTGCACCTAATAATAATAATGAAACTAACCATCTCATTTTTAGAGGTACAAATTTAACAACAAGTACAGCTAAAATAAATGCAACTACAACAGCTGCTAAAATCATTAATAATAAATTCATTTTTTTAATTTTTAATATATGATATTCGCAAATCTACAACTTTTTTTCAATGAAGAAAATAATTATTTAGAAATAGCTTTATCTTTGAATATTATTTAAAATATGATACAAACTGCCCCAAAATTCTACAAAGAAATACTTCAAAAGTTTCCGTATGAACCTACACAAAAGCAAAGTGAATTATTAGATGTTTTAACGAATTTTATTTTTTCAGATGATAATCGTGCGTTGTTTATGTTAAAAGGATACGCGGGTACAGGTAAAACAACAATAATTAGTACGGTAGTACATAATTTATGGAAGATTGGGCAAAAAGCAGTTTTGCTAGCTCCTACAGGTCGTGCAGCTAAGGTAATCTCTGGGTACTCGAACAGACAAGCATTTACGATTCATAAAAAAATTTATTTTCCTAAAAAGCAAGGTAATGGTGGAGTGAGTTTTGTTATGCAACCGAATAAACATACCGATACACTTTTTATTGTAGATGAAGCTTCGATGATTTCTGACGAAAAGCAACATGCTAAATTGTTTGAAAATGGTTCTTTGTTAGATGATTTAATCTCGTATGTATATTCTGGAAAGAATTGTAAAATTATTTTTATAGGTGATACAGCGCAGTTACCACCCGTTAAATTAACGATGAGTCCTGCTCTTGAAGCGGATAGACTTTCGCTTGAATTTAATAAAGAAGTTACTGAGATAGAGTTGGATGAAGTTGTACGACAAGAAGAAGGTTCAGGGATTTTAGCAAACGCAACAGATTTACGTTTGCTAATTCAAAATGAATCTACTCATTTTCAGTTTGATGTAAATTACCCTGATATTATCCGTTTACAAGATGGGTATGATATTCAAGATGCCATTACAACTGCTTACGATGGCGATATAGGTGTTGAAGATACTGCGATTATTGTACGTTCTAATAAACGAGCCAACCAATACAATCAGCAAATACGAACGAAGATTCGCGGACAAGAAAACGAGATTTCTACAGGTGATTATGTAATGGTAGTGAAAAACAATTACTATTGGCTAAAAGATTCGTCTTCTGCTGGTTTTATTGCTAATGGAGATATTTGCGAGGTAATGCGTATCAATCAAATTAAAGAGTTATACGGGTTTAAATTTGCTGAAGTAGAAGTTAGAATGATTGATTATCCTGATATGAAACCTTTTGAAACGGTATTGTTATTAGATACATTAAGCAGTGAAAGTCCGTCATTAACTTACGAAGAATCCAATCGTTTATACGAAGCCGTAAAAGAAGATTTTGCGCATGAAAAATCGAAATACAAGCAGTTTATGGGCGTAAAAAAGAATAAGTATTTTAATGCACTTCAAGTAAAGTTTTCGTATGCGATGACTTGTCATAAATCACAAGGAGGTCAATGGAAAACTGTTTTTATTGAGCAACCTTATTTACCAGATGGTGCATCAGTAGAATATCTACGATGGCTATATACAGCAGTTACCCGTGCGCAAGAAAAATTGTATTTAATTGGTTTTAAAGATGAGTATTTTTTAGAGTAAGGGTAAAATCAACAGTATTTTACTTTTCAATATGTTAGGGTTTTGTTAATACGATTTAAACTCACGCTAAAAAAGTTACATTTGTGTATCAATCAAACTATGTAATATGCACAAAAAAGTACTTTTTCTGTTTTCTTTTTTATTGATTTCTACATCAATAAATGCACAAAAACCACAAAAGTTAACTTCAAATCAGATTTACGAGAAAATTCAAAAACTAAACTTTTTAGGTTCGGTTTTATACGTAGCGGCGCATCCTGATGATGAAAACACGCGTTTAATTGCCTATTTAGCAAATAAAGAAAAAGCAAGAACAGCATATCTATCATTAACTCGTGGTGATGGTGGGCAGAATTTGATTGGACCAGAAATGCGTGAGTTGTTAGGTGTTATTCGTACACAAGAGTTGTTAGCTGCGAGAAGAGTAGATGGAGGTGAGCAACGTTTTACCAGAGCTAATGATTTTGGTTATTCAAAGCATCCAGATGAAACACTACAAATTTGGGATAAAGAAAAAGTATTAGCCGATGTAGTTTGGGCAATTCGTACGTTTAAACCAGATGTAATCATCAATCGTTTTAACCACAGAACACCAGGTACTACACACGGTCATCATACATCATCAGCAATGTTAAGTGTTGAGGCTTTCGACTTGGCAGGAGATAAATCGAAATATCCTGAACAATTAGAACATACCAATATTTGGAATCCGAATCGTTTGTTTTTTAATACTTCATGGTGGTTTTACGGAAGTGAAGAAATGTTTGAAAAAGCAGATAAAAGTAAGATGCTAAATTTTGATATTGGAACGTATTATCCTTTAAAAGGATTGTCGAATAATGAATTGGCATCTATAGCAAGCAGCCAACATTTATGTCAAGGATTTGGTAGGTTAACTACAAGAGGAAGTCAAACCGAATATGTCGAATTTTTAAAAGGTGAATTTCCAAAGGATAAAAAAGATATATTTTCTGGAATTAATACTACTTGGAACCGAATAAAAGGTGGTGGAGAGATTGGTGATATTTTATACAAAGTTGAAGAAAATTTCGATTTTGTGAATCCGTCTAAGCATCTTCCAGAATTATTAAAAGCCTATAAAATGGTTCGTCGATTGGAAGATTCGCATTGGAGAAATATTAAAACTAATGAGCTAAAAGAAATAATCAAAGCTTGTGCTGGTTTGTATTTAGAAGCTTCAGCAGAAAGTTCAAGCGCCACACCAAATAGTACGGTTGATGTTACTTTTGAAGTGTTGAATAGGAGTACTATTTCTATGGATTTAGCATCAATCACAATTCTTCCCAAAGGAAAAAACATTAAAAAACAACTAGATTTAGCTCCGAATAGCAAACAAAACTTTAAAGAAAAAATAAGTATTGCTAATAACATTACTTATTCTTCGCCATATTGGTTAACGAATCCTTGGGATTTAGGAATGTACAATGTAAAAAATCAAAAACTTAGAGGAAAT
This sequence comes from Tenacibaculum crassostreae, assembly GCF_964512405.1. Classification (NCBI taxonomy): domain Bacteria; kingdom Pseudomonadati; phylum Bacteroidota; class Flavobacteriia; order Flavobacteriales; family Flavobacteriaceae; genus Tenacibaculum; species Tenacibaculum crassostreae. The sequence goes on from NZ_CAZELE010000005.1 coordinate 170,094, forward strand.
CCTGAATCTAACAGACCTATTCAAGTTCAATATAATTTAGTTGTCGAAAATCAGCCAATTGCATTTACAATTCCTGTAATACACAGGTATGCAAAACGTGATGCAGGAGAAATTTATGAACCGTTTGAAGTACTACCAAAAGTAACCACAAAATTGAACAATAAGGTATTAATTTTTGCTGATGCAATTGCTCAAAAGGTTACTGTTGAAGTTAGATCTGGAGATAAAAACACTGTTGGAAAAGTGAGTTTACAAGCTCCAAAAGGTTGGAAGGTTACTCCGAGTGAAGTTGATTTTTCGATAGCTCAAAAAGGAGATATTCAACAAGTTGAATTTACAGTAATTCCTACCGAAAAAGAATCAGAAGGTGTACTTAAAGCTATAGCTACTGTTGAAAGAAAAGAGTATGATAAAGAACTGATTGGGATTAATTACAATCACATACCTAAGCAATCGGTTTTATTACCATCGCAAGCAAAAGTAGTACGTTTAAACATTCAAAAAGATGGAAGTAAAATAGGATACATACAAGGTTCTGGTGATGCAATTCCCGAAAACTTACGCCAAATAGGTTATGAAGTAACTGAGTTAAATGTAAATGACATAAACGGAAATTTGAGTCAGTTTGATGCCGTTGTTGTGGGGATTAGAGCATATAACACAAAAAAAGAGTTGCAGTTTAAGCAAAAGTATTTGTTAGATTATGTAAAAAACGGAGGTAATTTAATTGTGCAATACAACACCAATAGAGGAGTAGATGTACAAGCGCCTTATGAGTTACAACTGTCTCGTGATAGAGTAACAGATGAACATTCAAAAGTAACCATGATAGCTAAAGAACATTCGGTTTTAAATTATCCAAATACAATTACTGATACAGATTTTGATGGATGGGTACAAGAGCGCGGACTGTATTTTCCTAATAAATGGAGTAAAGAATATACACCAATACTATCAATGAATGATAAAGGAGAGTCTGCTAAAACAGGAAGTTTATTAATAGCTAAGTATGGTAAAGGTAATTATATATATACCGGTTTAAGCTTTTTTAGAGAATTACCAGCTGGTGTTTCAGGAGCGTATAAATTGTTTGCTAATCTATTATCGATTAAAGAAAATAAGATTGATGAGAAATAATTAAAAAGATTTTATTATTTCATCATACACAAAACAATAATAATCATGAAACCTTGGAAGCAATATGTTTTCGAGGTTTTTTGTTCTTTTTAAAGTTTCTAAAGGAAATAATTTTAACTCGTCTACTTCTTCTTTTTGAAGTGTTAAATCACAAATAGGAGAAGTTAATTCAGCAATAAAAACATGGTGGAATTCATTATCAATAACTCCGTTTGGATGCGTAATCATATGTTTACGAGTTCCTATTTTATATAGATTTTCAGGATGGAGCGAAAAACCAATTTCTTCTTTTACTTCACGTAGTGCAGCGATTTTCACATTCTCACCAGCAGCTATATGGCCTGCAACGGATATATCCCAAAGTCCAGGAAAAACCTTTTTTGTTGAAGCGCGTTTTTGTAATAAGATTTGTTGTTCTTTGGTATATAACCAAACGTGAATAGTGGGATGAAAATAACCGTGTTTATGCGCTTCGGATTTTAAACAAGTTTTACCAGTGTACTTACCAAATTCGTCAACAATATCAATTAATTCATCCATGACATAAAAGTAATAAAAATAAAAGCGTCATTCCGAGGAAGAATAACAAAGGAATCTAAAAAAGATTACTTCACTTCGTTCGCAATGACGCTTTTTTAATTTATGTTTTTTAGTTTATTTAAAATAAGAGAAATCTTCTCCGTCTTCAATCTTTAATAAACTTTCGTAAATCATTTTAATCACGTTTTCTACATCTTCACGATGAACCATTTCAACCGTTGTATGCATATAGCGTAACGGTAATGAAATTAATGCAGAAGCAACACCACCATTACTATAAGCAAAAGCATCAGTGTCAGTCCCTGTTGCTCTTGATAAAGCAGAACGTTGAAAAGGAATGTTGTTAGCTTCAGCGGCATCAATAATTAAATCGCGTAACTTTTGTTGCACAGCAGGAGCATAAGCTACCACAGGACCTTTTCCTAGTTCTAAATGACCTTCTTTTTTCTTATCGATCATTGGGGTAGTGGTATCGTGAGTTACATCGGTAACGATAGCTACATTAGGCTTAATAGTTTGTGTAATCATTTCAGCACCACGCAAACCAATTTCTTCTTGCACAGAATTGGTGATGTATAAACCGAAAGGTAATTTTTTCTTGTTTTCGTGTAGTAAACGAGCAACTTCAGCAATCATAAATCCACCCATACGATTATCTAAAGCACGACAAACAAATTTATTTTCGTTTAAAATATGGAATTCATCAGGGTAGGTAATAACACATCCTACATGCACACCTAGTTCTTCTACTTCTTCTTTAGTAGCGCAACCTACATCAATAAAAATATTATCTGGTTTAGGTGCTTCTTCTTTAGCTTTGTTACGAGTATGTATAGCTGGCCAACCAAAAACACCTTTTACAATTCCGTTTTTGGTATGAATGTTTACAACTTTACTTGGTGCAATTTGATGGTCAGATCCTCCATTACGGATTACATAAATTAATCCGTTTTCTGAAATATAGTTTACATACCAAGAAATTTCATCAGCATGTCCTTCAATAACTACTTTATATTTTGCATCTGGATTGATAACTCCAACAGCAGAACCATACGTATCGGTGATAAATTCATCAACATAAGGTTTTAGATAGTCCATCCAAATTTTTTGCCCTTCCCACTCGTATCCTGTAGGGGCAGCATTGTTTAAATATTTTTCTAAGAAGTCTAACGACTTTTTATTTAAGATTGATTTATTTTTAGCCATACTATTTTATAATTAGTTATTCTTCTTCCTCTTTTTTAGGATCTGCTCCCCAAAAACGTCTTTGCTCTCGGTATTCTTGCTCTTGTTTTATCTGTTCAGGAGTTAATACTTTTAAAAACGAAGGATGTTGTTCTATCGCATATTCAATTTTTTCAACAATAGTAGCCACATCTTCATTTTCGTAATCAATTTCTAAAGGTTCTTTAATAACCATAGATTGAAGTACGTTACGCTTCTTAATCATTAATCCCTTTTTATCAAAAGAACGTCTAAAACCATCAATTACAATAGGAACTACGGTTGGTTTGTAGGTTTTAATAATGTGTGCAGTACCTCTTCTAATCGGCTTAAAAGGGGTGGTTGTTCCTTGCGGAAATGTTATAACCCAACCATCATCTAAAGCCTTACCAATGTTAGAAATATCAGACATTTTTACTTGCCTGTTGATGTCTTTTCCAGCGCTTCTCCATGTTCTTTCAACAGAAATAGAGCCTACATAGGCAAATATTTTAGGAAGTAAACCAGAACGCATTGTTTCGCCCGCAGCGATATAGTACATGTTTAGCTTTGGTCTCCATAAATATCCAATATTCCTGATGTTTTCATCTCTACCTTTAAGTGCAGCATTAAACACATGAAACATGGCAGCAACATCAGCAAAATAAGTTTGGTGATTCGATATAAATAAAACGTTTTCTTCTGGTAAACTACGTAAAACGTCCATTCCTTCAATTTGTAAGTCATTGAATTTACGATAACGACCGTGAGAAATTAACCCTAAAGTTTGAATTAAAAATCGTTTAATAAATAGTATATGTCCGAACGGATTCCTTTTAAATAAAGGCATTATTATTGGTTTTTATTAGTCGAATAAGCTAAATTACAAAAGAATTATAGAATAGCCTTATTTTAATAAATCTTTAATTTCTGACAACATCATTGCGGTAGCTCCCCAAACAATGTAATTGTTTAGTTTAAAGCATGGTACCTCGATATTTTTCATATAAGAAGTTTCCATAGCTACTTGAGTTAAATTATTGTCGTCTAACAAATCGCTTAGTAAAACTTCTATAACTTCAGCAACTTCTTCATTTGGGGTGAAAATCGGAGTGTTTTTTGTAATACCTATAAACGGAGCAACTAAAAAATTACTGGGTGGTATATAAGCATCAGAAGTTTGACGGATAATTTTTATAGATTTTGAAGAAATTCCAACTTCTTCATAGGTTTCTCTTAGCGCGGTTTCTTGTAAGTTTTGGTCATTCTCATCAATTTTTCCACCAGGAAAACTAATTTGTGAAGAATGCGCTCCATTATAACTTGCTCTTTCAGTTAATAAAAAACGAGTTTGATTATTTTTATCAGGATAAAACAATGCTAAAACCGCTGCTTTTTTAGGATTTTTATTTAGGATTAATTCTTCAGAAAAGCGCGTTCGCAATTTAGGAGCTAGCTTAAATTGTGATGTTAAGCCTCCTAATTGTTTTTGTTGTAATTCTTCTATTTGATTGATAAAATCAGAAAAAATCATTCGTTTTTTAGTATTTTAGAACAAACTTATCAATTTAGCTGACAAAAGCGTTATGTTTTGGCTTGAATTTTGATTTGTGTTTGTAGAATTAATTTAACATAAATGAGTAAAGAAAATAAATACCAAAAATTAGCATTGAGTTTGTTGTTTGACGCTATTGGATACGTTTCGTATTTAATTCCAGGAATAGGAGAGTTGTCTGATATTATTTGGGCACCTGCATCAGCTTACTTAATGACAAAATTATACAAAGGAAACAAAGGTAAAATTGCTGGAGCTATAGCTTTTATTGAAGAAGCAATGCCAGGGTTAGATGTTGTGCCAACATTTACGTTAATGTGGTTATTTACCTATGTGTTTTCTTCTAAAGAATCGAAAAAGACAATTGAAGTTTAATTAGTTTTGTTGCTTTAGATAAAACAAAAAGGCTACCATTTGGTAGCCTTTTTTATTAGAAATAGTTTCTATTATTTTTTGATGAATTTCTTAATCATTCGTTCTTCACCGTCATTTATTTCTAAGAAATACACTCCTTGTTTTAAAGTACTAACATCAATTGTGTCGTTTACTAAAATACCAGAAGTAATAGCTTTTCCGATTATAGACTTAATACTATAGGTTACAGTATTAGTGTCGTCACTTTGTAATTCAACGTTTATTACGCTTCCTGTAACTGGGTTAGGATACATTCTAAAGCCTTCTTCAGCTAAATCTAAATCAGCATCCATTTGATATAAATGCGTAATAGTGTTGCTTGAAGCTAAACCTTTTGCTGTTGTAGTACCAGTTTTACCAGTAATAGTTACTTGATCGATAAAAATTTGATCAGCATTAGCAGAAGCATCGTTTTGGAAACGGAACTGCGCATTGCTAACAAAATTGAAATTGTTTTTATCTAAAACTACAGTAGCAGTATAGAAACTAGTGTTTTCAAAATCGGTACCGCTAACATATGCTGCAACTGTTTGCCAAGTGTTTCCGTCGAAATAACGTAACCAGAAATCTTCTCCAGTTTCCATACTATAAGAATAGAAATAGAATTCAACTTCAACAGTATCATAAGATGTTAAATCATAACTTTCTGAAGTCATAGATGAAGCAACCCCTGAATTATCTCTTAATCTAATTGAGTAATTACCTTCATAAGAAAGAGAACCTGAGTAACGTGCACAATCACTTCCTCCGTCTGCCCAATTATCCCATCCACTTTCAAAATACGATTGAGATAAGATTGTACTAGTACTTGTAGGAATAGATTTTGTAGTTACTCCAATTACATTACTTGCAGATGAAACGTTACCAGCTTCGTCAATAGCTTTTATTGAGAATGTATAGTTTGTTGCTGCTGTTAATCCAGTAACTGAATAGTTTGTTGTTGTAACGGTAGCTATTTTAGTAGTTCCTTGATATACTTCATATCCTGTAACTCCAACATTATCAGTAGAAGTAGTCCAAGCTAAATCAGCAGAAGTTTGTTGTACATTAGAAACAACTAAGTTAGAAGGTGCAGTTGGTGCTTCAGTATCAGGAACAGCTAATGTGGTTATGTATACTTTATTGCTTAATGCAGAAATATTACCTGCTTCATCTAATGCTTTAATAGAATAATTGTAAGCAGTATCAGCAGTTAAACCTGTAACACCGTAATTTGTCGTTGTTACGGTTGCTATTTTAGCATCGTTTTGATACACTTCATATCCTGTTACAGCAACATTATCTGTAGAAGCAGTCCAATTTAAATCAACAGAAGTTTGCGTTAAATTAGATGTAATTAAGTTAGCAGGAGCAGTTGGTGCTTCGGTGTCTACTGAACCTCCACCATCAACAGTATGTGTTCCTAAGCCAGAAAAAGTATTACTAGCTAATACATCCCATTCTGCAGTAGCGTAGGTAGTATTAGGTGATTTTATTGATGATTTTCTTTGCAAAGTTTTGTCTTGTGCAAACGTAGCGCTGCTACTCGGGTTACCAACCACGTCAATTAAAGAAGCTCCTTTAAATAATGCTACAGCATCATTACCGTTAAAGGACATTACACTACTTGTAGTGTTTAAATTAGCTTTACCTTTTAATTCAGTTGATGCACTGTTGTTTACAATAACATACACATTACCATGTGTTAATGTACCGCTTAAAGCTAATGTAGCATCCCAAGAACCACCTCCGTTAGTTGCTTTTTTAACTGAATAGTCAGCTAAGTTAACTGAAGCTCCTGTAAAGTTGGCAATTTCGATAGCTTTGTTGTATGAAGAACCTTCAACATATTCTGAAATTAATAATTCAGAAACATTTCCGCTTCCTCCACCATTAGTAAGAGTTGTTACGTTAACAGTATTGCTAGAAGCAGAAACGTTACCAGCTGCATCGTAAGCTTTAACTGTAAAAGTATATGAAGTTCCTGCAGTTAAGCTAGAAATAGTATAGTTGGTAGCTGTAGTATTACCTACTTGAGTAGATCCGTTAAAAATATTGTATCCTGCTACTGCGGTATTATCAGTAGAAGCAGTCCAGTTTAAATCAACAGAAGTTTGTGTAATGTTAGAAGCAACTAAACCACTTGGTGCAGTAGGTGCTTGAGTATCGTTGTTGTTACCACCAGTATTAAATAAATTTTGTGCTTGAGGACCTCCCCAAATTTGTGTTGCAAAAGCAGGATTATCAACAAAAGGATTTCTGTTTCCTTGCATTTGCTCTAACACAGGGTTGCGTTGCATTTCAATAGTTGAAACAGGATCTTCAGCATTCCATTGTAAGAATAAATCAATCATGTTCGGATCTGTAGGTACTGTATTACCTATACCAACTCCAGTTGGTAAACATTGATTTCCGTAACGTAAGTACATGTACATCATCATACGAGCTACGTCACCTTTCCACTCATCACCAGGGTACCAGTAACCTTCTGTGGTAATGTATGAAGGAGTTCCGCTACCAGCAGCAAACTTACGGTTACTTCTTGAAGAGTTTCTTTGCGCATCTGCTGGTCGTAAGTTATGTGCATCAGCACCTGGACCAGTAGTTCCTAAATTTGGATTTGCTAAAGATTTTGAATAGACGTGTTCGCGATTCCAAACTCCTGAACCACTTCCGTGGTTATCTTTACCACGAGTTCTGTCGTTTGTAATGTCGGCATCAGAATCGTCCCAACCATAAATTAACACAACTTTTGTGTTATCAGTTGGATCAATGTCAGTTTGCTTTAAAGCATTCCATACATCAGGTGTATAAGTTAAGACAGATGTATGACTTCCAATAATTTTTGTTGCTAATTCATCTTTTAATGCTGAACCTGTTAAGTTCATGTTTACATCGTTATAGTAAGATGGAATTTGTGAAAATATTGACAAGGATGTTGTCAATAAAAATAATAGTAGTAGTTTTTTCATGTATTTGATATTAAGGGGCTTATAAAACCGCAACAAAATAACAATTTTTGTTAGGTTAACTATGTTACCTTAATGTTAAGGAATGACAAAATATTAACAAGATATTAACATTTATAAATAAAATACAGCCTTATTAGATACTAATAAGGCTGTATTTGGTTTGTACAATTAAAAAATTACTTTTTTATAATTTTTTTAGTGAATGATTTTTGACCATCATTTACTTCAAGTATATAAATACCTTTTTTAAGATCTGTAAGATCGATGTCGTTATGAGAAACTTTTCCACTTACTACTTTTTGTCCAACTAAAGTTACAATAGTAAAAGTAGCATTTCTATCATCAGCTAGTTTAACATTAACAACCTCGGCAGTTGGGTTTGGAGAAACACTTGCGTTGAAGATTGGTTCTTCGTTTCCTAATTCTCCATCAATAGTAATTAAATTTGTATCTAAACCTTTTGCACTGCTACCAATATTTACTGTATAATCTTCAACCTCACCGTAAGAGAAAGTTTCACAAGCTGTAGGAGCTCCGTTCCATTTCATAGAAACACGCATTCTTGTAGTTCCAGATAAAGCTGAAGTAGGTACATTAAAGTTGTATGATAGGTTACCAGAACTTGATGAAGAACCGCTAACTACTTCTTCAGAAGATTCAAAAGTTCCGTTTTTATTAAAATCAATCCAAACTTTCCAATATTCAGTATAAGAAGAACTAGCAAAACCAGCACTTACAATAATCGTATTGCTTCCATAAGGTAAATTACCAGTTAAAGCTGTAAAGTCTGCATATCCTCCGTTAGTTCTTGTAGCATTAGAAATTCCACCAATAGCAACGTTATCAATCCACTCATAATTTACATTGTTTCCCTTTGTGTTACAGTAAGAAATTACATTCGCTTTAGTTGTAATACCTAAAGTGTTACTAGCACTAGAAATATTATCTGCAGCGTCTTTAGCTTTTACAGTAAATGTATAATTAGTACTAGCAGTTAAACCAGTAACATTATAGTTAGTAGTTGTAACTGTTGCAAGTTTAGTAGCACCTTGATAAACATCATATCCAGTAACAGCCACATTATCAGTAGCTGCTGTCCAGCTTAAATTTACAGATGTTTGTGTAATATTTGATCCGGCTAAATTAGTAGGAGCAGTAGGAGCAGTAGTATCTGGAGTTGGTGTTACACCTCCATCAATACTGTGGTTTCCTAATCCACTAAACGTATCTTTTGCTAGTGTGTTCCACTCTGAAGTTATGTAACTACTGTTAGGAGATTTTACTGAAGATTTTCTTTGTAAAGTAACATCTTGAGCAAAAGTTGATGAACTATTAGGGTTACCTATCAAATCGATAAGTGTACTACCTTTAAATAAACCTACAGCATCATTTCCGTTAAAAGAAAGTACACTAGTATCGGTTCTATTCGCTTTGTTTAAAATAGTAGTAGTAGCACTGCTGTGAGCAATTACATATACACTTCCGTTTGTTAATTGTCCGCTTAAAGTAAGCGTATTAGACCAACCACCACCGTTTGATGCTTTCTTTAAAGAATAACCAGATAAGTTAACCGTAGCACCAGTAAAGTTAGCTATTTCAATAGCTTTATTGTTAGAAGAACCTTCAACATATTCAGAAATTAATAAATCTGTAGCTGTACCAGAAGAAGGTGTTGAAGCTGTTGTTACTGAAACAGAGTTACTAGCAGTAGAAATATTATTCGCAGCATCTTTAGCTTTTACAGAAAAAGAATAATTTGTAGCAGCAGTTAACCCAGTAACTTTATAATTAGTAGTTGTAACAGTAGTTATTTTAGTCGCTCCGTTAAATACATCATAACCAGTAACAGCAACATTATCAGTAGAAGCTGCCCAGTTTAAATCAACTGTAGTTTCAGTAATGTTTGAAGCTACTAAGTTAGATGGAGCTGTTGGTGCTTGAGTATCGTTGTTGTTACCTCCACCGTTTCCAAATAAATCTTCAGCTTGTGCACCTCCCCAAATTTGGGTAGCAAACGCTGGGTTATCAATAAAAGGATTACGGTTACCTTGTAAGCCTTCTAAAATAGGGTTACGTTGTTTTTCAAAATCAGAAACAGGATCTTCAACATTCCATTGAATAAATAAAGAAAGCATGTTTGCATCTGAAGCCATAGCTGAACCAGTACCAACATTGGTAGGTAAACACTGACTTCCGTAACGTAAGTACATGTACATCATCATACGAGCAACATCACCCTTCCACTCATCACCAGGGTACCAACCACCAGTAACATCACCAGCATTACCTGACCCAGTAGCAAATTTTTTACTACTTCTTTGAGAGTTGAATGAAATATCAGCAGGTCTAATATGGTGAGCATCTGCTCCTGGGCCTGAAGTTCCTAAATTAGGGTTTCCTAACGATTTTGGATACACGTGCTCTCTGTTCCATTGAGTTCCCGCTGTACCACCACTTGCGTCTTTACTACGAGTTCTGTCAGTAACATAATTACCATCAGTATCGTTATAACCGTAAATTAATAAAACTTTTGATGAATTTGTAGGATCTAAATCAGTTTGCTTTAAAGCATCCCATACTCCTGGAGTGTACGATAAGTTGGTAGTGTGTGTACTAATGATTTTTGTTGCTAATTCATTTTTTAACGCAGTACCAGTTAAATTTAAGTTTACATCATTATAATATGACGGAACTTGTGCAAATATTGATAAAGAAGAAATCAATATAAGAAGGGGTAGAAGTTTTTTCATGTAAATGAACTTATGTATTGAAATTTTGTTAATTCGCTGCAAATCAATAAAATTTACTCATCATAAATGTTATCAAAATGTTAACAATCAATACGCTAGTTCTAATGGAAAACTAGATACTGTTTTTTCCTTTATTTTACGTAAATTTGCAGGCTAAATTTAGAGATTGATTATGAAGATATCATACAATTGGTTAAAACAATTTTTACAAACTGAATGGGAGGCTGAAAAAACAGGTGAATTATTAACTGATTTAGGTCTTGAAGTAGAAGGAATAGAAAAAGTTGAAAGTATTAAAGGAAGTTTACAAGGAGTTGTTGTTGGTGAAGTAAAGACATGTGTAAAACACCCGAATGCTGATAAATTAAAAGTTACTACGGTTGATTTAGGAGATGGTAGCCCAGTGCAAATTGTTTGTGGAGCACCAAATGTAGATGCAGGTCAAAAAGTACCAGTAGCTACTGTGGGTACTATGTTGTATGATGAAAAAGGAGAAAGATTTAAGATTAAGAAAGGAAAGATTAGAGGAGAAGAAAGTCATGGAATGATTTGTGCCGAAGATGAATTAGGTTTAGGTAAAGGTCATGACGGAATTATGATTTTAGATGAATCTCTAGCTCCTGGAACTCCTTGTTCTGAAGTGTTTAATATAGAAACTGATTACGTGTTTGAAATAGGTTTAACACCTAACCGTTCAGATGCAATGAGTCATTTTGGTGTAGCACGCGATTTACGTGCAGGCTTAATTCAACAAGGAACAAATATTGAGTTAATTTCTCCTTCGGTATCAGATTTTCACGTAGATGAACGTACACATAAGATTGATATTGAAGTTGAAGATAAAGATTTAATTCCTCGTTATTGCGGAATTACAATTACTGATGTAACAGTAAATGAATCTCCAGAATGGATTCAAAACCGACTAAAAGCAATTGGTTTAGCACCTAAAAATAATATTGTTGATATTACGAATTATGTGTTACACGAATTAGGGCAACCTTTGCATGCTTTTGATGCTTCAACAATTAGAGGAGGTAAAGTAGTTGTAAAACCGTTAGAAGAAGGAACTAAGTTTACAACCTTAGATGATGTTGAAAGAGAGTTGTCTTCTGAAGATATTATGATTTGTGATGCAGATAACAACCCATTATGTATTGGAGGTGTTTTCGGAGGAGCAAAATCAGGAGTTACTGAAAACACACACACAATTTTCTTAGAAAGTGCATATTTTAATCCGGTTTCTGTTCGTAAAACAGCAAAACGCCACGGGTTAAACACCGATGCTTCTTTCCGTTTTGAGAGAGGAATCGATATCAATTTAACCAAGTATGCATTAAAAAGAGCCGCTTTATTAATTGAAGAATATGCAGGCGGAAAATTATCTTCAGATATTTTAGATTTCTATCCGGTAAAATTAGAAGATTTTGAAGTGTTCTTATCATTTGAGAATGCGTATAAGTTAATCGGACAAGAAATTCCGAAGGAAACTATTAAAAAGATTTTAGCTTCGTTAGATATTAAAATTAATAGTGTTACTGAAGCTGGTTTAGGGTTGGTTGTACCATCTTACAGAACTGATGTACAACGTGAAGCTGATATTATTGAAGAAATTTTACGTGTATATGGGTACAACAATATTGAGTTTTCTCATAAACTAAACACGTCAATTTCTTTTGACAACGATAAACAAGTTAAGATCGAGAATGTTGTAGCAGACCAATTATCATCGTTAGGATTTAACGAAACAATGGCAAACTCTTTAACAAAAGCTGATTATATCGAATTATCAGAAAACTTAAATGAAGAGTACAATGTTGAAATGTTAAATCCGTTGAGTAACGATTTAAAAGTAATGCGTCAATCACTATTATTTAGTGGATTGGAGTCGGTTGCTTACAACATCAACAGAAAAAATAACGCACTAAAGTTTTATGAGTTTGGTAAAACATATCATAAATACGAAAGCGGATATCAAGAGGACAAGCACTTAACCTTGTTTGTTACGGGAAATAGAGTTAAAGATAGTTGGAAAACAACGTCACAAACATCAGATTTCTTTTACATGAAAGGAATTATTACAGGTGTTTTAGAGCGTTTAGGAATTGCTAACGTAAAAACGTCTCCTGTTAAAAATGATGTTTTTTCAGAAGGAATTTCTTTAAGTTTAGGTAAAACTAAGTTGGTAGAATTTGGAGTTGTTAAAAGAGCTGTTTTAAAAGAATTTTCTATCAAACAGGAAGTGTTGTTTGCTGATTTTAACTGGCATAATATTTTAGGTTTAGTTGGAAAAAAGAAAATCAAAGTAACCGATTTGCCTAAATTCCCAGCGGTTAAGCGTGATTTAGCGTTGTTATTAGACAACAAAGTTGAGTTTAAAGAAATTTACAATTTAGCTTTCCAATCAGAAAGGAACTTATTAAAAGAGGTTGATTTGTTTGATGTGTATGAAGGAGATAAGTTACCAGAAGGAAAGAAATCGTACGCAGTGAGTTTTGTGTTACAAGACGAAAACAAAACGTTAGCTGACAAGCAGATTGATAAAATAATGCAAAAATTACAGCAAACATTCGAAAAGAATTTAGATGCTGTTTTAAGATAATTCAGAAGCTCCAAGTGTTTGGGGCTTTTTTTATATTTGATAATTAATTATGTACAAGTTATTCATTCGTCCAATTTTCTTTTTGTTTGATCCAGAGAAGATTCATCATTTTACATTTTCATTAGTTAAGTTCTTATCTAAAATACCTTTTGTTTCTTCAGTTTTTAGAGGAATGTATCAAGTAAATGATAAACGATTAGAACGTAATTTATTCGGATTAACCTTTAAAAATCCGGTAGGTTTAGCTGCGGGTTTCGATAAAAATGCGGTGTTGTATAACGAATTGGCTGATTTTGGTTTTGGTTTTATTGAAATAGGAACGGTAACCCCGAAAGGACAAGTTGGAAATCCGAAGAAACGTTTATTCCGTTTAAAAGATGATAAAGGAATTATTAACCGAATGGGGTTTAATAACGAAGGGTTAGAAGCAGCTATTGAGCAGTTAAAAAAGAATAAAGGGAAGTTGCTAATTGGAGGAAATATTGGTAAAAACACCCATACTGCTCCTGAAAATTATACCGAAGATTATCTAACATGCTTTAAAGGATTGCATCCGTATGTAGATTATTTTGTGCTGAATGTAAGTTGCCCAAATGTAAGCAGTCATGCAAAATTAGAAGATGCCGATTATTTAAAAGAATTGATTACCGAAGTTCAAAAATTGAACAATCAAAAAACTACACAAAAACCAGTATTGCTAAAAATTGCTCCAGATTTGAATAATCAACAATTAGATGAAATTATTGAGCTAGTTGCTGAAACTAAAATTGATGGAGTTATAGCGTCTAACACCTCAGTAAATAGAGAAGGTTTAAAAGCTTCGAAAGAACGATTACAAGAAATAGGAAACGGAGGTTTAAGCGGACAACCAGTAAAAGATAGAAGTACTAAAGTTATTAAGTACTTAGCAGATAATTCTAACAAAGCTTTCCCAATAATTGGAGTAGGTGGTATTCATTCAGAAAAAGATGCCTTAGAAAAACTTAATGTAGGTGCCGATTTGATTCAGATTTACACAGGTTTTATTTATGAAGGACCAAGTTTGGTAAAAAGAATCAATAAAGCTATTTTAGCAGAAGGTTAAATTGAGTTAGCTAAATGACCAGAGTTGAATTTATAGAGTTTATAAGAGAATTTAGAAAAGATTTAAAAGAAGATAAATCTAGCTGGAGAAATGTAACTCTAGAAGATTTCTTAGAAGCTATAGAGTCTTATACTGAGGATGTTCAAGGATTTTATGACAATATGCAAATGGATATTGACGCAGATAAACCTACATGGGAAAATTTTAAAACCATTTTAAAAGGGGCTTCTGTTTACGAATAAAAATTTTAAAATTATAAATGCTAGAAACCCTTTTATCTTTTGTTATTGCTACTACTACATTGGCTATTTCACCAGGTCCAGATAATATTTTTGTACTCACACAAAGTATTGTTAACGGTAAAAAATACGGGTTAGCAACCGTTGCTGGTTTAATGACGGGGTGTATTATTCATACAACTTTGGTAGCTTTTGGTGTTTCAGAAATTATCAATCAAAATCCCAAATTATTTTTTGTAATTAAATTATTAGGTGCAGGATACTTGTTGTATTTAGCATATCAAGTATATAAGAGTGATGCTAAAATTGCATTTTCAACTGAAGGTGTAGAGAAGAAATCTACTATGCAATTATTCAAAACTGGTTTTTGGATGAATGTGCTAAATCCGAAGGTAACGATATTCTTTTTGGCATTTTTTCCTCAGTTTTTATTTTCAGAAAGTATCTCAAATGTGATTCAGTTTTATGTGTTAGGAGGACTTTTTATACTTACTTCATTTATTATTTTTTCATCAATAGCGTTGTTAGCAGGTTCAATATCAGATTATATAAAAAGAAATTCCCAAATAGGAGTGTACCTTAAATGGGCTCAAATAATTGTTTTTATTGGTATTGCAGCCTTAATATTAATTTAAAAAATATATTTGCATTCAAAATTTTACTATGAAAAAACTATTGCTATTCTCTTTATTGTTTAGTAGTTCAATCATATTTTCTCAAGAAATAAAATTACCAAAAGGGTGGAGTTTAATATCTCTTAGAGGAAAGCCAGCATACATTAATTTAACCACAGGAAAAGTAACAAGAAAAAAACCTGAAAACACTAAAAAAGTAGAAGAAGAAATTTCTTTTAGTGATGATGACGAAATTTTTGATCCTACTATTACACACACCGTATTAAAAGGTGAAACTGTAAAATCGATAGCAAAAAAATATGATTTAGGTGTTGATGTTTTACAATTATTAAATAGTGAAGAAAAGTTAAAGAGTGTAAAAGTTGGAGATGAAATTATTATAGGATATGCTCATGATATGGAAGAGAAAAAAGAATTCTTAAAAGGAAAGATTAGTATCTTAAAACACGAGCACGAACATTAAATTATATCCAATTTTTACGGATTAATAGTTGTTCAATATGGGTATAATGATGGTTGCAATGCCACGCATAAATACCAATATTTTCTTTTAAACTAACTTCTTCATTTCCTTCTGGGTGAATAAATATTTTATTCAAATCATTTTCAGACAAACCTTTTAAAAAATAGGACCATTTAGCATGTATTGCCCTTAAGTGATTAATTGAATATGCTATAGGAAATTGATAATCAAATAATTCTGCCCATTTATCTTCAAAATACGCTTTTATAACTGGCTTATCCTCGGTTAAAGCCCATTTAAAACGAGTATAAGAGTTGTGATGACTGTCTGCACAATGATGAATTACTTGTCTAACAGTCCAACCACCATTTCTATAGGGAGTATCTAGTTGTTCATCAGATAAGTTTTTAACTAATTTTTCAAGTTTTGTTGGAAATTCTTCAAGCGTTTGAATCCAATCATTTATAATTTCAGAAGAAATTTCTGAAGGAATAGTAGGTTTTCCAATTGGGTATTTCAGTTCCTCCATTATTCTTTTTCTTTTGATCTAAGCTTTTCAATAGCTCTTTTAGAGCTTCTATTTTCTGGATTTATAGCTAATGCTTTTTTGTAATATTCAATAGCCATGGTAGTGTCTTTCATTTTTGCATAGGCGTCACCCGTACTATCGTAAGTGTTAGAACTGTTAGGGTATAATTCAATGTTAATTTTAAAAACCTCTAAAGCATTTTCGTACTGATTATCTCTAAGGTACTGATAGCCTAATCTGTTTAAATTACGCTCTCTAATAACAGGATCTAAACTGTCTTTTTCTTTTATTGCTTTGTACCCTTGCAAAGCCGCTTCAAAATTTCCTTCAGCTAAATGTTCGCTTGGTGTTTTTTCACCTGCTTTTAATTTTTTAAACACGTATTTTTCACCTTCATGCTCACGTTTTTCAGCCAATTCAATTTTATTTTCTTTGGTGTTGAAAATCATTTTCTCATTTAATTCTTTAACATAAAAAGAAGAATCGTTCACTTTTAAAGGCTCTAAATCTTGATTTCTCCACTTCACAAACAATATATCTTCAACAAACGTGACTTCAATAACTTCATCAGCATTAAAATAATAACGTCCTGAAGCTTTTTCAATAAAATCAGCAGAATTTTTATTTGTTGTACAGCTTGTAATTAATAAAATAAGTGATAAAAAAAAGAATTTAGTCTTCATTAGTGGTTAGTTTTTCTTGAGTTGTTTTTTTGTAAGACGATTAAAAATGAATTTAGTTACAAATTAAATAGAATACTTCTTCATTGGCATAAGAATTGACCTACTAATTGAAAGGTAAACAAATTTTAAATTTTATCTAATTGTTTATCAGTAGTTTATGGTTTTTAAAAAGTGGTTTGTTTTAAATTGAAATTTTAAAAGTGCCACTATGACAGAATATACAAGACATGAGTAAATCAAAAATTTTACATTTAGACAATTTGTCGCTTCAAGATGTTTTTAATGAAGATTCAGAGTTAATTCCTTTATTAACCCCTGAGGACGAAGAGCTAATAAACCAAGAAAGTATACCAGAAGAATTACCGATTCTTCCGTTACGAAATACAGTTTTATTTCCTGGAGTAGTAATTCCTATTACAGCAGGTAGAGACAAATCTATTCAATTAATAAAAGACGCTAACAGAGGAGAAAAAGTTGTTGGAGTAGTAGCACAGAAAAATAGTGAGGTTGAAGATCCTACTATAGATGATATTTACCATACAGGTGTAGTTGCTCAGATTTTACGCGTATTAAAAATGCCAGATGGAAATACAACTGTTATTATTCAAGGTAAAAAACGTTTTGAAATTGAAGAAGTAATTCAAGAAGAACCTTATTTAAAGGCAAAAGTTACTGAAGCTGTAGATGAACGAGAAGTAGATGATCAAAAAGAATTTGATGCTATTATCGATTCTATTAAAGATTTAGCTTTAGAGGTAATTAAAGAAAATCCGATGTTGCCATCGGAAGCTTCTTTTGCAATTAAAAACATTCAATCTAACTCATTTTTGGTGAATTTTATTTCGTCAAATATGGAGTTAAGTGTAGCGCAAAAACAAGTCTTACTTGAGAAAGATAACTTAAAAGAGCGTGCTTTACTAACCTTGAAAAATTTAGATAAAGAGCTTCAAAAGTTACAATTACGTAATGATATTCAGTCAAAAACACGTTCTGATTTAGACAAGCAGCAACGTGAATATTACTTACATCAGCAATTAAAAACCATTCAAGATGAATTAGGTGGTGTATCTCATGAGCAAGAATTGGATGAGATGCGCGCTAAATCAAAAACTAAAAAGTGGAATAAAGAAGTTGCTGAAACTTTTGAAAAAGAGCTGAATCGTCTTAAAAGAATGAATCCTCAAATGGCAGAGTTTGGTATTCAACGAAACTATTTAGAGTTGATGTTAGAATTACCTTGGGGAGAATATTCAAAAGATAAATTCGACTTAAAAAAAGCGCAAAAGATCTTAGATAGAGATCATTTTGGTTTAGAAAAAGTGAAAGAGCGTATCATAGAACACTTAGCGGTATTGAAGTTAAGAGGTGATATGAAATCTCCAATTATCTGTTTATATGGTCCTCCAGGAGTAGGTAAAACTTCTTTGGGTAAATCGGTTGCAGAAGCATTGGGTCGTGAATATGTTCGTATGTCGTTAGGTGGTTTACGAGATGAAGCTGAAATTAGAGGGCACCGTAAAACTTATATTGGAGCATTACCAGGACGTTTGATTCAAAACATAAAAAAGGCAGGAACTTCAAATCCAGTATTTGTATTAGATGAGATTGATAAGTTAGGTCAAAGTCATCAAGGAGATCCTTCTTCAGCAATGTTAGAAGTATTAGATCCTGAGCAAAATACAGAGTTTTACGATAATTATTTAGAGGTAGGTTACGATCTTTCAAAAGTATTATTTATTGCTACTGCTAATAATTTAGGTCAAATTCCATGGGCGTTGCGCGATCGTATGGAAATTATTAATGTTACTGGGTACACTATTGAAGAAAAAGTAGAAATTGCTAAAAAATACTTATTCCCAAAGCAATTAAAAGAGCACGGTTTGTCTAACGAACATTTAGTTGTTGGTAAAAAACAAATTGAAAAAATTGTAGAGGGTTATACTCGAGAATCAGGAGTTCGTGGTTTAGAAAAACAAGTAGCTAAGGTAGTTCGTTTTGTTGCAAAATCAATTGCGATGGAAGAGGAGTATAGCGTAACGTTATCAGATTTTGATATTGAAAATATTTTAGGTCCTGCTCGTTTAGAACGTGATAAATACGAAAGTAATGATGTTGCTGGTGTTGTTACAGGTTTAGCGTGGACAAGTGTTGGAGGTGATATTTTATTTATCGAATCTATTATTTCTAAAGGAAAAGGAAACCTTTCAATTACGGGTAATTTAGGAAATGTGATGAAGGAATCTTCTACCATAGCGATGAAATACATCAAAGCAAATGCAGAGGAATTCGGAATTAATCCTGAAATTTTAGATAACTATGATGTACATATTCACGTACCAGAAGGAGCAACGCCAAAAGATGGTCCTAGTGCGGGTATTACGATGTTAACATCATTAGTTTCTGTGTTTACTCAAAGAAAGGTTAAAAATAAATTAGCCATGACAGGTGAAATCACACTTCGTGGAAAAGTATTGCCAGTTGGTGGAATAAAAGAAAAAATATTAGCAGCTAAAAGAGCCAATATTAAAGAGATAATTTTGTGTGCAGACAATAAAAAAGATATTGATGAAATTAAAGAAAGTTACTTAAAAGGATTAAAATTCCATTATGTAACAGATATGAGTGAGGTAATTGAAATAGCACTTACCAAACAAAAAGTAAAAAAGGCTAAGAAATTAGTATAAGGAAAAGCTCCTGAAAAGGAGCTTTTTTTATGGAGTAAAATATTTAATGAAAGAAATCTAGTTTTGAATACTTTTTAGGTATAAAATCCGTTGTTGTTTTTATTATTATATTTAGAAAATTAATCAATACAAACTTTAAACCCTTAATTTTATGAAAAAACTACTTTTTTTTGGAGCATTTATGTTCTCACTTGTGTCTTACTCTCAAATCGAATTTATTGAAACTACTAAAACCGAAATTGTAGGTAAAGTTGAATATGTTTATTTAGAAAAAATAGGAGAGGAAGCCTATAATCTTTACTATAAAAACCTAAACGACCCAATTCACGAATATGTGCATTTTTCGTTTAAGAATTTAGATAATGATATTGAAAAATTATATCAAATCATTATGAGAGGGTTTCAAGAAAGCCCTAGAGATCCTTATAAAATCAAAGCGAATGGAGATGTAATTTGGTTAAAGTACACGAAAGAAGACGGTATTGTACATTTACAAATTCAGCAGTATGTAAGTAGAGACCCTGATATTATGACCGTTTCTAAATTACTTACTTACGATCAAGTTAATAGATTATTTAGTAAATAATTGTTTTAATTGAAATAAAAAAAGCAGCTTAATAAGAGCTGCTTTTTTGTGTTATATAAATTTCTATTAGTTCTTAGCTTTATCTTTAAAAGCATCAAATTTATTAGTTGTTTGTTTAGGCCAACTGTTGTTTGATGTATCAATATCAGCAGTTTCTAAATCAGGATCAACCATAAAACTTTTAATTTCTTTCGAAGAAGTAAATACTCTATAAACTTTTTCTTCATTCTTCTTCCAAATTTCAGCTGGGAATGTTTGACGCTCTTTAGTTCCATCTGCATATGTCATTTCTACGATAATTGGCATTACTAAACCACCTGGTTTTTCAAACTCAACTTGGTACATATACTTAGGAAGCTCTTTTAAACTAGCTTTTTGATCGGCAGATAAACCGTTTAAATACGTTTGAACATCTGCATTATTAGCATCATTCTTCTCAGTTGTTAAGTAAACTAATTTACCTAAACGAGCAAAGTAAGATGGGTACTGCTCTTGTAATTTTTTAGTTCTTTCGTTTGGCTTATCAGTTAAATACAAAGGTTTAACTTCTTTAATTCCGATATCAGTGTAATCTGTAGTATAAAACCATCCTCTCCAGAACCAATCTAAATCCATTCCAGAAGCATCCTCCATAGTTCTAAAGAAATCTGCAGGAGTTGGGTGTTTGAACATCCATCTTTTAGAATATGTTCTAAAAGCATAGTCAAATAACTCAGGCCCCATGATAGTTTGACGTAACATATATAAACCAGCAGCTGGCTTTGTATAAGCGTTTGGACCGAAGTTATGTACATAATCTCCTTGAGACATAATTGGGCTTAACCTGTCTTGATCTAAACTCATATAACGTACAATGTCCTTAGGTAAATTTCCTGTATTAAAATTAGGATCGTAGTCTAACTCAGCTAAAATTTCAACAAAAGAGTTTAAACCTTCATCCATCCAAGTCCATTGACGCTCATCAGAGTTAACAATCATAGGGAAGAAGTTATGACCAACCTCATGTGTAATTACTCCAATCATTCCGTTTTTAACTCTGTCAGAATAAGTTCCATCAGGATTTGGACGACCGTAGTTGAAACAAATCATAGGGTATTCCATTCCTTGATTCTTCGCATGAACAGAAACAGCTTTTGAATATGGATAATCAAAAGTCATTTTCGAGTATTCTTCTAAAGTATTCGCAACTACACGAGTAGAGTGCTCTTCCCATAAAGGGTTTCCTTCTTTTGGATATAATGAAACAGCCATAACGGTTTTACCGTTAATGCTAACTGCCATTGCATCCCAAATATATTTTCTTGATGAAGCAAATGCGAAATCACGTACTTTATTTGCTTTAAAATGCCAAGTTTTAGTTTTTGTAGTTCCTTCTTTCTCGTTTGCCTCAGCTTCTTCTTGTGTAACAATGAAAACAGGGTTTTTAAACGACTTTCTAGCTTTTTCAAAACGACTACGTTGCTCTTTAGACAACACATCTTTTTCGTTTTGTAATTCTCCTGTAGCGTCTAAAATATGATCTGCAGGAACAGTAATTTTTACATCATAATCACCAAATTCTAAAGCCCATTCACTACGCCCCCAGAACTGCATGTTTTGCCATCCTTCAACATTATTGTATACACATAATCTTGGGAAAAATTGTGCGATAGTATAATTGTTATTTCCGTCAGGAAAATCTTCAAAACCAGAACGTCCTCCGTCTTTTACAGAATTATTGATTAAGTAATTCCATTTAATTTTGAATTTAAAAACCTCACCAGGAGCCAGTGCTTTTGGCAAGTTAATTCGCATCATAGTACTGTTTATCGTATGCGATAAATCTCTATCGTCAGCATATTTTACTGCTTCAATTTTAAAACCAAAATCTTTTGGTTTTCCCATATTGTCAGTTACAAATTTTTCTGGAGTTTGGAATCCGCTAGCACCTTTAGATTCTGCTAGTGGTGTTTTTGAATCTGGAGCACGCATGTTTTGATCTAACTGTAGCCATAAGTATTCTAAATGATCTTTAGAATTGTTGTGGTAAGTGATGTCTTCTTCACCATAAAGCTTGTTGTTAGCTTCATCTAAACGTAAATTCATTACATAGTCAACTTTTTGTTGTGTATAGCCATGACCAGGAGCTCCAGAAGCGGTACGTTGATCGTTAGGTGTGGCTAAAACATCTTTTAATTGACGGAATTTGTTTTGATCGGTATGACCTTGCTGGCGTTCTTTTTTAGGTGCCTCTTGTGCAAAAACAGAAGCAGATACAAAAAACGCTGAAAATAGTAGCGTAGCGTATTTTCTCATTGTGTTTTAATAGATTTTAAAAAATATGCGGAAAGTTAATGAAATCCTACTAAGAAAATCGAAGCTTTATTAAAAATTTAACAAACCTTTATCATTATCTTTTGATAAAAATAAACTTTTACGTTTATGGTTTACAGTGGCTTTTATTAAGTTTTGCTGATCAGGAAAGTATTTGATTAAAATATTGTTTTCTATTTCAATTGATTTAGGTTGTACAACATTTTCAACTTCTAGATAAAAATAAACAATATTACCATCGTATTCTTTACCAATAAATTTATAGGTAACTTCTTTATTGTTAACTGATATAGAAAAATATTCTTTTAAATAGTTGTAGAAATATTCGTCAATATTTTCATGTTGATTTTTGGTAGCAATTTGAAGATTTGTATTGTATTCTTTATTTATAGCTAACTCGATGTCATCCATAAAAACATTCATAATCATTTGAAGACTTTTTGAATCTTCTCTATACTCAATCTCGGTTAATGCAATATAATATTTATGCATTGTAAAAGAGAATAGAGGAAGTAAAAATAGAATGACAATAACTTTTTTCATGATTGGTTTCAAATCAATTATTGCGCCAAATTACTGTTTTTTGATAAGTTCGAGATAACCTGAGTGCTCTTTTCTGAAAATTTTAAGAACTTCTAAATACTTGTGGTTTTTATATAAATCTACTATTCCTAAAGGATTGCAATACTCAAGAAAATGATAATATCTATCAACAGGAATGTTTAGTTGAACAAAAAAGAATTCTTCACCAAAATCGTTTAAGAGTTTTGCAGGCAAATTTTCTTTAAAAGCTAATTCTTTACGAAGTTTCCAAAGTTCTTCAGAATCTTTGATAGGGAAGGAGTTATTGGTTCCAAAACCTTCAAAATCTTTTGTGGGATCTACATTTACTACTTTGGGTTTTACATGTTTGCTAATATGATCATCTGATTTATAGTTATCGTAATTAACCTTAGAAAAATTTGTAGCATTACTTGCTATTTCTTGTTTTGGGTCACGCTTTACTTTTCTAATATCTTTTGTTAATTCACCTGAAAGCTCATTACTACGTAATAAAATTTCATCAAGCTCATAATCTTGTTTCTCTAAAGAGGTTATTTTTTTAGCTACATTAAAATCTTTTTGAGTAAGTTTTTCAAAAATGGTTTTATAACCGATAGAAGTATATCTAATAGAATCGGTTGGTTTGGCAAAAATTCGATATTCACCATCTTCGTTTGAAAATGTAGCTTGATTGGTAGAAAAATTAACGATATGCGCATTTTCTAGCACGCCATTTTCGTCATATATAATTCCAAAAAGTGTTTTACGTTCTTCTTGAGCGAAGACAATTTGTGATAATACAAGTAGTATGATTAAAATTCTCTTCATGGTAGTGTGCATTTAGGTTAGTAGCTCACTTATAAAGATACAAAAAATCAAAGAAAATATCAATAAGGTGATAATGAACAGGTACTTACTCGTAAGTTTCAGAGTTTAGTTTTTTAAACTCTGTTGCTTTTTCACGTAAAAAGGAAATCATAGCAACTTCGTTTTTTAGTAATAAAGGGTTAAAATCGTTAGCACTTTCAGTAAAATAAATGAATCTTGAAATATCTTTTTCTAAGATTTTTAACTCATGTTGAATATATATGTGGTAATTGTTATGAATATATTGAATTCTTCTTTCTAAATCTTCAATAGCTTTATCTTTTTTAAGTTTTTTGAGTCTGCCTGATATAGAATTAATAATATAATCTGTAGAGACAATAAAACCTAATCCACTAAATTTTAAAGGCATTCCACCCATTCCTGTGTATAACCTTCTTTCAGCAGGAGTTAAAATTCTTGATCCAGCAAATGGTAGATTAAGTGTTTCGGCATTAATTTCTTTTTCTGATTTGATATGTTTTGAGTCAGAAGAAATATATCCTAATAAATTATGTTTTTTAATTTCAACTTCATCTAACTCGAGAGGTACTTTTTTAAGCTCAATTTTGTTTTCTTGAATTCCAAAATGATTGGTGTTTAACGTGAAAATTTTAGTTTCATATCCAACAAAAGAGATTTGAAGAGAGTCACTTTTTGTCGCTAAAATTCTAAATTCACCGTTATCGTTACTAAATGTTCCTTGTTTAGTGTTTAGGTTTATTATATGTGCGTTGGAAACAACACCAATTTCATCATATATTGATGCATAAAAGAAAGTTCTTTTGTTTTGACCGCTAATTTTTAAGCTAAAAATTAATGTTATTGTTATAAATAAGGTCTTTTTCATTTCTCTTGATGTATAGCTGAAAGATATTTTATGCTTTCTCCTTGCAAAATATCAATTACTTTTAAAACTTTTCCTTCTTTGTATAAGTTTTCAATATTTCTAAAATTACAAAACTCTAAAAAATGTAAATACTTGTCTTTGGGAATTTTCAATTCTTCAAAAAAGAAATGTGAACCAAATTCAGAAAGAAGCTTATTAGGAAAGCTTTCTTTATAATTTATTTCTTTTCGTAGTTTTTTTAAGTTTTCAGAATATTTATCAGTTCCAAGACTTACACCACCTCCAACACCTGCAAATTTTGCAGTTGGATCTGTAAACTTTCTTGCATTGGGAGCTTTACCACGATCAATAATATCAATGTTTGATATAACTGGTTGCGAAAAATCAATATTAGAAAAGTCTACAGCTTTTTTTGATTTTTCTATTCCCATATCTTTTGGAGTTTGTTTTGTGTCAATAGCGATCGAACCAATTAGAGTATGTTTTTTTACCTCAACTTCATCTAGTTCTATGGTAGTTTTTGTGAGTTTAATTCTATTCTCTGTTATTCCGAAGTGAGTTGATTCAACTTTTATAATCTTTGTTTCAAAACCTACAAATGAAAT
Source organism: Tenacibaculum crassostreae (assembly GCF_964512405.1). NCBI lineage: Bacteria > Pseudomonadati > Bacteroidota > Flavobacteriia > Flavobacteriales > Flavobacteriaceae > Tenacibaculum > Tenacibaculum crassostreae. The sequence continues at coordinate 195,321 of NZ_CAZELE010000005.1, forward strand.
TTGTAATGAGTCATTAAGTTTGGCTAAAATTCTAAACTCACCATTATCATTGCTAAACGTACCTTGTTTGGTATTTAAATTAATGATGTGAGCTTCTGGTATCGTTCCTAGATCATCAATAATGGTAGCATATAGCATTTTTCTGTTTTCTTGAGCAGTAATTTTAAAAACCAATAGAAAAAATAAGATGAAGGGTAGTTGTTTTATCATGCAATTATTTTTGAGTAAGTCTTATGTTTTCATTTTCTAATAAATACGGAGAGTGTTTACTGTTTTCAATCAAAACAGAAGTAAGTTCTAATACTTTGCCGTTTTTGTATAGATTGATAATTCCTCTTGAAATACAGCTTTCTAAAAAAGAATTGATGTTTTCTTCTTTAATTTTTAACTGTTTTATAAAAAAGCTATCAGTAAAATGTTTGCGAATTTTCGCTAAGTTTTGATCTTCAACTTGTAGTTTTTTTAAGAGTTTTTTCTTTTTGTTTGTACCGTTTAAAGCATTGATGAGTCCGACAAGATTTACAGAAACCCCAGATTCAATTTTTACAGTTTTATCATCTTTTGGTTTGCTATTAGTATAAGGAAGTTTTAAGGTTTTGGCATTAACAACAGGTACATTAGCTAATATATCTGGATCTATTTCAAGAATACTTCTTTTTCTTTCTAAAACAACCTCATCAAGCATGTGAGTTTTACTAGTAACATAAATAACAATATTCTTGGCATTTATGTTTTCTTGTGTAACCGTAATTTCTTTGTATTCAAGATTTAGATGAGAAATTAATAAGGTATTTCCTTCTTCAGTTAAAATTTCAAAAGAACCGTTTTCGTTAGACACCGCCCCGATTGTAAGCTTTTTGTTGATGATGTGTACATCTTGAGTAGGAATGCTATCAATAAAAACAGTTCCTTTAATTATTTTAGGATTGTTTTGAGATTGAAGCAACCAAGAAAATGAAACTAAAACAGCAAGTAAAAAGTTTTTCATATCACAAATTAACTACCGAGTCGTCTTAAAAATGTTTTAACAACTTGGTAATTTTTTGTTAAATGAAACTATACTCTTTCTAATGTTAGGTTATAAACGATAGTCTTTTTAGTTGTGTCTGAACTTAAAGTATTAACAGTTTCTCGGGTAAAAATATAGTAGAGTTTTAAAGTGCTTTCGGTTAACTCTTTAATTTCAATTTCTTGAGTAAACCCTTCATATTGTAAAATAATTTTATTGTTTTCTAAAATCCAGCTAGTTGGAGTATAAATACCGTCAATCCCTTTAATATCTACTGAAGTGTCTGATTTTCCATTATCATAAGTAGTTACAATGTCAAAAAAACCTTCAGAAGTTAATTCGTTAGGGTTTTCTGAAAAAGTATAAACAAGTGAAGAATTATTGGCTATACTTTGATTTTTATTGATTGAAGCGATAGAACTAACCGTACTTACTGTTGTTTCTGAATATGAAAGTTCAACAACTTTCCAGCTACCAACAATAGTTGGTTTTTGTTCTTGATTGATGTTGATTTCACTTTTACTACAAGAAAATAAAAAAAGGAAAGTGAAAATTGAAAGAAGGGATTTTAGTTTCATTAAAGGAAAACTTTAAAAGTTCACCGCAAATATATTTAAAATTATTAGTTTTGATTATAAAGCTAAAACATGAAAAATTTAATAGTAGCAAGTACTTCTACAGTACACGGAAGCTCATATTTAGAGTATATTTTACCAACATTAACTGATTTTTTTAAAGAAGCATCAACGATTTTATTTATTCCGTATGCACGTGCTAGCGGAAAGCCGTATGATGAATATACAGCGATTGCTAGGAAAGCTTTTGCTAAAATTGATAAAAAAGTTATAGGAATTCATGAGTTTGACAATCCTAAAGAGGCTGTTCAACAAGCAGAAGCTATTTTTACAGGAGGGGGAAACACTTTTGAGTTAGTGAATCAGTTATACCAAAATGATATAATTCCTGATTTAATAGCTACTATTGAAAATGGTACACCTTATTTAGGAACCAGTGCAGGAAGCAATATTTGTGGGGTAACCATGATGAATACGAATGATATGCCTATTGTATACCCACCGAGTTTTAAAACCTTAGGATTGATTCCGTTTAATATAAATGCGCATTATTTAGACCCAAATCCAGATTCAACTCACATGGGAGAAACTCGTGAAATGCGGATAAAAGAGTTTCATGTTTTTAACGAAACACCAGTTTTAGGATTACGTGAAGGAAGTTGGTTAGAGGTTAAAGAAGATTCAATTATGTTGAGAGGAAATCATTCAGCACGTTTGTTTCAGCAAAATAAAGAAGCTATAGAGTTAGAAAAGGAAACGAAAATTCATCAATATTTCAAATAAAAAAACCTCCAAGTTTAACTTGGAGGTTTATACTTTTAAGGATTTCTTCGTTCACAAGCTAATAATGTGTTTTTATTCTTTTAAAAGGGCTATTTTTTCATTTACCTTATCCATGAATTTATGAAGATATTCAGGAACATTGTTTTTATCTTGATCAATTCTCCAGCTTTTAATATTGCCATTTTCTGAATACTGAATAAACAGCCCTCCACCATCAGCACAATCTGGGCATCCAAAAGTTGTTTCTTTTTGGTTTAAAAGTTTATTAGGAAAGTAATTGATTAAATCTTTTGTTTGTTCGTACTTATCCTTTTCAAGTTCTATAAAATCCATATCTACACCACTATAATCATCAATTATATCTTCAAAAAGTGTTGTATTAGTTAATTTAAAGGTTTCAACGCAATCTTCTCCTCCACACATTCCGTAAAAATGTCCAAAAACTAAATAATTTTGTTCATTGATATTGATTTCATTTAAGTCATTATCATTACAAGAAAATAAAACTCCAACGATTGCTAAGATTACTACTATTCTTTTCATAATTTTTAATTTGTTTATTAATAAGATACAGGAATTTTAATTTGGTTGCGTTAAATAGGTGATTTTTTTTTTTAAAAGACTACTAAAAAGTAGTCTTCAGTATTTCATCTCAACATTTTTTTTGTCTTCGTTCACAAGCCAGTAATGTGTTTTTAAGAAGCATTGCAATTGTCATAGGTCCCACACCTCCAGGAACAGGAGTGATATGTGAAGCTTTTTCAGCAACTTCTTTAAAAGCTACGTCTCCAACTAATCTAAAACCGTTTTTCTTTGAAGCATCTGCTACACGCGTTATACCAACATCAATAACAACTACATCGTCTTTTACCATATCTGCTTTTAAAAACTCTGGAATACCAATGGCAGCTATAATGATATCAGCTTTTTTAGTAATTTCTTTTAAGTTTTTGGTTCTACTATGAGTTAGAGTGACGGTAGCATTTCCAACTTTTCTTTTTTGAGAAAGTAAAATACTCATTGGACTACCAACGATATGGCTACGACCAATAACAACCACATTTTTACCTGAAGTCTCTATATTATAACGGTCTAATAATTCTAAAATACCGAAAGGAGTTGCAGAAATGAAAGTAGGTAGGTTTAATGTTAGTTTACCAACGTTCATAGGGTGAAAACCATCAACATCTTTATCAGGATCAATTGCCATTAAAATTTTTTGTTCATCAATATGATCGGGTAGTGGTAGTTGCACTATAAATCCGTCAATATCTTTATCAATGTTTAAAATAGCAATTTCATTCAATAATTCTTCTTCTGTAGTTTCTTCAGGAAGACGAATTAAGGTAGATTCAAATCCAACACGCTCACAAGCTTTAACTTTTGCGTTTACATAGGTTAAACTAGCACCGTCATTACCCACTATTACGGCTGCTAAATGAGGAGTTTTCTTATCATTATTTTTTAATTCTGCTACATCTAAAGCAATTTCTTCTTTAATGTCTGCGGATGTTTTTTTACCGTCTAGTAAAATCATTTTATGTGTGTTGTGTTGTTAAGTTGTTGTAGTGTATAAAGCAAAAGAGAAGCCGTAGCTTCTCCTTTTATATATTTTTTATCTCATACCTTTCATCATCTGCATCATTTTTCTTCCGCCACCACCTTGCATCATCTTCATCATTTTGCTCATTTGGTCAAACTGCTTCATCAATTGATTTACTTCTTGAACTGAAGTTCCAGATCCTTTTGCAATTCTTTTCTTACGACTCGCATTTATTATTGTTGGTGTACTTCTTTCTGATGGAGTCATAGAGTGTATGATAGCTTCAATTCCTTTAAATGCGTCATCATCAATATCAACATCTTTTAACGCTTTTCCAGCTCCAGGAATCATTCCGACTAAGTCTTTCATGCTACCCATCTTTTTGATTTGATTGATTTGATTTAGGAAATCATCAAAACCAAACTGGTTTTTAGCAATCTTCTTTTGTAATTTTCTTGCTTCTTCTTCATCGTATTGTTCTTGGGCACGCTCTACTAACGAAACAACGTCTCCCATTCCTAAAATACGATCAGCCATACGACTAGGATGGAATACATCAATAGCATCCATTTTTTCACCCGTACCTATAAATTTAATAGGTTTGTCTACTACCGATTTAATCGATAAAGCAGCTCCACCACGAGTATCACCATCTAATTTGGTTAATACAACTCCGTCAAAGTTTAATACATCGTTAAAGGCTTTAGCAGTATTTACCGCGTCTTGACCCGTCATAGAGTCAACCACAAATAACGTTTCTTGTGGACTTACAGCTTTGTGGATGTTAGAAATCTCTGTCATCATTTCTTCATCAACAGCTAAACGACCAGCGGTATCGATAATCACTACGTTTTTACTGTTAGCTTTTGCATGCTTGATAGCATTTAAAGAAATTTCTACCGGATTTTGATTTCCTTCTTCAGCATATACCTCTACACCAATTTGTTCTCCAACTACACGTAGCTGATTAATTGCCGCAGGGCGATATACATCACATCCAACCAATAAAACCTGTTTTGATTTTTTAGTTTTAAGATAGTTAGCTAATTTACCAGAAAAGGTTGTTTTACCCGAACCTTGTAAACCAGACATTAAAATAACAGTTGGAGAACCACCTAAATTAATCCCTACTGTATCACCTCCCATTAACTCAGTTAACTCGTCTTTAACAAGTTTTACCATTAATTGCCCTGGGTTTAACGTTGTTAATACGTCCTGTCCTAAGGCTTTTTGTTGTACAGTTTTGGTAAACTCTTTCGCTATTTTAAAGTTAACATCGGCATCTAATAAAGCTCTACGAACTTCTTTTAGGGTTTCTGCAACGTTAACCTCGGTAATTTTTCCGTGTCCTTTTAGCGTGTGTAACGCCTTATCTAACTTTTCGCTTAAATTATTAAACATGTATCGGCTTCATTTTTTAGAGGCACAAATATAGGAATTTTAGTTGTAGTATTTACTTGTTAAGTAGTAGAATTTACATTGATTGTTTGTTGTCGTTTGTATTTTCTTATCCCTATGATTCCAACGATAATACCTAGCAGTGGAAGGCATAAAAATAACGGCATTAATATGGTTTTACTAATGATGAATTTCGACAGAAGTGTGATGATAAAAAAGCTGAAACCTAAAACTTCCCAAATTCTATAATTTTCTAATCTGTTGTTTAGTTCTATTTTTTGAGGTTTATTTATCAGTACTTTAAATGTGTTCCAATCCCAAATAATTAATAAGATTGTTGCTAAAAACATTGCTCCCGTAATAAACGGAGTTCCTCTAAAATCATAAGAAACGGTTATCACAAAAATATTAGCAATTATTGGTAAAAATAAAACAGCACCAAGTTTAGCATAACGCTGCGTCATTAACAAAAGACCAGCGATTAGTTGTCCTAATCCGATAAATTTCCAGTAGCCACCAGATTGATATAAAGTTTCAAAAAAATGCCAAGAAGTATTGATAGCATGTAGTTCTCCGCTAGTACTTGTAAATCTTAATCCTTGTATTTTAACAATGCTTGCAAAAACAAAAGAAAAGCCAATAATATAGCGTAGATAAACAATAAATAACTGAGGTAGTAATTTGTTTTTCATTAAAATAAGGTTTTAGTAGTTTATTATTTTAATGACGAAGCACTATTTTATTTGTTACTTATTGAATATAATACACAATTTTTTAGTTTGGGATACTGTGATAAAAGCGGATGTGTAAATTCTTTTGTTTTTGTCATTCTTATTTTTTTTATCACAGTTATTGAAGGTATATTAATCACTGGTGCAACAGCTACAACCTCAGACAAATTAAGTGTTTCAAATGCGTATTGCAAACAAGCTTTTGCGCCTTCGGTAGCGTATCCATTTCCCCAAGATTTTGGGTGTAAACGCCAACCAATATCTACTGAAGGATTAAAATCTGCTTCATAAGTTTGTTCAGAAAGACCAATGAAACCTATGAAATCATTACCAGATAGTGTTTCAACAGCAAAATAACAAAACTTGTTCTTGCTGAATTGTTCTTGCATTCTGTTTATAAATTCTTCTGTCTGCTTTTTTGTTTGAGTAGCAGGAAAAAAACGCATTACTTCTTCATCAGAATTGATTTCAAACAAAGCATCAACATCAGAAGTTTTCCAATTTCTAAAACCTAATCGTTCTGAAGTAAAAAGATAATTTTCCATTCAGTAAAAATAGTAGTTCTCTTATAAATCTTCTGTAAAATGTTTTCTGGATTTTTCTTTTGAAAACTTTTCAGCATTGTAACTTTTTGAAGCGTTTTTAGGAATGGATAAAGATTTCCATTTTTCATTTTGTAGTACTTTGCCTAAAAATACTATTTGCCCAACATGATAGGAGTAATGACACAACTGCCTGTTAATAGCTTCAGTAACCGTGTGTCCTTGGTTTCGTATATAAATAATGTTTTCTATATCTTTTTCGCTAAGTAGTTTTATAGCTGTAAATAAACATTTCCAACCTTTTTCCCAATAAGTAATTATTTCTTCTTTAGTTGTAAAAGTGTTTACAAATTCATCGTCGCGATTTCGCCATGTTTTTTCACCGTCCTCAGTTAAAAAGTTGGTCCATCGAGATAACATGTTGCCTACAATATGTTTAACAATAATCGCTATAGAATTACTTTCTTCATTAACGTGGTAAAACAGTTGCTCTTGCGTAAGTTGAGAGAATGTTTTATCACCTAATGATTTATAATATTCAAATTGTTTTATTACGCTATTCAGGTAAGAGTGACTCATAAAATAATGGTTAGAAAGACGCTCTAATTTACAAATTTTCTACAGAATTATTTAGCAGGAATGAATTCTAATGCTACACCATTTATACAGTGTCTTTGTCCAGTTGTATTTTTAGGACCATCATCAAAAGAGTGTCCTAAATGACCTCCGCAAGTAGCACATTTTAGTTCGGTACGAGCATATCCTATTTTATAATCGGTGTCAAATTCTACGTTTCCTTTAATTTCTCTATCAAAAGAAGGCCAACCAGAACCTGAATTGTATTTATGCTCAGATTTGTATAAAGGGGTTTTACAAGCAGCACATACATACGAACCTTTTTTCTTGTTATAATTTAATGGGCTAGAAAATGACCTTTCAGTGCCTGCTTCTCTAAGTATATAATATTGTTTGGGTGTTAGCAGCTTTTTCCATTCGCTGTTAGTTTTAGTTACTTTATACTTTTTTTGATTTTGGGCATTAAGAGTAAATGATAAAGTTACTAGTAATAAAAAAACTATTTTTTTCATGATGGTTGAATAATAAAATCTACAATTTTAGAAGCTACTTTCGGATTGCGAAGAATTTTGGTATGTCCTAATCCTTCGGTAATTAAAAGTGTTCCGTTTTGTAAACTTTGACGTATTTCTACTGCGCAACTTACATCAACATCGCCATCAAATGAATCATGAATCACCAATGCAGGAATTGTTGTGTTTTTTGCCATAATGCTAGATGAATGTAAATCAATATCTCGCTGCCATTTAGCATCAAACAAATTTTTCATTTTTTTTGCAACGATAGGTTTTAGTTGTAGGTTTTTAGTGAAATTAAGAATAACATCAGATATTTTATCGGCTGCACCAACCGTAACTAGTTTATTAACTGAAAAGTTATTTGAAAGCGCATTCAATAAACACATTCCGCCAAAAGAATGTCCTACAGCAGCTTCAAACGGACCAAATTGTTTGTCGATTTCAGTTATCGTTTCAAGAAATTCTGGCATTTCAGTTCTTTTTCCTGTGGAGTTTCCATGAGAAGGACCATCAAAAGAAATTACCATATATCCTTTTTCTAATAATTTATCGGCAATCATATATAATTGAGTGCTTCTTCCTGCCCATCCATGAACAAATAAAACCTTTTTGGTTGAGTATCCATAAGACAACACTTGAATGTCTTTAGAAATAGATGGCACATTAATTGTTTTCTTTTGAGCGCTCTCTAACATTATTTTTTCTCTTTCAGGAATAGGAAAATTGATGGGAGTAGTAAATAATTTAGTGCAAAATTTTGCAGCTAAATTCGTTGATATAAGTTGTAGTGCTTTAGCTGAAAAAACAATTGGTTTAGGTATTGTTATACTTGGTAACGCTTTTTTTGAGTGTGTAAAATCCATCAATTAGTTTTAAGATAAAGATAGAATTTGTAAATTTAAAGACATAATTTATTCGCTTATTTGTGACAAATAAGAAAAAAAAGTGTCATACTAAACGTAACCAAAATATAAAAATTTTAAATTATTAAACGATGAAAAAAATTATAGCCTTAGTGTTTTTAGCTGTTTTTTTAGTTGAATGTAGCACTGTACCTATTACTGGGAGAAAAAGATTAAACTTTGTCAACGATGCTGAAATTTTGCCTGCAAGTTTTGCTCAGTATAAAGGATTTTTAGAAGAAAACAAATTGTCTACAAATGCTACTGCAACAAATCAAGTTAAGCGAGTTGGTAAAAATATAGCAAGTGCAGTAGATCGTTTTATGCGAGCTAATGGAATGAAAGCTGAGGCAGATTCTTACAAATGGGAATTTAACTTAGTAGAAGATAAAACGGTTAATGCTTGGTGTTTACCAGGAGGGAAAGTTGTTTTTTATACAGGTATTATGCCAATTTGTGCAAATGAAGACGGTGTAGCAGCGGTTATGGGACATGAGGTAGCACACGCTTTCGCGAAACACGGACAAGAAAGAATGTCAACAGGTACATTACAACAATTAGGAGGTGTAGCAGTAGCGTTGAGTACTCAGAATAGCAAAAATGCAGATATGTGGAATATGGCTTATGGATTAGGAACTCAAGTAGGAGTTATGCTACCATTTAGTAGAAACCATGAAACCGAAGCTGATAAACTAGGTTTAGTTTTTATGATTATGGCTGGATATAAAGGAGAAGAAGCTGCTGAAGTATGGGTTCGTATGAGCCAACGTTCTGGTGGAGCAGGAGCACCTCCAGAGTTTTTAAGCACACACCCTTCAAACCAAACTCGTATTCAAACATTACGATCTTTTTTACCAGAAGCAAAACGTTTAGCGGCTAAATTTAATGTGCCAGCCAAATAAAAAAGCTTAAAATTATAGTATATTGCAAACCGTTCATTAACTAATGAGCGGTTTTTTATTAGAAGCATATGTACAAAATAGGAGATAAGAAGTTAATTAATGCATGGGCATTTTATGATTGGGCAAACTCGGTATATTCACTTGTTATAAGTACTGCGGTTTTTCCGTTATATTATAGTGCTGTAACTAAAGGAAAAGTTGTTCGCTTTTTAGGAATGGATTGGGAACATCCTGATAGTTTGTATAGTTACGCTTTATCTTTTTCGTTTTTAGTAGTAGCTTTTATTTCTCCGATATTATCAGGTATTGCAGATTATACTGGTAGTAAGAAAAAGTTTATGAAATTTTTCTGTTGGTTAGGTGGTTTATCTGTAGCGTCTTTATATTTTTTTGATGGAATTGACACAGTTTGGATTGGTATATGGTTTACTATTTTAGCGAGTATTGGTTTTTGGGCAAGTTGGGTTTTTTACAATGCCTATTTACCAGAAATTGCTCTTCCTGAGCAACAAGATAGAGCGAGTGCAAAAGGATTTATTTATGGATATGTTGGTTCTGTAATTTTATTATTAATCAACCTTGGAATGATTATGTTTCCTGATGCATTAGGAATTACCAGTGGTATGGCTTCTCGCTTATCGTTTGTAATGGTAGGACTTTGGTGGATTGGTTTTGCTCAGATTACTTTCCGTCGTTTACCAGATGACATTTATAACAAGCAACCTGACAATGATTATATATGGAAAGGGTATAGAGAGCTTCAAATAGTTTTTAAAGAAGTGTTGAATTATCCTACTTTAAAACGTTTTTTACTTGCTTTTTTCTTTTTAAGTATTGGGGTACAAACCATAATTTTAATGGCAGCTATTTTTGGTTCTTCTGAGTTAGAGTTAGAATCTACTAATATGATAATTACTATTTTATTAGTACAAATAGTAGCAATTTTAGGAGCTTTTTTCTTTTCGAGATTTTCAGATAAATATGGGAATTTTACTGCATTAAAGGTAACTATTGGTATATGGATGTTGGTTTGTTTCTGCGCCTTTTTATTAGATAAATCTCAAGAACATGTCGATATTTATTTTTATGGTTTAGGAGGTTTGTTAGGATTAGTACAAGGAGCGATTCAATCATTAACTCGATCTACGTATTCTAAATTACTACCCGAAACAGAAGATCATGCAACGTATTTTAGTTTTTATGATGTAACTGAAAAAATAGCAATCGTATTAGGAACAGCTGTATATGGAGCGTTATATGCAATTACTGGCTCAATGCAATGGAGTGTGTTATGTTTAGCAATTTTCTTTTTAATAGCATTTATCATTTTAAGCACGCTGAAACGTACAAAACACGTAATGTAATATTAGAAAGGTGAAGAAGAGGTAAAACTTATTTCCTTCTTTGAAGTTGGATGTATAAATGTAATTTTTTCTGCATGGAGGTATAATCTGTCAGATTTTTCTCCATATAAATCATCACCAACAATAGCTGTGTTTAAACCTAAATTGTGGGCTGAATGAACTCGTAATTGATGTGTTCTACCAGTAATAGGGTAAAAATACACTTTAGTTTTGTTATTGATAACTTCGACAGTTTCCCATTTGGTAAATGCTTTTTTCCCGTGTTCGTAACAAACAAGCTGTTTAGGTCGATCATCTAAATCTACTCTTATTGGAAGATTAATTTCTCCTTTTTTAGTTTGTAAAATTCCATCTAAAAGAGCCACATAACGTTTTTTAATAGTCTTATTAATAAATTGAGCTTGTAAGTGTTTATAAGTTTCTTCACTTTTAGCGATTAAAAGTATGCCAGAGGTTGACATGTCTAATCGATGAACAACCAATGGGCCAGTAGCGTTCGGATATAGTTTTTTAACCCGAGAATAAACAGAATCTTTAAACTCTTTTCCACTTACTGTTAAGAGCTCGTGAGGTTTGTTTAGCACAACTAAATCTTCGTCTTCGTATATTATTTTTAACTCTTTTTCTTTGTTTAATTGAGCTGTTAGCGGATTTTCATCAACTAACATTTCTTTAAGCATATGCGTTAAAATAGGCTTACACTTTCCTGTACAAGCGGGGTAATAATTTTGATGTTTTCGAATAGATGTATTCAAAGGTTTACCCCACCAAAATTCAGCCATACAAATAGGCTTTAAATCGTGTTTAAAAGCGTATTGTAATAATTTTGGAGCACAACAATCTCCTGCACCTGCTGGAATATTCTGCTGTGAACAATCAAAAATATTCAGTAGATTTTTTACTTCTTGATTTGAGTTTAAAAATTGATACTGCTCAAATATTTTATGTTGGACTCTTGCAGACAGGTTTGCTCTTTCTTTTTTTAGATCGTTTATTTTCAACTGAAAACACTCAAATTGTACTTTAAGAGGATGAGTTTTTTCATTTAGATATACTTCGTATTCTCTTAAATAAAACTCTTCATTAATATTTTGTTGATTGTTTTGTTTTTTAAGCTCTTTTCGTTTTTTTCTACGGAGTTTTATTTTGTTTTGTTCTTCGGAAAGCAGTGTAGCGTTAAGAGCTAAAGCATTATTATAAACATTCTTACTATCAATATAATCTGCTGATTCTTCTAAAGTTTCAATTTCTAAACTTAGTTGATTTAGTTTATCTTCTGTTTTTAGGTAGAATCCATTCTTGTCTAAAACATCAAAAACTGGAGGAACAAAATGTTTATGTTGAGTGTTATCAGCCAATTTTCCTGAAAAAGCTGTTAAATAACCTAAATTTCCATTGGACTGTTGTACAACTAAAACTCCGAACATTTTACCGAGAGCATTTTCATTTTCGGGAGTATTAATTCCAAAATCGTGAATAAAATCGGTTTGATTTTGTAAGTATGCCTGTAATTCTTCTGAAGCTATTTTAGCTAATTTATGTGGAATATAATTATACGGATAGGTAAATTTATCAGGTAGAGAAATTGAGGAAATATCCGAAGAAAAAGATAGAATTTTAGTCATATTAAAAAGAAAAGTGTTGCTTTCACAACACTTTAAAAATTATTCTCTGTAAATTTTATCGTATAAATCTTTGTAAATTTCTTTAATGATAGCTCGCTTCATTTTCATCGTAGGAGTAAGGTGTCCACCATCAATCGACCATTCATCAGAAGTTAACTCAAAACGTTTAATTTGCTCCCATTTACCAAACTTAGCATTGCAATGGTCTACTTCTTCTTGAATGCGTTCTATTACTTTTTCATTAGTAATTAAATCGCTATTATCGCTAACATTTACTTGGTGTCTTTGTGCCCATTCACGTATGAACTCAAAATTTGGTTGAATTAAGGCAGCTGGCATTTTTTCTCCTTCACCAATTACCATAACTTGCTCGATAAAACGTGATTGTTTTAATTCCCCTTCTAACAATGGCGGAATCACATATTTACCACCTGAAGTTTTAAACATTTCTTTGGTACGTCCTGTAATTTTTAAGAAACCGTCTTCGCAAATCTCACCTTTATCACCCGTATGGAAATAACCATCTTTTAAAACTTCAGCAGTTTTTTCAGGGTCTTTGTAGTACCCTTGCATTACATTTGGTCCTTTAACTAAAATCTCGCCAGTTTCAGCAATTTTTACCTCAACTCCTTCAATTAACTTACCAACTGTCCCTACTTTAAAACCTCCATTTCTCATATCATTAACCGATATAACTGGTGAAGTTTCTGTAAGCCCGTAACCTTCCATTACTGGCATACCAGCAGCGGTAAATACTCTTGTTAAACGCGGTTGTAAAGCTGCTGACCCCGAAACCATTAATTTTAATTCTCCACCAAGAGCAGCCTGCCATTTAGAGAAAATTAACTTACGAGCAATATTTAATCTTTTTTCATACCACCATCCGTTGGCTCCGTAAGGTTCGTACTGTAAACCTAATTCGATTGCCCAAAAGAATAGTTTTTTCTTTACTCCAGTTAAATCAGCACCTTTTGCATAAATTTTATCGTAAATTTTTTCATACAATCTTGGTACGGCTGTCATCACATGAGGTTTTACCTCTTGTGCATTTTCACTTAATTTTTCAATCGATTCTGCAAAATAAACTGAAATACCACAGTATTGATATAGATATAATATCATTCTTTCAAAAATATGACAAACAGGTAAGAAACTCAATGCTCTTCCTTGACCATATTCTAACGGAACTCTTTTTTCACTACTTAAAACGTTTGAAACTACGTTTTTATGACTTAGCATAACACCTTTTGGTCGACCAGTTGTACCCGATGTGTATATTAAAGTAGCTAAATCATCTGCAGAAATTGCTTCTTTTCGTTGTTCAACTTCATTTTGATTACTGTCGTCTTTTCCAAGTTCTAAAACTTCATTCCAACTTTTTTCTCCAGAAATATCATCAAAAGTAAATACAGCTTTTAAGTTGGTGTTTCCTTTAATTTGATTTAATTTTTCTAAAATAGTTGTATCAGAAACAAAACAATAAGTTGCTTCGGAATGATTTAGAATGTACTCGTAATCTTCTTTAGAAATAGTCGGATAAATAGGAACGTTTTGTGCTCCTGTTTGTAAAATTCCGATATCACAAATGTTCCATTCGGTTCTATTATTTGTTGAAATTACTGCGATTTTATCGTTTGGTTGAACGCCTAATCGTAATAAACCTCTACTAATAGCGTTCGCCTTATTAATATATTCTTGAGTAGAAATTGATTGCCATTCACCATTGTATTTTGTGATGAAAGCTTTTTCTAAATTGTATTTTTCTAATTGATAATAAGGAAAGTCAAAAAGACGTGTAATTTCAATCGACATATGTTCAAATTTTGGGCTTTGCAAAGTATGAAAAATACGTCGATTGCACAAGTTATAGTTTACTTATTGATTTATTGTTAATTATATATTTTTTGACGTAAATCATTGTATTTTTCTAAGATAATTTTTCGTCTCATTTTTAATGTCGGAGTTAGATGACCGCTATCAATGGTCCATTCATCTGGTGTGATTTCAAATCGTTTAATTTGCTCCCATTTTCCGAATTTTTTATTGAAAAAGTCTATTTCTTCTTGAATTCGATTGTGTAATCGTTCATCTGAAGTAATATCTGTAATTTTATAGTTATGCCTTTTAGCCCATTCTTGCACAAATTCAAAAGAAATTTGTACTAAGGCTGCAGGCATTTTCTCTCCTTCACCAATAACCATTACTTGCTCAATAAAACGAGATTTTTTTAATTCACCTTCTAAAATTGCTGGCGCAATGTATTTTCCACCTGAAGTTTTAAATATTTCTTTTTTTCTATCAGTTATTTTTAGAAAGCCTTCGTCATCTATTTCGCCAATATCTCCTGTATGTAAATAACCATTTTTAATGGTTTCGTTAGTAAGAGTTTTATTTTTATAGTAACCTATCATTATATTGGGGCCTTGAACTAAAATTTCGCCATCTTCAGCTATTTTTACAGTTACATCTTCAATAATTTTACCGACAGTTCCAATTTTAAAGCCTTTACTTCTCATATCAGAAACAGAGACAGCAGGTGAAGTTTCGGTCATACCATAACCTTCAAAAACAGAAATTCCTGCAGCGGTAAATACTTTAATTAATCTTGGCTGAGTAGGAGCACTACCAGCTAGCATGAAATCTAAATTACCGCCTAATGCTTCTTGCCACTTAGAAAACACTAATTTTCGTGCAATTGAAAGTTTAAACTCATACCACCAACCATTTTCTTTATATGGTTTGTATTGTTCTCCTAATTTTAAAGACCAGTAGAATAATCGCTTTTTTAAACCAGTTAAGTTACTTCCTTTATCAACTATTTTATCAAAAACTTTTTCTAAAAGTCTAGGTACAACCGCCATAAAATTTGGCTTAACTTCTTTAAGATTATCTCCAATCTTCTCGATACTTTCAGCAAAATGGATTTCAAATCCCATGTATTGGCAATAATAAGAAGCCGCTCTTTCAAAAATATGACAGATAGGAAGGTAGCTAATTGCTACTTTTTTATTGTCGTGTAAATCTAATCGGTTACCAACCGCAAAAACATTGCTTACAACATTATTATGAGATAGCATAACTCCTTTGGGAGTTCCTGTAGTCCCTGAGGTATAAATGATAGTGGCTAAATCAGATGGTTTTACGCTGTTTTTAAACTCATCAACTTTTAATCGAGGTACTTTTGTTCCAATACTTAAAAAAGAATTCCAATCATAATCGGTATTAACTTCTTCAAAAGTAAATACTTTTTTAAGTTGAGTATGCTCTTGAACTTTTACAACTTTTTGATATAATTCGTCATCAGAGACAAAACAATAAATACTATCAGAATGATTTAAAATATAGGCATAGTCTTTTTCTGAAAAAGTAGGGTATAACGGAACGTTTACAGCACCAATTTGCAACACACCAATATCTAAAACATGCCATTTTGGTTGGTTTACAGAAGTTATGACCGCGATTTTATCTCCTGGTTGTATTCCTAATTCTAACAAAGATTTACTAACCGAATTGGCTTGATTGATGTATTCTTGAGTAGACATACTTTTCCAATCGTTACTTTCTTTTAATACTAAACAATTTTGCTGTGGATAGTTATGTAACTGATGATAAGGAAAGTCAAAAAGACGTGTAATCTTTGAAGAATCGTTCATAAAAAATGATTTTCGATAAATCTATAAAAAATAATAGAAAAACCGTTGTTATTCTAAAAATTAGCAATTACAACGGTTAAACATTATTTAGTATTTAAAAAAGTCTTCAAATCTTGATAAGAGCTTATTTTTGTTGCTACTTTCTGACGGTCTATTACCGAAGCTATTTGTGGAGGAATTTCAATAGCTACATTTATAACATCTTGCACAACATCTAAAAACTTAACAGGATGTGCTGTTTCTAAGAAAATTCCATAGGCATTCTGTAAATCATACTTTTTCAATCCTAAATACCCAACTGCTCCGTGAGGATCGACAATATAATTAGAATTCTTGTAGATGTTTTTCATGGCTGTACGAGTTTCATCATCAGAAAAAGAAAAAGATGAAAAAGCAGCTTTTAAAGTTTCTAAATCATTATTGAATAATTCTTGAATTCTAATAAAATTACTTGGATTTCCAACATCCATCGCATTTGATATGGTAGCTTTAGATGGTTTTGGTTGATAATCTCCACTTTGTAAATAATTAGGAACAGTATCATTTACATTAGTAGCAGCCACAAAATGTTTGATAGGTAAACCTAGTTTTTGAGCCATAATTCCTGCACATATGTTTCCAAAGTTTCCACTAGGTACTGAAAAAACAACTTCTTTATGTTGTTTGTACACTTGCTTATAAGCAAAGAAAAAATAAAACATTTGCGGTAACCAACGTGCGATGTTTATCGAGTTTGCAGAGGTAAGTGTACTATTAATTTCAGTATCTAAAAAAGCAGTTTTCACCATGTCTTGACAATCGTCAAAAACACCATCTACTTCTAAAGCAGTAATATTTTGTCCTAAGGTTGTTAATTGTTTTTCTTGAATATCACTTACTTTTCCGCTAGGGTAGAGGATAACCACATCTACACCTTTAACTCCTAAAAAACCATTAGCAACAGCACCACCAGTATCACCAGAAGTAGCCACCAAAACTGTAACTTGTTGGTCTTTATCACGATTAAAGTATCCCAAGCATCGAGCCATAAAACGAGCGCCTACATCTTTAAAAGCCATGGTAGGTCCGTGAAATAATTCTAGTGTACCAATATTTTTTTCGATTGATACTACAGGAAACTCAAAATTGATTGTTTCTTTGATGATTTTTTGTAAAACTTCTTTCGGGATTTCATCACCTATAAATTGTTTGATGGTTTCATAGGCAATTTCTTCATTAGAATATTCACCAATATTATCAATAAACTCTTTGGGTAGTGGTGTAATTTTTTCAGGAAAATACAATCCCCTATCTGGTGCTAATCCGTTTACGACAGCTTCTTCAAAGCTAACTTTAGGAGATGTATGATTGAGACTATAGTAGTTCATAGTTTCGTATTTAGTGTTGTTCTAAAATTTTAATTCCTTCTGTATTAATTTTTGAAAGAATCATGTTAAAATCAATTTGTTTGTCTTGGTAAGCGTTTTGAATGGTTTTATAAACAATCTCAGCAGTTGCATCGTCTTTACACAAAGCAAAAATAGTTGGGCCTGAACCTGAAATTCCTGCTCCTAAAGCACCTGCTTTTAAAGCTTCCTTTTTCACTAAATCAAAATGAGGAATTAGCGTTTTTCTAGCAGGTTCAACAATAATATCGATTAGTGAATCTGAAATTAATTGATAATCATTGGTGTGTAATCCACTAATTAAACCACCAACATTCGCCCATTGAGTAACCGCGTCTTTTAAAGGAACTTCTTTTGGCAATACCTCTCTAGCATCTTTAGTTTTTACTTCAACTTGCGGGTGAATAGCAACAACTCTTAAATCTGCAGGAACAGGGATTTTTACAATACTCAATGGTTCGTAACTGCGTACCAATGTGAATCCTCCGTAAATAGCTGCAGAAACATTATCTGCAATAGGTGTTCCGCAAGTAGCTTCTTCTCCTAACATGGAAAACTGTGTCAATTCAAGAGGGGAGAAGATGTCTCCTAACAACTGATTTACACCAAAAGCAGCCCCTGCAGCACTGGCAGCACTACTTCCTAAACCACTTCCAGGAGTATATCCTTTGTGAATGGTAATATCGATACCAAAATCAACAGGTTGTTTTTCTAGCATAGCTATTGCAACCACTCCCGCAGCATTTGTTTGGGTGTCAAGAGGTAAATCAGCCCCCGTTATTTTGGTTATTTTAACACCTTTTGTATCCGTTTTGGAAAAAGTCATAGTATCTCCAACAGTTTCGAGTGCTAAACCTAAAGCATCAAATCCGCAGGAAACATTGGCAACGGTTGCAGGTGAAAATATTTTTATATAGTTCATTTTTTTGCAATTAAGAACAAGTCGGTATCACCACCTTCTTGATATAGTTTGGTGTAATTTTCTAAAATTTTGAATTCTTGTGCTTCTAGAGCTTCAATCAAATATGCTGGCTCATGATAATGGATAAACATCGAGTTTTTTCCATCCGAACTTGATGTTACACGAGAGTCTTTTTCGTAATTTCCAATCATGGTACTGATGTATAGTAATCCGTTTGGGTGTAACATAGTAGCAGCATCTTTTATAAGTTTTAGAACATCCTCTTTCGTTAAATATGGAAAACAAAACCCGAAGATAATGACATCAAAATCTTGTTGTAAATTGTTAATTTCTCTACAATCCATCACTTTAAAGGAAACATTTGGATTGTTTTGTTTTGCCAAAGCCACCATGTTTTCAGCAGCATCAATTCCTAACACGGAAAGTTTAGGATTGTGCTTTAAAAGGTAATTGGAAATCTTTCCAAAACCACAAGCTACATCCAATACATTTTTATGAATTGGCTTCATATGTTTTAGAAGCAAGTCATAACTGTGATTATATACAGTATCATTAGCAAACTTATCTTGGTACTTTTGAGCTACGGTATTGTAAATCTGTATAATATTTTGATAACATTTTCCCATAGGTTATTGATTTCCAATTCGTATCACATCAGCAAAAATCCCAGAAGCAGTTACTTCAGCACCTGCACCAGCTCCTTTTATTTGTAACGGGTTTACGGGGTATCTATCTGTAAAAAATAACACGATATTGTCACTGCCTTCTAAATTATAAAAAGGATGGTCAAACGGAATGTGTTGCAAGCCTACACTCGCTTTTCCATTGTTAAATTCAGCAACATATTTTAAGCGACAATCTTTGTCGGCAGCTTCTTTATATATTTGTTGAAAATGACTCTCAAATTCAGTTAACGAAGCATAAAAATCTTCATTATTCGTAGTTTTTAAACTCTTTTCAGGTAAAAACGCATTGTTTTCGATGTCTGAAAGTTCTAATTCATAACCACTTTCACGTGCAAGAATTAATATTTTTCGAGCTACATCTACACCACTTAAATCAATTTTCGGATCTGGTTCAGTATATCCTTGTTCTTGTGCTTGTTGCACAACATCGTGAAAAGAAACATTCTCGTTAAAATTGTTGAACACAAAGTTTAATGAGCCTGATAATACCGCTTGTATTTTATGTACTCGGTCACCAGAAGCAATTAAGTTTTTAAGCGTATCAATAATTGGCAATCCAGCACCTACGTTGGTTTCAAATAAAAATGGTGCATTGTACTTTCGTGAAATGTATTTTAATTTTTTGTATTTGTTCAATTCAGAAGCACAAGCTATTTTATTACACGTAACCACTCCAATATTATTAGACAAATAGCGTTCATATACTTCAGAAACCTGTTGATTAGCAGTATTGTCAATAAAAACTGAATTGCGAAGGTTTAATGCTTTTATTCTTTGGAAAAAAAGCTCTAAAGAACTTACTTCTCCGTTTTGTAATTGCTCTTTCCATGATTTTAAACTGATGCCGCTTTCATCAAAAACCATTTTTTTAGAATTGGAAATTCCCACTACAAGTACATTCAATTTCAATTGTTCTTTTAAGTATTTTTTTTGTTGATAGATTTGTGCTAAAAAGCGTTCACCCACATTTCCTACACCCGTAACAAAAAGGTTCAACTGTTTTACTTTTTCTTCAAAAAACTGTTCGTGCAGGGTATTTAATGCTTTTTTTGCATCTGAACTGTTGATTACAGCAGAAATATTTTTCTCTGAAGCTCCTTGAGCTATTGCACGAATATTTACGTTGTTTTTGCCTAAAGAACTGAACATTTGTCCACTTAACCCTTGATGGTTTCTCATTCTATCACCTACCAAAGCAATAATTGCCAATCCTTGTTCTACGATAATCGGATCTATTTTATGACGCTCTATTTCTATAGCAAAAGCTTCATTAATTTTTAAAGCTGCTTTTTCAGCATCTTCATCATAAATTCCCACACAAATAGAGTGTTCAGAAGATGCTTGTGTAATGAGTACCACATTAATATTGTGTGTAGATAGTGTTTCAAACAAACGCTTAGAAATGCCAGAAACACCAATCATTCCGCTACCTTCTAAGGTTAGCAGTGTGATGTTCTCAATATGAGAAATTCCTTTTACAGGTTTCCCATTTTCGGTAACTTTAGAAATGAGCGTGCCTACATTTTCAGAATCAAAGGTGTTTTTTATTCGAATAGGAATTTCTTTTTCCAACACAGGTTGAATGGTAGGAGGGTAGATAACTTTTGCTCCAAAATGCGACAATTCCATAGCTTCTTGATACGAGATGTGTGGAATTGGAAATGCTTGCTTTACCATATGCGGATTTGCTGTATACATACCACTAACATCTGTCCATATTTGTAATTCTTCCGCATTTATAGCAGCCGCATAAATTGCTGCAGAATAGTCAGAACCTCCACGACCTAAAGTAGTTGGTTTTCCTTCTTTTGTGCGAGCTATAAACCCAGGTAAAATAGTAACACGATGTTTGTTTTTTGTAAAATATTCTTTGCAATTAGCGTTGGTTATCTCATAATCAACTTGTGCTTTGTCAAAATTATTAGAAGTAATAATTAATTCTCTACTATCCTTATAAACAACATCTAATTTATCATTAGCAATGTTTGTAATGATGTATGAAGAAAGCAACTCGCCAAAACCGCTGATGGTAGCGAGCGCTTTAGGGGTAATTTCATTTAATAAAAAGCAACCTTCTAACAATGTTCTTAATTGATTAAAAAGTGAAGTAATATGAGTTATTACTTCGTTCTGCTGATTCTCAGGAACTAACTTATGGATTACTTCAAAATGCAATTGTTCTACTTTTTTGTAGTTTTTAAGGTAATTAGTGTTGTTTTGAGCAGCTAGTTCTGCCGAGGCAATTAGTTTATTAGTTGTTTTTCCAAATGCTGAAACCACAATAATAAGTTGTTTGTTTTTTGATGCATTAGAAATGATCTGTACTACTTTTTCTATGTTTTTTGAGTTGGCTACTGAAGAACCTCCAAATTTTAAAACGTTCATTTTAAAAAGATAATAAATTAAAAATAAAATTTTTAGAGCTATTTATCTGTTTTCAAGTCTTTTGAAAAAATAAATATATACGGAGATGATATGTATAGAAAATAACCCTTAAAGGGTTGTAGTAATAATTGTAGTTGTAGTGCCAACAAAAGAAGCCGTAATAGTTACAGCTGGAATAGATATTATATTTCTTTTGTTGTTAAACATTAATCCAAATGTATAATTTTTTATAAATAAATCATAAAGAATTAATGTTTTTGCTAATAAAAAAGTAAAAAAAGGTAATATTTAGGTATTTAACCTGTCTAATTCACTCAAAATAATATCACATCCTTTTTCTAGTTCTTCATCAGAAATAGTTAGTGGAGGAGTAATACGAATAGCTTTTCCTTCAAAAAGTAACCAGAATAAAATCAATCCTTTATCTAAACAGTTTAAAATTACCTGTGAAGCTTTTTCGGGTGAATCAACTAATAAAGCGAGCATTAATCCTTTTCCTCTAATTTCTTTAACAGTTGGGTGGTTTTTAAACTTGTTACGAATTAAAGTTTCTTTTCTAGAGACTTCACTCATTAATTTAGAGGAAGTAATCTCTTGCACTGTAGCTAAACCAGCACTGGCAATTACTGGATGACCTCCAAACGTAGTAATATGACCTAATTTAGGATGTCCTTTTAAGCAATTCATCACTTCAAAAGAAGCTATAAAAGCTCCGATAGGCATTCCACCACCCAAACCTTTACCTGTGATGATAATATCTGGAGTAACATTGTAATTTTCAAATCCCCAGAATTTACCTGTACGTCCAACTCCAGTTTGTATTTCATCTAAAATTAACAACGCACCAACTTTTTCACATCGCTTTTTTACTTTTATTAAGTAGTTGTTTTTAGGTTCGATAAAACCAGCACCTCCTTGAATGGTTTCTAAAATAACTCCTGCTGTATTTATGGTTATTTTTTCTAAATCTTGCTCGTTATTAAATTCAATAAACTTACTTCCAGGAATTAAAGGACGAAATGCTCTGTTTTGCTGTTCTGCTCCACAAACGCTCATAGCTCCTTGTGTATTTCCGTGATAGGCATTTTTAGCCGCAATAATTTCACTTCTACCAGTAAAACGTTTAGCCAATTTTAAAGCGCCCTCGGTAGCCTCGGTTCCTGAATTTACTAAGTAAACAGAAGAAAGGTTAGGAGGTAAGGTAGCTGCTAAAGCTTTACACAATTCTAATTGTGGTTTTTGAATAAACTCACCATACACCATAACGTGTGTATACTTCGCTAACTGATTTTTTATTGCTTCGCTAACCTTTGGATGATTATGCCCCAAACTGTTAGCAGAAACTCCTGCAACGAAATCTAACATAGCTTTTCCGCTACTATCATATATATAACTTCCGTTAGCGTGAGAAATTTCAATTGCTAAAGGATGTGGAGTGGTTTGTCCTTGATATTTTAAAAAATCTTCTTTCACAGAAATTATTTTACTCTTTTAAGATTTAGTTTTTCTAACTTCTTCTTTTTAGAAGTTTCTTTTACAAAATTTTCTTTTGCTTCTTTAACTACTTCAAGCTCTTTTTTCTTTTTTGAAGGAGTTATAGAAGGTTTGTCCTTTACAAAAATATCTTCAACAGTTAAAGGTTGTTCATCTCCACGCCATATGAAACCTTTAAACTTTTTTTCTTCGGATGGAAATTGAGAAGGAGGATAGGTTTTTCCTTCTGATTTTTTGAAATATTTAGTTTGAGTTATCTCATTATCCTCTAAAATAAACTCAATATCACTAGCAATTTCTTTGGTAATTGTTTCTAACTTATGAGTTTCATCATTATGATTATAGTACAAAGATTCAGCGTTTCCAAGTACTAGCATGGTGCGTAAATCATCATTTTCAAATTTTCCGAAGATATTTCGTCCTTTAATTTGATTAAAATTTTCTTTATGAACCGAATCTTGTTGAATCATAAAAGCATTTTGTAAAACTTTCAAAGAATCTAATTTATTAGTGTCTTTGTTGGTTAGTAATTGAATACTATCTCCAGTAATTTGACTGTTGTTAGACCATAAAATAGGCTTTTTAAACATTCTTGTAAGTCCTGTTTCTTGACTTGTATGAATAGAATCACATTTTCCTTGCAGGTCAGATTTGAATATTTTTACATTATTAAAAATGCGAGCGACTCTTTTCTCTGGTTTTCCAGTTAGCAATATTTTATCTCCAGCAACATACATTGAATCTTTTTCTAATACTGAAATAGCCACGGCTCTATCAATTATAAATAAAGAATCTTTTTGTTCGTATAACTCAGCATAGTTGCCTTTTGCTACCATATTTTGAACTGTATCAATAACTTTAATATTATTGGTAGCTGAAGCAAATCCTTTTCTTTTATCGTAGTATAAACTATCAGCTGAAACGGTACGTTCCTTTAAAAATAGTTTGGCATTTTTTACAAAATAAGACACATCAGTATTGGTGTCATAAAAACCTCTTTCAGAATAAATTTTTGTGCTATCTTTTAAATTTGTGATGGTACTAGGACCGTATAAATAGGCTAATTGAGTATTTGTATAATAATCCAATCGGTCAGAATCTAAATGATTATCTGGGTTTACCACTGTAACCTTAGACTGTGCTGTAAACTTTTTATCTTTTAAGTAATACGTTCCTTTTGTACTTGTTAAAGTATTTTTAGTATCCTTAATAGTTCCTCCGTTAGGGTAGTATAGTATTTGATTAATTCTATCGAAATGAAGCGTATCAGTTTTTAACTGCATTTCTTTATCATTAATTTCTACATTTCCCCACGATTTTGCCTTTTTAGTATTTCCGTCATACGTAGCAAAATCGCTATATTGAATAATAGAATCTCCTTGTTCAATAACTACTTCACCAATAGCTTTAAATAAGTTTTTATCCTTGTACAACAAAGCTCTTTGACAATCTAAAGTAGCTCCTTCATGCGACATTTTTACTTTTCCAATTAATAAAGTAGCTCCAGGGTACTTACTTTCATCAGCAGTACTTAGCTCAGTAGATAGAATTTTAATTTTTTTTGTTTGAGAAAAACTTACAACAGAAAATAATAAAAAGATTAGCAGAAATAGTTTTTTCAAAATAATACGTTTTAGCCACAAAAATAATGAAAAGAACATGCCAAATTTCTTAATAAAGAAATAAAATTACAGCGATAATTAAAAGGTTGTCTTTTAGTAAATGGTTAATTTTGTAGAAATTTAAAAATATAAAGATATGAGCGCTCATTTTGATTTATCAAAAGAAGAGATGAAGTCTTATGGATATAAAATTGTTGATATAATTGCTGACCACTGGGATACTTTAGAGCAACAAAAGCCAGTTGCAAGTGCTACAAGAAAAGAAATGGATAGCATTTTCTTACAAGAAGCACCAACTGAAGGAATGCCAGCAGAAAAAGTGTTAGATTTTGTGATGGATAATGTAATACCCAATAGTACAGTTATTTCTCATCCAAAGGCCTATTCATTTGTTCCAGGTCCTAGTAATTTTATTAGTACAATGGCTGATAGTTTAGCTACCGGATTTAATATTTTTTCTGGCGGATGGATGGTTTCTCCTGCTGCTGCTGAGTTAGAAATTGTAACTATGAACTGGCTGTTAAAAATGTACAATTTCCCTGTTGAAAAGGGAGGAGGTATTTTTACCAGTGGTGGTTCAATGGCTAATTTAACAGCGTTAGTAACAGCTAGACGTATTAAATGCGGAGATGATTTTTCTAAAGCTGTGATTTATTTGTCAGATCAAGCGCATTCATCTAATATCAAAGCAATTCGAGTTTTAGGTTTTAAGAAAGAACAGATTCGAATTTTACCTACCGATATTGAATTCAGAATTAGTATTAACAAGTTAAAAAACGCTATTGCTAAAGACAGGTTAGAAGGATTACAACCGTTTTGTTACATTGCATCCGCAGGTACAACAAACACTGGTACTGTAGATCCTTTAGATGAAATAGCAGATATCTGTGAAGAAGAAAACTTATGGTTTCATATTGATGGAGCTTATGGTGGAGCAGCAATTTTATCTGACAAAGGGGCTAAAGCTTTACGAGGTATAGAAAGAGCAGATTCGTTAACAGTAGATCCTCATAAATGGTTTTATCAGCCTTATGAAATCGGATGTTTGTTAGTAAAAGACGCTTCTTGGTTGAGTGGTACATTTAGTGAAAAACCAGAATATTTACGTGATATTGAAGGAAATGAATCTGAAATTAATTTTTATGATTACGGAATTCAGTTAACTAGACGTTTTAGAGCGTTAAAGTTTTATATGTCAATCAAAACCTATGGTTTAGACACTTTTAAAAAAGCTGTTAGTTATAATATTCAACTAGCTGATGATGTTGAGAAAATGCTGCGTAAAAGTAGAAATTGGGAAATTATTTCACCAGCTACATTAGCTGTTATTAATTTTAGGTATAATCCTATTGGGCTGAATTTATCAGAAAAAGAAATTGATGAATTAAATCAGAAAATTTCTCATAAGATAATGGAATCTAGAGAAGCATTTTTAGTAACTACAATATTAAATAAGCAAGTAGTGCTTAGAATGTGCCTGATAAACCCAAAAACAACCATGGAAGACGTGAAAGAAACCTTGGAGTTGTGTCATCAATTTGGAGAAGAAACTTTAAAAGAAAGATAGATTAAAAGGAGCTTAAAGCTCCTTTTTTTGTTTTTATGATAAAAGTCATATTTCAAAAGCTTTTCTCTTAGTAGTTTTGTTTAAATAAAAGACAAAAAAGTCTTTTATAATAGATTATTAATAACTACATCAATAGAAGAGATGAAACAAGTGAAAACAATTTCAATGGTTTTAGCAGCTATGTTTTTAATGGCAAGTTGCAAGAATGAAAAATCTGAAAGTATTGCAATGAAAAGTGCTTCAGATATAGCAGTTAAAGGAACGATAGAAGCAGAGTTAACAGCTCCGCCTCATGTTCCAGCACCTGTAGGTAATAGATCAGCTAAAAAGTTACTAGTAAACATGGAAATTCTTGAAAAAGAAGGGACTATGGCAGATGGTGTAGAATATGTATACTGGACGTTTGGTGGTTCTGTTCCAGGTAGCTTTATAAGAACTAGAGTAGGAGATGAAGTAGAATTTACCTTATCTAATCACCCAGATAATAGATTACCTCATAATATCGATTTGCATGCAGTAACAGGTCCAGGTGGGGGAGCAACTTCATCATTTGTAGCTCCTGGTCATGAAAAAACATTCTCATTTAAAACTTTAAACCCTGGATTATATGTGTATCACTGTGCTACTGCACCTGTAGGAATGCATATTGCGAACGGAATGTATGGACTAATTTTAGTAGAGCCTGAAGGAGGTTTGCCAAAAGTAGATAAGGAATACTACATTATGCAAGGAGATTTCTATACAAAAGGGGAAAATGGAGAACCTGGTTTACAACCTTTTGATATGAGAAAAGCAGTAGACGAAGATGCAGATTATGTAGTGTTTAACGGAAGTGTAGGAGCTTTAACAGGAGATAATGCAATTACCGCTAATGTTGGTGAAACAGTACGTTTATTTGTAGGTAACGGAGGTCCTAACTTAACATCATCTTTCCATGTTATTGGTGAAATTTTTGACAATGTTCATGTTGAAGGTGGTTCTGTGATTAATAAAGACGTACAAACAACTTCTATTCCAGCAGGAGGAGCTGCGATAGTGGACTTTAAGGTAGATGTTCCAGGTACTTTTATTTTAGTAGACCATGCTATTTTTAGAGCTTTTAACAAAGGTGCTTTAGGAATGTTAAAGGTAAAAGGAGAAGAGAGCAAAAAGATTTATTCAGGAGTAAAACAAGAAGGTATTTATAACCCAGAAGGAGGTACTATTCAAGAAATGCCAAATGGTAAAGAAGATAAAGCAGTAGCTTCTAAGCAAGAAAAATCGTTAGCACAGAAGATAGCAGATGGTAAACAAATTTATACAAAAACGTGTTTTGCTTGTCACCAGGCTAATGGTGAAGGAATTCCAAATGCATTTCCTCCTTTAGCTAAATCAGATTATTTAAATGCTGATGTAAAGAGAGCTATAGATATTATTTTACATGGTAAAACTGGAGAAATTACAGTAAACGGTCAAAAATATAATAGTGTAATGACTAAGCAAGCGTTGAATGATCAAGAAGTAGCAGATGTACTAACCTATGTTTACAACTCTTGGGGTAACAATAAAACCAACGTTAGTGTAAATACTGTAATGGAAGTAAAAAGTGCTCACTAAAACGTAGTTAAACTCTAAATTATAAGAAATGAAAACTATTTTAAGATTGATAATTTGTATATTTTTCTTAGGCATTTCCAATATGAATTGTCAATCTAAAATGGTTCCTATTAAAGGAGGTAGTTATATTCCTTTGTACGGAAGAGACTCAGCAAGAGTAACGATTCAAGATTTTTTAATGGATGTGTATCCTGTAACTAATGAAGATTTTTTACAGTTTGTAAAAGAAAACCCAAAGTGGAGAAAATCCAAAGTAATTAAACTTTTTGCTGATAAAAGTTACCTTATTAATTGGAAAAGTGATACAGAAATAGGGGAGAATCTTAACTTAAAATCACCGGTTGCGAATGTTTCATGGTTTGCAGCAAAATGTTACTGTGAAAAGCAAGGAAAACGATTACCAACAGTGGATGAATGGGAGTATGTAGGAATGGCAAATCAAAAACTACCGGATGCAAGAACGCTAAAAACGTACAATGAATACATTTTAGGATGGTATGAAAAACCTAGAACGTTTAATAATGTTATAGGTTCCACATTTAAAAATTTTTGGGGAGTGTATGATATGCATGGTTTAGTTTGGGAATGGACCTCCGATTTCAACTCAGTATTAGTATCAGGTGAATCTCGAAAAGATGTTGATAACGATAGTAATTTATTTTGTGGTAGTGCAGCAGTAGGATCAACAGATTTAATGAATTATGCAGCTTTTATGCGTTATGCTACCCGTGGAAGCTTAAAAGCCAAATACACAATGCGAAACTTAGGTTTTAGATGTGTAAAAGATAAAAATATAGCACAATGAAAGTAGTAAAATATATAATGATACTTCTTTTCTCAATTACTTTATTAAGTTCTTGTGAAAAAGAGAAAAACGATACGAGTTTGGCAACTGTATATGAATGTCCTATGCTTTGTGAGGGAGATAAAACATATACCGAAGAAGGAAGTTGCCCTGTTTGTAAAATGGATTTAACACAGAAAGATAAAAAAGAGGCTAAAGAGTTAGCTTTGGCTACTGATATTTCTGAAAGTTCTATATTCAATTTAGCATCAGAATGGAAAACCGAAGAGAATAAAACTATTCATTTAGAAGATTTAAGAGGAAAAACTTTGGTAATGGTCATGATTTATACTACGTGTAAAGCTGCTTGCCCAAGATTGGTTGCTGATATGCGTAATATTGAAGCTAAAATACCTAAAGAATATAATGAAGATTTACAATACGTTTTAATTAGTATTGACCCTAAAAACGATACCCCAAAACGATTAAAAGCTTTTGCAAAAGAAAACTTTATGGATGATGAGCATTGGACTTTTTTACAAGGTACAGAAGAATCTGTTAGAGAATTTGCCAATGTACTAGCTGTGAAATACAAACAAATTTCTCCATTAGATTTTTCACACTCAAATATCATAAGTGTATTTAATCCAGAAGGGGAGTTAGTGCACCAACAAGAAGGTTTGGGTGTAGATAATAAAGAAACCGTTGCTAGTATTTTGAAAACAGTAAAAAATTAGTGCCCCCATAGTATTACTCAATAAAAACGTCTTTTAGGGATTTCTAAAAGACGTTTTTTAATGAGTTGTTTTTTTCAAATTGAGCCTGTATAAACTCTTTAGATTTTCCTTTGGCAATAGAAGCAGTTTGCCATTTATCGTTTAAGATCATCTTACCTACATAAGCAATTTGACCAATATGATAAGGAAAATGGGCTATTTGCCTCGTAATACTTTCAATTAACTTAACTTGTTTATTTCTGATAAGAATAGGTTGATTGAAGTTTTCTTCGTTTAATAAGTCTAAAGCAGCAAAAAGACAGTTCCAACCCTTTTCCCACTGAGCAATCAATTCTTTTTTTGATAAATCATGAGTTTCAAACTCGGCATCTCTATCTCTCCAATCTTTTTCTCCGTCAGAAGCAAAAAAGTCTGTCCAACGAGATAGCATATTTTCTGACATGTGAATAATAATTGAAGTAATACTGTTGCTTTCTTGGTTATATTTCCAGTGTAAATCTTTTTCTTCTAGTTGAGCAATCGTTTTGTCTGCAACTTCTTTGTACGATTTAAACTGTACTGTAATATTTTCTAAATATTCTTGTATCATTATAAAAAAAGGAGCTCAATTGAGCTCCTCTAAATTTTTATCTATTAATTGTTTGTTTTCTATCAGGACCTACAGAAACTATTTTTACAGGTACACCAGTTTCTTTTTCAATAAAAGCGATGTAATCTAATAGGTTTTTAGGAAGTTGATCTTCAGATGTCATCTTTGTTAAATCATCTTTCCAACCTTTAAATTCAGTATAGTTTACTGATACGTTTTCTGGTTCAATATTGTATGGTAAGTGAGAAATTTCTTCCCCTTTATAATTATAAGAAGTACAAACTTTTAACGTGTCAAAACCAGATAAAACATCTCCTTTCATCATCATTAATTGTGTAACACCGTTTACATCTACTGCATATTTTAAGGCTACTAAATCTAACCATCCACAACGACGAGGACGACCTGTTGTAGCTCCAAACTCATGACCAACTTTTGCCATGGTAGCTCCGTCTTCGTCAAATAATTCGGTAGGGAATGGTCCAGAACCTACACGAGTAGTGTATGCTTTAAAAATTCCTAAAACTTCACCAATTCTATTAGGAGCAACTCCTAAACCTGTACAAGCACCAGCTGCAGTTGTGTTAGAAGAAGTTACGAAAGGATATGTTCCAAAATCTATATCTAATAACGATCCTTGAGCTCCTTCAGCTAAAATAGTTTTTCCTTCTTTAATAGCTCTGTTTAAAAACTCTTCAGAATCGATAAACTGTAAAGTTTTTAACTTTTCAATTCCTTTAGAAAATTCAGCTTCTAACTCATCTAAATCGTAATCGATTTGTACATCAAAGTAGGCTAACATACTTAAATGCTTTTCGGTTAAAGCTCTATATTTTTCTTTCCAATTATCTAACTCTAAGTCACCAACTCGCATACCATTTCTACCGGTTTTGTCCATATAAGTTGGACCAATACCTTTTAATGTAGAACCAATTTTTGCTTTTCCTTTTGAAGTTTCAGAAGCAGCGTCTAATAATCGGTGTGTTGGTAAAATTAAGTGTGCTTTACGAGAAATTAATAATTTAGATGTATAATCGATATTGTGTGCATCTAAATTTTCTAATTCTTTTTTAAAGATAACAGGATCGATAACTACTCCGTTACCTACTACATTTAATGCAGTTTTATGAAAAATTCCTGAAGGAATTGTGTGTAATACATGCTTATTTCCATCGAAAATTAAGGTATGACCAGCATTAGGACCTCCTTGAAAGCGTGCAATAATATCGTAGTTTTTTGTTAATACGTCTACAATTTTACCTTTTCCCTCGTCTCCCCATTGTAGTCCGAGTAATAAATCTACTGCCATTTAGTGTGTTGTTAAGTGTGTTGTGTTATTTGTTGTTTCTTTTTGTTCCGTAGAAATAGAGTGAATGATTGTGAATTTCTATATCAAAAACATCTTCAATAGTTTTTTTGATAATTTGAATTCTTGGATCGCAGAATTCTTTTACTTCACCAGTATCAGTAAGAATTACATGATCGTGATTCTTATCGAAGTAACTTTTTTCATAACGCGCCATTGATTGTCCGTCAAACTGATGCTTACGAACTAATCCACAATCCAATAACAAATCCATCGTATTATAAAGCGTTGCTCTACTTACACGATAATTTTTGTTTTTCATTTTTATGTATAACGATTCAATATCGAAATGCTCATCAGCATCATAAATTTCTTGTAAAATAGCGTATCGTTCAGGTGTTTTTCGATGCTTATTCTCTTCTAAAAAAGAAGTGAATACTTTTTTTACAATTTCTTGATTTTCTGCTGAATTACTCATTTATTTTAAAGTTTTTCTTACTTTAAAAGCAAGATTTTTAATACTTATATTTCGTATTGATTAAAGGGCAAATTTACATTAATTTATTGATAAAAAAACATGGATAAAAGAATGATATTTACAAAGTATTAACACGCTCTACATTTTGTACTCCATCTACTTTTTTCATGTTATCAATTAACTTATTTAACTGATTTTTATTCTTAACACTCAGCGATATTTTTCCATCAAAAACCCCATCATCACCAGAAATATTAATGCTATGAATAAATACATCCATACTGTTAGAAATGATTTTGGTAATATTATTTACAATTCCTTTATTGTCTAATCCTGATAAGTGTAAAATAGCGGTAAATTCTTGTTTTGTAGAATCAATCCACTTGGCTGGCATAATTCTATATGCATAGTTAGATTGCAATGAAATAGCATTTGGGCAGTCGTTTTTATGCACCTTAATTCCTTCATTGATGGTTACAAACCCAAAAACTTTATCACCAGGAATAGGAGAGCAACATTTAGACAATGTATAATCTAATGTTTGTTCTTCTTTACCAAAAACTAAGGCATCGTATTTATTAGTAACTTCTTCTTTTTCTGATATTTCTTTACCAGGAGTACGTCTAAAAGTATTTTTGATGAAGCCCATGAATCCGTTACTTCTTTGAGCAACAAATTGTTTAAGCTGCGTATTATCGATTGCTCCGTTACCAACACGATAAAATAAGTCAAAGCTTGTTTTTAATCCGAAGTAACTAGCTATTTCATGAATGATTTTTTCACTAGACCCTATTTTTAAGTGACGTAGTTTTCGTTGTAAAATTGCCTTACCTTCTTCAGCAATTTTCTTTTCTTCTGCTTTTAAGGCAGATTTAATTTTTGCGCGTGCTCTTGCAGTAATCACAAAATCTAACCAGCGAATATTAGGTTTATTGTTGGCTGCAGTTAACACCTCTACTTGATCTCCACTTTTAAGAGGATGGCTTAACGGAACCAATTTACCATTTACTTTAGCTCCTCTACACTTTAAACCAACATCTGTATGAACTGAGAAGGCAAAATCTAAGGCTGAAGCTCCTTTCGGTAAAGATTTTAAATCACCGTTAGGAGTGAAAACATATATTTCTTTTGCATATAAGTTTAGTTTAAAATCTTCAACAAAATCGACAGCATCCAAGCTTTGATTTTCTAAACTTTCTTTTAAACGGTTTAACCAACCTTCTAATCCGCTTTCTTGAACGTTTCCTTGCTTGTACTTAAAATGTGCAGCATATCCTTTTTCAGCAATTTCATCCATTCTGTCTGAACGAATTTGCACTTCAACCCATTTAGCTTCAGGACCGATAACAGTTATATGTAGCGCCTCGTATCCCGTTGATTTTGGCTGTGAAATCCAATCTCTTAATCGGGCAGGATTCGGTTTAAAAAAGTCAGTAACAATTGAATATATTTTCCAAGCATCGAATTTTTCATCTTCAGAAGTAGGATGATAAATAATTCTGATAGCAAACTTATCATACACTTCATCAAAAGTTACATTTTGTTTACGCATTTTTCTACGGATAGAAAAAATTGATTTAAAACGTCCTTTGACTTCATATTTAAAGCCTTCTTTGTTTAAAGCCTCTTTTAAAATACCAGTAAAACTATCAATGTATTTTTGCTGGTCTTCTTTACTTTCTTTTATTTTGGTTAAAATATCATTGTATACATCAGGTTCGGTGTATTTTAAACCTAAATCTTCAAGTTCAGTTTTAATGTTGTACAATCCTAAACGA
Source organism: Tenacibaculum crassostreae (assembly GCF_964512405.1). NCBI lineage: Bacteria > Pseudomonadati > Bacteroidota > Flavobacteriia > Flavobacteriales > Flavobacteriaceae > Tenacibaculum > Tenacibaculum crassostreae. Next base: position 228,771 of record NZ_CAZELE010000005.1, read on the forward strand.
TGAGCAAGAGGGGCGTATATGTATAAGGTTTCAGATGCTATTTTAACCTGCTTGTGAGGCGGCATAGAATCCATAGTTTGCATATTGTGCAATCTATCGGCTATTTTAATTAAAATTACACGAACGTCATCGTGTAAGGTTAGCAACATTTTTCTAAAGTTTTCGGCTTGTATAGAATAATCTTGCTCTTGCTTTAGGTTAGATATTTTGGTAAGTCCACTAACAATACGGGCAATGTTTTCTCCAAACAAACGCTCCATATCGTTAATCGTATACGGAGTATCTTCAACAACATCATGAAGTAATGCTGCTGCAATAGAAGTAGCTCCCAATCCTATTTCATCAGCTACAATTTTAGCTACTGCTATAGGATGAAAAATGTAAGGTTCTCCTGATTTCCTTCTTTGACTAGAGTGTGCCTCTACAGCAAGATCAAAGGCTTTACGAATCAATTTTTTATCATCTTCTGATAATGTTTGATACGTTCCTTTTAATAAATTTTTATATCTATTAGCTATCTCTTTATTCTCTTCTTCTATCGTTGCATTATAACTCATATACTATAAACTCTTTGTTTGTTCTGTTCTAAAATAAAAGTAGTACAAAGAAATCTATTGGGCAAATTTTGAAACAATTAGTTTTTAAATAAAAAATATGCGGAATAACCATACATTCAAGGTTTTTTCCTGTATGATTATCTTAAATAAAACCTAACTTTGTTATATAATTCAGAGGAACTATACTATAAAGAGATGAGTCCCCCTGAGATATCATTTAAATATGATATTCGAACCTCCAGTTTTTTATCAAAAGCTGGAGGTTTTTTTCTTCAGGCAACCTTTTTTCATTTTCAGTAGTCTATATATTTGTAAGGCAATAAAAACTATAAAAAAGGAATTGAAAATTATTTCATTACATAAAAACCAAACTAAGCTGATACAAAAAGCTTCGGAGCAAAATAGAGAAGCTCAACAACTATTGTTTGAGCAATATTCACCTAAAATGCTTGGGGTTTGTAGACAATATGTAAAAGATTTACATCATGCAGAAGATTTAATGCTACAAGGTTTTTTAAAGGTTTTTACCAACTTACAAAAGTTTAAGGGAGAAGGAAGTTTTGAAGGATGGATTCGTAGAATTATGGTAAATACTTGTATTAGCTATTTAAATAAAAAGAATCCTATTCAATTATCAGATGAAGATTTTGTGTTTAACGATGCTGCTACCGATAGTTTAGAGAATACCTCGGTAGAAGATATTCAAAAACTAATAGACACGCTTCCTGAAGGATACAAATTGGTGTTTAACTTATATGCAATTGAAGGATATAAGCATTCAGAAATAGCAGAGAAACTTCAAATTTCTGAAAGCACTTCTAAATCACAGTTGTTTAAAGCACGAAAATGGTTGCAGACGAATTATTGTAAAATGAATCAAATTAAAGATGTCAACAAATAAAATTGATAAACATATTGCAGACAAACTTAAGAATAGAGAATTGTCTCCATCACCATCAGCTTGGGAACGATTGAGTTCTCAGTTAGACGAGCATCAAAATAAAAAGAAAACGAATTGGTTTTTATATTTCGGTTATGCAGCTGGTGTAGCTTTATTACTAAGTATTGGATTTCGTTTTTTCACAGCTTCTGAACCAGAAATTCCTTCAGAAATAATTGTTGAAACTCCTATTGATACAATGAAAATGAAAGATATAAAAATAGAAGAACTACTTACCAATACTGAAGAAGCAATTGTTCAAGTAGAAGAACTTAAAGATGAAACTAAAACGATAAAAAAAGAGAATTTTTCTCCTACTAATAAATCTGTAAAAGTAAAGCTTAAAGAAGAAAGATCAGAAGAAATTGTAGCTGTCAAATCTATTTTGGATGAAAAATCTCCAAAAGAAACTGTAATCTCATCAGTAGATAAAAAATCAATCGAAGCAATCAAAAACACTAATTCAAAAATTAAAGTAAATAGTAATGACTTATTATTTGCGGTTACTCATAATTCAGAAGAAATTAAAGAATACTACGCTAAGCATAAAGTAAAACGCGAAGATGTTTTAAGAACTATTGAATCTGAATTGAAAAAATCAGAGTTTAAGATTGACCCCAACGTCATTTTAGCAGAAGTAGAAAGAACGATTGATGATGAAGAATATAAAGGAGACTTTATGCAAAAATTAAAATTAAAAATATCAGGCATTGCTGTGGCATTTGTCGAAAGAAATAAATAAGCGCTTATCAATTATCGATAATTAAACCAACCAAATTTATTATCAGTTTAATTTAAAATTTAAAAAATGAAAAGAATACTATTATTAGTGTTGTTTGTAACAACTATTGCCCAATCTCAAGAAAAAATATTTGAAAAAGAAGTAAAAAAAATATCAAATGCTATTGATAAAATTACACAACAACACAAAGATTCATTAAAAGTAAAAGTAACAGAAATCAATAATAGATTAGAAAGCAACAAAATCACTATTGATGAGGCGAATGCTTTAAAGAAAGAAGCTGCAGAATATCATGCAATTCAAATTGAAAAAGCTGTGTCTACTCAAGAACAAAATTTGCAACAGTTGGTGCAAGATAAAATAGATGAAAAAGTATTGAGTAGTGAAGATGAAGATTCTAAAAAAAATACATTTAGAATAGCTGGAACTGAATTTAATTTCGATTTTTCAAATGATGATGATGACGATGAAAAAGAAAAACATCGAAGAAATAAAAGAACTACAACCCAACTTGTATTTGCTTTAGGAACCAACAATGTATTAACCAATAACAAATTTTCTTCGTTAAACGATTCTGAATATAAATTTTGGCAATCACATTTTTACGAATTAGGTTTTACTTGGAAAACTCGTTTTTCTAAAGAACCTTCAAAAAGATATTTTAAGTACGGTTTTTCTTTTCTATGGAATAATTTAAGAGCAGAAAACAATCAATATCACGTTGTAAATGGTGATGAAACTGTGTTGAGTATTCATCCAGAAAATCTTTCAGAAAGCAGGTTACGCCATGTACAAATGACATTTCCAATGCATTTAGAGTTTGATTTTTCTAAAAATAAAAAGTATTCTGATGGTGAAGTGGTTGATAGAACTCATAAATCAATTCGATTTGGAGTAGGAGGGTTCTTCGGATTTAAGTTAGGTACACGTCAATATATAGAGTACAAAGACGCTCAAGGAGTTGTTGTAGAGCAAGTTCAGAAAAACAATTTTAATATGAATACGATAAACTACGGATTGAGTGCATTTTTCTCTTACCAAGGTTGTGGTTTGTATGCTAAATACGATTTGAATCCGTTATTCAAAAACACTGAAACAAGAAATATTTCATTAGGAGTTCGATTTGATATTAATTAATAAAAAAGGAGCTGATTAAACAGCTCCTTTTTTATTTTCTTCCCATTCTTTACGTAAATCTGTTGAAAGTTTTCCCGATCCATCGTGTTTCCAACCAGGAGGTTTTAAAAAGTATAAAAACTTTTTACCTAAACTAGTTTTACTTTTAAACACATCGGTAAACATGTTATACCATTCAATAAAAGCCACTTTAATTGGGTTGTATGTGTTTATGTTTGTAACCAAACCAAATACAGGTTTTTCATCTTCAGGTTCAAAAGTTCCAAAGAGTTTATCCCAAATAATAAAAATTCCCGCGTGATTTCTATCTAAATATTGTGGATTTGTAGCATGGTGCACACGATGATGGCTTGGAGTATTAAAAATAGCTTCAAACCATTTTGGGCATTTATTAATTAATTCGGTATGTATCCAGTATTGATACAGCAAACTAATACTCATTTGAGTTAAAATCATTAACGGATGAAATCCTATAATTGCCAAAGGAGCCCAAAATATAAAAGTGTAAAAACTTCCTGACCAAGTTTGGCGTAAAGCAGTACTTAAATTGTATTTTGTTGAAGAATGATGTACTACATGACTAGCCCAAAACAAGCGACTTTCGTGTGCAATTCTATGATTCCAATAATAGGCAAAATCTTCAGCAAATAATAAAAGAATCCATGACCACCACACAAAAGGAATTGTGAATACTCTATATTGATATAAAAACGTAAAAACACCAAAAATTAAACCTTTTGTAAATACTCCAATAAAAACATTACCGAGCCCCATAGTAATTGAAGTGGCGGCATCTTTAAATTCATAATCTTCTAATTTTACTTTAACAGTTAGTATAACTTCAATAATAACAGTTATAATGAAGAAAGGAATTGCGTAATGAATTAAGTTAGGTATTTCAGGGATTTCCATATGTAAAAGGGTGTTTAGCTACAAACTTACATAAAATCATTAAATTATTTAAACAAGAGAGTTTGTTTATGCGATAAAAAGCAGTATATTTGCACGCTTAAAAATAAATTTTAAATAATTTAATTATGAATCATTACGAAACTGTTTTCATTTTGAATCCCGTTTTATCTGAAACTCAGATAAAGGAAACAGTAAAGAAGTTTGAGGACTACTTACTTTCTAAAGGTGCAGAAATGATTTCTAAAGAAGATTGGGGCTTAAAGAAATTAGCTTATCCAATCGAAAAGAAAAAAAGTGGATTTTACCACTTATTTGAGTACAAGGTAGCAGGTGATGCAATCGCTCCGTTTGAATTAGAGTTTAGACGTGACGATAGCGTTATGCGTTATTTAACTGTAAAGTTAGACAAGCATGCTGCAGCTTGGGCTGAAAAAAGAAGAGAACGTGTTAAATCTGCAAAAAAGTAAGAAATGGCATCTATAGAACAACAAGCGAAAGGAAATAAGCAAGGAGAAGTACGTTACTTAACTCCGCTTGATATCGAAACTAAAAAAGAGTCTAAATACTGTCGTTTCAAGAAAAACGGTATTAAGTACATCGATTACAAAGATGCTGACTTCTTAATGTATTTAGTAAACGAGCAAGGTAAAATTTTACCAAGACGTTTAACAGGAACATCATTAAAATATCAACGTAAAGTGGCTCAAGCTATTAAAAGAGCTCGTCACTTAGCTTTAATGCCATACGTTGGAGATATGTTAAAATAATAAAGAAGTAGAAACATGGAATTGATATTAAAACAAGACGTAGAAAACTTAGGTTTTAAAGACGATATCGTAACTGTTAAGAATGGTTATGGACGTAACTACCTAATACCTCAAGGATATGCAATTTTAGCTACTTCTTCAGCTAAAAAAGTATTAGCAGAAAACTTAAAGCAACGTGCTTTTAAAGAAGCTAAATTAGTAGATGACGCTAACAAATTAGCTGAAACTATTAAAGGATATGAATTAAAAATCGCTTCTAAAGTAGGTTCAGGTGATAAATTATTTGGTTCAGTTAACAACATTGATGTTGCTGCTGCTTTAGAAAAAGCAGGTACTGAAATCGATAAGAAATTTATCAAAGTTACTGGAGGTAACGTAAAAAGATTAGGAAAATACAACGCTGCTGTACGTTTACACAGAACAGTTGTAGCTGACATCGTATTTGAAGTAGTTGCTGAATAGTAACTTATTGTTAAATACTTGTTAATAAAGTATAAATCCGCTCAGTTGAGCGGATTTTTTTATTTCTTAAATTTGAGATGTAACTTAAACAAAATCAATACTATTATGAAAAAATTATTAGTTTTTTCTTTTGTTTTTTTGAGTTTATCTATCTTTTCACAGGTAACTACATCAAAAATAAAAGGAACTGTAACAGACAGTCAAGGGGAACCTTTATTTGGTGCTAATATTGTTGTTTTACACGAACCCACAGGTACTGTATCTGGAGCCGTAGCTCAAGATAATGGTAAATATACCATTCCGAACTTAAGAGTAGGAGGTCCCTACAAAATAACTTTTAGTTATGTAGGTTTTAAATCGCAAGATGTTAATAATGTGTATTTAACTCTTGGTAAAACTACAAATATTGATAGTAAATTATCTGAAGATGGAGAACAATTAGAAGAAGTTGTTATTTCTTCTTCAAGAAGTAAAGTTTTCAATAATGATAGAACAGGTGCGCAAACCAGTGTTAGCTCGATACAATTAAAAACTTTACCAACAATATCACGTTCTGCAGCAGATTTTACACGTTTAGAGCCAACAGCAAGCGGAAATTCTTTTGGAGGTAGAAATGATCAGTTTAACAATTTTTCATTAGATGGATCTATTTTTAACAATCCGTTTGGTTTAGATGCACCAACACCAGGAGGACAAACTGATGCGCAACCTATTTCTTTAGATGCTATTGAACAAATATCAGTTTCTACAGCGCCTTATGATGTTACATTGTCTGGTTTTACAGGAGCTTCTGTAGATGCTGTAACTAAAAGTGGAACCAATGAATTTACTGGAACTGTATATGGATTTTTTAGAAATCAAGACATGACAGGTGGTAAAATTAAAGGTCAAGAAGTTGTAAAACCTAAGTTGAACCAAAACCAATATGGAGTAAGTTTAGGAGGTCCAATTGTAAAGGATAAATTATTTTTCTTCGCTAATTTTGAAAAAGATGACCGTAAAGATTTAGGAACAGCAGGTTGGGTACCAAATACTGGTAGTGGAGCTGTTAACGAATCGAGAGTATTAGAGTCTGATATGATAGCTGTTCGTGATGCGTTGGCAGCTTTAGGATATGATACTGGAGCTTATGAAGGGTTTACCTACGGTTCAGGGTCTACAAAAGGGATTTTTAAATTAGATTGGAATATTAATGATAAAAATAGATTAGCTTTAATTTATAATTTCTTAAGAGCTTCAAAAGAAAAACCTGCTCACCCAACTGCAATAGGTCTTAGAGGTCCAAGTTTTTCTACATTGCAGTTTGAAAATTCTGGATATGAAATCAATAATAACTTAAACTCATTTCAGTTAGAATTAAATTCAAATTTATCAGAAACAACTACAAATAAATTACAGATTGGTTATTCTCATTTCGATGATTTTAGAAACCCGCTTTCAGTACCTGCACCTGTTATAACTATTCAAGATGGTAATAACAGTAATTATATTATAGCTGGTCATGAACCATTTTCTATCAACAATAAATTAGATCAAAGAGTTTTTCAATTAACTAATAATATGAACTTTTTCAAAGGAGATCATACGTATACGGTTGGTTTTTCATTTGAAAAATTTGAATTCAAAAACTCTTTTAATTTAGTAAACTATGAATCTTTTAATTTTGGAATTTTCCCGTATTATGGATTATTTAGCCCTTATCCAGATGTAGCAACTTTCTTAGCAAACGCCCAACCTGGTGGAGTAGTGGAGCAATATTTGGCAGCTACTCAAAATGCTTATGAATCTTTTAATGCTAAAGGAGCAGGTAATGATGGTGGTTGGAAATTATCAGAACTTAATGTTGGGCAATTAGCATTTTATGTTCAAGATGAATGGGAAATGAATGACAACTTTAAATTAACCTATGGAGTTCGTTTTGATAAACCTTTGTATTTTGATACATCAAGATTAATTCAAAAATTTATAGATACAGATAATGGTGCTACAAGAGATAATTCTGTATCATACTTTAATCCTAATACAGGAGAAGAACAAGAATTACTTTCAACAAAAATGCCAACAAACCAATGGTTAATTTCACCAAGAGTTGGGTTTAATTGGGATGTTAAAGGAGATAAAACTATGCAACTTCGTGGTGGATCTGGAGTATTTACAGGCCGCTTACCTTTTGTATGGATAGGAAACCAAGTAAGTGGTGCTGATGATGGCTTTTTCCAATTAGTTAACCCTGATTTTAAATTCCCACAAGTTTGGAGAACAAATTTAGGATTAGACTGGAAATTTGAGAATGGAATTATAGCAACAACTGATATTTCGTACACTAAAGATATTAATGGAGCTCATGTTCAAAATTGGGGGTTAAGAAATCCATCTGGAACATTAAATACTGCATTTGATCAAAGAGAAGTTTATGCAAATAGCGATAAAGGAAATAACGCATATGTATTTACAAATTCTGATAAAGGACGTGTTTGGAATGCTTCTTTAAAGCTTCAAAAAACATTTGATAATGGTTTATATACAAGTGTTGCTTATAACTATCTAAATGCAAAAGATGTAAATTCAATTGAAGCGGAAATTACTGGAGATGCTTTTGCTTTTAATCCAGTAGTAGGTAATGCAAATAATGATGTACTTTCTTATTCTAAATATGGAGATACTCATAGAATTATTGGTGTTGCTTCTAAGAAGTTTACTTATGGAGGTGATAAATTTGCAACTACAATTTCTACATTCTTTGAATATGCTCAAGGAGGGAGATTTAATTATACGTACGGAGGAGACATAAACAATGACGGATCAACTATTAATGATTTATTGTATGTTCCAACAAGTTCAGAGGTAACTCAAATGCAATTTACTAATCCTGCTCAAGTAGCTGCTTTTGAAGAATATATTAAACAAGATGATTATTTAAGTAGTCGAAGAGGGCAATATGTTGAGCGTTATGGAGCATTAGCTCCTTGGAGAGGTAAATGGGATTTAAAAATATTGCAAGATTTTAATTTTAATGTTTCTTCAGAAAAACAAAATACAATACAATTAAGTATAGATATTTTAAATGTTGGAAACCTATTAAATTCTGATTGGGGGGTTGTACAACAACCAAATAACTTACAGCCATTAAGTGTTAATTTAGATGGAACGAATACACCGACCTATTCATTTACACCAAACTCATCAACAACATTTGGTTTTGATTCTAGCTTATTGTCTCGTTGGCAAATGCAATTAGGCGTACGCTATATTTTTTAAAAAATTAAGAGCTTAATCAGCATAAAAACACTAGCTATATAGCTGGTGTTTTTATATTTAACAGGAAAAGGAATTACAAGAAAGGGTGGTTTTCCTGTTAAATTTATAAAATAATTGAGTGATATTTGTTACTGTAAATAAAGAATAGGGGACTTTAATTACAACGTTTTAAAATATAGTCTTTGAGGGGTTGATTATATTTTAAAAAAACTCCAACCATTACGGTTGGAGTTTTTATTTTATAAAGTTACACTTTCTTGGTTTTTAAGAATATCTTCAATTGTTTCCCTTTTTCTAATCAAATAATCTTTTCCTTTGTACATCATAACTTCTGCAGGTTTATATCTTGAGTTGTAGTTAGAAGCCATTGAAAAGCAATAAGCTCCTGCATTATGGAAGCATAAAATATCTCCTTCAGCTATTTCACTAATTCTTCTATTCGAACCAAAGGTGTCGGTTTCACAAATATAACCTACAATACTGTAAAAACGTTCTCTTCCTTTAGGATTAGATATGTTCTCTATATGATGATAAGAATTATAAAACATTGGTCGAATCAAATGGTTTAAACCACTATCAATTCCTGCAAAAACAGTAGAAGTAGTTTGTTTAATAACGTTTACTTTGGCTAAAAAATAACCAGATTCACTTACTAAAAACTTTCCAGGTTCGAACATTAGTGTAACCTCTTTACCATAGTTTTTACAAAATTGATTAAACCTAGTTGATAGTTTTTCACCTAATTCTTCAATATTCGTTGAAATATCATCTTTTTTATAGGGAACTTTAAAACCGCTACCAAAATCAATAAAATCAATATCTTTAAATTGTTTTGCTACATCAAATAAAATTTCGGTTGCTCGTATGAACGTGTCTATATCTAAAATATCAGATCCAGTATGCATATGAATTCCGTTAATATGCATTCCAGTATTTTCAACTACTCTTTTAATATGTGGTACTTGATGAATAGAAATTCCAAACTTTGAATCAATATGTCCAACAGAAATATTACTATTACCACCAGCCATTACATGCGGATTGATACGAATGCAAACAGGAATTGTTGGATGTTTTTGACCAAATAATTCCAAAATAGATAAATTATCAATATTTATTTGAACTCCGAGTTTAGCAACATCTTCTATTTCTTGTAAAGACACTCCGTTTGGAGTATATATAATTTCTTTAGGATCAAATCCTGCTAATAATCCTAATTTTACTTCTTGTATAGAAACTGTATCTAAACCACTATTTAAAGTATTAAAAACTTTAAGAATATTAATGTTTGATAAAGCTTTAACAGCATAATTAATTTTTACTTTTTTAACTTTTGAAAAAGCAGAAGTAATCTTGTTATATTGAGAAATAATTTTCTCTGTATCGTACACATATAAAGGTGATTGATACTTTTCTGTCAGTTTTAATAATTGCTGTTCTTTCATTATTATTTTAATTAAAGTGAGCAAAAGTATATAGCACTATAATTGAAAAAAATTAAATAAAAGAAATTTACAAATTTGCCTTTATTTGTAAAATTAGGAGGTTTTTAGATACTGCAAAAAGGGGATTTTCCTGTTATAAGAGTTTCTTAAAAGAGCAATATTTGCCTCGAAATAAAGTTAAGGGGATTTATTTCAAACTCTATGATATTTTCTTTAAGGGGTAGATAAATATCATTAAAAAAGCTCTAGCATTTGCTAGAGCTTTTGATTTTATTATATATAAGTAGATATTAGTTAAATTTTACGGCTACTTTTTGTGCGATACCAACAATTACTTCACTAGCTTTTACAATACTTTCTGCTGGTACATACTCGTAACGACCATGAAAATTATGACCACCTGCAAAAATATTAGGACAAGGCAAACCTTTATAAGATAGCTGAGAACCATCAGTACCACCTCTAATTGGTTTAATTAGTGGAGTAATTCCCATATCTTTCATTACTTCTTCAGCAATATCAACAATATGCATTACAGGAGTAACCTTTTCTTTCATATTGAAGTATTGATCTTTAATTTCAACAGAAACTAATTTTTGTCCGTTTTTAGCATTCAAAACTTCTGCCAAGTCTAACATTGCTTTTTTACGGTTGTTAAACTGATCCATGTCATGATCTCTAATAATGTAGTGTAAGGTGGTTTGTTCAACCTTTCCTTCCATATGATGCAAGTGGAAAAAACCTTCGTATCCAGAAGTTTTCTCAGGAACCTCATCTTCTGGTAAAGCGTTAATATATTCGCTAGCAATTAGCATTGAGTTAATCATTTTACCTTTTGCATATCCTGGGTGAACTATTTTACCATTAATAGTAACCTTTGCTCCAGCTGCATTAAAGTTTTCGTATTCTAACTCACCTATTTGACTTCCGTCCATAGTATACGCCCATTCAGCTCCAAACTTCTCAACATCAAACATATGAGCGCCTTTACCAACTTCTTCATCAGGAGTAAAACAAATACGGATTTTACCGTGTTTAATTTCAGGATTTTGAATTAAATATTCCATAGCTGAAACAATCTCGGTAACACCTGCTTTGTCATCAGCACCTAAAAGAGTTGTTCCGTCAGTAGTAATGATTGTTTGACCTTTGTACTGCAATAAATCATCAAAATAATCAGGAGATAAAACGATGTTTTGTTCCTTATTTAAAAGAATGTCTTTTCCATCGTAATTCTCATGAATTTGAGGTTTTACATTTGCTCCGGTAAAATCTGGACTTGTATCAATATGAGCAACAAAACCAATAGTAGGCACTTCATAATCTAAATTACTAGGTAAAGTTGCCATTAAATAACAGTTTTCATTTAACTCAACATCTTCCATTCCTATTTCTTTCAATTCTTTTTCAAGAACTTTAGCTAAATCCCATTGCTTTTCAGTACTAGGAAATGCTGGATTGTTAGGATCACTTTCTGTATCAATCGTTACATATTTAATAAATCTGTTGATTATATGTTGTTTATTCATCGTAGTATTTTTAAAGCTTCAAAAATAACGATTTCAAACATATTATCTTAGATGAAATACAATGATTTTATGTTAATTATGCACATTAAAATAGGCAATTAACAAATCAACAACATAACTGTAGGATTGTATTCCTTTTGCTTGATTATTGGCTTTTAAATACGAATTGTAACCTTTTTTAAAGTAGGGTTCTATAGGGTTTTCAAACTGTTTCCAATGTAAATACGTAGCTTTATAATCTTTATAAATTCCTTTATTTACAGTTTTAGCAATTTCCTTCCCTAATTCTTTATCTCGCTTATAAACTTGACCTATGCAATAGTTATAAGCCATACGATATCCTGAATATTTAAAGTAAAGGTCTTCATTGGCTATAGATGCTAAAAAACCAACAAAATTAGCATCATTTTCAGCTGCCCATCCTATTTGATGCGCCATTTCATGACAAGTTGTTGATGCGTACCCTGTTTTAGGAATCATATAATTTATCTGAGCTTCACCAGTTATTGGATTGATATAACCTGAGGTTCCATTATACGATTGAAACAAGCTAACTATTGAACTTTTTATTGATGAAGTTTTGTAAACTAATTGAGGATAATTTTCAGTCAACTTATCAAAACCTGATGGTGCTAACGCATAAATTTCTTTTTGTGAATAAGGAACTACAATTTCTAATGAGTCGTTTTTTGTTATTTGTAAATGAATAGCATTCAACTCTTTTACAATCAATTTTGTTGTTGAAACTAACTGGTCAGTCGTATAAGTTGATTGTTTTAAATTCAAATTTTTCGCTAACGGTTCTCTAAAATAATTCAATCCCCAAAACGCATAAAAACAAAAATAAATAATAGACAAATAAGCAGTGAATTTTATTAAAACTTGTAGAATGTTTTTAAACCTATTTTTGATTAATTGATACAATCCTTTAACAAATAAAAAAAGCAATAGAAAACCAAGAACATCCCCAAAAGAAAACGGAATCCACCCTAAAAGAATTCGCAACAATCTTGAGATGTACGGATAAACTCCGGTACTATAATATTGTTCAATCCACATGGGGCTTTGGCGTAAAATTTGCACTAATAGCAGCTGAATTGGAAGAGCTAGTGCAATTAAAATAGTTCTTTTTTGATGGCTCATACGCCCAAAAATAAGAAAGTTGAAACGTTATCAACAAGTTAATAACATTTTTGTTTACAAAATTTGTGCAAAAAGAAATTTAAGTAACGCTCCTACAAATATCATTCTAATAATTTACATTTGCTGTTATGGAAAGAACCCAATCTCTCAAAGGAACAAAAATCGATAAGGCTAGAATTATTAGCTTAGAAAAAGGAAAATTACCACCACAGGCTTTAGAATTAGAAGAGGCTGTATTAGGTGCAATGATGATTGATAAAAAGGGGATAGACGAGGTAATTGATATCTTGCATCCAGATGCTTTTTATGACAAACGTCATCAAGAAATCTATGATGCTATTTATACCTTATTTCAAAATTCTGAACCGATTGATTTGCTTTCAGTTTCCAATCAGTTAAAAAAGAATGGAAAATTAGATATTGCAGGTGGAGACTTTTATTTGATTGGGCTTACACAAAAAGTTGCTTCTTCTGCTCATATTGAGTTTCACTCGAGAATTATATTAGAAAAATATATTCAAAGACGATTAATTACCATTTCTTCTGAAATTATTGAGAACGCCTATGACGAAACCTTGGATGTTTTTGATTTATTAGATGATGCCGAAGGAAAGTTATTTGAAGTAACTCAAGGAAACTTAAAAAAAGGAGCAGAAAGAGCCGATTCGTTAGTACAACAATCCATCAATAAAATTCAAGAGATTTCAACCAAAGAAGGAATGAGTGGTTTAGCAACTGGTTTTACCAAGTTAGACGCACTTACTTCTGGTTGGCAACCTACCGATTTAATTATCATTGCTGCACGTCCTGGTATGGGTAAAACTGCCTTTGTAATTTCAATGGCAAAAAACATGGCGATTGACTTTGGGCATCCAGTGGCATTATTCTCTCTTGAGATGTCTTCAGTACAGTTAATTACCCGTATGATTTCTTCAGAAACAGGGTTAACTTCTGAAAAGTTGCGTAAAGGAAACCTTGAGCCACACGAATGGGAGCAATTAAATGTAAAAGTTAAAAAACTTTCGGAAGCACCTATTTTTATTGATGATACTCCGGCGTTATCCATTTTTGATTTACGTGCAAAAGCACGTCGTTTGGTATCGCAACACGGAGTTAAAATCTTAATTATTGATTACTTACAGTTAATGACAGCTGGAGGAGCAGGAGGTAACCGTGAACAAGAAATATCAACAATTTCTCGTAACTTAAAAGCATTAGGTAAAGAATTAAATGTGCCTGTAATTGCACTTTCTCAATTATCGCGTGCGGTAGAAACCCGTGGAGGTAGTAAACGTCCGCTATTATCCGATCTTCGTGAATCAGGTGCGATTGAGCAAGATGCCGATATTGTATCGTTTATTTACCGTCCTGAATACTATGGAATGACAGAATGGGATGACGACGATCATTCACCATGTGAAGGACAAGGAGAGTTTATTGTAGCAAAACACCGTAATGGTGGTTTGGATAATATCCGTTTGAAGTTTACAGGTCACTTAGCTAAATTCTCCGATTTAGAAGAAGGATTTAGTAGTGAATTCCAATCGAGTATGAACACTGGTTTTAACGACGAAGTTTCGTCAAATAATTTTGCTTCGCCAGAAGATGCTTTTGGTCCAAGTGATGACGATGTACCGTTTTAATCATTAAATAAAACCTAAATTATTATAGAATACACAATTGCTAAAAAGTAATTGTGTATTTTTAGTTTTTGATATGAAGCAATTATTGTACATACTAACATTTTTTCTTTTTTCTAACTCGCTATGGGCATCCTTTATTTATGTACCTATGAGTAATGAGAATCAAAAAAATCATTTAAAAGCATATGGTATTGTGTATTATGCGTTACAAAATGGTTTAAAAGCTAAATGGTTGCTAAATTATGATGGAGGTGCTTTTTTAATTGAGAACAATGAATCGGTTGAAAAAGAGTGTAAAATTCGTGGAGTTTCCTATCAAATTATTTCCGATGCTAAATCAGCATTAATTTTAGAAGAGATTTCTTCCCCTTCAAAAAACCAAGAAGCTGTTACCTTAGAAAAAGCACCAAAAATAGCAGTGTACTCTCCTAAAGATAAAATGCCTTGGGACGATGCCGTAACCATGGTGTTGACTTATGCTGAAATTCCGTTTGATGTTGTATATGACGAAGAAGTTTTAAACGATAAACTGTTGCTTTACGAATGGCTACACTTACATCACGAAGATTTTACAGGGCAATATGGACGATTTTACGGAGCTTTTAGAACTGCACCTTGGTACATTCAACAAAAGAAAGATGCTGAAACTTTAGCTACTAAATTAGGATATGCTAAAGTATCTGAAGAAAAAGGAGCGGTGGCAAAGAAAATCCGTGATTATGTTATTGGAGGCGGATTCATGTTTGCCATGTGTTCTGCAACCGATAGTTTTGATATTGCTTTAGCTGCCGATGGAGTGGATATTTGTGAAGGAATGTTTGATGGTGACGCATCTGAGCCTAATTATCAATCAAAAATTGATTTTAATAAAACTTTTGCTTTTAAAGATTTTGAGTTGATTCGTAATCCAACCACTTATGAGTTTTCTACAATTGATATGACCAGAAAAAGGAGAATTAACAAAGAGGTTGACTATTTTACGTTGAAAGAATTTTCAGCAAAATGGGATCAAGTTCCAACAATGCTCACTCAAAATCATACAATGTTAGTAAAAGGTTTTATGGGGCAAACGACGTCTTTTGATCCGAATACAATAAAATCAACCATAGTAGTTTTAGGAGAAAACAAATCGAACAGAGAAGGGCGTTATATTCATGGAACTAAAGGAAAAGGAATGTTTACGTTTTATGGCGGTCATGACCCGGAAGATTATCAGCATAGAGTAGGAGATCCCAAAA
Source organism: Tenacibaculum crassostreae (assembly GCF_964512405.1). Lineage (NCBI taxonomy): Bacteria > Pseudomonadati > Bacteroidota > Flavobacteriia > Flavobacteriales > Flavobacteriaceae > Tenacibaculum > Tenacibaculum crassostreae. The sequence goes on from NZ_CAZELE010000005.1 coordinate 244,544, forward strand.
CAGAATTAGATTTACACCCAACTTCACCAGGATACCGCTTAATCTTAAATAATGTGTTGTTTCCAGCAGCTAAAAAGAAAAAGCAAAAAACCTAATAAAAGTAATTGCTCATTTTTTTATAATCAGTTACATTTGTGGGCATAAAACAAAACAATAATGCCTACAACACAACAATTACAAGACTTTACACAACAAGTTCGTAGAGATATCGTTCGCATGGTACATGCAGTAAGTTCAGGTCACCCAGGAGGTTCTTTAGGATGTGCTGAATTTTTTACTTGTTTATATCAAGAAATCATGGAGTATTCTACTGATTTTGACATGAATGGTACAAACGAAGATTTATTTTTCTTATCAAACGGACACATTTCACCAGTATATTATAGTGTTTTAGCTCACAGCGGATTTTTCCCTGTTGCTGAGTTGGCAACTTTTAGAAAATTAGATTCTCGCTTACAAGGGCATCCAACAACACACGAACATCTACCAGGTATTCGTATTGCTTCAGGATCGTTAGGTCAAGGAATGAGTGTTGCTATTGGCGCTGCTGAAGCTAAGAAGTTAAATGGAGACGATAAAATTGTATACTCATTACATGGTGATGGAGAGTTACAAGAAGGTCAAATTTGGGAAGCTGCGATGTATGCTGCTGCTAAAAAAGTTGACAACTTAATTTCTACGGTAGATTTAAACGAAAAACAAATTGATGGTACTACAGATGAAGTATTAGCAATGGGAAGTTTAAAAGCTAAGTTTGAAGCTTTTGGTTGGGATGTAATAGAAATAAAAGAAGGAAATGATGTTGAAGCTATTTTAACTGGAATGGCAGAAGCGAAGTCTCATACTGGAAAAGGGAAACCTGTTTGTGTTTTATTACATACTGAGATGGGGAATGGAGTAGATTTTATGATGCATACTCACGCATGGCACGGTAAGGCTCCAAACGATGAGCAATTAGAAGCAGCTTTAGCACAAAATCCTGAAACATTAGGAGACTACTAAGAAATTAAATAGATAGATCAAATCCCACTTCGGTGGGATTTTTTTATGTTTTTATTCACATAAAAACGTAAGCAAAACAGTAAATTTACGTCAGTAATTTAGAATTAAGTAAATACAACGAAATAAATGAAAATAGGAATTGTATGTTATCCTACATTTGGAGGAAGTGGAGTAGTAGCAACCGAATTGGGAATGGCACTAGCCGATAAAGGTCATGAAGTACATTTTATAACTTACAATCAACCTGTTCGATTAGACTTTTTTTCTCATCGATTACATTTTCATGAAGTTGTTTTAGAAGAATATCCTCTCTTTCAATATCAACCATATGAATTAGCATTATCAAGTAAAATGGTAGAGGTGGTTGAAAAACATGAACTTGAAGTTTTGCATGTACACTACGCCATTCCTCATGCTTATGCAGCTTATATGGCTAAAAAAATGTTAGAGGACAAAGGAATTAATATAAAAGTAGTTACTACACTACACGGTACTGATATTACTTTAGTTGGTAGTCACCCAACCTACAAAACTGCAGTAGAATTTAGTATTAATAAATCGGATGAGGTTACAGCGGTTTCTAACAGTTTAAAAAAAGATACACTTCGTTTATTTAATATTGAAAAAGAGATAAAAGTTGTATATAATTTTATTGATGGAGAAAAGTATGACAAAGCACATGAAGGAGAATGTAAAAGAGCAGCTTTAGCAGCACCAAACGAACGAATAGTAACGCATATCAGTAATTTTAGACTCGTAAAACGTACAGATGATGTTATTCGAATTTTTAATAAAGTTCAAAAAGAAATTCCTTCCAAATTATTAATGGTAGGAGATGGTCCTGAACGATTGAAGGCTGAAAACTTAGCTAAAGAACTACAAATTGAAGACAAAGTTTTGTTTATGGGTAACAGCACAGAAGTAGCAAAGATTTTATGCTATACAGATGTGTTTTTATTGCCTTCAGAAACTGAAAGTTTTGGTTTAGCCGCTTTAGAAGCTATGGCTGCAAGTACTCCAGTTATATCAACCAATACTGGTGGTTTACCCGAAGTAAATATTGAGGGTAAAACAGGTTTTTTAAGCAATTTAGGGGATATTGATGAAATGGCTAATAATGCTATCAATATTTTAAAAGATGATGCAATCTTAAATCAATTTAAAGAAAATGCTAAAGAACATATCAAATCTTTTTCGCTAGAAAATATATTGCCTGTTTATGAAGACATTTATAAAAGTTGTTATACTAAAGTAATAAACATAAAAAAAGCAGGTGTTTAACCTGCTTTTTTTTTATCATTAAGTTTTACTATTCAACCTCTTCTAACTTTTTAACAAATATTGCATCGTTTAAAATCATATCTCGTTGAGATTTAATTAGATTTAAGGTAGATTCTGGTAAATGCAACTCAGAGTTTATAACCTCATTATATTCTTCAAGTGATGCTTTTTCACCTCTTAAAGCTTCTTCTAGCATTACTTCTTCATCTTCATTAGAAAAGAATGCTTTAGTATCCATCCACATTCTGTGGGCTTTACCAGCTATACTTCCCCCTTTTTCTGGTGTTTGATTGAATGATGTTATTTCTGCTTTAAGTTGTTTTCCAAAATCTTTACGTTCATTAGCTCTTCGGTTAAAAAAGCTCGTTAAAGATTCACTTTTAACATTATCTGCAGCTGTTTCATAACCTTTAACTGCATCATAATTCTTTTCTAATAGGTTATTTAATTTTTCGGCAACTTCTTGTGTGTAACTATACATTTTTAAGATGTTTTTAATGTTAAGAGTATGTTCTTTTATGATGCTTACTCATTTAGCATCAATAATATTTTTTCTATTTTTTTGAAGTAAAAAAAGAAAGTAGTAAGATAACTACACCTAAACCAAGTGTGATGTATGCATCTTTATTATTTTGCTCAGTAAATTCAGCAACACCAATATCAACGGATGCTTCAGGAGATATTATTTTAAATATCCCGTAAAGTGTTAATGCTACACCTATTACTGTTAATATTAATTTTATTGTTTTATTCATGATTATACGCTTTTATAGGAGTTATTAAAATTGATATCTGATACCTAGTGCAATATCTAAGTCTAAATCATCACTATAATCGTTTGTTAAACCTAACTCTGGTCTTACGTCTAATGATATCACCCATGGAGCATCAAAATTATACTCGATACCCACATCACCTGCTACTAAAGCAAAAATACCATCGTTATTGGGAGTTTCATATGAACCTACACCGGCACCAGCACCTATAAACCAGTTAAATCTTCCATCAAGTTTATTTACCCATTGGTATAGTCCAACTAATTTAAAAGCATCTACATTGTTAGAATTTCTAAATCCTAAATCAAACTCTAATCGGTTGTTTTCTTTTAGATAGTGTTGATATGAAATTTCACCTCCAAATCCGTCATTATCTCCTAATCTTACACCTAATGCATTTTTAGATATTTGCTGAGCTGTAACGCCAAGAGTAAAAAATAATAACGCTCCTATTATTCCGTTTTTTAATAATTTCATTGTTCTCTGTTTTTATATTATACCACAAAATTAAGGCAGCAACATAAGTTGCTTTTGCTCATATCTTTTCAATTTTAACTCATTTACAATAAAATGTTTATTTTTTTATTTTAAATGTTAAACAAAATTATTAATTTTATAATCTATTCAATTAAGCATGACAACAATTAATATCACAGCTAAAGATACCCAGGGTACCGTTAAGCAAATTCAAAGTGTAATAGGAGGCACTATAACAGAAAGATGGGGAGAGTATGTGTTAGATGTTGATAGCAACTTAGCTAATGGTAAAATTACTTTTTTAAATTTTGAGTGGGGGGGAAGCGTATTACAATATGATATAACTTTTTTAGACGACGTTACTTTAGTAATGGACGCTTCAGAGTTTAATCCTATTCATTTTACTTATACAACAGAAGGATGTAGTTATCATAGGTTTGAATTAGAGAATAAAAAAAGAAAGTTAGAGCAATATCAATCGGTAATAATAACAAGTAAAGATGGTGGATTTAACTACGGATATTTTGAAAAAAATGTAAAGCTTAAAATCCACTTAATTCAAATAAGTAGGGTAGAATTTATTCAGAAACGATTGAACGACGCCTCGCTACTAAATAAAAAATTATATAATGTTTTTCATGACCAGCAACATGAAAATGTCTTTGCTTATTTTGGAACTTACAATTTAAAATTAGCAAACCTTATTAAGCAGTATAACGCAATTAAACAAAAAGGAATGATTCGGATTTTGATAAAAGAAGGTATCGTTTACCAAATTTTATCAGAACACATGCTGCAACATAATAAAGATGTAAAGCGAAAAAGAAAACCAGATACTTCTTTAACAAAAAAAGAAATTAGTTTAATCCGAAAAACCGCTCAAAAAATTCTTAAAAATGTAGCTGAAGAATATAATGTAGAAGAATTAGCTAATGAAATAGGTTTAACCCAAGCTAAATTGCAAGAAGGATTTAAGTTGTTGTTTTCTAGAACTGTAATAGAATATATAAGACATGTTCGTTTAGAAGAAGCTCGTGATTTAATGAATAATACTGATTATAACATTTCGCAAATAGTTTATTCTATAGGCTTTTCAAGCAGAAGTTACTTCTCTAAAATATTTAAAAGAAAATATGGAATCAGCCCAAGCGAGTTTTTAAAAAACAAACAAGAAGCCCAAATTAAAATTGCATAAGATAATTTGTTATGATAAAAGAAAAATATGAATGCTCATTAGCAAAACTTAAAGATCTCGACAAGTCTGTTCCTGTTAATTTGGTTTTAAGTGGTGGAGCAGAAAAAGGGGTAGCACATGTTGCTTTACTTGAAAAGTTAGAGGAACTAAATGTTAAAATACATGCTATTTCTGCATGTAGTTCAGGTTCTTTAGTAGGATCGATGTATGCTTCTGGTATGACTCCCAAAGAGATATTAGAATTTTTTAAAAGCACAGAAATATTTCAGTATTCATGGATTACAATTGCCAAACCAGGTATTTTTAATTCATATAACTATGCAAAATTAATTGAAGATAAAATTAAACCTACTTTTGAAGAGTTAAAGATTCCATTAACAGTATCTACAACTAATTTAAATAGATGTGCAACTCAATACTTTTACGAAGGAGAATTATTAAAACCTGTATTAGCTTCATGTGCAATTCCTGGGTTGTTTAATCCGGTTAAAATAGATGGCATGATGTATTCTGATGGTGGAATTATTGATAATTTTCCAACTACACCTTTTGAAGATTCAGAATATCCTGTTATTGGTAGTTATGTGGTATTTCCTTCAGAAAAGAAGAATGAAGAATTAAACACCACCTTAAAGGTTCTAGCACATGCATCAAAACTTCTCATGCTTTCATCAGAAGAGTATAAATTCTTTAATACTTATGCTACAGTTTGTTATCCTTTAGGAGAGTTTAGTGGATACAATATAAAAGAAGTTGAAGATATATACAAAGCCGCAAAATCTTACATTGAAGAAAAAATGGCTACCTAATTATTTTTACTTCATAATTATTAGCTTTTCAAGAAGCTATTCTTTGAATGTTAAATTTTGAATCATAGGGTTTACTGATTATAAACTCAATATCTTTCATATTTGTTGAAGAATCTAACCAAGCATTTTTGAACATTCTAGGTATTTGCAAAGGCATAACTTCATACAAGTTATTAAAATCGTTTAATTCTTTAGTAGCTTTGGTATTAATTACAGAGCAAGTTGTAAATCCGTCATTAGTAATGTTATAGATACCTGCTAAATAAAAAGGCTCTTGAGTTACCTTTTCAACTAAATAGTTTTCGATTTCACCATCAATAATTTTGTGAGCATAAAACCCTGTAACAATTAGCAAACACCTTCTATAAAGCAAAGCATCTTTAAATAACACATTTTGTAATATCTCTTCTTTATTGGTGTGTAGCGTTCTTTTTATATTTTGAAATTTACTCCAGTTTTCAGTATAATTTTGAGGTAAAATCCCCCATATACCTTGCGTAATTTCATTTGGAGCATCCATAGTAATAATACTTATTGTTTGTTCTTTAAATCCATTAATTTTACGTCTAGGCTTATGTAAATGAGGATACCTAAAGTTTAATCTGGTAAACTCTTTAATTCTTTCTTTGCTTGCTATGTTTGATAGCTTATAATTCATTTAATTAGTATTTATTGCTCATTAAAAGTAAAAATCATTGTAACTCCAATAAGTAAACATGCTACAATAATGAAGAATGCTACTTTTGTTACTTTATTATTTTGAAAAATATAGTTTCTATTTTCCGATTGAGGGTTCTCTTTAATTAATTTAAAATTCCTGTCTTGTTCTTTCATAATTATTAATTATTAGTTGACACAAAATTACAATACGAAGCTTGTTTTTATTGATTCAAAAGATATTGTTCTTTGCTCATTTCATTAGAAAATAGCACATAGCAAATGAGTTAAGATTGAATTTAAATGAGGGAAGATTAAGAGTAAACCCTACATAAATTTGCATTGTACAAAAGTTGTACTTTAAAATATTAACCTTAAAAACTTTGAATTATGTTACGTTGGACAATCACATTTATTATAATTGCAATTATTGCTGGTATTTTAGGATTTGGTGGAATTGCTGGTGCTGCCGCAAGTTTTGCTAAAATTGCCTTTTTTATATTTTTAGTTTTGTTTGTTATATCATTATTAACAGGTAGAAAAAAAGTATAAACCTAACTTTTATATAAAATCAATCTCAAAGGACGCAACAGCGTCCTTTTTTATTATTTATATATTTTTAACAAAATAACTGATGTAAACACAATTAAGAAGTGTTTAAATATTGTTAATTTATTAAATGAGCAAAAAACAAAATTAAATGAGCAAAAGACAACTGAACTCTTACAGTACTTTTGTACCAAACAAATCGAGTAAAGGTTTTGTTTAATAATAACAGAATAAGAAATATCAAAAAATATTTCAGATGTTAAAAAGTACACATCTAAAAATAAGCTACTTGTAATTTTTAAAACATAATAAAAATGAAAAATTTAATAGTAGGATTATTATTTATCTTCGGTATTACCGTTGCAAATGCACAGACAGAGGTAATTAAAACAACAGAGGTAAAAAAGAATCAAAAAGTAAACGAAAACGGAGTTGCATATAACACAAAAGTAAAAGTAATTACTAAAAAAGAGAAAACAACAAAGTTTGACCCGAATCAAAAACATCGATTAAATCAAGATGTTGTAGAATCACCAATTACCGTAGAAAAAACAATTATGGTAGATAATGATGGAGATTCATTCTATGATTCAAAAGCTAAAATTAAATACTTTAAGTATAAAGGAAACAAATATGATTTCTTAATTAACAAAAATGACTTGTTAATTACTTATAAATTAGATGATAAAGATATTACATCGGCAAGAGCCATTAAATCTATCAACAATAACTTTTATATTGTAGAAGGTAAAGATTTTAACGGAGTTGGATACTTTAACAAGTATAATGATTTTATAGTTGAGTATAAAAATAAAGAATCTAACAAGCTTGAATATGCAGTTTTTGAAACTTTTAAAATGTAATAGTTAAGCAGTTAAACAATACTAAAGAGGTGAATTAATTCACCTCTTTTTTTATGAATACTTTTTTTGAGTTTGAAATGAGCAAACATCAAAATTAATAGAGCAAAAATGCACTAGAATCTCACAGTATTTTTGTGTAAACCTTATTTATTAACAACAAAACATAAAGAATAATGAATTATTTAAATATGCAAAACGAAAACGTATTACCTGTAGCAAAAGAATTAAATCAGTTGTTAGCAGAGTATCACGTATATTATCAAAAACTAAGAAACTTTCACTGGAATATTGTAGGTAAAAACTTCTTTGAATTACACGAAAAATTTGAAGAAATGTACATTGACGCTAGAGCTAAAATAGATGAAATCGCAGAACGTATTTTAACCTTGCAATACCATCCGATAAGTAGATATAGCAGATACTTAAAAATAGCTTCAATTTCTGAAGAAAGTCCTTTTCAAACAGATTCTGATATGGTTTATATCTTATTAGACGATCATAAAACATTATTAAAACAAATGTCTGAAGTAATTAAAAAGGCTGAAGAAGCTAGCGATGAAGGTACTTTAGATATGATGGGAAGTTATATTGCTTCATTAGAAAAAACTAGTTGGATGTTAAATGCGTGGACAAAAAGCACTGTAGAGCAATTAAAAGAAGATTTAGTAATGTAATCACCAAAATTTCTTTTTTAAAAACAAATTAATAACATTTTAAAACAATACATGAATTTTAACAACACTATAAATAAAATAAAAACTGCTACAGAAGCCTATTGGAATGAGTTTGTAGCTCAAATACCAGGTATTATAATTGCTATAATTATTATTGCCTTAGGTATCTTATTAGCTAACTTTATTTCTTCTCTTTTCAAAAAGGCTATTTCTAAAAAAACTCACGATCCTTTAATGACCAACTTTTTAAGTAAAACTATTAAAATAGGGTTAATCACACTGGTTTTAATGTTGGGCTTAAAAGTAGCTGGTTTAGGTGGGGTAGCAGCAGGGTTACTAACCGCTGCAGGTGCTTCTGCAGTTATTTTAGGTTTTGCTTTTAAAGATGTTGGTGAAAACTTTATTTCTGGGGTTATTTTGTCTTTTAATAGACCTTTTAATGTGAATGATACTGTTAAAATCGGAGATATTTTTGGGAAAGTTAAAATGATGGAGTTCCGATTTAGTAAATTAAAAACGTTTGATGGAAGAGATGTATACATTCCTAACAGTGATATTGTTAAAAAACCCGTTTATAATTATACTGAAGACGGATTTTACCGTTCTGATTTCATTGTAGGTATTGATTATGATGATGATATAGATACTGCAAAAAAAGTAATTATTGATGCTGTTATTAGCACCAATGGTGTTGTTGATACCGATGAGCATGAATGTTTTGTAACGGTAGATAGCCTGGGGGTTAGTACCGTTAATTTGAAAGTAATTTTCTGGACTAAAACCAAAGAATATAAACGAGGTACTTTAGAAATAAAAAGTGATGTTATTAAAAACGTAAAAAATGTGATTATAAAAAATGGGCTGAATATGCCCGCAGATATTACAGAGATTAAACTCTACGGTTCTCAAGATAGTATTCCTATTACCGTAACTAAATAAAACAAAAAAGAGCAACATTTATGTTGCTCTTTTTCTTTATAAATTATAATATGCTAAACTTTCTCGAATCAGCTCTTCAGAAGCTTTACAGTTAATTTCAAAGTTTTCGTAATCATTTAAAAGAACAAAGTTAATTTCTCCACTAACGTTTTTCTTATCATGCTTCATTAATTCAATTATATATTGAAAATCATTTTCATTAATAAGAACCTTACCATAAATTTTGATGATAGCATCTTTTATTTCTGATACTTTTTCCTTCGGAAAGTCTAAAATTTCTGATGATAAATAGGCTTCACAAACCATTCCAATAGCAATAGCTTCACCATGAGTTAACGCTTCTTTCTCAGGATTTTCTAAAAAATAAGATTCAACACCATGCCCAATAGTATGTCCCCAGTTTAATACTTTACGAACACCTTGCTCTTTAGGATCTTCTAAAACAACGTCATTTTTAATTTCTATTGAACGGTGGATTAAATCCACAATATTAACCTGACTATTATCTTTTATTTCATTAAAAAGGTTGATATCATGCGTCATTCCATACTTAATAATTTCAGCGGTACCAGAACGAATTTCACGAGCAGAAACCGTATGTAAATACTCTGCATCAATCACAATCATTTCAGGATTTGCAAAAACACCAATTTGATTTTTTAAGACACCTAAATCAACTCCGGTTTTTCCTCCAACAGAAGCATCTACCATACTTAATAATGTAGTTGGAATATTTACAAAATCAATTCCGCGTTTAAAAGTTGAAGCAACAAAACCACCCAAATCAGTAATTACACCACCTCCTAAAGTGATTAATAAGCTTTTTCTATCGGCTCCTAATTCAGTCATCACATTCCAAACCCCCATACAAGTTTCCATATTTTTATGAATTTCACCTGCATCAATTTGAATAACCTCTAATGGCTTATCAGTAGTAAATAACTGCATAAATCGAGGATAGCAATGCTCTAAAGTATTGTCATCTACTAAAATATATATAGATGAATAATTTTTTTTAGAAATTAATGAATTTAATTCATTATATGCTTTTTCATCAAAATGAATAGGATATGTTGCTGCGTTTATTGTAGTCATTAGAATTAAAAATATATAGCGAAATTAACTAGAAAAAATTAAAATATGTCATGCTACTCATTTATATTTGTCAATAAATAAGATATTAATATTACCTCTATAATGAGACTTTTTGATAACACCGAAACTGCTTTTAAATTAAAATCTGATTCAGAATTAGAACGTGCCTATTTTTTGTTTAAAATGATACAAAGTCAACCAATGGTTCGTATTGGTACTGCGGTAACTAATTTTGCGTTAAAAGCACATTTACCAGTTGAAGGATTAATCCGCTCAACGGTTTTCGACCATTTTTGTGGAGGAGTAACCGAAGACGATTGTTTACCTAACATTGAAAAAATGTACGAACAAGGTAATGTTCATAGCATTTTAGATTATTCGGTTGAAGGAAAAGAAGACGAAGCTCAATTTGATGATGCTTTAAAAATGACCTTAAAAACCATCAATTTTGCTGAAGAAAAGCAATCTATTCCATATGCTGTTTTTAAACCAACAGGTTTTGGTCGTTTTGCATTGTATCAAAAGTTGACTGAAGGAAAAGAGTTGACTTCTGAAGAAAAAGAAGAGTGGAGTAGAGTCGTAAATCGTTATCATGAAGTATGTAAAGCTGCTGTAGCGAAAGATGTTCCTTTATTAATTGATGCAGAAGAAAGCTGGATGCAAGATGCAGCAGATGATTTAATTGAAGAATTGATGGAAACCTATAACAAAGAAAAAGCCATCGTTTTTAATACATTACAAATGTACCGTCACGATCGTATGGAGTATTTACGTAATTTACATCAAAGAGCGCATCAAAAAGGATTTCATATAGGTATGAAAGTGGTTCGTGGTGCTTATATGGAGAAAGAACGAGAAAGAGCAAAAGAAAATGGATATGAATCGCCAATTTGTGTAGACAAACAAGCTACAGATGATAATTATAACGAAGCTGTTCGTTATATGATGGATCATAAAAACATGGCAATTTTTGCAGGAACTCATAACGAAGAGAGCTCTTATTTATTAATGGATTTAGCAAAAGAACACAACATTGCTACAGATGATAAACGTATGTGGTTCGGGCAATTATATGGTATGAGTGATCATATTAGCTTTAACTTAGCAAAAGAAGGTTATAACGTTGCTAAATACGTACCTTTTGGTCCTGTCCGTGATGTTATGCCTTATTTAATTCGTAGAGCAGAAGAAAACACTTCTGTAGCAGGACAAACGTCACGAGAATTAAATTTACTAAAAACCGAAAAAGCGCGTCGTAAACTGTAATGAATACGGTTGATGAAATAAAAGAAGCTATTCAAAAAAACAAAAAAAGACTAGCAATAGAACTCCAAGAAAGTAAGGAGCTAGTTTTTCTTATAAAAAAATCGTTAACAACTTCGTTAACCGATGAAGAAAAGGCAAAAGTAAAAGAACAAATGCTAGACATTTGTAAAGCAATACCTGCTTTTACGGTATTTATGTTACCAGGAGGAGCATTACTTTTGCCTTTACTCATCAAACTAATTCCTGATATTTTACCTAGTGCTTTTAAAGCAAATGATGAGGAATTAAAGACAAAAAAACAAGAGTAATATAAGTCTTACCTTCAATAATTTACCTTTCAAAAAACAATTTCAAAGCACAAATTATAAAATTTGTAATTCGTAAGCAATAAAACACTACTTTTGCAGCTTCAAAATAAGCACGAATGCAATCAATAAGAAACATTGCTATTATAGCACACGTTGACCACGGAAAGACTACCTTGGTTGATAAAATTATAGATCAAGCTAAAATTTTAGACGAACGTAAAGAACGTACCGATTTATTATTGGATAACAACGATTTAGAGCGTGAAAGAGGAATTACAATTCTTTCTAAAAACGTATCGGTAAACTACAAAGACGTAAAAATTAACGTAATCGATACTCCTGGGCACGCCGACTTTGGTGGAGAAGTAGAACGTGTATTAAAAATGGCAGATGGTGTGTTATTATTGGTTGATGCTTTTGAAGGACCAATGCCACAAACACGTTTCGTTTTAGGTAAAGCAATCGAGTTAGGATTAACTCCTATTGTAGTAGTAAACAAAGTTGATAAAGAAAACTGTACGCCAGATTTAGTACACGAAAAAGTATTCGATTTAATGTTTGCTTTAGAAGCTACTGAAGAGCAGTTAGACTTTACTACGATTTACGGTTCAGCTAAAAATGGTTGGATGAGTACAGATTGGCAAGAGCCAAAAGAAGATATCATCGATTTATTAGATGCTGTAATCGAAACAATTCCTGAAGCACCTTACCGTGAAGGATCTCCTCAAATGCAAATTACATCGTTAGATTATTCTTCTTTTAAAGGAAGAATTGCTATCGGACGTGTATATCGTGGAGATTTAGAAAAGAACAAAGATTACATGCTTTGTAAAGCTGATGGTACTACAAAAAAGGTTCGTATCAAAGAATTACACGTTTTTGAAGGAATGGGTAAGGCTGAAGCAGACAAAGTTCGTAGTGGAGATATTTGTGCAGTAACTGGTATTGACGATTTCGAAATTGGTGACACTATTGCCGATTTAGAAGCTCCAGAAGCATTACCAAGAATTGAAGTAGATCAACCTACAATGAGTATGTTATTTACCATTAACAACTCGCCATTTTTTGGTAAAGAAGGAAAGTTTGTAACCTCTCGTCACTTACGTGATCGTTTATTTAAAGAGATGGAGAAAAACTTAGCGTTACGTGTTGATGAAACTGATACTGAGGATAAGTTTAACGTATTTGGACGTGGAATTCTTCACTTATCTGTATTAATAGAAACAATGCGTCGTGAAGGATATGAATTACAAGTTGGTCGTCCACAAGTAATTTTAAAAGATATTGATGGCGTTAAATGTGAACCTTATGAAACATTATCTATCGACGTACCAGAAGATGTAGCTTCAAAAGCTATTAATTTAGTAACATTACGTAAAGGAGATTTATTAGTAATGGAACCTAAAGGAGATTTACAACACTTAGAGTTTAATATTCCGTCAAGGGGATTAATCGGTTTACGTAATAAGATATTAACAGCTACAGCTGGTCAAGCAATTATCAACCACCGTTTTAGTGAGTATGGTCCTTATAAAGGAGAATTTTCTGAAGATTTAAAAGGAGCTATTGTTTCTTCTGAAACAGGAAAAGCTACTGCTTATGCTATTGACCGTTTACAGGATAGAGGAAATTTCTTTATTGATCCTAACCAAGAAATTTATAAAGGACAAGTTGTAGGTGAAAATTCTAAAGATGGCGATTTAGCAGTAAACTTAATTAAAGGAAAGAAGTTAACAAACGTACGTGCTTCTGGTTCTGATGATGGTGTAAAAATTGCTCCAAAAATTGATTTTTCTTTAGAAGAATGTATGGAATACATCAGAGTAGATGAATACTTAGAAGTAACTCCAGAGAGTTTACGTATGCGTAAAATTAACTTTGTAAAATAAGTAGATTCAAATAAAAAGGATATAAAACCACTTGATAATCAAGTGGTTTTTATTTTTTATATAAAAAATTTGGATATTTTAAAATAAATAACAAATCTTTGTAGCAACAAAATAAAAGACATGAGTTTTATTCAATTACATCATCATCATTTTCATACTTGCACTCAAGCGATCTGAAAATGTATTGAATAAAATCAAAATATATTTTAAACCCGTTTGAGTAAATCAAACGGGTTTTTTATTTCCAAAGGCGCCACGGATATATCTTCTCAAAACGATTTACTCAAACCTATTCAAAACTAAAATGAGTAAATTAAAAATAGCCATACAAAAATCAGGAAGACTTAATGAAGATTCCTTACAAATATTAAAAGACTGTGGTATTTCTATTGATAATGGAAAAGACCAACTCAAAGCTACAGCAAGCAATTTTCCTATAGAAATATTCTACTTACGTAACGGGGATATTCCTCAATATTTAAAAGACGGAGTAGTAGATGCAGCAATTATAGGGGAGAACTTATTAATTGAAAAAGCAAACGATATTCCCTTTATTGAAAGACTAGGCTTTTCAAAATGTAAGGTTTCTTTAGCGATTCCTAAAGGAGAAAAGTACCAAGGAATAAACTTCTTTCAAGGAAAAAAAATAGCTACTTCGTATCCAAATACTGTTCAATACTTTTTGAATAAAAATAATATTCAAGCCCAATTACATATCATTAATGGATCCGTTGAAATTGCTCCAAACATTGGATTAGCCGATGGTATTTGTGATATCGTTTCTAGCGGATCTACACTATTTAAAAACAATTTAAAAGAAGTAGAAGTTTTATTGACTTCGGAAGCAGTTCTAGCTGTTTCTCCAATAATAAAAGAAGAAAAACAAAAAGTACTCAACAAATTACAGTTTAGAATTCAGTCGGTTTTAAAAGGAAGACAATCAAGATACGTTTTACTAAACGCTCCTAATAAAAACTTAGAAAAAATCATAAAAATCTTACCTGGAATGCGTAGCCCAACAGTTTTACCCTTAGCCGAAGAAGGATGGAGTTCAGTTCATTCCGTACTCAACAAAAATGAGTTTTGGAAAATCATTGATGAATTAAAAAACAACGGAGCTGAAGGTATTTTGGTTTGTCCGATAGAAAAAATGGTAATCTAATCAAAAAAATAAGAGATGAGAATTATAAACAACCCAAAAAAATCAACTTGGGAGTCGTTAAGTACAAGAGCTACAATCAATAAACAAGGGTTAGGAGAAACTGTACAAACTATCATAAATGATGTAAAACTTAATAAAGACAAAGCAATAAAGAAGTACTCTCAATTATTAGATAATGTTTCTTTAAGTTCTTTTAGCGTAACTAAAAATGAAATTGAAGATGCTAAAAATTTAGTTTCAGAAGAATTAAAACAAGCAATACGATTAGCAAACTCAAACATTGAAAAATTCCACAGCTCTCAAAAAGAAAAAGAAACTAAAATAGAAACAACTGAAGGTGTAACTTGTTGGAGAAAAAGTGTTCCTATTGAAAAAGTAGGATTATACATTCCAGGAGGAACAGCACCTTTGTTTTCAACAATTTTAATGTTAGGTATTCCTGCAAAACTAGCAGGATGTGAAGAAATCATTTTATGTACACCTCCTAACAAAAATGGAAAAATAAATCCCGTAATTTTATATACAGCTTCATTGGTAGGAGTCACCAAAATTTTTAAAGTAGGAGGTGCACAAGCAATCGCAGCAATGGCCTATGGTACAGAAACGATTCCGAATGTGTACAAAATATTAGGACCAGGAAATCAATTTGTAACCAAAGCAAAAGAGCTTGTGCAACAAGATGGAATAGCGATTGACATGCCCGCAGGACCAAGCGAAGTATTGGTTATTGCAGATGAAACATCGAAACCAGCATTTGTAGCTGCCGATTTACTATCTCAAGCAGAACACGGAGTTGATAGTCAATCAATTTTGGTTACCACTTCTAATACGGTAGCTCAAAATGTGGTTACAGAACTTAATAAACAACTAGAAGATATACCAAGAAAAGACATTGCTATAAAAGCAATTGAAAACAGTTTTTGCTTGGTTTTAGAAGATATTGAATCTTGTTTTGAATTTAGCAATGTATATGCTCCTGAGCATTTAATTATTGCTTCAAATTTGGCTGATAGTTGTATTGATAAAATAAAAAATGTGGGATCTGTTTTTTTAGGGAATTATAGTTGTGAAAGCGCTGGTGACTATGCAAGTGGTACAAATCATACACTACCTACTAACGGATTCTCTAAAAGTTATAGTGGTGTTTCATTAGATAGTTTTGTAAAAAAAATCACGTTTCAAAAAGTAACAAAAGAGGGGATTAAAAGTATTGGAAATGCCATTGAACTTATGGCAGAAGCTGAAGGTTTGCAAGCTCACAAAAACGCAGTAACACTTAGATTAAAAGAAATTAATAATGTTTAGTTTAAAAAATATAGTACGACCAACTATTCAGCAATTAAAACCCTATTCATCAGCAAGAGATGAATTTAAAGGTACTGCTGAAGTGTATTTAGACGCGAATGAAAATCCGTTTGGAAAGTATAATAGATACCCTGATCCTTTGCAATTAAGCTTAAAAACAAAACTTTCAGAAATAAAAAAAGCATCAATAAAT
The DNA here is from genome assembly GCF_964512405.1 of Tenacibaculum crassostreae. Lineage (NCBI taxonomy): Bacteria > Pseudomonadati > Bacteroidota > Flavobacteriia > Flavobacteriales > Flavobacteriaceae > Tenacibaculum > Tenacibaculum crassostreae. Next base: position 260,984 of record NZ_CAZELE010000005.1, read on the forward strand.
CAAATTTTTATAGGCAATGGAAGTGATGAAGTAATAGATATAGCTTTCAGAATTTTTTGTGAACCCGGAAAAGATAAAGCACTAACATTTTCTCCTACTTACGGAATGTATGATGTTTCTGCAGCTATTAATAATGTAGAATTGATAAAGCAACATTTACTGTCTGATTTTCAAATAAATTTAAATCAATTGCAACCTTATCTAGAAATGGATGATGTGAAATTGCTATTTATTTGTTCACCAAATAACCCAACAGGAAACTGTATCAACAAAGAAGATATCGAGTACATTCTTAACAACTTTAACGGAATTGTAATAATTGATGAAGCATATATAGATTTTAGTACCAAAGTTTCTTTTATTTCTGAAATAGAGAACTATCCGAATTTAATTGTAAGCCAAACTTTTAGCAAAGCATGGGGATTGGCAGGCGTTAGGGTAGGAGTAGCGTATGCTAACAAAGAGATTATCAATCTATACAACAAAGTTAAACCGCCTTATAATGTAAGTACATTAAATGAAGAAGCTGTACTGAAAAAATTAGAAAACTTAACTCAGTTTGAAATAGAGAAAAACATCATCTTAAAAGAAAGAGAAAAGTTAATAACTGAATTGCAAAAAAATTCATTCGTTACAAAAATTTTTCCAACCGAAACAAACTTTATTTTAATTGAAGTTAACAATGCAAATCAATTGTATAAAGAGTTAGTAGCTAAAAAAATAGTTACCAGAAATAGAAACAGTTTGGTAAACAACTGTTTAAGAATTACCGTTGGAAGTCCAGAAGAAAACCAAAAACTCATCAACACCTTAATAACACTACAAGAAATATGAAAAAAGTATTATTTATAGATAGAGACGGAACCCTTATAAAAGAACCTGCAGATTATCAGGTAGATTCTTTTGAGAAATTAGAGTTTTATCCAAAGGTTTTTCAAGGATTAGGAAAAATAGCCAGAGAATTGGATTATGAATTGGTTTTAGTAACCAATCAAGACGGATTGGGAACAGAAGTGTATCCAGAAAATACTTTTTGGCCTGTTCAAAATTTTATAATGAATACATTCAAACAAGAAGGAATTGTTTTTAGTAATATGCTTATAGATAAAACATTTGCAAAAGACAACCAACCAACAAGAAAGCCTAATACAGGATTGTTAACTGAATATTTTTCCTCGGGGTATGATTTAGAAAATTCGTTTGTAATTGGAGATCGATTAACCGATGTTGAGTTAGCTAAAAATTTAAAAGCGAAAGCCATTTATATAAATGATGAAACGTATTTAGGTCCAGGCGAAATCACGGTAAAATTAAATGATTTAGAGGAGTTTATCGCTCTAGAAAGCAATGATTGGAATACAATTTATGAATTCTTAAAACTCAAAGATAGAACTACTACTATTGTTAGAAACACCAATGAAACCAACATTGCTATTCAGTTAAATTTAGACGGAACTGGAAAAAGTAATATACATACAGGAATTGCATTTTTTGACCATATGTTAGATCAAATTGCACGTCACGGACAAATGGATTTGGATATTCAAGTACAAGGCGATTTAGAAGTGGATGAACATCACACTATTGAAGATACGGCTATAGCATTGGGTGAAGTTTTTAATAAAGCGTTAGAGAATAAATTAGGAATTGAACGTTACGGATTTTGTTTACCTATGGATGATTGCTTAGCTCTAGTAGCTATTGATTTTGGTGGAAGAAATTGGTTAGTGTGGGAAGCTGATTTTAAAAGAGAAATGGTTGGTAAAATGCCAACAGAAATGTTTTATCACTTCTTTAAATCATTTACCGATGGCGCTAAATGCAATTTAAACATCAAAGCAGAAGGAACCAACGAGCACCATAAAATTGAAGCTATTTTTAAAGCATTTGCAAAATCCATAAAAATGGCAGTTAAAAGAGATGTTGATAAGATGATTTTACCATCAACTAAAGGAGTTTTATAAAATGATTGCAATTATAAAATACAATGCTGGTAATATCCGATCCGTACAAAATACTATTTCGCGTTTGGGATATGAAAGTATTATTACAGATAACCCAGAAGAAATAAAAACAGCAGATAAAGTAATATTTCCTGGAGTTGGAGAAGCAAGTTCAGCAATGAATTATCTAAAAGAAAGGAAATTAAATGATATTATCTTATCACTAAAACAACCAGTACTAGGTATTTGTTTGGGGTTGCAGTTGATGTGTAAATCATCAGAAGAAGGAAACACAACCTGTTTAGGAATTTTTGATACAGTAACCAAACAATTCCCACCAAAAGATAAAGTACCACATATGGGTTGGAATAGTTTTTCTAAAATCAAAAAAGTGCCTTTGCTAAAAAAAATAAATTTAGAGGACGACTTGTATTATGTGCATGGATATTATGCTGAAACTTGTAATGAAACTATTGCTACTTGCAATTACATTAAAGAATTTAGCTCGGTAATGCAAAAAGATAATTTTTATGCAATGCAGTTTCATCCAGAAAAATCTGCTAGTGTTGGAGAACAATTATTAAAAAACTTTTTAGAACTATAACATCAATCTGAACTTGTTTCAGAATCATATCACAACAAAAAAATGAGAATCATACCTGCAATAGATATTATAGAAGGTAAATGTGTACGTCTTACAAAAGGAGATTATACAACCAAAAAAATATATAATGAAAACCCGCTAGAAGTAGCGAAAGAATTTGAAGCAAACGGAATTCAATATTTGCATTTAGTAGATCTTGACGGAGCAAAATCAAACAAAATAATTAACTATAAAGTCTTGGAAGAAATAGCATCTAAAACCAACTTAAAAATAGATTTTGGTGGAGGTTTAAAATCAGATGAAGATTTGCGAATAGCTTTTGAAAACGGAGCAAGTCAAATAACAGGAGGTAGCATTGCGGTTAAAAATCCAGCGATGTTTATTAATTGGTTGTCTAAGTACGGAAGTGAAAAAATTATTTTAGGAGCTGATTGCAAAAACAGAAACATAGCAACACATGGTTGGACGGAAACTTCTCAAGTTGATGTGGTAGATTTTATTTATGACTATGAAGAAATAGGAGTACAAAATGTTATTTGCACAGATGTTGCTAAAGACGGAATGTTACAAGGAACTTCAAATGATTTGTATCAAGAAATTTTAAGTAAAACAGCTGTTAATCTTATAGCTAGTGGTGGGGTTGCTAGTATAGATGATTTATACAAAGTTGAAGAGATTGGATGCGAAGGTGTTATTATAGGAAAAGCTATATACGAAGGAAAAATAACTTTAAAAGAATTACAGAAATTATGTTAAAGAAAAGAATCATTCCTTGTTTAGATATAAAAGATGGGAGAACAGTAAAAGGTGTAAATTTTGTTGATATTAAAGATGCAGGTGATCCTATTGAATTAGCAAAAAGATATGTTATTGAAGGAGCAGATGAACTAGTTTTTTTAGATATAACTGCTACACTTGAAAACAGGAAAGCCTTGGTGAAATTGGTAGAAAGAATTGCTAAGGAAATCAATATTCCATTTACTGTTGGAGGAGGTATTAGCTCTGTTGAAGATGCTTTAGCGTTAATACAAGCAGGAGCAGATAAAATAAGTATTAATTCTTTGGCGGTAAAGAATCCACAATTGATTACCGATTTAAAAAACCGTTTTGGAAGTCAGTTTGTAGTCGTAGCTATCGATACAAAACTTGTTAACGGAAAATGGAAAGTTTTTATAAAAGGAGGAACCTATGAAACCGAGTTAGAAACCTTAGCATGGGTTAAAAAGGTTGAGGAACTAGGTGCAGGAGAAATTCTGTTAACATCTATGAATAGCGATGGCACTAAAAACGGATTTGATATTGAAACAACTAAAGCTGTAAGTGAGCTAGTAAACATTCCTGTAATAGCTTCTGGGGGTGCTGGAAAAACCCAACATTTTACAGAAGTATTTACTAAAACACAAGTAAATGCTGGTTTAGCCGCTAGTATTTTCCATTTTGGTGAAATTCCAATTCCACAATTAAAAAATGAATTAAAAAATAAAAATATACCTATTAGATGAAAATAGATTTTACAAAAGGAAACGGATTAGTTCCCGTAATTATTCAAAATAAAACAACATTACAAGTGTTAATGCTAGGTTATATGAACGAAGAAGCATTCACTAAAACAAAAGAAGAAGGCAGAGTAACTTTCTTTAGTAGAAGTAAAAATAGGTTATGGACAAAAGGGGAAACTTCAGGTAATTTTTTATGGGTAAAAGATATTCAAGTAGATTGTGATAATGATACTTTATTAATTAAAGTAACACCTGAAGGACCAACCTGTCATAAAGGAACTATTTCTTGCTTTGGAAAAGATGAAGCTAAAGGTTTTTTGTACCAGTTAGAAAGTATTATTCATAATCGAATAGACACTAATGATGAAAACTCATATACCAATCAATTATATAAAAAAGGAATTAACAAAGTAGTGCAAAAAGTAGGAGAAGAAGCTGTAGAATTAGTTATTGAAGCTAAAGACACTAACGACGATTTGTTTAAAAACGAAGCAGCAGATTTATTATATCACTATTTAATTTTACTGAAAACCAAAGGGTTTAGCTTATCTGAAATTGAAGCCGTTTTAAAAAACCGAAATTAATGCTCAACTGAAATAGAGGTGTCATAATATGTTTTAGAACCAACCTTATAACTATGTTGAACTAATAAGACTTTGGAATAATTTCCTTTAAAAAGATGTTGGTAATATCTAATTTCATCTATGTTTTCAGCATTATATACTATTTGTTCTTTTTGGTTATTTACTTTACCATAAAAAGCTATCTGATACGCATTTTTTAATTTAGAGCCTTTATAACTCGAAGAAAAAGCTATTTTATCAACTTTAAAATCGACTGTTTGATTGTTATATTTTTGAGGAGATCTAAAAAAGAAGTTTTTATACTTATCATCAACATTTTTTAGTTTTAAACTTTTCTTTTGAGCATTAACACTAACACTACAAAGAATAACCCATATAATCAACGCTATTTTTTTCATGATTTTATTTTTTTGATGGTTTATAAATTTAATAAAAATTAAATAAACAACTGATTTTTACATTTTAAACCTAATGATTTTAATTCGATTTTGATAATTAGCTATTTTTGCAGTATGAGAGAAGATTTACATCAGTTACTTACCGAGTTTCAAAACAGCATTAAAAAAAACGATTTTGTAAAACTTACATTAAGCAAACCTATTCGTAAAAGTGATGAATTATCAAATGTTTACGTTCGTCAAATAGAGTTAAGAGGTCAATTACACTTTCAGTTTTTATATAGATACAATACAAACGATCAAGTTAAAAATTACAGTTTTGAAGAAAGTATTGAAGAGTTGATAAATTTACTTTCAGAAAAATTTAGAGCAGCTACTTTATTTGCATTAAGTAATGATTTGTTGGTTTTTATATCAAAAAAGAAAAAAGTAAGTTATAAAACTTCACAACCAAGTTTTAAAAATAAACTACCCGAAACACACGACAAACCAAAAGAAAAAAGAGCTGAAAATAGCGAGTATTTATATCATTTAGGAGTTACTGATGCAAAAGGAAAAGTAATTCCTAAAATGGCAGATAAATACCGTCAAATAAATAAGTATCTCGAAATTATTGAAGCTCAAATACAATCGGTTAAACTTCCAAATCATATCAATATTGTTGATATGGGCTCAGGTAAAGGATATTTAACTTTTGCCTTATACGATTATTTGGTAAATCAAAAAGGATATACAGCAAGTGTAACTGGTATCGAACTTAGAGAAAGTTTAGTAAACTACTGTAATGATATTGCCAAAAAATGCAATTTTAAAGGACTACTTTTTGTGGCACAACCTATTCAAGAATATGATAACGATAAGATTGATATTTTAATCGCTTTACATGCTTGTGATACCGCTACTGATGATGCTATTTATAAAGGATTGATTGCAAAAGCGGAATTAATTATTTGCGCTCCTTGTTGTCATAAGCAAATCCGTAAGCAAGTAAAAGGAAAAGAGCAGGAGAGTCCTTTGTTAAAATATGGAATTTTTAAAGAGCGTCAATTCGAAATGGTTACAGATACCATTCGTGCTTTGATTTTAGAAAAGAACCAGTACAATACCAAAGTTTTTGAATTTATTAGCAACGAGCACACACGTAAAAATGTAATGCTAATTGGAGCTAAATCATCTAAAAAAGTAAATACTGAACGTATAGATTTAAAAATATCTGATTTAAAAAGCGCTTATCAAATAGAACAGCATTATTTAGAAAGCTTACTATAAACCAATTTTAATGAAAGAGTCTAAACCATTAATCATCACTGCTTTTATAGCAATTTATATCATTTGGGGATCAACGTATTTATTAAATAAAATAGTTGTTACTGAAGTTTCTCCATTATTATTGGCTGCTATACGCTTTTCTATATCAGGAGCATTAATTATGCTAATTGCTAAATTCTTAAAAGTATCAATAAAACTCACTAAAAAAGAATTGGTGAATTCTGCTATTGCAGGTTTTTTATTTTTAGTGTATGGTAACGGTATGTTTGTTTGGGCATTAAAATTTGTTGATAGCGGTTTTGCAGCTTTATTAGCATCTACACAACCTTTGTTTGTCTTATTTCTTTTACGCTTACTAGACGGTAAAAAAATGCAACGACAATCTATAATTGGCGTTGTACTTGGAATTATTGGAATGTATTTGTTGGTCAGTCAAAATGAAATTACCACTTCAAAAGACATGTTAATAGGCATATTCATGATTTTTTCTTGTATTTTAAGTTGGAGTTATGGTAGTGTTTTTGTAGCAAAGGCTACCTTACCAAAAAACTTTTTTGTAAGTACAGGATATCAAATGTTAATTGCTGGCGGATTGTTATTTGTAAGCTCATTTTTACTTAATGAATCGTGGTCTTCTCCATTAAATTGGTCACTAAAAGCGCAAGGTTCAATGGTATTATTAATTGTTTTGGGTAGTATTGTTGCATTTACTGCATTTAACTATTTACTAAAAGTAGTTTCTGCTGAAAAAGTATCCACTTCAGCGTATGTTAATCCTGTAGTTGCGTTGCTTTTAGGATGGTATTTTTTAGATGAAAACTTAACAACTCAATCGGTGATAGCATCTGTAGTTTTATTATCTGGAGTTTATTTTATTACTTCTAGAAAACGAATTTCTAAATTGAAAGCTACCACCAAACCACAAAAAATTTAAGCAATTCTCCGTTTGTTTTTTTAAGCCAACAAAGAGGAGAGCTCTCTTCCTCTAAAAATTGCTGAAGATTGATTTGGAAAGTATCAAAATTCAACCAATTTACATTTGAATGCGGATTTACCAACCAATTATGTTTGTTAGGGATGTAAAATTTACAGTCAGAGAACTGTTTTAATTCATCTTTATGGACATAAAACCCATAAATACATTCGTTATTTATATCAGGGAAATCTTTCTTTATATCTTTAAGAGGAACAAATAATTGTGCTTTAAAATACACTTGTTGCTGAATATTATCGGTTGATAAATTTACTTTTTCTAAATATTTTTTTGTTTCGCTAGAGTAGAGTAGTGGCAACTGTTTTTCTTTTAATTTGGTAACCTTTTGAATAAGAGAATCTCGTCTGTTGGGCCCAATCCAATGTTCAATTTCTGAGTTTCCAACAGAAGCATCGTACAAATAAAATTTATAAATAATTTCTAAATGAATATAGTTTTCATTTTGTTGTAAAATGCAATCTAACTCTCCTAAAGTAATTTTTTCTTGTTGAATTTGAATGTTTTCAGCAAGAATAGAAATTGAATCATCTTGTTCTAATTCAAAAGAAACAAAACGTTCTACTAATTTACCCAAACGCAATTTTTGTGTAATCTCTTTAGCAAAAGAAGTGGTTTGATTTGTAGTAGGCACAAACTGTTGTAAACCAAAAACACCTTTTCCGTACCATAGAAAAGGTGTTTGTAAAAATCCTTCGTATTGTAATTGTAAATCTTTTTGTTTTTGATACATAAAGAATTACTCTTTAATTCCTAGTTTATCTAAAACCAATTGGGTGATATCAAAACGTTCATCAATATATTCAAACTGATTGGTATTTGTTGTTAAAATTTGAGTGTACCCATTTTCTTTAGCTACTTCAGCAATAACTTCACTCATCTTTTTATATAACGGACGTAAGCTTTGCTCTCTTTGTAACTGAATCATAGCGCTTCCGTTTTGACGGAATTTAGCCATTTCTTGCTCCATTTTCTGAAGTTCGATTATTCTATTTTTTCTATCATCTTCAGTCATAATCTTGTCTTCAGCTTTAAAAGAATCAACTTTTGCTTTGTATTCAGTAGCTTTTATTTGAAAGGTAGAATCTAATGTTTTTCCATAATTTTCTACTCGTTGTAAAACTCCTTTCATTTGTGGCATTTTACCAATAATTAGGTCACTATTGACTGTACCAACTTTAGTTTGGGCGTTAGCAAATCCAACAAAAAATAAAGCTATAATAAAGGTGGTTTTTAATTTCATGTTTCTCTATGTTTTCGACAAATATATAAAAGTGAATTTTCTAGTATACTTAAAATTCGTTAAAGTTTAGTTTCTATCGTTTTGATAATATTTTTGACCTCTTCTTGAAAATCAAACCAAATAATCTCACTGTCTTTTCTAAACCAAGTTCCTTGTCGTTTGGCAAATCTTCGAGAGTTCTTTTTTATTTCCTCAATAGCAAATTCTTTTGTGAAATTACCTTCAAAATACTCGAATAATTCTCTGTAGCCAACCGTTTGTAACGCATTTAATTCTTTATGTTTATGCAGTTGTTTAGCTTCATCAATCAAACCACTTTCAATCATAATATCTACACGACGATTAATACGATCGTACATAATTTCTCTATCAGCTTTTAAACCAATTTTTATAGATTTAAAATTGCGTGGTGTTTTTGGTTTATTTTTAAAAGAGCTATAAGTTTTTCCGGTTCCAATACAAATTTCTAAAGCTCTAATTAAACGATGAGGATTATCAACAGCAATGGTATTATAGGTTTCAATATCCAATTCTTTTAACTGTTGTTGAAGATCCTCAATCCCTCTGTTTTCAAGCTCTTGAGTTAACTCAATTCTAATTTGTGAGTCAACATCAGGAAATTCATCAAAACCTTTTAAAACAGCATCAACATACAATCCGCTACCTCCAACCATTATTTGAACTGGGTTTTTAGTAAATAACTCTTCTAATTTAGTTAAAGCATCTTTTTCAAAATGCCCGACCGAATAATCTTCAAAAACACTTCTGTTCTGAATAAAATGGTGTTTAGCAGCGACTAATTCATCAGAATCTGGAACTGCTGTCCCTATAGTCATTTCTTTATAAAACTGACGAGAATCACAAGAAATGATATCACAATTAAAATGTTGTGCTAATTTTATACTCAATGCAGTTTTACCAATAGCAGTGGCTCCGACAATTGTTATTAAGGTGTTTTCTTGCGGCATTTAATTCAGTTTTGTTCCGCAATGATAACAAAATTCTGCATCATCTTTATGCCCATCATAAGAACAATTAGGACAAGATTGAGTATTTAATTCGATCTTTTTTTTAGTCATTTCAGAACTTACAATTCCTGTAGGTATAGCAATGATAGCATAACCGATAATAACCGTAATACTTGCAATAAATTGTCCTAAAGGTGTTTGCGGAGCAATATCACCATAACCAACGGTAGTAAGTGTTACAATAGACCAATAAATACTTCTAGGAATACTTGTAAAACCATTATCAGCACCTTCAATAAAATACATTACTGAACCTAAAATGATACAAATAATTAATACAAAATAAAGAAAAACACCAATTTTGGCTTTACTAGCGTTTAGAGCTTTGATTAATTGATTAGATTCACCAATATACCTAGATACTTTTAAAACCCTAAAAACTCGTAACAACCGTAAGGCTCGTAGTGCTACTAAACTATGTGACCCGACGAAAAACAGGGATAAATATTTAGGAATAGTGGATAAAAAATCTATAACACCATAAAAGCTAAAGATATACTTTGATGGTTTTTGTATAGTTACTATCCGTAAAATATATTCAATAGAAAATAATATTGTTATCACCCATTCTGAAATATTAAGAAAATCATGATGTTTGTTATCAAAACTCTCAACACTTTCTAACATGACCAATACTATACTAGCTAAAATTGCAATTAATAAAATTATATCAAACCATTTACCTGCTGGGGTGTCAGCTTCATAAATTACTTCATGCAATTTTTCTTTCCAATTACGTGGTTTTTTATCCAAAAGAGTAAGTTTTTGAATGATTTATAACAATATTACAAATTATTTTCAACTTGTAATCGTACTATTTTAGACACCTTGTTTTTAAGTAGGTAATTTTTAATAATTGTTTTTGCTAACTCTTTATTTTCAATAGAAGTCAGCATTGATTTTAATATTGATAGTTGGTTTTCTTGAAACGCCAAATTAGTATACGTATAACCTTGTACTTCATTATTTTCAATTAAAATTACCGCGTGTTCTTCAGGAATTCTACCTTTATCTACAATAATCATATGATCATGATTAAAGTTTTTATCAGTAATTTTTCGCTTTCTAACAATATTAAATTTTGGTCTTAACTTTTCTAACTCTAAATGATATTTTAGGCGTGTAAACAATAAGTTTCCTGTTTCTTCGTAAGTTACTTTACTCGCCCTTTTTACTATTTTTATACCTTTTTTGGTATCTTTTAAAAAGAGCTTATTAACTTCTTGCTTCATATTTTTACCTCTACCTAAGTAAATAATAGTTCCTTCTTTACTGTGTACATAAAACACACCTTCTTTTTCGGGTAAACTATCTAATATTTTTTGAATTCGGAATTTTTCGTGTCGATTATCGTGGTATTTTATCGATTGTTGAATAATTTCCTTTTCGGTATCTTTTTCTAATAATAGCTTAAACAACTGAATGGTAGCGAGTGCATCACCTGTTGCTCTATGACGATCAGACATTGGAATACCTAAAAATCTACATAATTTGCCTAAACTGTGCGAAGGAGCTTCTTCAATAAGTTTTTTACTAAGTGTTACGGTACACAACGTATTTCGCTTAAAATCGTATCCTAAGCGGTTAAATTCTGTTCGTAAAATTCTATAATCAAAACTAGCATTGTGAGCAACGATAAAGCAGCCTTCAGTAATTTCAACAATTCTCTTAGCTATTTCATAAAATTTAGGTGCATTTCGAAGCATTTTGTTATTAATACCTGTTAGTTTAACAACAAACTCTTGAATTTCTCTTTCAGGATTTACCAAACTAATAAACTGATCTACAATTTGATGACCATCAAATTTATAAATAGCAATTTCTGTAATTCCTTCTTCGTTATACTTTCCCCCAGTAGTTTCAATATCTAAAATAGCGTACAAATCTCTCTTTTTTAGCTGATTTTTGTAAATCTAAGCAATATAATTTCGAACTCCAAAAATAGAACTTCCTATTCGTACCATATTACTTCCGTTTTTAATGGCCAACTCATAATCACCACTCATTCCCATTGAAAGAATTGTTAAATCAGGATATGTTTTTTTATTTTGATTGAAGAAACTAGATAGCGATGAAAACTCTTCTTCTAACTGTTCTTGATTATCTGTAAATGTTGCCATTCCCATTAAACCTACAACTTTAATATTTTGCAACTCTTTAAGTTCATCAGAAGCTAAAATAGCTTCTATTTCTGAAAAAGGTAATCCGAATTTTGTGTCTTCTTTAGCAATTCTGGCTTGTAACAAACAATTGATAACTCTGTTGTGTTTTTTTGCTTGCTTGTCAATTTCTTTCAACGTTTTAAAGCTATCTACACCATGAATTAAATCGACAAAATGTGCCATGTATTTAACTTTATTACTTTGCAAATGCCCAATCATGTGCCACTGAATATCTTTGGGAAGTTCATCATATTTGGCAACCATTTCTTGAATTTTATTTTCACCAAACACACGTTGACCTGCATCATAAGCCTCTTGTAAGTCGGCAATAGGTTTTGTTTTAGAAACCGCTACTAATGTTACGTTTTCAGGTAAGGTTGATTGTATTTCTTGTAGATTTTCTTTAATTCCTTTCATCATACTTTTTTAATGCTAAAACTCATAAATAGTTAACGCACTTCGTAATTTAGGTTCAATATAGGTGGTTTTAGGTGGCATCATTAAACCAGCATCCACGATTGTTTTTAACTCAGATATATTTGTAGGTAACATTCCGAAGGAAACTTTAAATTCACCGCTATCAACCTTTGTTTTAAGCTCCAATCCGTCTGATTTGTTTTGAGAATACACAATTTTTGATGCATTTCTAATATCATCTATTCCTAAAATAGGCTGTAAAACAGTGGTGTATAAAATATATGCGTCTAATTCACTTAAACAATCGGTAAAATTATAGGCAGATTTTCGCAAATACAATGCATAAAACTCTCCGTTAAGATACATACTAAAATGATGTTTCTCTTTAGGTTTGTATAGTTCTTGTCCTCGGTTTTCTATTCTAAAGTACGTGTCTAACTCAATTAATAATTCATCTGCTGTTAATCCGTTTAAATCTCTAATAAATCGATTAAACTCATAAATTTTCAACTGACTTTCAGGTAACAAATAACTCATAAAATAGTTATAATCTTCTTTACCTGTATGCTCTGGATTATTTTCTGCTAAGTTCTGAGCCAGTAAGCAAGAAGAAGTAGAACGATGATGTCCGTCAGCAATATATAAAGTATTAACTTGCTTAAAAGCTTCTGAAATTTGCTGGATATCGTTACTGTCGCTAACAATCCATAAAAAATGAAGATCTCTATCGGAAGTAGAAAACTCGTATTCCGCTCTTTTTTCTTGATACTTTTTTATAATTGATGATATAACATCATTATCAGGATAGGTGAGTAGTACAGGTTCAGCATTAAACCCAGTGTTTTTTAAATAATTTTCAAACAGCAACTCACGCTCCTTCAATGTGTCTTCATGCTTTTTTATCACATTGTTGTGATAATCTTCTACTGAAGTTGCTGCTATAATTCCGCAGAAATTATCGGTAGGTGTTATTTTTTGATATATGTAGTATCCAGCAAAATTGTCTTGCTTAAATACTTCATTTTCTTTAAACTCTAAATAACGATTATGTACCAGTTTAAAACGTTGTTCTCCTGTAACATCTTGCTTATGATATTTGTACCCAGGATTTATTACATGCAAAAATGTGTAAGGATTAAAATCTAGCTTTGCTCCAATCTCTGCAGGAGTATAAATTTCATACGATTTGGAAGAAACTAAGGCTACTTTATCGCGTGTAGCTCTAACCGCTTTAAATGGTTTAACTATTGCCATAAATTACTCACTTAATAGTTTTATAATTTTGTTGGCTAACTCAACACCAATTCTTTCTTGTGCTTCAATAGTTGATGCTCCAATATGTGGAGTCATAGAAATCTCAGGATTCATTAACAATTGAATTTCAGGAGTAGGTTGATTTTCAAAAACATCTAACCCAGCATATTTAACCTTACCACTTTCTATAGCATTTACTAAATCTACTTCATTTAAAACACTTCCTCTTGAGGTGTTTACAATGCCTATACCATCTTTCATTTTATCAAATTCAGTAGCAGTAATTACATACTCATCTTGAGCTGGTAAATGTAACGTAATAAAATCTGCTTTTGATACAACATCATTAAACGGTTGCGTTTCTACAGAAAAATTAACTGATTGCCCGTCAAAAAACGGAATTGTTATAGTTGCTTCTTGAACATCTGTATCAGTAGCAATTACTTTCATACCTAAAGCAATAGCCATTTTAGCAACTTCTTGTCCTATACTACCAAAACCAACAATACCTAAGGTTTTACCTCTCAATTCAGTTCCTTGAGAAAATTGTTTTTTTAAAGTATTAAAGCTCATATCACCTTCTAAAGGCATTTCACGATTCGATTGATGTAAAAAACGTACCATTCCAAATAAATGTGCGAATACCAATTCAGCAACTGAAAGGGCAGAAGCTTCTTGAGTATTAACAACATGAACACCATTATCAATAGCATATTCAACATCAATATTATCCATACCAACACCTGCACGTCCAATCAATTTAATACTTGGACAAGCTTCAATCAATTCTTGACGTATTTGCGTGTTACTTCTAACAATAACAGCATCAATACCTTTGTCGTTAATATAGTTTTCTAATTGCTCTTGTGCAACCTTAGTATTTATCACTTCAAAACCTGCTTTTTCTAAAGCCTCTATTCCGCTTGCGGAAATTCCGTCATTTACTAATATCTTCATTCTTATATTATAATTGTCATTGCTTTTGAATGACGTTATATCTAACTTATTCTTTCTAATTCCTGCATTACGCCTACCAAGGCTTGTACGCTATATAAAGGCAATGCATTATACATACTTGCACGATAACCACCAACACTTCTGTGACCTTCTAATCCGTTAATATTGGCTTCTTTCCACATTGCATCAAATTTAGCTTGTAGACTATCATTGACTAAAGTAAACGTTGCGTTCATGTGGCTACGATCTTCAACAGCTGCCACTCCTTTAAATAATGGATTTCTATCAATTTCAGCATACAACAATGCTGACTTTTTCTCATTAACTTTTTCAATAAACGAGATTCCTCCTAAATCTTTTAACCACTCTAAAGTTAACATTGAGGTATATACAGAAAACACAGGCGGAGTGTTGAACATACTATCTTTATCAATAGCAATTTGATAATTCAACATAGAAGGAATTTGACGTTCTACTTTACCCAAAATATCTTCTTTTATAACTACTAACGTTGCACCTGCTGGCCCCATGTTTTTTTGAGCGCCTGCATAGATTAAATCAAATTTTGAGAAATCTAATTGACGAGAAAAAATATCTGAACTCATATCACATATTAAAGGAACTGAAATTTCAGGAAAATGCTTCATTTGCGTTCCGTAAATAGTGTTGTTACTTGTGCAGTGAAAATAATCTACATCTTTTGGAACTTGATATTCCTTTGGAATATAGTTGAAGTTTTTATCTTCAGAAGAAGCTACTTCAACCAATTCGCCAAATAATTTAGCTTCTTTAATAGCTTTGCTACTCCACGTTCCTGTATTTAAATATGCTGCTTTTTTATTCAATAAATTGTAGGCAACCATTAAAAATTGCATACTCGCTCCACCTTGAAAAAACAATGCTTTATACCCTTTGTTTTCTAGTCCTAAAAGTTCTAATGCTAAACTTCTTGCTCTTTCAATAACATCAACAAAAGGTTGACTTCTATGAGAAATTTCAATTAACGATAAATTATCATTGTTAAAATTTAGAACAGCTTCGGATGCTTTTTGAAGCACTTCTTCTGGCAAAATGCAAGGTCCTGCACTAAAGTTATGTTTTTTCATCAGTTGGTTGTGTTTTGTTACACAAAGGTGCAAATTTAAACAGAGACTCTATTTTAAATTTTTGATAAAAATTCTAGGGTGTTTACTCCATCAGCATAATCCCACAATTTAGGGTGTTGTGTTTGCCCAAATTCAATTTCATCTTCAATAAAATTATTGGCAACCACACACTGAATTTGCTCTCTATCTTCCCATAATTTAATTTTTAAATCATCAGAATTATCATAGTACTCATAAAAAACAGAAGCAATAGGAGAGGCGTAACTTTCGTCTTCCTTAATCATTAAAAATCCGTTTTCTAAAACATCAAACTCACTCATTAAATACACTGCTTTGTTATAATCGTAGTTATTAGCATATTTGGTATTGTTTATAATTTGATGTTGTGTGTACATTCCGTTAAAAAATGCATCAAAATTATAATCTTTAGGAATGAATAATTTTGAAACCGAACGACAGCCTAATCCGAAATAGCGAAAAACATCTTCGCTTAAATTTTGCATTTGCTCTTCAGTTTCATTTCCCGTTAATACCGCTACAGAGTTTCTACTTTTTCTAATAATGCTTGGTTTATTTTTAAAATAATACTCAAAATAACGAGCCGTATTGTTACTTCCTGTTGCAATTACAGCGTCGAAACCTTCTAATTTTTCTTCAGTAAATGTTATTTTTTCTTTTAGTTCAGGTTCAACATATTCTAAATACTTCGCTAAAAAGGGTAGTAGATGTTTATCGTTTGAAGATTGCTTTACTAAAACTGAATGACCAGAGATTACTACTGATAAAAAATCATGAAATCCTACCAAAGGAATATTTCCAGCCATAATAACTGCAACTAATTTAGGTTCGTTTTTACCTAAATTTTCACTAGAAACCCATTCTATTAAGTTGCTTGTAGTTAATGCCTTTGTCCAATTTTCTATAGAAAACAATAAGTTTTCTTTTGTAAACCACGTATTGTTTTCTTCAGCAATTTTAAGTTGATGTTTAAATCCATCAAAAAACAATTCGTTATGTTCTATATTGTCTTTTTTCTCAACTTTATCTCGAGAAAACTGACTTAAAAAATCTCCTAGTTTATGAAAAGCGGTAATTCTACTTTTTATACTATCCATTTATTTTGGTTATAAATTAAATTGGAACTATTTTTGCGATTGCAAAGTTACAAAACTGAAAGAGATTAATTATGGCAATTATAATAACAGATGAGTGTATAAATTGTGGAGCTTGTGAACCTGAGTGTCCGAATACAGCGATATATGAAGGTGCAGATGATTGGAAATATGCTGACGGAACAGATTTAACAGGAAATATTGTTTTACCTAATGGTAAATCTGCCAATGCAGACGAGGATCAAGAACCTATTTCTGATGAGATTTATTACATCGTAGCAGATAAATGTACAGAATGTAAAGGTTTTCATGAAGAACCACAATGTGCAGCAGTATGCCCCGTAGATTGTTGTGTTCCTGATGAAGATAATGTAGAAACTGAAGAGGAATTATTAGCAAAACAGCGTTTTATGCATAATGAATAATTACTACACGGTAAGAAATATTTAAAACCTCGATACTTTTCGAGGTTTTTTTTATGAATAATAATTTATATTTGCACTCGCAAAAATTTCAATAAAACACACAGAATGAAAGCTGGAATTGTAGGATTACCAAACGTAGGAAAATCAACGTTGTTTAACTGTTTATCTAACGCAAAAGCACAAAGTGCAAATTTTCCATTTTGTACAATTGAACCTAACTTAGGTGTTGTAAACGTACCTGACACTCGTTTAGAAAAGCTAGAAGAGTTAGTAAACCCAGAAAGAGTATTACCAGCAACTGTTGAGATTGTAGATATTGCAGGATTGGTAAAAGGAGCTAGTAAAGGTGAAGGTTTAGGAAATCAGTTTTTGGCAAACATCCGTGAAACGGACGCTATCTTACACGTTTTGCGTTGTTTTGATAACGATAATATTGTACACGTAGATGGCTCTGTAGATCCTATTCGTGATAAAGAAACTATCGATATTGAACTTCAATTAAAAGATTTAGAAACAGTTCAAAAGCGTTTAGAGCGTGTAAAAAGAACTGCTAAAACTGGGAATAAAGAAGCACAAGTTGAATTAGAAATTTTATTGAAAGTTGAAGCGACTTTATTAGAAGGAAAATCGATTCGTTCTATTGAATTTACCGAAAAAGAAGACGAGTTTGTTAAACCATTACAGTTCATCACTGCTAAACCAGTTTTATATGTGTGTAATGTTGATGAAAGCTCTGCTGTTACTGGTAACGAGTATGTTGATAAAGTTAAAGAAGCTGTAGCACACGAAAATGCTGAAGTTATCGTATTAGCGGTTGGTACAGAAGCTGACATTGCTGAATTAGAAGACTATGAAGAGCGCCAAATGTTTTTAGCGGATGTAGGATTGGAAGAAGCAGGTGTGTCTCGTTTAATTCGTTCAGCATATAAATTATTAAACTTACAAACCTATTTTACAGCAGGTGTTAAAGAAGTAAGAGCTTGGACCATTTCTATTGGAGCTACTGCACCACAAGCTGCTGGAGTTATTCATACCGATTTTGAAAAAGGATTCATTCGTGCCGAAACTATTAGTTATGCTGATTATGTAGCTCATGGAAGCGAAGCTAAAGTTAAAGAAGCTGGTAAAATGAGAGTAGAAGGAAAGGAGTATATTGTTAAAGACGGTGATGTAATGCACTTTAGATTTAACGTATAAGTTCATTTATAATATAAATACAAAAACTCCGCTAATATCTAGCGGAGTTTTTTTGTATCTTAGAATTCTAAATTCGTTTACCATGCAAATAGAAAAACAAACATTTCAATTTCTAAAAGATTTAAAGGATAACAACAATCGTGATTGGTTTACCGAGCATAAAAAAGAGTTTACCAATGCTCAAAACAATGCAAAAGCAGTGTACAAAACTATTCAAGAGAACTTGAATAAACATGATGAAGTTGATAAACATAAATTATTTAGAATTTATAGAGATGTTCGATTTTCAAAAGATAAAACACCGTATAAAACACATTTTGGAGGTTCTTTTCACAGAAAAAAACCAGAATTAAGGGGAGGGTATTATCTACACATTTCACCTAAAGATAGTTTTTTAGCTGGAGGTTTTTGGGAACCAAGTAAAGACGACTTATTCCGCATTCGAAAAGAGTTTGAAATGGATGCAAGTGAAATTAGAGAAATTTTACAAGAAAAAAACTACGTTAACTATTTTGGTGGAAAATTTGAAGGAGATGAATTAAAAACCGCTCCTAAAGGGTTTGATAAAGAACATCCTGATATCGATTTGATTCGAAAGAAAGCATACATTGCAGTTCAACGTTTTACTGATGAAGAAGTTTTAGCTCCTGATTTTTTAACCAAAGTAGATGATGCTTTTAAAGCACTTCGTCCTTATTTTAATTATATGAGTGATGTTTTAACAACAAACTTAAATGGTGAAAGTTTGTTGAATTAATTCAAATTTAATTTCACCTCTCTTTTTAAATAAGCATAAGTAACCACTGTTGATAATATATCAGCAATTGGAAACGACATCCATACACCATTTACACCATAAAATCTTGGTAAAACAAACACTAAAGGAATTAAGAAAATTCCTTGTTTTAGTAACGTTAATAGTAACGCTGGTAAAGCTTTACCTGCTGCTTGAAAATAAGCTGCTCCTATTAATTGTGTGGTGATTACAGGAGTTGCTAAAAAAGCTATTATTAATGCATTTGGTGTGAGATTTAGTAGTTCTCTATCTTCTGTAAATACACTAACTAACTCATTCGGAAATAACATAATTCCTATAAAAATTACAGTAGCTATAGCTGTTCCAAATTGTATAGAAGTCCTAATCGTCTCTTTAACTCTTTTAGAGTCATTGGCACCATAATTATATCCTGCAATAGGTAAAAAACCTTGTGTTACTCCTAAAACAGGAAACAAGGCAAACATCATTACTCTATTAATAATCCCGTAAATAGCTATTGAAATTTCTCCTCCATATTTAAATAACGTGTAGTTTAGAATGATTACTAAAACACTAATTGTACCTTGTCTTACAACGGTTACCCCTCCTAAAGACACAATTTCTTTTAAAATAGAATAATTAAATTTAAAATACTTCGGAACAATTTTTAATTCGGTATTCTTTGATAAAAAGAACCATAAAATAAATAATCCACTAACAGCATACGAAATAGAAGTTGCCAAACCAGCTCCGTACATTCCTAAATTCATGAATTTTATAAAAACAACATCTAACAAAATATTAGCAATTGCTGGTAGAATCATAGTAAACATGGCATAATTTGGCTTTCCTACAGCTCTAATTACTGGATTTCCCATCATTGCAAACGCTAAAAAAGGAACTCCTAAAATTATTACATGAAAATATTCAGTAGCAGGAATAACAATATCTCCGTTCGCTCCAAAAAGTTGCAAAATTGGTAAACAGAAGAACTTACCAAATAATACAAATAACACAGATAAACCTATAGTAAGTGAAATTTGATTTCCAAAAACTTCAAAAGCTTTATCAGCTTTATTTGCTCCTAAAGCTCTTGATATAATGGAACTTCCTCCAATACCAACTCCCATCCCTATAGAAGAAATCAAAAAAGCAATTGGTAAAACAACAGTAATCGCTGCTATTGCCATCACACCAATCCATCTTCCAACAAAAATAGTGTCAACAATCATGTTTATTGACATTACTAAAATTCCTATTGAAGCTGGAATTGCTTGTTTTAAAATAAGCTTGCTAATACTTTTGGTTCCTAAATCGTCAGCGATTCTATTCATGTTGACTAAATTAAGATGAATAATCCATCAAAATTTAAAAGCTTAATACATTTAAGTAATAATTAACATCATTCGTTGTAAGTTTGTTAAATGAATGTATTTGAACAAAAACATATTGTTACTCATAACGAAATTGATGAATACAACCATGTAAACAATGTGGTTTATGTACAATGGATGCAAAATATTTCTGATGCTCATTGGAAAATCTTATCAAAAAAAGCAATTAATATCGATTATGTTTGGTTTGTTATTCGTCATGAGGTAGATTATAAAAATCAAGCAATATTAGGCGATGAAGTAACTTTAAGAACTTGGGTTGGTAAAACTGAAGGAATAAAATCTGTTCGTCACTTCGAAATGTATAAAGATGAAACCTTGTTGGTAAAATCTCAAACTACCTTTTGTTTATTAGATGCTACTACCAAAAAACCAAAAAGAATTACGAAAGAAATAACAAACTTATTATTACCGTAAAAAGAAACAATATCTTTGCACTTATAATTTTATAAAATGACAACATTTACCGAGTTAGGAGTACGAAAAGAATACGTGAAAGGATTGAAAGAGTTAGGAATAACAACTCCTACTGAAGTACAAAAGGAAGCAATTCCTTTCTTACTTGAAAACAACGCCGATTTTATTGGTTTAGCGCAAACTGGAACTGGAAAAACTGCTGCTTACGGATTGCCTATTCTTCATAAAATAGATACTTCAAAAAATACTATTCAAGCATTGATATTAGCACCAACAAGAGAGTTGGCACAACAAATAAAAAAACAACTATTTAAGTTTACGAAATATGTTGATGATAGAATTTTTGTTGAAGCTGTTTTTGGAGGAGAAAAAATTGATCGTCAAATCAACAACCTAAAAAGAACAACTCACATTGTTGTTGCTACTCCAGGACGTTTAATTGATTTGATAGAAAGAGGAGATGTTAACTTAAAAGACATTAAAACAATAGTACTTGATGAAGCAGATGAAATGCTAAGCATGGGGTTTAAATTAGAATTAAATCGTATTCTAAAATACACTTCAGGTACACGTAAAACATGGTTGTTTTCAGCTACAATGCCCGATGAAATACGAAGTATCATTAAAAAATATATGAATGCTTCTGCAAAACAAGTTGAAGTAAATAAAAACTCGTTAGTAAACGCAAATATTATTCATCAATTCGCTCAAACAACTATTCAAGAAAAAACGAATACTATCATTTCTTTTTTAGATAAACGTCAAAACGAAAGAGGAATTATATTTACAAGAACCAAAGCCGGAGCTCAAAAACTAACCAAAGAGTTAAAGGAAGAAGGTTTTTCTGTAGAAGCGTTAGAAGGTGACATGCAGCAAAAAGAACGCGATAAAGTGATGCGAGCTTTTAAAAATGAAAATTTACAAGTATTAGTTTCTACCGATGTTTCTGCAAGAGGTATCGACGTTCATAATCTTGGTTTTGTGTTGCATCATCAATTACCTGAACAATTAGAATATTATACTCACAGAAGTGGAAGAACAGCAAGAGCTGGTAAAAGAGGATTATCTTTAGCTTTAATTCTTCAAAATGAAAGAAATCGCGTTGCAGAAATAGAAAAAGAATTACAAATACAGTTTTCAGAAATATCATTATAAAATGAGTATTATATACGCCATAGACATCGCAGGAACCTTTGCTTTTGCAATTAGTGGAGCTTTGGTGGCTATTCGAAAAAAATTTGATGTTTTTGGCGTATTAATCATTGCATTTGTTACCGCTGTTGGAGGAGGTATGTTACGTGATGTTTTAATTAACGCACATCCAATAAACTGGATTGGTGATATTAATTATATCTGGACGATACTTACAGCAGTTTTCGTTACTTTTTTATTTAGAAGTAAAATTGCGCCCTTAAGAAGAACCATGTTTTTATTTGATACCATTGGTATCAGTGTTTTTACTTTATTAGGTGTTCAAAAGGGATTGAATTTTGATCTTCACCCGTTTGTAGCCTTAGTTATGGGAATGTCTTCTGCGGTAATGGGTGGTGTTATAAGAGATGTGTTAACTAACGAAATTCCGCTTATTTTTCATAGAGAAGTTTATGCGTCCGCTTGTTTGGCAGGAGGAATTGTGTATTTACTTTTAAATCCGTTAAATATGAATGAGGATTTTCAATTTATCTTATCAGCAGCAATTATTGTCATTATTAGAACGATAGCTGTTCAGTATAAATTAGAGCTTCCCAGAATTAAAAAAGACGTTTTCGGTAAATAATGATGGAAAAATTAATTCTCAATAATTTAGAAGAGCTCTCAAGTTTAGAAGGAAAGCAATTACCAATAGGTGAGTGGTATGAAGTAACTCAGCAAATGATTAACGATTTTGCAAATGCTACCTTAGACAAACAATGGATTCATATTGACGAAGAAAAAGCAAAAAAATATTCGCCAACTAAAACCACCATAGCACACGGATTTATATCCGTTTCAATGCTTTCTGAATTAATTTCAAAGCAATTTGAAGTTAAAAGTGTAAAAATGGGGTTGAATTACGGACTGAACAAAGTTCGTTTTCCAAGTCCTGTGCCAGTAAATAGCAATTTACGCTTAAATAGTGTTATAAAAAAAGTAGAAGATTTTCAGAAGGGAAAGAAACTAACTATCGACTGCATTATAGAAATTAAAGGGCATGATAAACCAGCTTGTGTTGCTGAGTTTATTTTTGTCTTATTTGAATAAAAAATGCTGCTTTAAAAAGCAGCATTTTATTTTCTATTTGGAATCTATCTACGACAACCAACCTTTTTCTATCGATCTCTTAGAATATAGTAATAAGAAAACGCCAATAGCTATAACCATTATTGGCATGATAGCTCCTCCAGGTCCGTAAACTTCAACAGCTTTACTCATAAATAAATTGTAAATCATTTGTACAATTATTGCGATTAGTGATACTAAAAAAACTGTTTTAGCAGCTTTCTTTTTCATCAATAATAAAATACAACCTAATAATCCACCAAAAACTGCTATTGCAAAAGCAGCAGTTACCCAAGCCGGAACATTGTCATATAAAGCTCTTTCAGCTTCTGGTAATGCAGCTTTCATTTCATCGGTCATAAATGCTTGACCGATGTAAGACATTACACCTAATCCGTTCCAAATTAATGCAATAACACCAATTACCCAGAATAATGTTGTTGGTTTGTTTGAATTTGTCATAAAAATAGTTTTAAGTTAGTTACAGCTAAAAGTAATCATAAATTAATAATGAGCAAAACTTAAAATAATGTTAAACCAATTAACTTTCGTAACGATTTTAAAAATTACTCGTCTTATTAATATAATTACTTAACAAGTAATGTTTGGTGATTAGTTAGTTTTTAATAGTTGATTGAAAAGAAAGGCTCGAGAAATTTTTCCCGAGCCTTTTTTATTATTTGTACTTGTAATAGCTATTATTTTCGTTCTAATAGCGCCATATAAAATCCGTCATATCCTGATTTGTGCGATAATACCTTTTCATCTTTTACAAACGAAAAATCTTTACCAGCATCAGAAGCTAAAAAGAATTCTACTTGTTGCTGATTTTCAGAAGGTAATACCGAACAAGTAGCATACACCATTTTTCCTCCTGGTTTTACCATTTTACTATATTGCTGTAACACCTCTTGTTGCGTTTCTTTAATTCTATCTAAAAACTCAGGTTCAAGTTTCCATTTGCTATCAGGGTTTCTACGGATAACACCCAACCCTGAACAAGGAGCATCAATTAAAACTCTATCAGCTTTTCCTTGTAGTTTTTTAATCACTTTTGTAGAATCGATAACACGAGTATCAATATTATGAACTCCGTTTCTACGAGCACGAACTTTTAATTTCTTCAATTTACTTTCGTAAATATCCATTGCAATAATTTGCCCTTTATTCTTCAATAAAGAAGCAATATGTAAGGTTTTTCCACCTGCACCAGCGCAAGTATCAACAACCTTCATTCCTGGTTCAACATCTAAATAAGCCGCTACTAATTGAGAAGAAGCATCTTGCACCTCAAAAAAACCTTTTTTAAAGGCTTCGGTTTTAAATACGTTTGCTCTTTCAACTAATTTTAAAGCATCGTCATATCCTTTGATGAATTCTGTCTCAATTCCTTCGGTAGCTAACATTTTCTGCAACCTTTCTTTAGTAGTATTCAACGTATTGGTACGTAAAATTACTTCAGCTTGCTTGTTCAATGCTGCTATTTCTTTGGTCCAAACTTCTTCTCCTAATTCTTGAACACCAACTTCATCAATCCAATCAGGAATAGATTCTCTAAATTTTCTAATTTTTAATAATTCATCAAACTTTCCTTTAATTCTTCGAGAAGGAGTAGGTTCAATCTGATTCCAATCTGGTAACTGAATTCCTTTTAACACACACCAAACAGCAAATAATCTCCATAAATCTGGGCGAGAATACGGAGCTTTTACATTGGCTATTTCTGCATACAAACGTTTCCAACGAACAATATCATAAATTGTTTCAGCAACAAACTTTCTATCACGTGCTCCCCAGCGTTTATCTCTTTTTAATGCTTGCTCTACTGCCTTATCTGCATAAACGTCTTCATTAAAAATATCGCGTAAACTATCTATAACCGCGAAAACTAAATTTCTATGTAATCTCATTTGATGAATTTAAGAGTGCAAAGATACAGCAAATAAAAAAGTGCAGTTAAAAAACCGCACTTTTTTAAAATATATGGTTTTAATTTTTAATTATTGTTATTAAAAACTACTTGAAAATCGTTTGTGTATGTTCCTTTAAAAGTACTGTCATCATTCATAACTAAATCAACAATAACAGAATAATTATTTCCTCCATTATGTTTTACAGTAACTGTACCAGATTTTAATCCGCTAGAAACACTTGTGTTATTTTCAAAATACGTATAGCGAGTTAAAAAATCATTTAGTACCAACACTCCGTTTTCTTCAGGAAAAGAGTAAGTGTTAGCTATTGTTTCTTTGGTAAATGTAGGAACATCAATCATCAATGTTTTTACTTGAGAAGATGTACCTGAAACTAAAGTTATTCCTGTATGACCATCATCACCTAACGAAACCCCTAGAATGCTTCCACTTATAACAGAAAATGATTTTCCGTTTAGTTTGATACTATTTTCATTTAATGAATCATCAGATCCACTACAACTAATTAAAACTGAAAAAAATAATAGAAGTACGCAATTTTTAAATAAGTTTTTCATAACATATAAAGTTTAAATTTAGTCAAATATAACAAATATTTTTAACCAGCTTTGGTATTAAAAGTTGTCATCAAAACTCCTTTTTTGTACTTTCGTTCTTAATGAATTTAAACCATCCTGTAACATATATTAAAGGTGTTAGTGTAGCAAGAGCAGAACTCTTATATAGCGAGCTAGGTATTAAAACCTGCAATGACTTACTACATCTTTTTCCGTTTAGATATATCGATAAAACACAGTTTTATACCATTAACCAATTACAGCAAAATTCTGCTGAAGTACAAATAGTTGGAAAAATTACAGGAATAAAAACAGTACAACAAAAAAGAGGAAGTAGGTTAGTGGCTACGTTTTCAGACAATACTGGCACCTTAGAATTGGTTTGGTTTAAAGGAGCGAAATGGATTAAAGACAGCTTAAAGATTAACGTTCCGTATGTTATTTATGGAAAATTGAATTGGTATAACGGAACTCCCAACATGCCGCATCCAGAAATGGAAACCGTTACTGAGTACAAAAGTAAGTTGCAAATGGCAATGCAACCTGTATATCCATCAACCGAAAAACTGAGTACAAAAGGAATCAGCAACAAAGTTATGCGGAACATGATTCAGAATCTGTTTCAGCAAGCGTACGGAAGTATTGAAGAATCTTTTCCACAGTATTTCATAGATGAACATCAGCTCTTAGGAAAAAAAGAAGCGCTTCTAAATGTACACTTTCCTAAAAATCAAGAATTGTTAGCAAAAGCTCAATATCGATTAAAGTTTGAAGAGTTATTTTTTATTCAAGTACAATTATTACAGAAAAAACTCATCAGAAAATCAAAATTAAAAGGATTTATTTTTGAGCATGTAGGAGAGGAGTTTACCAACTTTTACGACAATTACTTACCTTTTGATTTAACGAATGCTCAAAAACGTGTATTAAAAGAAATACGAAAAGATGTAGGTTCAGGTGCGCATATGAACCGCTTGTTACAAGGTGATGTTGGCTCAGGAAAAACAATTGTAGCTCTTTTAACCATGCTTTTAGCTATTGATAATGGTTATCAAGCAACAATAATGGCTCCTACCGAAATATTGGCAACTCAGCATTATAACGGAATCGTTGAGCTATTAGAAAATACCAATATTCAAGTTGAATTACTAACAGGTTCAACCAAAACGAAAAAGCGTAGAGAAATTCATTCCAGTCTTGAAGACGGAAGTCTGCATATTTTAATAGGAACCCATGCTATTTTAGAAGATAAAGTTCAGTTTAAAAACCTTGGTATTGCTATTATTGATGAACAACATCGTTTTGGGGTAGCACAACGAAGAAAGTTGTGGGAAAAAAGTTCTGTTGATGGTAAAGCTATTCCACCACATATTTTGGTAATGACAGCAACACCGATACCAAGAACTCTAGCCATGTCGGTTTACGGTGACTTGGATATTTCGGTTATTGATGAATTGCCTCCAGGACGTAAAGAAATAAAAACCGTACATCGATACGATAGTAACCGCTTAGGTGTTTTTAAATTTTTGAAGGATGAAATAGCCAAAGGGCGTCAAGCCTATGTGGTATATCCGTTAATCCAAGAATCAGAAGCTATGGATTATAAAGATTTAATGGACGGTTATGAGAGTATTTCTCGCGAATTTCCTTCACCAAAATATCAAATAAGCATTGTTCACGGACAAATGAAACCTGCTGATAAAGATTACGAAATGGAACGTTTTGCCAAAGGTGATACACAAATCATGGTTGCAACCACAGTTATTGAAGTAGGAGTTAACGTCCCTAATGCATCAGTAATGGTGATTGAAAGTGCTGAACGATTCGGGTTGAGTCAATTACACCAATTACGAGGTAGAGTAGGACGTGGAGCTGAACAAAGCTATTGTATTTTACTTTCAAGCTATAAATTATCATCCGACGGAAAAACACGCTTACAAACCATGGTGGAAACCTCAGATGGATTTAAAATTGCTGAAGTAGACTTAAAACTTAGAGGTCCAGGAAATATTATGGGAACACAGCAAAGTGGGGTGTTAAACCTAAAAATTGCTGATGTAGTAAAAGACAGCCCTATTCTTTATAAAGCGCGTCAAATTGCGATAAACTTATTACAAGATGATCCTAATTTATCTAAACCTGAAAATTTAAGCCTACAAAAAACTTATGAAAATCTCCGAAAAACTAGCGGTATTTGGAGTAATATTAGTTAAATAATAAGTATTTAATAACATTACTTAGCACTTAAAAAAGAAAAACGATACGATACTCCTAAATTCATGTAAGTACTACTTAAAGTACCACCTCTTGCTTTTACATAACCAACACCAGCTCTTAAATTTAAATTATCAGTAAGTTGATGATTAACTCCAATACTAGGTTTAATAATCAATCCTTGACCCGTACTAATTCCTCCACCACCAGCGGCTCCTCCTAAAACTTGAGCAAATACCGAGGTTGTATTGTTAAAAAGTGAATTTGTTTGTGCACCTAAACCTACAATTCCTTCTGCATAAGCACCTGCATCACCAAAATTAGCAAAAGAGGTTTGTCCTGTAGCGTACAAGTATTTATTTAAGAAAAAGTTTATTTGCAATGATATTTGATGCATGTTTTGGTTAAATCCACCATCTCTAGCAGCATTTAGATATAAATCTTGTTTAATAACAGCTTCAAATCCTTTAAATTTTCCTTCAGAAAATTCTTTCTCTTCAGAGGTAACTCCATCTTTATCGATATAATATTTTAACCCTAATCCATAAGTAGAAGACACAAAATGTGAATCTGGACTCATTAAATACCCCTTATTTATCGAAGCATATACATTACTAAATAGTTTTTGTTCCAAAGAAATATCAGGATAAATTAAAAAACCTCCTTTAGTATCTACGCCACCACCTCCACCAGCACCAACACCGAATTTGGCTAGGATATTAGTTCGGTTTCTATTCATTGATAAGTGGTATCCACCACCAAGAAAAACATCCATATATCCTGCTTTAATTCCGTGGTAAGCCCCATCAACTTTTACAAAAAAGAAAAAATTATCTGATATATATGAATCCAATTCAAATCCTGCTAAACGTATTGTATTTCCTTCGTAAGAACCTTTAGTTACCCGAGCATTATTTAAGTGTACTAGCATCGAAATTTGATTGCCTAAAACATTCCAAGATGTATTTTTTAAATCATCTACCGAAAATGAATTTTCTCGTTCTTTAAAACTAGCTGTTTCAAACGATAATGGTATTTGTATTGCAATATTAAATTGATCGCTTTTAATTTCACCACCATCAAAAAAATTGACATAACTATATCCTGCAGTTGCAGAAAATTGTTTGAAATCGTACCCAAAATTTAAGTGTGGTAAAATAAAAGCACCTCCACCGTCTTTTGCGCTTTTTCCTCCGCCACCACCAAAATGTATTCCTGCATCTATAAACAGTTTATCAGTTATTTTTTGTTGAATTCCAGCATTTACACCTAAGGTAAAAAAACCTCCTCGAATACCACCAACAGCGCCATATAAGCCAATACCAGCATAACTCCAGTTATTTAGCTTTAAATTGTAATGAAGCCCTGTATAATCCATATTTTGCTCTCCATCAGGCATTTTTATTGATAGAAAATCTATTTGACCAAAACCTTCTTGTGTTTTTCTTTCAGGAATAAGGTTCGTTTGTGCGTAAAAAAAATGAACACTCATAAGTAAACTTACTATGAGTGTCCTTTTTATAATTTTTGACATTAAAAACTGTTTAATTGTGTATTTTTTGACGTTCACCATCTAAATATGAAGCTACAAAAGCATCATTAAACCCTATTCTAACTAACTCTCTTTTTAGTTCTTTAGCTTCTTCTAAAGTTTTAAACAACCCTAATGATAATTTAAAATAACCATTATCAGCAGTAACTGTTGAAGGAATTATCTCTTTTGATAAAAGTGGATATTGTTTTTCTGAAAGTACTCCAATTTGAACTGAATATACCGTTTGCCCATTGTAAGCCATTGCAACATCATCTGCTGCTGAATCTACATCAATAGCAGGAGAACTTGAACTTGTGTTTGTGTTATTTCTAGCTGCTCTTGCTTGGGCTCTACTAATACTATCTAATACTCTATGAGCTTCTTCTTTCTTTACTGCTTCAACATCAATATCATTTAATGCTCCTGCGCCACCATTAGCGTAAAAGTAATAAGCTGCACCTAATGCTAATCCTAATAATAAACCTAATACAATTGGTAATGTTCTTGAGTTCTTTTTAACAGAAGCCAATTCTTCTTGAACTGAAGTTAATTCGGTTTCTGCTTCTTCTCTTTTTAATTTTGCGTTGTCTAAGTCTTCTTGCATTAACTTAAACTTCTCTTCTTCTATAAAAGGCATAAGTACGGGTTGATTAGTTAAAATTTTAAGTTACTAAAATACAAATCTTTTTTAATTCACGAATTTTAGTTATCAACGACCTTTAATAACTTGCTAAAAACTCAATTTATTAATTGAGGATTGGCGTAAACTGTCATCTTATTATTTCTGCTAAAACCGATAAGACAAATTCCAAATTCTTTTGCAAAATCTACCGCTAAAGAAGAGCAAGCAGAAACTGCAATTATAATTGGTGTTTTTGCTAAAAAAGCTTTGGATACTATTTCATAAGAAACCCTACCACTCACCAACATAAACTGAGCTTCTTTTAACTTATCTTGCAAAATTAAATCTCCAACACATTTATCAACAGCATTATGACGCCCGATATCTTCTTTGATCGTTAATAATTCAGAACTTGAGTTAAAAATAGCACATGCATGACTTCCTCCTGTAGATTTAAATAAATTTTGTAATTTACTCATTTTAAAAAACATACTATTACCCACATCAACTATTGATTCAATAGTGTTGTTTTCTGTTCGAGATAATGATTTACCTTCAACTTTTAAATCATTTAACTCTTTTTTCCCGCAAATACCACAAGAAGAAACCGACAATAATGTTCGTTTATTTAAATATCCTTTCCCTAATTTATCTCTCGAAATTCTCACGTTAATTACCGTAGAAAAATCTTCATTTTCTGAAATAATTTCGACTTGTAAATCTTCCTTTTTTTTACAAATACCTTCAGCATATAATAAACCTCTGGTTAACTCTTCATCATCACCAGGAGTCCTCATCACCACTGTATAAGCTTCATTATTTATATTTATTTGCAAAGGAGCTTCTACAACAAGTGTATCATCTACTTTTTCGTAGGAATCTTTAGAAATTTTTATTGATTGATAAGTGTTTGTTTTCTTCATAAGTAAGCAAATTTATACAAAAAAGAAAAGCCTTGGTAAAACACCAAGGCTTTAAACATATTTTATTTCCCCTAATAAACAAAACATGTTATTAACAGATACTTCTATACTAAAAACGGAAGCTTTTCTATAATATTTTATTCGCTTGTAGTTTTTAAGCAATTAATAACAATCAATTCGTTGTTCATATTGGTAGAAAAGAAGAGATAGATATCTCCACCGTCTTTTAATTTTGTTTCTTTTCTAATTTGCGCCACAGTTTTAGGAAAATTACGTGTAGTAATATTTGCTTTATCTGTGGTAATATCTTTTTTAAACTTCTTTTTATTGTATGGAAAAGCAGATTCAATTTTAAAAATTCTACCAGGGAAATTTTCTATCAACTTTTCTGAAGTGTACAGATGAGAATGTTGATGTAATTTATTTACTTTTAACTGAGTTGCAACCTGGTTAAACCCGCCAGATTTTAGTATTGCCGCATTGGGTTCATATAGGTACTTTTGAGGAAGAGCATAATCTATATTAACATTAAAACTATTATTAAAAATAAACTCTTGGTATTTGTTTTCTATAATGTTAACAGTTTTTACTTCAACTTTTTCTTTATGGTTGTTTCTTAATAGAAACAACAACTCTTTTACTTCGTTTTTTACCGCAACAACATGAATTTCTTTAACATATTTTAATTCATTTATTGTAGAAGTAATATCTAGAATAGGTGAATTTTTTATCAAGATTGTATCTGATTTTTCAAAAAGAAAATCTAAATTTTCAGGAACGTTTGGCAAACAATCTTTTAACAAAAACACTTTTCCTTTAACATCATTTCTTCGAGAAGGATCTATGTAGATGCAATCAAACTTTTTAGAAGTACTTTTTAAGTATTCCAATCCGTCGGATGCAATTGTTTCAATATTTAAAACACCTAATTGTTTATAATTATGAGTAACTATTTCTGATAATTCACTATTAATTTCACAATGCGTTACTTCTTTAAACTCTTTTGAAAACGCAAAACAATCAACACCAAAACCTCCTGTGATATCAACTATTGAGCTTCCAGCTACCAATTTAGATTTATAATCAGCTGTGATTTCAGATGAAGTTTGTTCAATGCTTAATTTTGCTGGGTAATAAATATTTTTTGAAGTAAACCAAGTAGGGAGCTTTTTCTCAGATTTTTGTTTTGCCACAATTTGATTTGCTAACTCTTGGATGGTAACATTTTCAAAGGGACTGCCTTTAAAAATTAAATTTTCTATGTTCCTTTTTAAACTTTCTTCAATATATAACTGAACCTCAGTATGTAAAATAGTTTTATTCACTAATAATAAAAAATAGCATTAAAAATTAGGGGAATTACACTGGCAATAATACTAATATTTTAACAGTTATTACTGTTGCCAGTCATAGATTTTTACTACGTTTGCGCCCTTTTCAAACTAATTTAAAGTTAACAAATAATTCAATTATGAAAAAAAGTATTTTAGTACTTGCTATGATTTTAGCAACAGTGAGCGTAAATGCTCAAGATTTTTACGCTGCGTTTAGTGTTGGTGCATCAGAACCAGCATCTCAAAAAACCTTAACAACAGGTGGAGAATTAAAAGGAAGCTATGGTGATGGTTACCAAGCTCACTTAAGAATGGGTTATTTAATCAACAAAACTTTTGGTCTAGATTTAGGAGTTGGTTACCTATACGGTAACGATCAACAAATCGTTGAAGGTAATGGTTTAGACGTTGTTGGTAGAGGTAGAGCTTTCGGTATTTCATTAGCCGGAGTTATCAACTTATCTGAAAATGTATATGTTAGAGCTGGAGCTTTATCAAAATTAGGTGGTAGAACTGATATCGTTGGAACTTTAGAACAAGGTCCTTTAAAGATTGACTTTGAAAGAGACAACAAAGGAAGTTTTCCTATCGGATTTAACGCAGCTTTTGGTGTTAAGTTTAAAATAAGTGAAAAGTGGAATGTTTTTGCAGAAATGGAATACCAAGGAATTGATGTTGCTGCTGACAAATCTGTTTTAGACTCTTACACAGCTTATTTAGGAGGAAATGAAATTTCTGCTCAACAATTAAGTGGCGTACTTGCTACTTTACCTTTAGAATCACAAATTTTAATAGGTGGTTTAATTGCTGATGAAGTTACATATGTAGATAATCCTACTTTTGGAAAACCTGAAACAAAATCAATCGACGCACCTTATTCTTCGTTTGGTTTAAACATTGGTGTTATCTATTCTTTTGACTGGTAAAATTTATTTTTCTTAGATAAACAAAAAAGAGCAACGATATCCGTTGCTCTTTTTTATTCTTGTTATTTAGATATTAATTATATCCTTTTACATCCCCCATATCTAAAATTCCGATAGACATTTCGTGTTTAGTTGGTAACATTGCTCCAGATTCGGTTGTTACCCAATCATTCCAAGAGGCTTCCATACCACCAGTAGGAATAATAGAAACCCACATTTTGTATTTAATTGGTTTTCCTGTACCATCTAAAATCCATAAATAAGAATCTCCTGGAGTTGAACCTCCTGTTGTATATGTGATTAACAAAGCATCTTTTCCTTCAAATTGAACGATTCTACGCTCAATTCCTTCTTCAAATACCTTATACGGTGCCACTAACCAAAAGCTATCGTTGTTAAAATAATCAATCGCTTTTTGTAAAATTTCGGAATTCTCGACTGAAGAACCATCAACATAAACTTCACTATTTCGAGGTTGTTTTGTATGCAAAATCACTTTATTCGTTTCCCAAGAAACTTCAACTATATTTTCTTGTTTATCCCATTTATAAAAGTGTTTTCCTCTAAAGCTCCATTCGATAAAACGGGTATTTTTATATGCTTCAAAATTTAAAGCAGTTAGCATTTTACTTGCTAAAGTATCAGCTTCAACTCCCTGTTTTCCTGACGGAAGGCTTTCATTATTTTTAAAATAGAAAATGGTTAAAGCTATAATCGCTATTAAAAATAAACCTCCTAAAATTTTAATTAACTTTTTCATTTTTATTGATTAAGTCTTTTATTCCTATTGCTAATTCTTCAGCAGCAGCTGGATTTACTCGAAACCAAAGTTCTGGTTCTATGAGTTCTAATTCTGCAATTGCTAATTTACCATTATTATCAGTAAAAACATCAACTCTAGCATACATAGGCATTTCTACGCATGCTTTTACAGCGTTTTCAGCAAAATTAATTTCTGCTTGAGTAGGAGTGTAGGAATGTACCGAACCACCAAAGTCATCTTGTACCCTAAAATCACCTTCTTTAGCAATTTTTAAAACTGCATGCGTGAATTTACCATTCATTACCATTAATGAAATTTCACCTTTCTCTACAATTTTATATTGAAAAGGTTGTAAAATCATAGCTTCATTGGCTATTAATTCTGAAAAAACAGCTTCATGATTATCAATAGTTTCTAATGTGATTTTGTAGGTATGTCTTGCAGCTCCAGAAACACAAGGCTTTAACACAAAGTTTGTTAAATTAAACTCTTTAGCTAATTCTTTTAACGATTTAGAATTCCCTTTTTCAACAAAAAAGGACTCACAAATATGTACTCCGTTTTCCTGTAAATCAAGTAAATAATGTTTATCTATATTCCAGCGAATAATCTTTTCAGAATTCAATAAAATGGTTTGTTTACTTACTTTTTCTAACCAAACAGAAAACTCATCAAAACGATCAAAATAATCCCAAGTAGTTCTAAAAAGCACATATTTAGTAGTATTCCAATCAAAACTTGCATCATCCCAAGACAAACGAAGTACCATTAAATCTTGTTTTCCAAGCGCTTCTTTAACATAATTATCTTCATCTAATACATTTTGAATGTAATTAGTAATCTCTTTTGGATTGATATATCTTCGGTCTGTTAAAACAACAACATCATATTTTTTCATAAAGCCAATTTACTAACTTTATTGATGTGTTTCATAGTAATGTAACACATGATTTGGAATAGCAATATTTTCAGGTAATTTAGTATCAGAAATAGGATATTCAGCTACTTGTTTCAACGGAACTAATCCTGCCCAAATTGGTAAACTTTCATCTTCTGGTTCGTCATTAACACCTACATCTCTAATTTTTGCAGAGGCGGTTTCTATCGTCATTTCCACAACCAAAGTTCTATCCAATTCCTGTTGATGCATTGGTCGGATTTCGTCCCATCTACCTTCTATCATATGATTCATAAAGCATTCTAAAGCACCTGATTTTTCTTGATTTTCTTCAATTTTTTTTACACTTCCAAATAAGGTAACTGAACGATAATTTACCGAATGATGCAATCCTGAACGTGCTAAAACCAAAGCATCTAAATGCATTACTGTCATGCTCATTTTACCTACTTCTAAAAGTGATAAGAGCATTCTATTTCCCTGCGAACTATGCAAGTATATTTTATTATCTTTTCTCCCATAAGCCATAGGGATTGATATAGCAGTACCTTCGTATGTATAACTTACAAAACCTATAAAACCTGCATCTAAAATCGTGTTGATAGTATCAACATCATAGGTAGCTCTATTTTGCCCTCTCTTGATTCTATTTATTTTAGATTGAGAATATTCTTTCATAATCTTTTATTTAATTAGCTGTTTTCTTTGAAAAAACTAAGTTTTCAAAAGTTTTTCCGTTTACTATAAAATCGTAACTACCAACTTTATTGAAACCTAATCTTTCATAGAATTGAATTGCACTTTCATTTTTAATGTAAGTGGTTAACCAAAGTATCTCAAAACCTAATGATTTAGCTTCTTCAAACACTGTTTTATACAGTTCATATCCAATTTTTTGACCCAAAAACTCTCGCAGAACATAAATCCGTTCTAATCTGCATTGTTTTTTTGATGAAACTTGTGAATTATCAGTATTTAAAATCAATTTTGCATATCCAACAGGTAAGTTATCTATATAAGCTATCCAATAAACAATGTTTACATTTTGTAACTCTGCACTAGTTTTTTCAATAGAAAAAGCTTCATTATTATACGTAATCAAATCTTCTTGATTATTGATAAAATGCCCATGCGATTCTGAATACGTTATTCTACCTAATAAAGCAAGTATTTCTACATCATTTATTGATGCTTTTTTTATAGCTACCATTCTATTATCTTTTTTCAGGAGGAATATTTTTAAAAAACTCAATCAATTCCATTTTTTCTGCTAAATCTTTAGGCTTATAAATTTTTTCAGCTGAAGGCGGATACTTTTCAACATATTGTTTTGGTCTAATAGGTCTAGGAACGAAATTACCCGTACAACTAGGACAAACATTTTGAAATATTTCAATTGCACATGTTTTACAATAAGTGCACTCAAATGAACATATCATTGCTTCAGTTGAAGTATTAGGTAAATCAACTCCACAGTGCTCACAATTTGGTCTTAACTCTAACATTACAAATAACGTTCTTTAATGATATTGATATGCCAAATACTATGACCTAACAAAATAAAAGCACAAGCTCTTGCAGAAATAGGAGAGCTACTAGCAGTACCCATCGCATTAAGATACTTTTCTGGAATACTATTTACGAGGTTTAGTGTATATAACCTGGTAACTGTAAATTCATGGATTAATTCATCGATAGACTTCTTATTTGCTTCGGAAGGAAGAATAAAATCATCTTGATCAAACCCCTTTAAAGCAGTTTTATCAGCACGTGCAATACGCAAAAAACGATACATAAAAATACGTTCCGTATCAATTATATGCTGCAAAACTTCTTTTATAGTCCATTTTTCAGGTTGGTATCGATATTCTAATTTTTCTTTAGGGATAGAAGAAAAGAAATCAATCACAAACTTTTTATCATTTTCTAATCCTTTTATTAATTCTGTTTCGTCAGAAATCATATCAATATATCTTCCATAGTATTCGTTATATTCTGCTGGCTGTAAGTCTTTTTTTATCATCGCGTTGGTGTTTTATACTTCAAATGTAGTATTTTTATGGACTATTATTTTCGTCCAGAATAAAAACAACTAATAGTCCAGATGTTTCCATATAAAACTTCAATACAGCTAGATAAAAATCTAAAAGAGCCTTTGTATTTGCAATTGTCAAATCAACTAATTGCACTCATAAATCAAGGGAAATTAACTTCAGGAACTCGTTTGATAAGTTCTAGACAATTAGCAGATTTGTTAAACATCCACAGAAAAACTGTGGTTGCTAGCTATGAAGAATTGGTTTTACAAGGTTGGTTAGAAAGTATTCCCAAAAAAGGAACTTTCATCAATACAAACTTACCAGTTTTGCATCAGCAGGAATTAGCAAATGATAAACTCAGTATTTTAAAAGATTCTTCAAATTTCAGTTTTTATAAAAATGAAGTGCTACAATCAAAAGCAAGTACGAGAAAAGACAGTTGGATATACATAAATGACGGAACTTCAGACGGAAGATTAACTCCTGTTGATGATATTGCAAGAATTTACCGAAGAATTCTAGCTAAAAAAGACATTTACAAACAATTAGATTACAACTCAACTTACGGAAATGACTCTTTAAGAGAAACGTTGGTTACTTATTTAAACAATTCTAGAGGTTTAAAAATCAGTAAAGAAAACATTTTAATTACTCGAGGAAGTCAAATGGGTATGTGGCTTTCTGCGCAATTATTGTTAAAAAAAGAAGATATTATCATCGTTGGTGAAACCAATTACTCGTCCGCAGATTTCACTTTTTTAAATACAGAAGCAACTCTTAAAAGAGTACCAGTAGATACTTGTGGATTAGTCACTCAAGAAATTGAAGAACTATGTAAAAAACAAACTATCAAAGCTGTATATATAACTTCTCACCATCATCATCCAACCACCGTAACACTTTCAGCAGAAAGAAGAATTCATTTACTAAATTTAGCAAAACAATATGGTTTCGCAGTTATAGAAGATGATTACGATTACGATTTTAACTACGATCACGCACCTATTTTACCTTTAGCAAGCCACGATACTTGTGGTAATGTAATTTATGTGGGGTCAATTTGTAAAACAGTGGCTCCAGTTTTTAGAATTGGATACTTAATTGCTTCTAAAGATTTTGTTGAAGAAGCTGCAAAACTCAGAGGATATATTGATAGGCAAGGGGATGCCTTATTAGAAATGACTTTTGCAACCTTTATTAAATCGGGAGATTTGGATAGGCATATTAGAAAAGTGATGAAAATTTACGAGCAACGACGCGATTTGTTTTGTAAACTATTAAATGAAGAATTAGGAGTGTATTTTAGTTTTGAAATACCGAAAGGTGGAATGGCAGTTTGGATGACTTTAGATAAAAAATATTCGTGGAAACAACTACAAACTGAAGCTAGAAAACACTTGTTAGAAATTGGAGATTACACACGTTACGATGTAGCAAAAACAAATCATAACGCTATACGAATTGGTTTTGCAAGTTACAACGAAGATGAAATTCATGAACTAATAGACAAACTAAAGAAAACGATAAAAGGTATTACAAACTAGCTTTTATCATTCTATCATTTCCAAATAAATCTTTTCGTAACTCAATTGCAGTAAATCCTTTTTCTTTGAGCATTTCAACAGTTTCTTTACCTAAATACTGGTTGATTTCAAAAAATAACAATCCGTTTTTTGATAAATGTTTTTTGGATAAATCTGCAATTTTATCATAAAATATTAATGGATTATTATCATCAACAAATAGAGCTAAATGAGGTTCGTTTTTTAAAACGTTATTTTTAATTTCTACTTTTTCTAGGTTACGGACATAAGGTGGGTTGGAAACAATAATATCAAATTTAACGTCATTACGAGGAGTTTGCGACGAAGTAATCTCTTTATCGATTATAGATTGCTTCATTTCATTCGCAATGACATTTAAACTTTCTGCTTCTAAAATATCTTGAAGAATAAAAGAAATTCCAACTTCATTCAATTCAGCATTATGTTTTGCTATTTTTAATGCTTCTTCTGAAACATCAATAGCACTGACGGTTGCATTTGGCAAATTCTTTTTTAAACTGATAGGAATGCATCCTGTACCTGTACCAATATCTAAGATGTTGAGTTTAGTATTCTCAGAAGCTTCTTTTAAAATCCACTCAACCAATTCTTCTGTTTCTGGACGTGGAATCAAAGTATGTAAAGAAACCTTAAAAGGAAGTCCATAAAACTCTGTTTTACCTATAATATACTGAATCGGTTCTTCTTTTTTAAGTCTGTTTAATATCTCGTTTAAAATGACTTCTTTTTCCGAAGAAATTTCAAAATCGGGTTGTAATACCAAATCAATTCGTTGAAAACCTAAATATTCTTCTATCAATAAAAAGAAAAAAGTATCAATTTCTGTCTGAGGAAATACAGAAGAAAGCTCTTCTGAAAAGTATAATTTGTATTCTTTTAAAGTCATCAACTATAAATCCTTTATCATCCAAACATTACAAGAATAGTGACCTGTATTTCCTAAAGGTTTATCCATATTTACAAATCCGTTCTTTTTATACAAAGTTCTTGCAGCTTCCATATAAGGCATGGTTTCTAAATAACACTGTTCAAAACCTTGCTCTTTTGCTTTTGCTAAACAAAATTGAATGAGTTTACTCCCCAATCCTTTTCCTCTAATAACGGGTAGAAAATACATTTTTTGCAATTCGCATACATTTCCTTCAAAATTATCTAATTGCGAAAATCCTGCTCCACCAACAACAATATTGTTATGTTCAATTACAAAATAAGCTGCTTTGTCTTTTTGATAGGTTTCATACATTTCATCGGTAGCTTTGTCTTCATAAGCAGTTCCAACTTTCGGAACTCCAAACTCAATTAAAACCTCTCTAATAACCTTGGCAACCTGCTTGTTATCATTAGGCTGTATTTCTCTTATAATAAAATCAGAAGGTATCATAGGAATATAGTACTTTTGCTATAGCAAAGTACCCAAAAAAAGACGAGTTTTCATCTATAAAATCATTAATTTTTTAATTTATGATTTTTGATAATAATTGAAGGAGAAAAAATAAATTCTAGCTTTTGAGTCACGAAAAATACATACAACGTTGTTTAGAACTTGCTAAAAAAGGCATCGGAACTACAAGACCTAATCCGTCAGTAGGTGCAGTAATTGTTCATAATGAAACTATCATAGGTGAAGGATTTACGTCACCTTACGGAGGTTCTCACGCAGAAGTTAATGCAATTAATTCGGTAAAAGATGAAGAACTACTTAAAGAGGCTACTATTTATGTAACACTAGAACCTTGTGCTCACTTCGGAAAAACACCTCCTTGTGCGAATTTAATCGTTGAAAAACAAATTCCAAATGTAGTTATCGGTTGTATTGACACTAACAGTTTGGTAGCAGGAAAAGGTGTAGAAATCCTAAAAAATTCGGGGTGCAATGTTACTGTTGGGGTGTTAGAAAAAGAGTGCTTAGAGCATCATAAACGTTTTTTCACGGTTCAAAACAAAAAGCGACCTTATATTATTTTAAAATGGGCAGAAACTAAAGATGGTTTTATAGCTCCAAATCGTCATTACGAGCAAAGTGAAGTAATCTCTGAAGTTAAAATGAGATTGCCACAGCAAAAAAGTTTGCTTCGCAATGACGCTAAACCAATTTGGATATCTAATAGTTATTCTCAACAATTAGTGCATAAATGGAGAGGAGAGGAGCATGCTATTTTAGTAGGAACTAATACAGTGATTGCTGATAATCCGTCATTAACCGTTCGTAGCTGGTCGGGAGAAAATCCAATTAGAGTTGTTATCGATAGAAACTTGCGCATTCCTAAAAAAGCAACAGTTTTAGATGGTAACGTTAAGACTATTGTTATTACTGAGAAAAGAACAATTGAACGTCATTACGAACAAAGTGAAGTAATCTCATACGAAGAAATTGATTTTTTATCGAATATTGCAGCGCAAATTTGTCAAGTCCTATATAAACATCAAATACAATCGGTGATTATTGAAGGTGGTTCACAAACCTTACAAACGTTTATCGATTCCAATTTATGGGATGAAGCCAGAGTTTTTACTGGCGATGTCAATTTTACCGAAGGAGTAAAAGCGCCCAACCTCAATGCTACACTTTTTTCAGAAGAAAACATTCAAAACGACATTTTAAGAATTTATAGAAATGATTAAAAACATCATTTTCGATTTTGGTGATGTATTCATCAATTTAGACAAAGAAGCTACGTATAAAGAGTTAGCTAAATTAGGAGTTACAGAAATAACCGATGAAATGATGCATCAATACTTTCAGTATGAAATGGGATTGATTTCTACTGATGCTTTCGTGAGTTATTTTCATGATAAATTCAATATTTCGAAAGAGGATTTAATCAGTTCTTGGAATGCCATTTTGTTAGATTTTCCCTTACATCGATTAAAGTTTTTGAAAGAATTAGCAGCAAGTAAAAAGTACCGTTTGTTTTTATTAAGCAACACGAATGA
Source organism: Tenacibaculum crassostreae (assembly GCF_964512405.1). NCBI lineage: Bacteria > Pseudomonadati > Bacteroidota > Flavobacteriia > Flavobacteriales > Flavobacteriaceae > Tenacibaculum > Tenacibaculum crassostreae. The sequence goes on from NZ_CAZELE010000005.1 coordinate 302,243, forward strand.
ATTGCATATTTCTTGGATTCAAAACGACTGGGGAATGGATTTATATAATGAATTTAAAAACTGTTTTGAACAATTTTACTTATCGCACGAAATAAAAATGCGTAAGCCAAATTCAGATATTTTTGAATTTGTTTTAAACGAAAACAACTTAATCGCTTCTGAAACTATTTTTATTGACGATACTAAAGAAAACACCAATGCTGCAAAAGAATTAGGAATTTCTGTTTGGAATAACAATCCGAAACAAGAAGATGTTGTAGATTTGCTAGCCCGAAAAGAATTTAATTAATATGATATACTTATTACTCAGTATCCTTTTTTCGACTTCTTTATTTGTAATATTCAAATACTTTGAAATATTTAAAGTCAACACCTTACAAGCTATTGTAGTAAATTATATAGTCGCATTTTTATTAGGAATGTTTTCTGCAAACACCTTTAATCAACTCGGGTCAATACCTACACAACCATGGGTTTACGGAGCTATGTTTTTAGGCTTGTTATTTGTTACTATTTTCTTTGTAATGGCAATGACCGCACAAAAAAACGGAGTTTCAGTTGCTTCTATCGCAGGAAAAATGTCGGTTGTCGTTCCAATTATATTCGGAATCATACTGTACAATGAAAGTGTTACGGCTTTAAAAGTAGTTGGTATTATTATCGCTTTGGTAGCAGTGTATCTATCATCTGTAAAAGAAGAAAAAAGTACGCAACAAGCAGGTTTATTATTTCCTGTGTTACTTTTTTTAGGGTCAGGGGTTATCGACACTACCTTAAAATATGTAGAAACCAATTATGTAACCAATAATGACGTTGACTTTTTCTCTGGAAGCTTGTTTGGTTTTGCTGCAGTATTTGGTTTGCTAATTTTAATATTCAAGCAATTTGTTTCAAAAGGGAAATTTGAGTTTAAAAGTATTGTAGCAGGTATTGCCTTAGGAATTCCGAATTACTATTCTATCGTATTTTTAATTAAAGCTTTACAAAACAAAAACTTTGAAAGTTCAACCTTGTTTACAGTTAACAATGTAGGTATCGTTATAGTATCTACACTAGTAGGATTGTTATTGTTTAGTGAAAAATTTAGTACAAAAAACAAAATAGGCGTAGCCTTAGCAGTTTTAGGAATCATTTTGGTCACTATAGCTTAATGAGTGAAATTAAAGACACATACAAAACCATAACCAAACCTTCGGAAGAAACACTATTTAAAGATCGAAATAGTAAATTCTTCGGATATGCCTTTCCTGTAACTTCTGAAGATGATATTAAAGAACGACTAGAAGAACTAAGAAAACTACACCATACAGCGCGTCATCATTGTTATGCGTGGCAATTAGGAACAGAAAACATTCGTTTTCGTGCCAACGACGATGGTGAACCCAGTAATTCAGCAGGTCAACCAATTTACGGACAAATTCAAGCGTTTGACGTTACCAATATTTTAATTGTTTCGGTTCGTTATTTTGGGGGAACCAAACTTGGAGTAGGAGGGTTAATTAACGCCTATCGTAGCTCTGCACAACTAGCTTTAGAAGCTTCTGAAATTGTAGAAAAAACCATTGATGTTCATTATAAACTCTCTTTTGGCTACGATATGATGAATAAAGTACAACGTATTATTAAAGAGCGAAATATTGATATTATCAATCAAAAGTTAGAACTAGCCTGCGAATACACTATTTCTGTCCGTAAAAAAGAAGCTGAATCTATTTTTGAAACATTTAATACTTTGTTTAAAGTAGAAATTAAGGAAGTAGAATAATCTATTTTTTAAGTTAACGCATTTTACAGTTTGATTTTAAGTAAATTAAAATTACTTTTATCTCAGATTTAACTTAAAAAATATGAAAATGAAAAAACTAGCCTTCGTTGTATGCCTATTCATCTCTTTTCAACTTTTTTCGCAAGCGGAAATGAAACTTACGAAAGAAAATATTTGCAGAGGTGCTGCTATTAGTGTAGTGGCGAATGTAAAACCTTTTTTAGAAAATGGTATTCCTAAATCAGAGGTTTTACAAATGGGCAAAGAACTGGTAAAGGAAGTAATTAAAGATGCTCCTGCTAAAGCATACGATTTATTAAAAGCTAAAAAATCTCGAGACGAAGTTATAGAAATTCTTTACAAAGACTTTATGAAGTTAGACGAAAAAACGGTGCTGCAATTTTTATTAAAGCCAGATAATGATGGTATTGAAGATGAGGATGAAGAAGATGATTATTAATATTATATAACTTTATGAGCAAAAATTTAGTTTGATTCTTAAACTTTAAAACGACGGATATCTTAACCGTTGGCATTCATTACCCTAAACTTCAAGTTAAATAAAATTAACTAGCAAAAGATAAAATGAAGATTATTAAAGACCGAAAATTAAAAAGACTTGTAGTTTCTATTAGTTTAATATTATTTTTAATATCATTAACTCAGAACTCTTATTTCATTACAGGCATGAAAGAATCTGTTGGTTCATTTGGTTTAATTGCATTACTATTTGGATGGATGGGCATTTTTGGGGCTGGAATTTCTTGGATAGCTAATCCACTTTTATTAATCTCTTGGAGAATATTATTTACTGAAAAGTGGAAACTTTCTTTCATATTGAGTTTTTCAGCATTATTTTTTTCATTAATTTTTCTTTTATTTAATGAAATAATTGCAAACGAAGGCGGAAGTAAAAGCAGTATTATTGCATACGATACTGGTTATTGGTTATGGCTCTCAAGTTGCGGAATAAATTTTATTGGAAATTTGATTTTTTATAGAAAGCAAATAAAAGAAATGGAGTTTAGAATATCTAAATAATTGATTTAAACATAAAAAATGAGACAAATAACTTTTCTCTCAAACGTTGAACTTTGAATTTCGTGGAATTACCTCTAAAATGTTAAATTTATTAAAATAAGAATTACGAAATTATAAACTAAAAAAACGAAATACCAACAAAAACAACGTGTATATTGAATTGCTAGCTTCTAAACTACTGAATTGGTGCTTAAACCACGCAACTGAAACATACACAATACCGATAGCGAAATATCTTCATAACTCACTAAAAACCAAAACATTTTAGGTTGCTTCAAGAATTATTCGTAAATTTGCACGCCTTTTTACGAGTACAGATTTAAAAAAGGTTAAAAATTATATTTATAACGTTTAATTTCTCTTGGCGTTAGCATCGTTAAAAATCTGGTTAACAAAAAGATACAAATTATTTTTCAGAATGTCTGAAACAAAAGTAAACCCACAAGAATTTTTAGCTGACTTTGATTGGCACAAGTACGAACAAGGTATTGAAGCTGTAGATGAGGCTAAATTAAAAGAATTTGAAACTGCGTTAGAAGGAACTGTAGGTTTCGTTAACGAGCGTGACGTAATTGAAGGTGCAGTAGTACGTATTACTGATCGTGATGCTATTATCGACATCAACTCTAAATCAGAAGGAGTAATTTCGTTAAACGAGTTCCGTTATAACCCAAATTTAGCAGTGGGTGACAAAGTAGAAGTATTAGTTGACAAAAGAGAAGATTCGTCTGGTCAATTAGTATTATCTCACAAAAAAGCACGTGTAATCAAAGCTTGGGATCGTGTTAACAACGCACACGAAACTGGTGAAATCGTTAACGGTTTTGTTAAGTGTAGAACTCGTGGAGGTATGATCGTTGATGTATTTGGTATTGAAGCTTTCTTACCAGGTTCTCAAATCGATGTGAAGCCTATCCGTGACTACGATCAATACGTAGAGAAAACTATGGAATTTAAAGTTGTTAAAATCAACCACGAATTTAAGAACGTAGTAGTATCTCACAAAGCGTTAATCGAAGCTGACTTAGAAGATCAAAAACGTGAAATTATCGGTCAATTAGAAAAAGGACAAGTATTAGAAGGAGTTGTTAAAAACGTAACTTCTTACGGTGTATTTGTTGACTTAGGAGGTGTTGACGGATTAATTCACATTACAGATTTATCTTGGTCTCGTATCAACCACCCGAACGAAGTTGTTGAATTAGATCAAAAATTAAACGTTGTAATCTTAGACTTTGATGATAACAAGTCTAGAATTCAATTAGGATTAAAACAATTATCTGCTCACCCATGGGAAGCTTTAAACTCTGACTTAAAAGTTGGTGATAAAGTAAAAGGTAAAGTAGTTGTTTTAGCTGATTATGGTGCATTTGTAGAGGTTGAAGAAGGAGTAGAAGGATTAATCCACGTTTCTGAAATGTCATGGTCAACTCACTTACGTTCTGCGCAAGATTTCGTAAAAGTTGGTGATGAAGTAGAAGCTCAAATCTTAACATTAGATCGCGAAGAGCGTAAAATGTCTTTAGGTATGAAGCAATTACACCCAGATCCTTGGACTGATATTACTTCTAAATACCCAGTAGGTTCAACTCATACTGGTACTGTACGTAACTACACTAACTTTGGTGTATTCGTAGAGTTAGAAGAAGGTATCGACGGATTAGTATATATCTCTGATTTATCTTGGACTAAGAAAATTAAGCACCCATCAGATTTCGTAACTGTTGGTGATAAATTAGAAGTACAAGTATTAGAATTAGACGTAGAAAACCGTAAGTTAAACTTAGGTCACAAGCAAACTCAAGATAACCCTTGGGATGCTCATGAAGCTACATATGCTATCGGATCTATCCACGAAGGTACTATTAAAGAGAAAAATGATAAAGGTGCAACTGTAGTATTTGCTGACGGAATTGAAGCTTTCGCTCCAACTCGTTTCTTAGAAAAAGAAGACGGAGGTAAATTAGCTAAAGGTGACGAGGCTAAGTTCCAAGTAACTGAGTTTAGTAAAGAGTACCGTAGAATCGTTGCTTCTCACACTTCTATCTTTAGAGAAGAAGAGCAAAAGAACATTAAAGCAGCAGCTGCTAAAGCTCAAGAAGTAGAAAAAACTACTTTAGGAGATATCGGTGGATTAGCTGAGTTAAAGAAGAAAATGGAAGGAAAATAATCCAACCAACTTCTTAAAATTATAAACCGTTAAGCTGTAAAGTTTAACGGTTTTTTTAGCTTTATATGTAACAAATGTTACACAGTAAAACCCTCTGCATAGTAACATATATTTCTTAAATAACTTTATATTTGTTATCAAATAAAACAGAATATGACACTTATTAAATCTATATCAGGTATTAGAGGTACCATAGGCGGAAATACAGGTGATAATTTAACTCCGATTGATGCGGTAAAATTTGCAGCAGCATACGGAACTTTTATAAAAAAGAAAAATGCTGAAAAAGATAAAATAAACATTGTAATTGGTAGAGATGCTCGTATTTCGGGTAAAATGATTAGTAATTTGGTAGCTAATACTTTAGTTGGTTTAGGAATTAATGTGATCGATTTAGGTTTATCAACTACACCAACGGTAGAAGTTGCTGTTCCTTTAGAAAAAGCTGATGGAGGTATTATTTTAACCGCTTCTCATAACCCAAAACAATGGAACGCTTTAAAGCTATTAAACGAAAAAGGAGAATTTTTAAATGGTGAAGACGGAGCAGAAATTTTAAAGATTGCTGAAAATGACGGAACTATTGAGTTTGCTGAAGTAGATGATTTAGGTTCTTACAGAAAAAAGAAAAACTACATAAAAAAACACATCAAAGAAGTTTTAAAACTTGATTTGGTTGATAAAAAAGCCATTAAAAAAGCAAAATTTAAAGTGGTTGTTGATGGGGTTAATTCTACCGGAGGAATTGCGATTCCTGCTTTATTAAAAGAATTAGGAGTAAAATGTATTGAATTATATTGTGAGCCAAACGGACACTTTCCGCATAACCCAGAACCTTTAAAAGAGCATTTAACTGATATTTCTGAATTAGTTGTAAAGAAAAAAGCTGATTTAGGTATTGTCGTAGATCCTGATGTTGATCGTTTAGCATTAATTTCTGAAGACGGTTCTATGTTTGGTGAAGAATATACCTTAGTAGCTTGTGCCGATTATGTATTAGGTCAATTAGATGGTGGTAATACCGTTTCTAACTTATCTTCTTCAAGAGCTTTACGAGATGTTACCGAGAAACATGGCGGAACGTATACTGCAAGCGCAGTAGGAGAGGTGAACGTAGTGCAAATGATGAAAGATACCAATACTGTAATTGGAGGTGAAGGAAACGGAGGAATCATATATCCAGAATCTCATTACGGTCGTGATTCATTGGTAGGAGTGGCGTTATTCTTATCGCATTTAGCACATAAAAAAATGTCGTGTAAAGAATTAAGAGATTCATATCCTAGCTACTTTATGAGTAAGAATAAAATCCAGTTAACACCACAAATTGATGTTGATAAGATTTTAGAAACCATGGCAACAAAGTATAAAAATGAAGACGTAAACACGATTGACGGTGTGAAAATTGATTTTGCAGAAGAATGGGTGCATTTACGCAAATCAAATACAGAACCGATTATCAGAATTTATACTGAAAGTAAAAGTCAAGAAAACGCAGATGCATTAGCAGAACGTTTTATTTCAGAAATAGAAGAAATTATAAAATAAGTGTGCAACTTAGAGTTAAATAACAAATGTTACAAATACGTTAATATTTAAATAATTCTAGGCTAAATAGCAGCATACCACTAATTTTATCACCAACAACAAACAACACAAATTTAAAATATGGATTTAGAGCAGTATTTTGATAAGTTCAGAAAAAATATTGTAGGAATAGACCAAACATTTCAAACGCCTTACGGTGTTAAGAAAATGGTATATACCGATTGGACAGCAAGCGGTAGATTGTATCGACCAATCGAAGAACAATTATTACATAAATTTGGACCTTTTGTTGCCAATACGCATACCGAAACGTCTACTTCAGGAGCAGCAATGACTTTAGCTTATCATGAAGCCAGAAATATTATAAAGCGTCATGTCAACGCATCGTCTAACGATGTTTTAATTACTCAAGGTTCTGGTATGACTGGGGTTGTAAACAAATTCCAACGTATTTTAGGATTAAAAGTTTCTGAAAACCTAAAAGAAAACACCATAGTTCCTGAAGAAAAACGACCAATCGTTTTTGTAAGTCATATGGAGCATCACTCAAACCAAACTTCTTGGATTGAAACTATTGCCGATGTAGTTGTGGTACCTTGTAATGATGAAGGATTGGTTTGTTTAGATAAGTTTGAAGAAACCATTCAACAATACCTAGAAAGACCTATAAAAATAGCTTCGATTGTTGCAGGATCAAATGTAACAGGAATAAAAACCAACTACCATAAAGTAGCTTCTTTAATTCATAAATATGGTGGATTATGTTTTGTTGATTTTGCTTGTTCTGCACCGTATGTAAATATTAACATGCATCCAGAAAATGAAGATGAATATTTAGATGCGGTTTTCTTTTCTCCACACAAATTTTTAGGTGGTCCTGGTAGTTCTGGAGTATTAATTTTCAATAAGAAACTATATAAAAACATGGTTCCTGACAATCCAGGAGGTGGAACTGTAAGTTACACCAACCCTTGGGGAGAACACGATTATTTTGATGATGTTGAAACTCGTGAAGACGGCGGAACTCCTGCTTTTTTACAAACTATAAAAATAGCTTTGTGTATTCAGGTGAAAGATCAAATGGGAACTGATAAAATCAAAGCTAGAGAAGATGAAATCAATCCAATTATTTTTAATTGTTTAGAAAATTTAGAAGGTGTTAAAATATTAGCTCCTAACCATAAAGACCGTTTGAGTATTTTCTCTTTCTATTTTGAAAAATACCACTTTAATTTAGTTGTAAAGTTATTAAATGACCGTTTTGGAATTCAAACAAGAGGTGGATGTTCTTGCGCTGGTACTTACGGACACTTTTTATTAAATGTAGATCAAAACACTTCTCATAAAATTAAAGGGCAAATTTTAGAAGGTTGTAATACTGAAAAACCAGGTTGGGTACGCTTATCGGTACATCCAACAATTACCAATAAAGAAGTACAATTTATTTGTGATTCGTTAAAAACTTTGGCTGAAAATATCGAAGATTGGTCTAAAGATTATAAATACGACATGGTTAAAAATGATTATGTTCATACATCAGTAGAACCTATTGAAAAACAACTAGTAGCAGACTGGTTTAAGTTATAACATGGAACGTATTGATAGCTCTTTTTTAGAAAAAAACTATTCAAAAATTAAAGAGGATTCTATATCTGGTAGATGGATTACACTTTCAGATATAGAACCTTTATATTTTAAACTGAAAAATTCAGAAATTCAAACTAAAATAATTGGAGAATCTGAACAAGGAAGAGCTATTTATCAACTTAAGTTAGGTTTTGGAGAGAAAAGAATTCTCATTTGGAGCCAAATGCATGGAAATGAAAGTACAGGAACCAAAGCTGTTTTTGATTTTTTAAACTTTATTCAGCAATTCCCAACTCACGAAGTTACGACTGAAATACTTAATAATTGTAGTATTACAATTGTTCCGATGTTAAATCCTGATGGGGCGCAGGCATATACACGCGTCAACGCAAATGATGTAGATTTAAACAGAGATGCGGTAAGTCTTCAAGCTAAAGAGAGTAAATTGTTGCGAAGTATTTTAGAAGATGTCAATCCTCACTTTTGTTTCAATTTACATGACCAAAGAACTATTTTTGGAGTAGAAGGAACTCAAAACCCTGCAACGTTATCTTTTTTAGCACCATCAGAAGAAGAAACCCGAAAAATTACAGAAGGTAGAAAAGAAACCATGAATGTAATTGTTGCTATGAATGAGTTACTTCAAGAAATAATATCAAATCATATTGGTCGTTATACGGATGAATTTTATCCGACTGCAACAGGTGATAATTTTCAAAAACTAGGACACAATACTATTTTAATTGAAGCTGGTCATTATAAAGATGATTACGCTAGGGAAGAGGTTAGAAAGTTTAATTTTTACGCATTATTACAAGGAATTTATCATGTTTCAACTAATAATGACTTTTCTTCTTATCAAGATTATTTAGCTATTCCAAACAATGTCAAGAACTTCTACGATGTAATTTACCGCTCAAAAAATAATGAAAAAGATGTTGCTTTTCAGTATGTAGAACGTATAGAAAATGGTAAATTTGCACCGATTTTAACAAAAGAAAAAGAAGGAGATTTATCTTCTTATTTAGCACATAAAGAATTCAAAAAAAACAAATAAAAATTCTTTTTTCCTTAAATAAAACTTATTTTTTTTAGAAAAAAACTATATTTTAGCAATATTACTTGAAGAAAACAAAAAATGAAGAAGTTCATACTAGATGAAATTGATCATCAAATTTTAGACATTTTAATTGAGAACGCACGAACACCATTTACCGACATTGCAAAAAAATTGTTAGTCTCGGCAGGTACAATTCACGTACGTGTTAAAAAAATGGAAGATGAAGGAATCATTCAAGGATCTACCTTAACCCTTAACTATGAAAAAATGGGGTATTCTTTCATTGCTCATGTTGGAGTTTTTTTAGATAAAACTTCTATGACACAACATGTACTTGATAACTTAGGTTTAATTCCTAACGTTACTGTGGCTTATGTAACTGCTGGTAAGTACAACATTTTTTGTAAAGTACGTGCTAAAAACACTGCAGATGCTAAAGAAATCATTTATAAAATAGATGAAATTCACGGAGTAAGTAGGACTGAAACTATGATTGCTCTTGAAGAAAGTATTAACGACAAAAAACGTTTAATGCACGCAATTTTTAAAGATATTTAATCTTAGGAATTTGAAAGATAAAAAAGGGTTACAAAAATTGTAACCCTTTTTCTTTTATTAAAACTTACCAGTTAAATTCATTAAAAATCTTTTTCCAATCATCAGAAAAATCAGCTATAATAGTTAATTTCTCATTTGAATGAGGGTGAACAAACCCTAAAGAGTGTGCATGTAAAAACAAATTTTCACAATTAAACTTTTCAGCAAACATCATATTGTGATTCTTATCACCATACTTAGGGTCTCCAATTAAGGGGTGACTAATTTTATTCATATGAATACGCAACTGATGCAATCTACCTGTTTTGGGTAACAATTCAACCAAACTATACCTTGAAGAATCATAAGGTTTCACAGGAATATCAACAATCACAGTTTTCTTTGTACTTAAATGAGTTTCTGCATCCTTGTGTACATTAGCATCTCTACCTTTTACAGGAGTATCAATAATTTTGGTTTCTGGAGCATGCCCTCTCACAATACCAAAATATGTTTTTTGAATTTCATTATTTGTGAATAACGCTTGAAAATTAGCTACATACTCGCTTTTTTTAGCTAACAATATTATTCCTGATGTTTTTCTGTCCAATCGATGAATAGGAAACGTTTTTAACCCACATTGTTGGTTTACTAACTGCAATAAAGATGCTTCATCAGCAACGTTTCTTGAGTGATGTGCGTGATGTACAACTACATTATTCGGTTTAGATACGCACAAGATATAATCATCTTCATAAAGAATTTCAATATTCATTTTATCGATTTGCTGGTGTTAGTTTAGTAAAATTTATAAGCACCAAAGATAAACTTCCACAGATAAAGAAACCTACAAAAAGTGGAAGGGAAGTGGTTTTTACATAACTCCCTATAAATGTAGCTATTGGAACAGCCATTATAGTAGAAACGAATCCGTTAATTGCAGCACCAATCCCAGCAATATGTCCAACTGGTTGCATCGCTAAAGCACGTAGGTTTCCAAATAAAAAGCCTATTGAAAAAAATTGCAAAGCAAAAAACACTAATAATATCATAATACTTGGATTACTCTTCTGATAAAATAATGCCACATAAACAATTGGAATGATTGTAAAAATGATAAGAAAGAATGACACCAATTTATGCATACCATATTTCATTACAAACGTACCATTTAAAAAAGTAGCAAAACCAACTGCAATTGCTAATCCTGCAAATATGTACGGAAATTCTTCAACTAGTAGATATTGTTCTTGAAAAATTTGCTGTGAAGCACTTAAATATACCATGAATGAACCAGTGATAAACCCTGAAATCAACGTAAAAACAATGGCTTGTTTAAATTTTATGAATTCTATTAATCCGTCAGAAAACAATCGTAATGAAAACTTGATTTTATTTTCTTCTTTAAGTGTTTCTGGTTGACGTTTCCATAACCAAATCATCACAAAAACTCCGAAAAGTAATTGGCTATAAAAAATAGATTTCCACCCGTAAACATCTAACATAATTTTTCCCAGAGCTGGAGCAACCACTGGTACTAAAATGAAAATAACTACAATAAACGACATTATTTTTGCCATATAATCACCACTAAAACTGTCTCGAACCATTGCTATACTTATCGTTCTTGGAGCAGAAAGCCCAATACCTTGCAAAATTCTACCAAAAATCATCATTTCTAAACTAGTTGCACTTACACAAATAAAACTAGCTATTACGAAAAGTAAAAAGCCACCATAAATAATGGGTTTTCTTCCTAAGCTATCAGAAAGAGGTCCAGATATTAGTTGTCCAAAACCTAGTCCTAAGAAAATCATTGTTACTAATAATTGACTGTTGTTGGATTTCTTTGGAATTTGAATGCTTATACCTATTTGTTCTAAGGCTGGTAAAATTGCATCGATTGATAAGGCTACAAGCGACATTAACGATGCCATTAAAACAATAAATTCTAATTTGGATTGATTCTTTTGCATGAAACAAAAATACTGCCTTTATTTTTGTTTAGAGGAAGTAATCTAAACTAAAAAAAGACTACAAAAAGTAGTCTTTTTAAAAACAAAATATCGTGATATATAATCGAAAAAGTGACGCTGTACAGAATAAATCTAATTTTTTAAAAAATTATGAAAAGTGAAGGGTACATTCTTAACAGCGTCTCCTATTTTATATCTTTCGTTATATAAAACAAGGTTCTTTGAATTTACCCTACCTTTTTTCTTAAAAAATTTTATTTTTTTATTTTATCAAGTAAAACTGTTAACTCTTTTACTTGTTCGTTACTTTGAGTTGATAGCTTTTTACCTTTATATTTTAATACTGTATTCGGTAAATCTCTTCTTAATCTTTCTTTGGAAGAAAAGCTTATTTCTTCTAGTTTTTGTTTAATATTTATAACCTCTTCAACTGTTAAGTTAAATTCATGAGTTCCTATTAAATCAACATTTTTTAACCCTTCGTATAAAACTTTACCATCATCAAAAACATACATATCAAAAACTGGACATTTTCCTAAGCAAGGTGTTTTTCCATAGTATAATAAAGCGTCTTCTTTTACATACTTTGTGCTTGAGCATCCAATAAAAAGAATAGCTACCAAAATTGTATATACATATTTCATATTCAATATTTTTTAAAGCACCATTAAGAGTTTTAAAATAGGATAGGGGTTGGGGGTTCTCTTAATGGTGCTAAAATTATAATTTAATGTCTTCTACACTTTGTTTTATATGGATTACCAATGGTATTGGCTTGTTTCCAAGATCCTGGTTCTGGTAACTCAAAAGAAGCAACATTTCCTTTGGCTCTTTTTAGACCTAGATTTCTTCTTATGTGATTTCTAAATTCTACCAACTCGCTTCTATCATACATTAATAGCATTTTTTTCTCTGCTATAGTACTACCAGATGGTTTATCTTTTGTTGTTGCAAATGTTGCAAAAACTTCAGCAATATCTTCACCTGGATTTGTTGATGCATATTGAGTTACATATCTATCTTTATACTTTTCATAGAATTTAGCGTGAGAAGCTTCGTCTTTTTTTGCATCTTCATACTCGCTCCAAATGTCATTCCAATACTTAGAATGTAATTCATTTATGTATGAATTATCTCTTGCACATCCTTCACCTGGAAAGTAGTTTTTACAATTTGCTTGTGTAATAGCAGCATCTAATTGAGTATCATTAAGTGTTAAAACATGTCCGAACTCATGAATAATTGTATATGCTAATTCTCCTCCTGCATTAAATCCTCCTTCATAAGCATAGTTTATCGCAATTCCCATTTGCCAATCAGAAAGGTCACTTTTAATTTCTACAACAAAACCAGCGCTACCTGTAACTTCACCATTATAAATTAAAAATTCACTCATCTTTTTTCTTTGGTTTAGAGGAATAATTTTCTTTGCTAATTCCCAAATTTCATTGTGTTTATCAGTATCTTTTTGATATTCTAAATCTTTACCTGATACCTTATAATCTTTAATTTTTGTGATGTTATCTCCATCAACTTTATATAACGTTATTTCACCTTCGTTTCCTTCAGCTTGTCCAGTATTAGAGCCAGAACCTGAATTTCCGTTACCGTTTTCACCTGAGTTACCAGCTTCAACTTTTGTTCTAACTATTTCATCATCATTATTACACGAACCAACCGCTAAAATTGATAAAACAATGAAAAGAAAGGCAATAATTCTTTTAATATTTTTCATATTGTTTTGAGTTTTTAAAATTGTTAAATGAAATTCCGCGGATATAATTCTAAAACAGAAATATTAAGAAATACCCTACAAAAAAATCGAAGAAGAAAGAAACAAATCTTATAAAAACAGATCTAAACAACTGTAAATAAAGAAATTAAAATAATTATTTTTTTTATTATAATTCTTCTATGAAGGTAAGATATAAACACATCTATTTAACATAATATTAATTATAGTACAAATGTTATTATGTTGTTTAAGGCATCGTTTCCATTTGATAGCTATAATGTAGTATTATGTAAAATATCACAGAAACTGTATTTATTATTTACGATATTCAGTACTTGGGTCATTAAAATTTAAAATATTCAATTCTCGTGGATTTGGAATTTTATTTTTTAAGGAAATCATTTGTAACTATAATTTGCCATTATGTAAAATTGCCGCTATCAAACGCTCGATTGCTTTTATAAAATCAATTATCCATCGCTTGCCAACGCCAAAAAAAGCAAAAGCTTTTAGCTTCGTATTTATAATTCGTCTGTAATTGAAATTTTCGTTGTTAAAAGTTTTCAGAAGCTTTTCGTTAAATATCTCGCAACAGTACAAAATTTTCCCTTGCTCAATTCCTTGCTTAAAAATTTCTGTACACTTGCTTTATTCTCGCTTTCATTAGAATATTCTTTTAATTGGAACTTCTAATATTATGTAAAATAGAAATTGAAACTGCTGAACTTTTTAAGATTTCATTTATCTTTTTTTCTTGATAAAAAAAGAAACAAAAAAATCAAGACTGCATAAAAATTTGGTAACAATTAACGGCTCGTTACGCTATATTTTAGGAAACATTGTAACAAACCAAGACTGCAAAGAACTTGCTTTAATATTTAGAAAACCCAAGAAAATTAGTTGCTAAACCCCTAAAATATTATTGCTCCACTCACCTATTGTTTTAACCAAAGTTTTATGAGGTCAGGGTAATTGGAACTTTCATTAATCGCTATCACATCAAAATTCCATTTTTAGCTTCGATACTTGGAGGTAAGTCTGTTTCACCTAACATTTCACGTAAATCTATTTCTATAATACGACATAAAGACAACATTGGAATATCATTAGCCATTCCTTGAAACGGGTTTTCTGAATAATCTGCAACAAGTTCCATACAGATGTAAACCCAACCGACTAAAGCTGTTATTGGAATAGATAACCATTGCACCCAATTATTTAACTCAAACATTTCTGGTATTAATGTAAATGGCAATAATGCAATAAAAATACCCACAAAGTATCTGCTCATGTTGGCATATTGACGAGGTAAAGGAAATTTTTTAATACGCTCATTCTTTCCTTGAAGTGTGTAAAAGCTTCGTAATACATTTTCCATTTCCATGTGCCTAAAATCTTCAATTAAGCCTTTCTCTCGCAATTTATGTAAATCTCTGGATTGCTCATTTATAATTTGTGTAGCTGTATTTACATTATTAATTAAACGGTTATGTTCTTCTGGTTGCAAAAATAATTTTAATTCGGTTCGAGTTATTTCATCATCTACCAATCCAACACCAAATTTTTTTTGATAGAATTTTGCTGTTCTACCTATATGGCCTCCTTGACTGGCGTGCTCCCAAGAAGTTGTAACTAAAAGCTGACTTCTATGTGCATATAACCATGCGATGTGCCTGTAGATTAACTTTCTTTTAATAGTTTTTAAATCTTCTTCTGATACTTTTTCATTTGCAAATAAGTTAGATATAAAACCATCAACCATCATTCCCCATGTTCGACTTTCGTTAACAATACCTCCCCAAATTTTTCGAGCTTCCCACATTCGGTCATACGATTGGTTATTTTTAAAACCTACATAAAAGGCAACTGCTGTACCAATTACTGAAACTGGAACCCACGGTATTTTAAAATTGATAATATTAAATTGATATAAAGTTGCGACAGCAGTCATTAACAAAATCAACCACAAAAAATGAAAGCCTGACCATGTTAACATTGTTTTAAAACTAATTCCTTTGGTTATAATCATATTAGGTTGGTTTAATTATTAGGAGTATAAGATTTTAAAAGTTGATAATAGGTTGCTGCTCGTTCTTCTGAAAAATGGTCAACAACATAAGTTGCAATAGTCATTAATAATAAGGCAATACCAATTGCTTTACCTATGGGTTTATTCCAAAATAAAAACAATACAACTCCCAATACTCCTAATGCTGCAAAAACATAGCGTGTTGTTGGATACCATTTTGTAAATGTTTCAACTCGTTCTTTTTCTGCTTCTACAAACGCGTCTGGGTTTTCTTGATAGACTTTGGGAAACTCCGCTAAACGTTTTGGGTTACTATACAGCATACTACCTCCTATGCCTACAAACATAAATCCTGCAATCAACAAAGGAAATAATAGTGCTTTAGCATTTGGTGTTGTTCCAACTTTATAAAACAAGAAAGCACAAATGCAGGTAATAATTCCAAATATTAAGACTAATTTGCCTTCAAATAATTCTCCTTTTATCCAATCTGTAGTGTGTTGAAATATATCCATAATATAAAACTGCCACCCAAAGCTAGGTGACAGTTTAAATTTAGTTAAAATTAATTTAATCCGTATTGACTTCTAATAAGACTCATATATTCTGGATCGTTCATCTGCTTGCGAGCAGCAATAATTTGTTCTGCATCTGGTCCAGCTATATATCGTAACTGGTCTGTTCCATCGGTTGCTGCCTTATAAATAGTTTCTGCTACTAAAATAGGTTCAGAACCATTAGCACCTGCTTCAAAAGCCTTTAGAACTTTCCCTGTAAACTCTGCATATTCGGTCATTGATGGGTCAATATTCATATCAAATGATGTGGTTGCAAAATTGGTGTTAATAACTCCTGGTTCTACCATTTTGACTTTTACACCAATTTCTGCCAATTCAAATGAAAGAGCTTCACTCATGCCTTCAACAGCAAACTTTGAACCATGGTATAATGTTCCCATTGGAAATGAAACTTTTCCACCCATAGAAGAAATGTTTATAATAGTTCCACTTCCCTGTTTACGCATTATAGGAATTACATTTTTGGTTACTAATAACAAGCCTATAACATTAACTTCAAACTGCATACGGATTTTGTGTTCTGGTGTGGCTTCCAAAATACCATACGAACCGTATCCTGCATTATTTAATAATACATCGATAGTACCGAATTTTTCTACTGCTTGTGCTACCGAAGATTTAATAGTGTCTTCTTTGGTTACGTCCAGTTCGGTTACTAATACGTTGTCCAAATCGGTTAGTTCTTTGTCACTATCTGAAAATTTGCGAACCGTTGCTACGACGTTCCATCCTTTTCCTTGAAAATATTTAGCAGTCATGCGTCCTATTCCGCTACTGCATCCTGTGATTAAAATTGTTTTACTCATTGTTATAATATTTTATTAATTAAAAGTCTTTCTTTTTGAAATTATCTACAACCATTTGACCTACCATTTTAGCGAAATGCCCCCAACTGTTGTCTATGGCGAAATATGCTGAATTGGTAAACAAATGTTCCATCATCTTTTTATTGGTCATCAGCATTCCTTGTGAATTGAAATCATCAATTAATACTGATTTTACAACATTTTCGTACTGATGTGCATTTCCAAAGTTTCCTACTCCAGAAACAAAGTCTTCCGTGGTTTCATTACACCCACCCCAAGTTAGGTAGGCACTCATAAACACATTGGGAGGAATAGTATTAACCGCAATACCTCCATAGTTTAATTCATTAATCGCTTGATGAACTCGTTCTTCGTTAGCTTTCATGGTGTCATTATCCACCAAAATCATAAGACCTAAAGAGCCTAATAGTTTTTTATTACAAAATGTTGTGGCTTTGGTTAAATAGTCATCAGCATTATTTTCTGTGTCTAAAGGTAGTTCGGATATGATTTGGCAAAACGCCTCATTGGTTACTGCGAAATCATCTTCCTTCACATTTGGAATAAACACAAAATCTGTAGTTGGATATTTTCCGTTTTCTACTTTTAATACCTCCGCCGTTGGCTGATTTTCCAAAAATGCCTTTTTAGTATCTTCCACACCTGGGTAATAGGTTCCTACTGCATAGGTGTCATCCTTAATAGCTTTTCGTACAGCATCTAAAAACTGTTCTCTTTGAGGCCAGTTTTTAGAAGTGATTATTGTTTGTACACGACCACAAACTGCTCCACCATTCATTTTACCAACAGAAACGACTTGCAAGGCTTGGTGTTTTATTTCTTTTTCTGTCCAAGGTCTAATACCAGGAATAACCAACAATGGATTGTTTCCGCCACATTCTGCCACAACAGGTGCTTTAGCATTATTTTGGATGGCATGTGCTACACCAGTTGAACCTGTGAAGTAAATAGCATGTAAGCCATCTAAAGAGGTCATTGCTCGAGCTTCTTCTGGTTCTATAAATACCAATGCTTTTCTATCGATCAATGGTTGAAAGATTTTAGCCCAAATATGGTCGGTTTCTACATTATTTTGATGTGGTTTATGGATAACGGCTTTATTTTCGTAAAACAAAGCTTTAACCATTTCTACTGAAGAACTATAGTTTCCTGCCCCCGAAATGGCTATAACTCCTGCTGGTTTTTCCAATGGATTAATTTGTGTCGGTTCACCCTTTACATGCAAATATCCTTTTTGCTTTCCAGCTAACATTTTGTCCTTTGGAAATACTGGCCAAGTCTGAATTGCAGTAATACCTCCATCTAATTTTTTTGTACTTACAGGTTGAAGCATTTCTCCATTTACGAGTTTTTCGTATAAATGATGGCTTCCCATTAGCATTCCTGCAATGGGACCTGCTGTTCCTGCAATACCAAATCCTTTAGTATAAATTTCAGTTCCAATATAATCGTTCTTCATTTTTGCATCAGCTATACCTAAATCTTCGGCATACTGGCTCAAGTTCTTTTGGACTTCTTCAATTAGTGCTAATTTTTCAATAGCTGAAGTCTGTGCCCATGCTTTTGGGTCTAAATAATCATATGCTTCTTGTGCTGTCATAATAATTTGTTTTAAAGTTAATATGAACGTTCATTCATATTAGTTGATAAATTTTTTATTTTAATAATTTCCATATTCTTTCGAGAGTGTCCTCAAGAACAGAATCGGTAACCTCAACTTCATCATTCAATCTTATTTGTACTAACGCAACAATACAATTGTATACCAAGCGAATTACTATAATGGGATGGATATCTCTAAAGATATTCTCTTCAACTCCTTTTATTATAATATCTACGCCTTGTTGGTAAAAACGCCTTCCATGTTCTCTTACTTCTTTTGAAATCAGTGGCGAATAATTGTGTGTGTCAATAAAGAAAAAATGACTTGGGTTATTTACATAGTAGTTATACGTTTTTTTAGTAACTAATTTGAATTGCTCTTTAAAAGGTAACCCTAATTCTTCATCAATAAGCTTAATATAATGTCCGTAAGATTCTTGAATATATAAGAAAATACCTTCAATTAAATCGTCTTTACTTTTAAAGTTTAGGTACATGGTGCCTACTGCAACTCCTGATTCCTTTGAGAGTTGAGCCATTGATGTTTGCTGTAAACCTTGATTAGTAAATAATGATAATGCCGTTTCTATTATTTGAGTTCGCTTATCTAATGTTTCTGTTTTCATTTTTTAACTGAATGAACATTCATACTGCAAATATATAATATTTATTTTAATATTCAAGTAACTATATAAAAAAACAATAATCAATATTATTCCATTCCTCACACATTACACTACTCTCCTATCGTCGTTTCGCATAAAAAGTGTTCCATTAACTGTAGTGAAAGAAACTTTAGAGAAGAAAACTTTTAAAAGAAAAATCAGTAAATGAAACTATTGCTTTTACCAAAGCAAAGTAACATAATGCTGACCATTATAGTTCAAACGCATAGTAATTAAAGTACGGTAAGCTTATTTAACAAATAAAATCTTACCTCGATACGTTATTGAATGCTTTTGAGAGCTATTAATATAAATAGTACTCGATAAACTGGGATAAACTCTAACAACAACATTGTAGTTTTCGGTTGTTGTATTTTTATCATTGATACTAAAACTGATTTTGTAACTATTTCCTTTAGCTTCTGATATGTTCAAATTCTTAGGGATACCTTCAAACTCAATTCCTATATTGTTACCACCATAAGAACCTCCTGATTGTCGCTCACCAAAATATGGTAAATACGCAGAAACTGAGTCTCCCTTTATTCTAAAAAAATTACTATTTCCAATCAAGTTTATATTACCTGAATTACTTCCTACTGGTAACAAACCAGCATTTGCAATCTGAGTCATTGCATACGTAACTTGAGGTTCAGCCCATTCTGATTCTATCTCAAAAGATTTACTTTTAATTAGAGAAGTTAAATTGTCTATTTCTGCTTTTGTTGCTTTTTTTGAAGAAGCACAACCAAACAGCAAAAGAGACAGACAAACCAATATATAATATTTTCTCATATCTCCTTGTTTTTAAACCTTTTACAAATTACTCAATTTTCAAGAGAAATTCAAGATAATACCACTATTTAACATTTGATTTTAGTCTCTATCTGGTACAGAAAACAACTCCGGTTTAGCACCTTTTATGTTTCTATAAAAGTCATAAATATGATTCATATCTGCTTTCATATTATCAGTTAAATAATAAGGTTCAGCTACTTTTATTTGTTTATTTTCAAAGTCAAAAGCAAACATTACAACAGGAACCTTAGCTCCTTTTGCTATATAATAAAATCCTGTTTTCCATTCGGTAACTTTTGCACGGGTTCCTTCAGGAGACAACGCCAAACGAAATTCATCTTTACTGTTAAAAACATCTACTATAGAATCTACTAAATTGGTTCGTTTACTTCTATCTACCGGCGTACCTCCTAACGCTCTAAAAATAAAACCAAACGGAGGTTTAAATAACGAAGCTTTTCCGATAAAACTAATCTTAACATCAAAAGAATTTCTAGCTAAAATAGCAATTGGAAAATCTTTCCAGCTAGTATGCGGTGCTCCAATAACCACGTACTTCTTTAAATCTCTTGGAAAATCTCCAACCAATTTCCAGCCTAAAACTTTATGAAATATAAACTTAGATATCATTCTACAAATATAAACGTCAATGATGCTGTTTCCATATAAAAATCAAATAATTTTAACCTATCTTGTCCTATATTTGTTCATTCAATAAACTTTTAAATATCCTGATGAATACCACTCTTTTACTTATTTTAATTGCTATAACTACCCTATTTATTGGATTTATTATCGGAAATCTACTTGCTAAACTAAAGTTTAAACAACAAACTACCGATTTAGAAAAAAAGATTACCACTCTTCAGAATCATCAATCGAATTTTGAGATTCAAAAAAGAGAAAAAGAACAGCATTTTTCTCAGCAAAAAGAAGATTTTTTAAATAGATTAGACGAAAAAACGAAAGAAAACAGTGAATTACGTCGTGAAAAGGAATTTTCTTCTATTGAATTAGCAAGAAAGAATGAAGAATTGAAGAATTTACAACTGAAACTAAATGAAAATAAAGAAGAAGTAGAAAAACTACAAGATAAGTTTACCAAAGAGTTTGAAAACTTAGCAAATAAAATTTTAGACGAAAAATCGAATAAGTTTACTGAGCAAAATAAAAAGAACATCAAGGATATTTTACATCCGCTTCAAGAAAAAATACAGGTTTTTGAAAAGAAAGTTGAAGATTCTCAAAAAGAAAGTATTTCAATGCATTCTGCCTTAAAAGAGCAATTATTAGGATTAAAAGAGTTAAATGCTCAAATGAGTAAAGAAACCATTAATCTAACCAAAGCTTTAAAAGGAGATAGCAAAACTCAAGGGAATTGGGGTGAATTAGTTTTAGAGCGCGTGTTAGAAAAATCTGGATTAGAAAAAGATCGTGAGTATTTTGTACAACAATCATTCACCAATGAAGAAGGCAAACGTATTATGCCCGATGTAGTCATTCACTTACCAGACAACAAAAAAATGATTGTCGATTCTAAAGTATCATTAACAGCTTATGAGCAATTTATTAATACAGAAGATGATATTGAAAAAGAACGTTTTTTAAAGGAACATGTGAATTCGTTAAAGCGTCATGTAGAACAGCTTTCAGAAAAAAAGTATGAAGATATTTATAAAATCGAATCTCCAGATTTTGTACTTCTTTTTGTACCTATTGAGCCTGCTTTTGCGGTGGCTTTAAATGAAGATAACACCTTGTACAACAAAGCTTTTGAGCGCAATATTGTAATTGTAACTCCTACTACCCTTTTAGCTACTTTGCGTACTATTGATACGATGTGGAATAACGAAAAACAACAGCGTAACGCCTTAGAAATTGCACGTCAAGCAGGTGCTTTGTATGATAAATTTCAAGGTTTATTAACCGACTTGGTAAATATTGGTAAAAAAATAGACGGCACTAAAGCAGACTATTCTGCTGCTATGAACAAATTAGTTGAAGGTCGTGGAAACTTAATTAATAGTGTAGAAAAACTAAAGAAAATGGGAGCCAAAGCCAAAAAAGCACTTCCAGGTAATATTCTAGACCGAGCCCAAGACAATGATGAATAACAAAAAAGGCGTTCTAGTTTAGAACGCCTTTTTTCTTATCTATAAGTCTACTTCTACATCACAAACAAACGTCTGTAGTGCATTAAGTCGTACACCTTCTCTCCTATTGCTTCTAAAGCTTCGTCATTATCAGCATTCATTAATGCTTCATCAATTAAATCAACGATTATTTCCATTTCAGCTTCTTTTAAACCACGGGTGGTAACCGCAGCAGTACCTACACGAATACCAGAAGTTACAAATGGAGATTCTGTATCAAACGGAACCATGTTTTTATTTACCGTAATTTCTGCTTTTCCTAAAGCTTCCTCAGCAGCTTTTCCTGTAATATTTTTATTACGTAAATCAATTAGCATACAATGGTTATCTGTACCACCAGAAATAATTTCATATCCTTTAGCTACAAATGCTTTCGCCATTGCTTGTGCATTTTCTTTTACTTGAATTTGATATTCTAAAAACTCATCTGTTAACGCTTCACCAAAAGCAACTGCTTTTGCAGCAATAACGTGCTCTAATGGTCCACCTTGATTTCCTGGGAAAACCGCAGAATTAATCAACGTTGACATTTTCTTTAACTTTCCTGATTTTAACGTTTCACCGAATGGATTGTCAAAATCTTTTCCAATCATAATCATACCACCACGAGGCCCACGTAATGTTTTGTGAGTTGTAGTAGTAACAATATGACAGTGTGGTAACGGATCAGATAAAATTCCTTTTGCAATTAAACCTGCTGGGTGCGAAATATCTGCCATTAAAATAGCACCAACGCTATCAGCAATTTCTCTGAACTTTTTAAAATCAATATCACGAGAATACGCTGAAGCTCCTGCAATGATTAATTTAGGCTTATGTTCGTTAGCTTGTTGCTCTAAATGCTTATAATCTATATATCCTGTTTCTTTATCTACACCGTAAAATACAGGATTGTATAATTTACCAGAAAAGTTTACTGGCGAACCGTGAGTTAAGTGACCTCCGTGAGATAAATCAAATCCTAAAATAGTATCTCCTGGTTGTAAACATGCGGCAAAAACAGCAGTGTTTGCTTGACTTCCAGAGTGTGGCTGTACATTTACATACTCAGCTCCGAAAAGTTCTTTAGCTCTGTCAATAGCAATCTGCTCTACGACATCAACTACTTCACATCCACCGTAATAACGTTTCCCTGGATATCCTTCAGCATATTTATTAGTTAAAACCGATCCTTGAGCTTCCATTACTTGGTCGCTTACAAAATTTTCTGAAGCAATCAACTCTAAACCGTGTAATTGACGCTCTTTCTCCTCTTGAATTAAATCAAATATTTGATGATCTTTTTGCATGTTGTGTGTTGTTACATAAAGTAGCCAAAAGTACTAATTTTATTCCTCAATAGTTACAGATTTTTAAAGAAGTAAACACAAAAATAGTTTCACATTTTTTTTACTCATCTTTTTGGGGTAAATTGAAAAAAATATGTAGGTTTGATGAAAATATAACAAAAACGATAAATGGAAATAACTGCTAATAATCCGAATAGAAAATCTTGGTTAACTGTGGCTGAAGACTCTGATTTTCCTATTCAAAACATACCTTTTGGGGTTTTTCTAACTAAAGATGATATTATAACAATTGGTACTCGAATTGGTGATTACGCTATCGATTTAGGGGCGTTACATCAATTAGGTTACTTTGACGGAATTCCGTTAACCGATGATATTTTTTTACAAGACACATTAAATGATTTTATTGCTGACGGACGTAAAACATGGCGTTTAGTTCGTAATAGAATTGCGGATATTTTTGATGTAAAAAACGGTAAATTAAGGGACAACGCTGAGCATAAAGATAAAATTATCTTTAGAATGGATGAAGTTGAGATGCAACTACCAGTAGCTGTTGGTGATTATACCGATTTTTATGCAAGTAAAGAACACGCAACGAACGTAGGAAGCTTATTTAGAGATCCTGAAAATGCTTTATTACCAAACTGGTTACAAATTCCTATCGGTTACCATGGTAGAAGTTCTTCAATTGTTCCTTCAGGTACACCTATTCGTCGTCCTATTGGACAACAACGTCCTAACGAAGGAGAAACCACCCCAAACTTCGGGCCTTCAAAATTATTAGATTTTGAATTAGAAATGGCGTTTATTACTACGGTAGCAAACGATTTAGGCGATAGAATCCCAATTGAAGAAGCTGAAGAATATATCTTCGGATTGGTGTTATTTAACGACTGGTCTGCTCGTGATATTCAAGCTTGGGAATATGTTCCTTTAGGACCTTTCCTAGGGAAAAATTTTGCTTCAACTATTTCTCCTTGGATTGTAACGTTAGACGCTTTAGAGCCTTTTAGAGTAGACAACCCTAAACAAGTGTTTGAGCCGTTACCATATTTAAAGAAAGAAGGTAAAGACAGCTACGACATTAACTTACAAATGGCTATTCAACCAGAAGGAAAAGAAGAAACTGTAGTTTGTAATTCTAACTTTAAGTATATGTATTGGACAATGGTACAACAGTTAGCGCATCATACCGTAAACGGATGCCCTGTAAATTCAGGTGATATGATGGGAAGCGGTACTATTTCTGGTCCTTCTCAAGATAGTTTTGGTTCTATGTTAGAATTGACTTGGAGAGGTCAAAACCCTATTAAAATGAATGATGGTAGCGAGCGTAAATTTATTAATGATAACGATACCGTTATTATGCGTGGTTACTGTAAAAACGATAAAATTCGTATCGGTTTTGGTGAATGTTCTGGTAAAGTTTTACCTGCTAAAGAATAAAACTAAAAATATATTTATAAAAAAATCCAGTTCAATGAACTGGATTTTTTTTTATGTTATTCTTCTTCTGGTGGTGGATGTCCATGAATTTCCTCATACACTTCGTCAAAATTACCACGTAAATATGTATTCAGTTTTTTTCGATAATCGTCTTGTAACCAATCGATAAAATTATGAGTGCTTTTAGATATACATTTAGAGTAACGATAAATTCTGTCATCAATATCTCCTCCTAACATCTTTGCTAAAATCAATGCATCAAAAACATCTTCACTGTTTTCTACGCACATTTTTGCATGATGCTCAATCGATTTCTCTAACACTCGTTTAGAAGATTCTCCCGCTTGAATTGTATCTCTATAAACTCTCTTAATATCAAAATATAAATCTTCTGATTTAGAAAATTCTGCTTTAATATCAGCAGGCAATTCGTATCTAAATTCACTTTCAATTTCTTCATCAGACAATAAATTATCTAAATAGAAATTAGGAGATCTAAACATCTTTTGCCAATCTAAATCAGCTCCCCAAGGACCAAAACGGTGGAAATTGTTTCCTAAATCAATAACATTAAACTCTGATTTACCAGGTAAAATACGAGAACCACGACCAATCATTTGATAATACAAAGTCAATGATTTCGTAGCTCTGTTCAAAATGATAGATTCAACGGTAGGCTCATCAAATCCTGTTGTTAAAATACTTACCGAGGTAATAATAGCATTCGGCGTCTTTTTAAACCATTTTAATATCAAATCACGCTCTTTCTTAGTATTTGTATTATCTAAATGAGCGATAGGATATCCTGCTCTTTTAAATGTATCAAATACATGAAGTGAAGTGTTAATACCGTTGTTAAAAATTAATGTTTTGGTTCCTTTTGCACGTTCTTCATAAGCTTGAATTAGCTTTGAAAGCATGTCGGTATTTGTATATAAATCTTCAGAAGATTTTACCGTATAATCACCATTTGCTCCAACTTCTAACGAAGTTAATCCAACATTATAAGAATAAATACTAGCTTTTGCTAAATATTCATTTTCAATCAAAGCTCCAATACTCTCTCCTACGATTAGCTCATCGTAGTTATCTTTCATTGGTAGTTTAATATTTGAACTCAAAGGTGTTGCGGTTACCCCTAAAATGAACGATTTTTCAAAAAACTTAAACAGCTTTGTAAATGAATTATAGTGAGCCTCATCAATAATAACCAAACCAACATCAGAAATATCTAACATATCGTCATTTAAACGATTGTTTAGTGTTTCTACCATTGCTACAAAGCAATCGTATTTATCTTGATCATCTAAACTTGCTTTACTATCAATAATTTTATTTTCTACCCCAAATTCGCTTAACATTTTAGCTGTTTGCTTGCAAAGCTCAATTCGGTGCGTCATTATTAGCACCTTTTTTTGATGGTGTTTTAAGTACTGACGAGTAATTTCTGAGAAAATAACTGTCTTCCCTCCTCCTGTTGGAAGTTGGTATAACAAGTGATAATTCTCAGGAGCATCTTCAAAACTTTTAAAAATTTTGTACAATGCTTCTTTTTGATAATCGTATAAATTTTTTCCTTTCTTTGGTTGTGAAGTTGGTGTTTCGTTACTCAAATCTCTTATAATTTTGAAATGTGCAAAAATACGAGGTATTTAAGGAAATCCCATTAAAATCGGGACTTTTTTTAGAATTTTTTCAAATTTATCTGAGCAATATCATAATGAGAAGCATGACTTACCACCTCCCCTTTTTTAATCACCAATAACTGAGGTGATTGATGTAATACCTGAAATGTGTAAGCAATTTCGTTAGAAATTTCTCTGTAATTAAGTAAGTCTAAATAATAAACTTTGTAGCTTTTAAGCTCCTCATCAAAGCTATTTGCAAAACGCTTAATTACCATACTACTAATACCACAACGAGTTGAATGTTTAAAAATAGCTACAGGTTCATTTTCTGATTGCCTTTTGATTTCTTCTAGCTGTTGCATGTTAGTAAGAGGAATCCAATTGATATTACTCTTTTGCTCTTCTTTAGAATCTTTCTTATTTTTAAATATATTGAAAATGCTCATTTTATTACTTTTTATAACGTAGTCGTGTTAATCTCAAATAACTTTCACAGTCAAAAAGTCAGTAAAAACGCCTGCAATAAAGACAAAATGACTGTTTTTGAATTAATCTTTCAATTGGTATCAATTTTGACTTTAACACATAAAAACTGAAAGATGAATTTTAACAATTATACAATAAAATCACAAGAAACTATACAACAAGCACAACAATTAGCGCAGAGTTATAGTCATAATCAAATAGAAAATGAACACATTTTTAAGGCAATTACTTTAGTTGATGAAAATGTACTTCCATTTATTTTAAAAAAGTTGAACATCAATTTTACAATTGTTCAACAAATTTTAGATAAACAACTAGAAAGTTTTTCAAAAGTTACGGGTGCAGATATCATGCTTTCTCGTGAAGCAGGTACTACTTTAAATGAAGCAGCTATAGTTGCCAAAAAAATGAACGATGAATATGTGTCAATCGAACATTTAATTTTAGCTATTGTAAAATCTAAAAGTGGTATTGGACAAGCACTACGTGATCAAGGTGCTACCGAAAAACTGGTAACAATAGCTATTGAAGAATTGCGCAAAGGAGACAGAGTTACTTCTCAAAGTGCAGAAGAAACCTACAATTCATTAAATAAATACGCTAAAAACTTAAACCAATTAGCGCAAGACGGTAAATTAGATCCTGTTATTGGTCGCGATGAAGAAATAAGACGCTTACTTCAAATTTTATCTCGTAGAACAAAAAACAATCCTATTCTAGTAGGTGAACCTGGTACGGGTAAAACTGCTATTGCTGAAGGATTAGCACATAGAATTATTCGTGGTGACGTTCCTGAAAATTTAAAAGACAAGCAAATTTTCTCTTTAGATATGGGAGCTTTAATTGCTGGTGCAAAGTATAAGGGTGAGTTTGAAGAACGTTTAAAATCCGTAGTAAAAGAAGTAACTACTTCCGAAGGAGATATTGTTCTTTTTATTGATGAAATCCATACCTTAGTTGGTGCTGGTGGTGGTCAAGGCGCTATGGATGCAGCTAATATTTTAAAACCTGCATTAGCTCGTGGAGAGTTAAGAGCTATTGGTGCAACAACACTAGATGAATACCAAAAATATTTTGAAAAAGACAAAGCCTTAGAGCGTCGTTTTCAAAAAGTAATGGTGGATGAACCTGACACCGAAAGCGCTATTTCGATTTTACGCGGTATTAAAGACAAGTATGAAACCCACCATAAAGTTCGCATTAAAGACGAAGCTATTATTGGTGCGGTAGAATTATCGCAGCGCTATATAACAAGTCGTTTCTTACCCGATAAAGCGATCGATTTAATGGATGAAGCTGCTTCCAAATTACGAATGGAAATCAATTCTAAACCAGAAGAATTAGATGTACTAGATCGTAAAATAATGCAGTTAGAAATTGAAATTGAAGCTATTAAACGTGAAAACGATGAAGCTAAATTAAAATCGCTAAATGCCGATTTAGCTAATTTAAAGGAAGAGCGCAACGAGATTAATGCCAAATGGCAATCAGAAAAAAATGTAGTTGACACTATTCAAGCTTTAAAAACTGGCATTGAAAATTACAAATTAGAGGCTGAAAAAGCTGAACGAAATGGCGATTATGGAAAAGTTGCAGAATTACGTTACGGAAAAATAAAAGAAGCGCAAGAACAACTTGAAGAAAAGCAACAAGAATTAGCTTCACAAAGCGAAAACGCTTTAATTAAAGAAGAAGTTACCTATGATGATATAGCTGAGGTTGTTGCGAAATGGACAGGAATCCCAGTAACTAAAATGCTACAATCTGAACGAGAGAAATTACTAAAACTTGAAGATGAATTACACAAACGTGTAGTTGGTCAAGAAGAGGCTATTGAAGCTGTTTCAGACTCGGTTCGTCGTTCTAGAGCGGGATTACAAAATCCTAATAAACCGATTGGTTCATTCTTATTTTTAGGTACAACAGGGGTTGGAAAAACTGAATTAGCAAAAGCATTAGCAGAATATTTATTTGACGATGAAAATGCAATGACTCGAATTGATATGAGTGAATACCAAGAACGTCATTCGGTAAGTAGATTAGTGGGTGCACCTCCAGGATATGTTGGTTATGATGAAGGTGGACAATTAACAGAAGCTGTACGAAGAAAACCGTATTCAGTTGTGTTATTAGATGAAATTGAAAAAGCACATCCAGATACATTTAATATATTATTGCAAGTGCTAGATGAAGGAAGATTAACCGATAATAAAGGTCGTATTGCTGATTTTAAAAACACGATTATTATCATGACTTCAAACATGGGAAGCCATATTATTCAAGAGAAGTTTGAAAACATGAAAAAAGACATTCACACAACTATGGAGCTTGCCAAAACAGAAGTTCTTGGTTTATTAAAACAAAGTGTGCGTCCGGAGTTTTTAAACAGAATTGATGATATTATTATGTTTACGCCGCTATCTGAAAACAATATTAAACAAATTGTAAAACTACAATTAAACAGTGTTAAAAAAATGATAGCGAAACAAAACATAGTTTTTGATGCTACCGAAGAAGCTATTGCTTATTTAGCTGTTAAAGGATATCAGCCTGAGTTTGGTGCGCGTCCTGTAAAACGTGTTATTCAAAAAGAGGTTTTGAATCAATTATCTAAAGAAATTTTAGCTGGTAAAGTTACAACCGACAGTATAATTTTATTAGATGCTTTTGATGATCAGTTGGTTTTTAGAAATCAATCTGATTTAGTAGAAAATGAATAAAAAAGGGAGCTTAAGCTCCCTTTTTTGTTACGTTTATATTATTTAAAACTACTTCTGAAAGCTTTTTTAATTTACCTTCCTCATATAATTTATCAATCGTAAAAAAGTCAATTTCTGTATCTAAAGGCTTGTAGTTATTATAATCTACAAAACGAATTCCGTTAACAAATTTTTCTTCTTTTACATCTCTAAAACGAACTCCTCCTCCATTCGTATGGTATTTATACGCTAAATAATCTAGTTGAAAATTATCTTTTGCAAACCAATAAATAAACACATCATCAAAATCATCGCCTCCTCCTACTTCACTAAAAGTTACTTTAATTTTGTAATACTCTTTTCCTTTAATAGTTACTGGCTTTAACAACTCTTTATAAACTGCTTGATCGTTTAACCCTAAAGGTAACACCGAAAAATAATGTACTGAGTTTACAGAATTACTAAATCTGTTTTTATCTTTTTCTGATAACGAAACCAAACTATCATTTATAAAACGCTTAAATCCATCGTTAAACAACACATCTTTAATCATCGTGCTATCATTCTGAATAGTTCTAATTAACTCAAAAACACCGTTATTTCTAGTCGCTGAATATTTATTCTTTCTGAAGTTAAAAGAAACAGTAGCTTCATTTAATTCATTCAATTTAGCATATTCTAATGATTTATCTATAATCTCTTGAGCTGTAAAAGCTGGTTTACAAGAAACCATAAATACTAGTAATACTCCTAATAAAAACCTCATTTTTTTTAATAATTTACTCTTTATAATTTATCAAAAATAAGACACCATAAATTAACTAAAGCTTTATATTTGTTAATCTTTTGTGAATACAGATTTATGCAGAAAAACATTAACATACAAAACAAAAAAGCTCGTTTCGAGTTCGAAATACTAGATAAATATACAGCCGGAATTCAGCTTACCGGTACCGAGATAAAATCTATTCGTCAAAGTAAAGCTCGTATTACTGAGAGTTTTTGTGAGTTTAATGAGCAAGGTGAGCTTTTTGTAGTTAATATGTATATTGAAGAATATGCTTTTGGGCATCATTACAATCACAAACCTAAAAGTGAGCGCCGTTTATTATTAAACAAACGCGAACTTAAAAAACTTGAAAAAGAAGTTTCTGCAAAGGGAAATACCATAGTTCCTTTACGATTATTTATTAATGAAAATGGTTGGGCTAAATTAGAAATCGCCCTAGCTAAAGGAAAAAAGACACATGATAAAAGAGAAACTTTAAAGGATAGAGATAATAAAAGAGATTTAGCTAGAATTAAAAAAGCTTTTTAAATGCTTGTTCCCTTCTTAAATATTATTCAATGGAAAAGGCTTTTGTACTTTTCTTTCGTGTTGTTTTTATTTAAGTACTGCTTTCTTTATGGTTACGGATTTAAAACCAGCCTTACTTTTTTAGATTTAAGTATTTTAACTTGTTCTTTCTCTTTACTTTTTGCTGCAGGATATTTATTTAATTATCGCTTAACAAAAAACGAAAAGAAAAACAAATTCCCAGTAGAAACTGCTAAAAAGCTAGCTCTTTCGTTGAGTTTTATTAGTTTGGCTTTAGGAGTTTATTTGTCAATCAAAATAGAAAAACCTTTACACAGTTTTATTTTTGCTTTCGGAATCTTCTTAACATTTGTTTACTCAAAAACAATTACAAAAAAGTCTTTTTTAAACAACCTCATTCAGTCTTTCTTAATTCCGTTTGCAATTATTTGCCTTTGGTGGTTTGATACACCTATCAATTTAAAATCTGCTCAATGGGATTTATTCTATAAACTTGAACTAACCACTATTATTTACGCTTTTGTTTCTTTTTTAAGCAATTTAGTTCGCGTACTCGTTATTGACATTAAAGATATTGATAAGGATCATTATCATAAACACCAAACTATACCTATTTTATTAGGAAGAAAAAGAGCTAAGAGTGTTGTTTTGGCCATATCAATTTTTATTTGCTTTTTTGTTTTCTCCTTAGCTATACTTTTAACTCATATAAAATTTATATCGCTTACGATTATCTTCTTAGCTACCATTCCTGAGTTGTATTTTATTTATCAATTACTCAAAGCAAAAAGTAAAAGTGATTATAAAAAGCTTCATAAAACTACTAATATTGTTTACTTACTTGGGGTTTTAACCATTCCAGTAGTCGCTTATTATTTTAAATATGTTATCAACTAAATTATCAAAATACAACATAATTCTTGCTTCAAAATCTCCAAGAAGACATGAATTAATTAAAAGTTTAGATATTTCATTTTCTATAAAAACAAAAGAAGTAGAAGAAATATATCCTGAAAATCTAAAACACAGCAAAATAACCGATTATTTAGCCGAATTAAAAGCAACTCCTTTTACATCAGAATTAAACGAAAATGATTTATTAATAACCTCCGACACTATTGTTTGGTTGAATAATAAAGCACTCGGAAAACCAAAAGATTATGATGATGCATTTAATATGCTTAAAGAATTATCTAACGCTACACATGAGGTTATTACATCAATTTCGCTAACCAGCAAAAATTTTCAGCAAACCTTTAACGATGTAACCACTGTAACATTCAAAAAATTATCTAATGAAGAGATTGATTACTATATAAACACTTATAAACCTTTTGATAAAGCTGGTGCATACGGAATTCAAGAATGGATAGGAAAAATAGGAATTACTAAGATGAATGGAAGCTATTTTAATGTGATGGGGTTCCCTGTTCATAAACTTTACAAAGAATTATCAAAATTATAAGGCTACCTTTTGATAAAAGATTATTTTTGACACGTATTTACAACACAAACTGATGAAAAAATATACTTATACTGAAAAAAAAGATACCCGCTCTGGGTTTGGTGATGGTTTAACCGAATTAGGAAAAACAAACCCTAATGTTGTTGCTTTATGTGCTGACTTAACAGGTTCATTAAAAATGAATGAATTTGCTAAAAATCACCCTGAGCGTTTCTTTCAAGTAGGAATTGCCGAAGCTAACATGATGGGGATTGCTGCTGGTATGACCATTGGCGGTAAAATTCCTTTCACAGGTACTTTTGCTAACTTTTCTACAGGTAGAGTGTACGATCAAATTCGTCAATCTATTGCATATTCTGATAAAAATGTAAAGATTTGTGCTTCGCATGCTGGACTTACTTTAGGTGAAGACGGAGCTACGCATCAAATCTTAGAAGATATTGGTTTAATGAAAATGTTACCTGGTATGACTGTAATCAATACTTGCGATTATAGTCAAACCAAAGCAGCCACACTAGCTATTGCAGAGCATGAAGGACCAGTATATTTGCGTTTTGGTAGACCGAGTGTCCCTGTGTATATGACAGATCAACCTTTTGAAATTGGTAAAGCAATTCAACTTACAGAAGGTAACGATGTTACAATTGTAGCTACTGGACATTTAGTTTGGGAAGCTTTACAAGCTGCAGAACAACTAGAAGAAAAAGGAATTTCTGCGGAAGTTATCAATATTCATACGATTAAACCTTTAGATGAAGAAGCTATTTTAAAATCAGTTGCTAAAACAGGTTGTATAGTTACTGCCGAAGAGCATAATAAATTTGGAGGTTTAGGTGAAAGCGTTGCTCGTTGTTTAGCTACCAACAACCCTACTCCGCAAGAATTTGTAGCTGTAAACGACAGTTTTGGAGAATCTGCTACACCAGCTGAATTAATGGAAAAATACGGATTAAACGACAAAGCAATTGTAAGTGCTGTAGAAAAAGTTATTTCAAGAAAATAAAAATCATAACATACAACAATAAACACATCACTTTTCTTGTTTTAAGTGGTGTGTTTTTATTTTAAAAAAATATCAAAGCTATTATTAATAAGTAAACTATCTACAAATGAAAAAAGCAATTTTAATCATATTCCTTTTTGTTGGAGGAATACAGTTAGCACAAAGTCAATTACAAGGAGGTATAAAAGCTGGTATCAACTACAATTCAGACTCTTTTACTGATGTAAAGAATGATGTTGTTCTTAACGGAGCAAAAAGTAAAACTGGTTTTCATGCTGGTGCTTGGTTACGAATTAAAATACCTTCTTCTGGTTTATACATAAGACCAGAATTGGTGTACACTCAATTAAGTAATGAAGTTTCATATTCACCAAACGGAACCATCGCAGCAAAAATGACTACTTACGATTTTCAAAAAATTGATGTTCCTGTTTTATTAGGTTTAAACTTTTTAAAAGTAGGTCATGTTTTTGCAGGTCCTTCTTTTCAGTACATTTTAGACTCTGATTTTGATATTGAAGAATTAAAACAAGTAAGCTCAGACGGATTTTCTGTTGGATTACAGTTTGGAGCTGGAGTTGAACTAGGTAAATTAGGTATTGATGTTCGTTGGGAAAGAGCTTTATCAGATACAGAAACTGAATTTATCGATTCAAATGTTGGAAATGTAAATTTTGACACTCGAGTAAATCAAATTATTTTTGGTCTTTCTTATAGATTTTAAAACAATTAGAAGTTAAAAGTAAAAAAACCGAAGTTTTAAACTTCGGTTTTTTTATGCTGTTATGACTTTACTCTAACATCTCTATTTAAGTAATCAGGAACCGTTGGTTTATTTGGGTCATTAAAATCATTTCTAGGATCCCCATCTTTATTTCTATCTTCATCTTTTGTTAATACTCCATCTCCGTCGTCATCTGAATCAATATAATCAGCCACTCTATTTCCGTCTGTATCTAAGTTAGATAATTTTCCATTAACAAATTCAATCTCAGAAAAAGTAGGAACATTATCGTTATCATGATCAGTATTTGGAACGAAATCCCAAAGTTCGACATAAAAAATTAAATTTGTATTACCAGGTATTGATCCAGAACCTCCATTTCTATATCCTAATCCAGAAGGTAAAAACATAATTCCTTTTCCTCCGTTTATATAATTAATTTTTCCTCCTGGTGAAGTGTTATTATAACCTCCTTTAAAATTATCAGCAAATCCATATTTCCATCCAGAAATAGTACTTCGTGCGCCAGTTGGACTAGGGTATATATTCCACCATCTAGCTTCTGAACCAGTTTCTTGTAATGAAAAGGTTTTATAATCATCAATCTTCCATAACTGGTATTTTGTATATACCGAATCTACGATTGTTGGAAAACCTTTATCAGGTGATGGGCTATTGGACCCTTCTTCACCAATATATACATATACTTTATAATCGATATCATTTTCGTTAACCTCAATAGTCTTTAATTTTGAATCATTAAGCAAAGAAGTTTCTCCGTTAGTTATTAACTTTATTGAATCAATAGTAGTATCATAATAATGATTATCTAAAAACTTAACTAAAGAATCATTGTCTATTACTGCTTGAGCTTCATGATCAAAAGGAGTAACCGAATTATTACCATCACTACCACAAGAGTATAAAATAACCCCCAATGTAATAGCGTAAAATACATGTTTAAATTTTATCATTTAATTTTGGAATTTTAACGCGCAATTTACCATTTTTATACCTTTGTAAAAAACGAAATACTAAAATTTAACTTTTTATATGAGAATCGACAAATATTTGTGGTGTATTCGCTTATTTAAAACACGTAGTATCGCCACAGATGCTTGTAAAAAAGGGCATGTGAAGATTGACGGAACAAACTTAAAACCTTCAAAAGAAGTTTTTGGAAATGAAGAAATAATAATTCGAAAGAATCAAATTAACTACAAAATAAAAATTCTAGACATCCCTCCTAACCGTGTCGGTGCCAAATTGGTTGATTTGTATCGAAAAGATTTAACTCCAAAAGAAGAATTCGAAAAGACAGAATTATTAAAATATTCAAAAGATTACTATCGTAAAAAAGGAACTGGACGTCCTACTAAAAAAGATCGTCGTGATATTGAAGATTATTACGAGGATTCTGAAGAAAATGATGTTAATTTGTAACTCCTTTGTCTAAAACAACTCAAAAAAATGACCAACACTAACAATATCATACTTAGTAATATTCAAATAGAGCAAAAAATTCGCAGAATCGCTTTTCAAATTTACGAGAGTAATAGCAACGAAAAAGAAATAATTATTGCTGGTATTGCTGATAATGGTTATTCATTAGCTGAAAAAATAGCTGAAGTTTTAGGAAAAATATCTCCTTTACAAATAACACTTTGTAAAGTTTCAATAGATAAAAAGAAGCCAACAGCTCCAATTACAACTTCTATCTCTAGTGATGAGTATAAAAACAAAGCCTTAGTTTTGGTAGATGACGTTTTAAACTCTGGAACAACTTTAATATATGGTGTTAAACACTTTTTAGAAGTACCTTTAAAACGATTTAAAACAGCCGTTTTAGTGAATAGAAATCATAAAAAATATCCTGTAAAAGCTGATTTTAAAGGAATTTCTTTGTCCACTTCTATTAAAGAACATGTAGTTGTAGAATTTAATAAAAACGAAACTATTGCTTATCTAATATAAGTAACAAATCCTTTACTGTTTCTTCTATACTTTTATTATCTACTATTAACTTATAAGTTGCCTGATTGTAATAATAACTGCGCTCAAATAAGTGTTTAGCTATAAACTCTACTAATTCTTCTTCTTTAAGATTAGCTACCAATGGTCGCTGACTCTTTTCTTTTAATAACCTACTTACTATAGTAGCAATAGAAGTTTTTAAATAAATAGATGCAACTGAGTCAAAACTCTGTAAGACATCCATATTTCCTGCATAACAAGGTGTACCACCTCCTAAAGACAATACAAAACTACCTTCTGTATTTAGAAGTTCTTTCAAATACAAATGCTCTTGCTTACGAAAATAAATTTCACCTTTATTTTTAAAAACATCTGAAACTGACATTTCTTCTTTTTCTTCAATAAAAGCATCCAAATCAATAAAAGGTAACTGCATTTTTTCAGCTAAAACGCTACCAATAGTCGATTTTCCACTGGCCATATACCCTAATAAAACAATTTTCATAAACTAATAATTAAGCAGTTACAAATATCAATAAAAAATATTACAAAAAAGCTTTTCAGATTTAAAGAACAGTTGTATATTTGCAACCGCTTTCACAAGGAAGCAATGACCGGGTAGCTCAGTTGGTAGAGCATCTCCCTTTTAAGGAGAGGGTCCTGGGTTCGAGCCCCAGCCCGGTCACCAAAAAAAGTTAAGCGAGAGCTTAACTTTTTTAGTTTATGCACATATGGCGGAATTGGTAGACGCGCTGCCTTGAGGGGGCAGTATTCTTATGAATGTGGAAGTTCGAATCTTCTTATGTGCACAAAAAACTACAAACACTATTCTAAGTGTTTGTAGTTTTTTCTTTTGGAACAATTCTTGCTCATCAATTTCACAGTTTATTAACTAGTTTCACTTTAATAATGTTTATTATTGCAGTATGCAAAAAAAGTACATCATTTTATTGTTATTCTTTGTTTCATCAATTATAACAATAGCACAAACCACTCAAAACAATAACCTTAAAGGGCAGATAATCGATTCTGAATCAAAAAAACCTTTAAGCGCTGCACATTTATTAAACTTAAATACCGTAGTTGGTACAATTACCAATGAAGAAGGATTGTTTGATATTGTAGCTCAAGCTAACGACACTGTTTTAGTATCGTACTTAGGTTATGCTTCTATTAAATTAAAAGTTACAAATGATCTTTTAAAAGGAAATGAAGTTGTTATTTCTTTAGAAGAGAAGCCAGAAGAAGTTAAAGAAGTCGTTATTAAATCTACTCAACTTATAGGTGTACTAGAGGTAGATGTAAAACAAGTTCCTAAAGATCGTTTTACAAGAATACATATTAACGGATTACCCCAAACCTATGAGGTTGGTCGTCCACAAAAAATCTCCTCACCTATTGCTAAACTGTTAAATCCTGTTGATTTGGTATATAATCTCTTTGGAAACAAGCCTAAACAACTTAAAAAACTTAAAAAGCTTAAAAAAGAGGATGATTTGCGTAAAATGCTCGCTGGTAAATTTGACCGTGAAGTAATGATGGAATATCTAGAAATGGATAGAACTGAGTTAAACAAACTACTTTCAGATTGTAATTATTCTGAGTATTTTATTAAAAAAGCCAGTGATTTACAATTAATCGAAGCCGTTTTAAACTGTTACGAAAACTACAAAGCAGTTAAAAAAGGAAAAATAGAAAGGGACAGAATACCTGAAAAAAACTAATAAAAAATCAGCAAATTTTGCTGATTTTTTTATGCTTTTATTTCATTCAAAAGAACTAAATTTACGCCTTTAAAACAACAACACACAAACACAACTATACTAATGATTCATTTCTTTGGAAACACAAACAGCAAAGTTTTTGCTGTTCAAACAACAAAAGAATTAACATCTGAAACAATTTCGAAGTTAACTTGGTTATTTGGCAACCAACCTAAAATAAACACGGCGTCTCTTGACGCCTTTTTTGTTGGCCCAAGAGCAGCTATGATTACTCCTTGGAGTACAAATGCTGTTGAAATTACTCAAAATATGGGAATTTCTGATATTATCAGAATTGAAGAGTTTGAAGCTGTAGCTGAAGATTTTTCTAATTTCGATCCAATGATTTCTCAAAAGTTCAAGGGATTAAACCAAGAAACTTTTACAATTGATATTCAACCTGAACCTATTTTAGAAATTGAGGATATCGCTGCTTATAACGAGCAAGAAGGATTGGCTTTGAGCGACGAAGAGATTACTTATTTAGAAGAAGTTGCTGCTAAAATTGGTAGAAAATTAACTGATTCTGAAGTTTTTGGATTCTCTCAAGTAAACTCAGAACACTGTCGTCACAAAATTTTCAACGGAACTTTTGTTATTGATGGCGAAGAAATGCCTACCTCTTTATTCAAATTAATTAAAGAAACTTCTGCGAAGAACCCTAACGATATTGTTTCTGCATATAAAGACAATGTTGCCTTTATTAAAGGTCCTAAAGTGGAGCAATTTGCTCCTAAAAGTGCAGATAAACCAGATTTTTACGAAACAAAAGAGTTTGAATCTGTTATTTCATTAAAAGCAGAAACACATAACTTCCCTACTACTGTTGAGCCTTTCAATGGGGCTGCTACAGGATCAGGTGGTGAAATTCGCGATAGGTTAGCTGGCGGAAAAGGATCTTTACCATTAGCTGGAACTGCTGTTTATATGACTTCTTATTCTCGTTTAGAAGAGAATCGTCCTTGGGAAAAAGGAATGGATGAACGTAAATGGTTATATCAAACTCCAATGGACATCTTAATCAAAGCTTCTAACGGAGCTTCTGATTTTGGTAATAAATTCGGACAACCTTTAATCTGTGGTTCTGTTCTAACTTTTGAACATGAAGAAGATGCTCGCAAACTTGGTTTCGATAAAGTAATCATGCAAGCAGGTGGTATCGGATATGGTAAAAAAGAACAAGCATTAAAAGATACTCCACAAGAAGGAGATAAAATTGTTATTCTTGGAGGTGAAAATTACCGTATTGGTATGGGAGGAGCTGCGGTTTCTTCTGCTGATACTGGAGAGTTTTCTACAGGAATTGAATTAAACGCTGTTCAGCGTTCAAATCCAGAGATGCAAAAACGTGCTGCCAATGCGGTTCGTGGTATGGTAGAGAGTGATGAAAACTTTATTGTTTCTATTCACGATCACGGAGCTGGTGGACACTTAAACTGTTTATCTGAATTAGTAGAAGATACTGGTGGAAACATCGACTTAGATAAATTACCTGTTGGAGACCCTACCCTATCTGATAAAGAGATTATTGGTAATGAATCTCAAGAGCGTATGGGGTTAGTAATTGCTGAAAAGCATATTGATACTCTTAATAAAATTGCTGAACGTGAACGTTCACCTATGTACACTGTTGGTGATGTTACTGGTGACCATCGTTTTACTTTTGAATCTAAAACCAACGGTAACAAACCAATGGATTTAGCTTTAGAAGATATGTTCGGTAGTTCTCCAAAAACGATTATGACTGATAAAACTGTCAATCGTAATTACGCTGACGTTGCCTATTCTAAAGAAAATTTCACTAACTATCTAGAACAAGTATTACAATTAGAAGCTATTGCCTGTAAAGATTGGTTAACAAATAAGGTTGACCGTTGTGTTGGAGGAAAAGTAGCGAAGCAACAATGTGTTGGTTCTTTACAAATTCCATTGAACAATGTCGGGGTAATGGCATTAGATTATAAAGGTAAAGAAGGTATTGCTACTACGATTGGGCACTCTCCTATTTCAGGATTAATTGATCCGGAAGCAGGAAGTAAAAACTCAATTGCTGAAGCGTTAACTAATATTGTATGGGCTCCTTTAAAAGATGGATTGCAATCAGTTTCACTATCGGCAAACTGGATGTGGCCTTGTAAAAATGAAGGTGAAGATGCTCGTTTATACAAAGCAGTAAAAGCGGTTTCAGATTTTTCTATCGATTTAGGAATCAATGTTCCTACAGGAAAAGATTCTTTATCAATGAAACAGAAATACCCTAATGAAGAAGTAATTTCTCCAGGTACTGTAGTTATTTCTGCTGCTGCAAACTGTAACGATATTACAAAAGTAGTAGAACCTGTTTTACAACCAAATAAAGGAAACATCTATTACATCAACTTATCGCAAGATAAGTTTAAATTAGGAGGAAGTTCTTTTGCACAAATCCTAAATAAATTAGGAAACTCTGCTCCTACTATTAAAAATAATGAGTTCTTTAAATCTACTTTTAATACTTTACAGAATTTAATAAAAGAAGGAAAAATCGTTGCAGGTCACGATGTGGCGTCAGGAGGATTAATTACCACTTTATTAGAATTGTGTTTCGCAGATGTAAATGTAGGTGCAAACTTAGATTTATCTGCTTTAAATGAAACTGATAGCATCAAGTTGTTATTTGCAGAAAACTCAGGAATTGTTTTCCAAGCATTAGATTCTTCTGTCGAACAAACTTTAGCCGATAATAATATTGAATTCTTTAAAATTGGTTCGGTAACTGAATCAGACACGCTAAGCGTGGTTAATAATTCTGATACTTTCAATCTTTCAATAAGTCAATTAAGAGATACTTG
Source organism: Tenacibaculum crassostreae (assembly GCF_964512405.1). Lineage (NCBI taxonomy): Bacteria > Pseudomonadati > Bacteroidota > Flavobacteriia > Flavobacteriales > Flavobacteriaceae > Tenacibaculum > Tenacibaculum crassostreae. Next base: position 342,943 of record NZ_CAZELE010000005.1, read on the forward strand.
GTATAAGACTTCGTATTTATTAGATCAAAAACAAACAGCTAATGGTTTAGCTAAAGATCGTTTTGATAATTATAAGAATCAACCATTACAATATACATTCCCAACTCATTTTACAGGAAAACTTACTGATACAGTGGGCACTGTAACTAACAGACCAAAAGCTGCAATTATTCGTGAAAAAGGTTCAAACTCAGAACGTGAAATGGCAAATGCTATGTATTTAGCTGGTTTTGATGTGAAAGATGTTCATATGACCGATTTAATTTCTGGTCGTGAAACGTTGGAAGATATTCAATTCATTGGTGCAGTTGGAGGTTTTTCAAATTCAGATGTTTTAGGTTCTGCTAAAGGATGGGCCGGAGCATTCTTATATAATGAAAAAGCAAATACTGCTTTGAAAAACTTCTTTAAAAGAGAAGACACGCTTTCTGTTGGTATTTGTAACGGATGTCAGTTATTTATGGAATTAGAATTAATCAATCCAGAACATAAGGAACATGGTAAGATGTTACACAACGATTCTAAAAAGCATGAGAGTTCGTTTACATCTGTAAAAGTTCAAGAGAATAATTCAGTAATGTTATCTAGTTTAGCTGGAACTGAATTAGGAGTTTGGATTTCTCACGGAGAAGGAAAATTCAATTTACCAGAAACTGAAGACAATTATAACATTGTGGCAAAGTATGGTTATGAAGGATATCCTAACAATCCAAATGGTTCTAATTATAACACGGCAATGCTATGTGATAAAACAGGGCGTCATTTAGTAACGATGCCACATATTGAGCGTTCAACTTTCCAATGGAATTGGGCAAACTATCCACAAGATAGGCAAGATGAAGTTTCACCATGGTTAGAAGCTTTTGTAAATGCTCGTAAATGGATAGAAAATAAAAAATAAGTAGAATAGTAAATTCTCAATTATACGAAAGCGCTCTATATAGGGCGTTTTCTTTTTTTACAAATGTAATTACTTGAGGTCAATAATTTACATTTGTTAATTATAAAGACACACTTCATTTAATTATTATACAATATAGCTTCTCTTCTTTAAAAGCAAATTACTTATAATAGTATTTTATAAATACATTGTTGATGTACATAGCTACATCTATAGTTTTATCTGAATAATCAACTTTAATTGGTTGATTAACTTTTTTATATGCCTAAATAATCAAAGTACACTTATTTATATTAGAGTGTTTTAAATTAGGCTATAAAATCATCTTAGATAGTAATGTATGCTTCTTTAGTATAATAGATTGAGTACATAAACACTTGTTTTACATTTTTAAACAACAAGTTTTCTTTAATTAATTAATAACAATTGTAAAAAACACTTCTTGAAGATAAATATAAATTTTATTTATACTATCAATGTAACTAACTGTTTAGCAGTGTTTTAAGTGCAGTTTGTTAAAGCACTTAATAGTTGTTTAAAAATAAAAATTTAAAAAATATTGAATTTTATTTGTTTACAATTATAAAACACGCTATATTTACAATCGTAAACAACCCCTAAGGTTTACATCGGTAAACAAATGATAGAAAGATTAAAACAGATATTAGATTATTACAATTTATCAGCTTCGAGCTTTGCAGATAAAATTGATGTTCCAAGATCTAGCATTTCACACCTGTTATCAGGTAGAAATAATCCGAGTCTAGATTTTATTATTAAAGTAGAAACAGCTTTTGATGAAGTTGATTTGAATTGGTTAGTTTATGGTAAAGGTAGTTTTCCTCCTCAAACAGAAAACCAACGTAGAGAAGTAAAAATAGAAAAAAATGACGTTCCTTCTCTATTCACTGAAAATGTTGTATTTGAACAAGAACCCGAAAAAAAATCAAATACGCGATTCTCAGAGAGTCAACAAAAACCAAAAGAATCAGCTGCTTTTAGAGAAATTAAAAACATTTTGGTTCTTTACGATGATGGAACCTTTGAAGATTTTAAAAAAAGATAACAATAAAAATGATTCCCTAAAAATACCCTAATTATTGGTGATTTATAAAATTCAAATAACCCCTTAAAATTTGTCTCCCCTAACAAATAATTTGGAATTTGTAAATCATTAATAACTAAACTCTCCCCTAAAACTTATTCCCCTATAAGTTTGAGTTTAGAAAAATTGTCCCCCAGGCAAACCCCTCGTGCTTGCCCCCTTACAAGCAAATCTAACCCCTCAGATAAAAAAAGCCTGTATCATAAAAATGATACAGGCTTTTTTAGTTTTTCTATTTTGAAAATTACGTTAACATACCTCCGTCAACTGATAGTGTTTGACCAGTAATATACGAACTCATATCTGATGCTAAGAAAACACATGCGTTAGCAATGTCTTCTGGAGTTCCTCCTCTTTTTAAAGGAATTTCATTTCTCCAACCTTCAACAACTTTTTCATCTAACTTTGCAGTCATTTCAGTTTCAATAAATCCTGGAGCAACTACGTTACTACGAATATTACGAGAACCTAATTCTAAAGCAACAGATTTTGAAAATCCTAAAATTCCTGCTTTTGAAGCTGCGTAATTTGCTTGACCAGCATTTCCTTTTAACCCAACTACAGAACTCATATTAATGATTGACCCTGCACGTTGTTTCATCATTGGGCGAATTACTGCTTTTGTTAAATTGAAAACAGATTTTAAATTTACTTCAATTACTTTATCAAAATCTTCTTCAGAAATACGCATTAACAAATTGTCTTTGGTAATACCTGCATTGTTTACCAACACATCAATAGTTCCGAATTCTTCTAAAACATTTTTAGCTAAGTCTTGAGCAGCATCAAATTCGGCTGCATTTGATTGGTATCCTTTTGCATTAACACCTAAAGCCTTTAACTCATTTTCTAAAGCAGTTGCTGCATCAACAGATGAATTATAAGTAAATGCAACATTACATCCTTGATTTGCAAACTCTAAAGCAATTCCTCTACCAATACCTCTTGTAGCACCCGTAATAATTGCTGTTTTATTTTCTAAAAGTTTCATTTATTAGTTGTTTTAATAGCATCAAATATAAAAAGAAAATCCTGCTAAAGATTACTTTTTAGCAGGATTTTATTATGATGTAAACTTTTATAAATTAAGATTTTATCTTCTTTTCGTTTACATAATTAAATAAATAATCAACATCTAGTTCTTTAATTTTACCTAATTTTTGTAACGATTTTACATCTAAATCTTTTTTGTTTCCAATTACCATTACGTTGTAAGATTCTCCTTTTACATTTTTATCGAAAAATGCTTTTAAATCTTCCATCGACATATTTTTAATGGTATTGTACATTTCTTCTCTATTATCATTATCAATACCTAAATTCTTTAATCTTTCATACGACCAAAAAATGTTAGATTTTGTAATTCTTTGAGCTGCTAACTTCTTAAGAGTAGCTTCTTTAGCTGCATTGAATTGCTTTTCAGCTTCTGGCATATTATTCATTAAATCCATCATAGCTTCTACCGCTTGCTCTAACTTATTTGCCTGAGTACCAACATACGCCATTACATAGTTAGGATCTTCTTTTTTTCTTGCATTACTATACGATGCAAATGCAGAATATGCTAACGATTTAGATTCACGAATTTCTTGGAAAACGATTGATGATAATCCACTACCAAAATACGTATTGAATAATGTTGAAGCTGCTAAATTTTCTGGCTTGAATGGTTCTCCTTTTGCTAAGAATAACATTTCAGTTTGTACCATGTCATAATCAGTATAGAAAACATTACCTCCTGTTTCAGTTTCTACATACTGTTTAGCTTCTGGGTAATCTTTTAACTCTCCATAAATTTTATGATGTGTATTTAATGCAGCTACTGCAGCATCAACATCTTTACCATAATAGAAAATTCGTTGCTTATAATTTTTCATTCCTTTCACAATGTTTACAAGCTCTTCAGGATTAATTGCTTTTAATTCATCAATTTGCATGATGTCTCTTAAGCGAGAATTTTCTCCGTATTTTCCATAGTTCATTAAACCTCCCCAAAGAATATTTCCTTTTTGAGTTTTACCATCTTGACGACCTTTGTAGATTTTTTCAACATACTTGTCATACGCCTCTTGATCTGCTTTTGCATTTTCCCATAAATGCTCTAACAATTCTAATCCTTTAGGTAAATTTTCTTTTAATCCACGTAAACCAACATACGTCTTATCATCTTGAGCACTGACATAATAGTCTACTCCTAACTTATAAAACTCTTTTTTGATTTCTTCAGCAGAATATTTATCGGTACCAATATATTCTAAGTAACCAGCAGCAAGACTTAACTTTTTGTCGTTGTCTTTACCCATATCGAAAATGATATTCAAATCGAATAAATCATTATTTTCATTTAACACATAAGAAACTTTAATATCGTTATTTAACTTAGTTTCCTTAATCGCTGTTTTATAATCAACAAATTTTGGTTGTAATGGATCTGATTCTACTTTGTTAAACGCTTGTAAATACTCAGAACTCTTATCTCTATTTAAGTTTACTGGAGTAATTCCTGGGTTTTGAACTTTTACAATATTTTTATCTTCACCCTTACGCTTATAAGTTACAACGTAATTATTTTGATAGAATTTGTTAGCAAAATCAACTAATTCTTGTTTAGAAATTTTCTTTAAATCATCTAAAAATTTCACCTTATCCGACCAATCTTCGTGGTGAATAAACGCATTAAAATAAGCACCCGCTAAAGCTGTATTGTTTTCATACTGACGTGTTTGACTTAATTTTAAATCGTTAACAACAGCTTCAATCATCCACTCTTCAAACTCTCCTTTTTTTAATTTTTCGATTTGTTCTAAAATTAAGTCTTTAACTTCATCAAGAGTCTGACCTGATTTTGGGTTTCCAGTAAAAGAGTGGTAACCATAATCATTTAAAAATGTTGGAGAACAACTAGCACTTTGCACTACTTGTTTTTGATTTAAGTTTAAATCTAATAACCCTGCGTTACCATTTGCCATAATCATATCGCAAAGAGTAACAAATTTTTCTTCTTCGGTATTTACTCCTTGAGATCTATAAGCTATAGAAATTGACTCTGATGTTGGACCAAAAACTTCTTTAATAATCGGTTGTGCAATTGGCTCTTCTTTTGGTAACGTTGGATGAGTTAATTCTTTCTTTTCAAGTTTTCCAAAAGTCTCATTCACTTTTTTAATGGTAGCATCAAAATCTAAATCTCCTACTAACACTACAGCCATGTTATTTGGCACATAATATTTGTCAAAATAATTATGAATATCTATCATTGAAGGGTTCTTTAAATGTTGTCCTGTACCAATGGTAGTCTGCTGTCCGTATGGATGATTAGGGAATAATCCATCTAACATAGCCGCATAACGCTTACGCCAATCATTATCTTGCCCTCTATTAAACTCTTCAAAAACAGCCTCTAATTCAGTATGGAATAAACGTAAAACTAATGTACTAAAACGTTCAGCCTCTAAATCTAACCACTTGTTTAACTCATTTGCTGGAATTTTGTTTTTATAAACAGTTTCTTCAAACCATGTGTGAGCATTAGTACCAGTTGCACCTAATGAAGCAGTCATTTTATCATACTCGTTAGCTACTGAATAGTTTGAAGCCTCTAAAGAAACTTTATCAATCTCTTTATAAATCTCTTTTTTCTTTTCAAGATCTTCTTCTGTTCTATGCTGCTCGTATAAATTAGAAATCTTTTCTAAATATTCTTTTTCCTTCTCCCAGTCAACAGTACCGATTTTATGAGTTCCTTTGAATACCATGTGCTCTAAATAGTGAGCTAAACCAGTAGATTCTTTTGGATCATAATTTGAACCCGCTCTTACCGCTATGTAGGTTTGAATTTTAGGTTCATCAGTATTTTTACTTAAATACACTTTAAGACCATTATCTAAAGTATACAGTCGTAAACCTGTTGGGTCATTAGTAACAGTTTCGTAATTAAAACCGTTGGCATCTTTTTGTTTTTCTGTCTTTACCTCTTTTTCTGAAGTAGTTGATTGCTTACAACCAATAGCAGTAATAAGCAACATGCTAATAAATAGCAACTTAATTGTTTTCATTAATATTTAGTTTTGATTAAAATAAAAAATCCGTTGAATTTACGAATTCAACGGATTTTAAAATAATTTATGGTAAAATTTTAACAGTTTATGTTAAAATCGTTTGTTTTAAAATTAAGCTAAAACTTTAGCTACCATTTCTCCGATCTTAGCTGGAGATTCAACAACGTGAATTCCGTTTTCTGCTAAAATCTTCATTTTTGCTTGTGCAGTATCATCAGCTCCTCCAACGATTGCTCCTGCATGTCCCATTGTTCTACCTGCTGGTGCAGTTTGTCCTGCTATAAAACCAACAACTGGCTTACGGTTACCATCAGCTTTAATCCAACGAGCAGCTTCAGCTTCTAATTGACCTCCGATTTCACCAATCATTACAATTGCATCAGTTTCCTCATCATTCATTAATAATTCAACAGCTTCTTTTGTAGTAGTTCCAATAATTGGATCTCCACCAATACCAATAGCAGTAGTAATTCCGTATCCTTGTTTTACAACTTGGTCAGCAGCTTCATACGTTAATGTTCCAGATTTAGAAACAATACCTACTCTACCTTTTTTAAAGATAAATCCTGGCATGATTCCTACTTTTGCTTCTTCTGGAGTAATTACTCCTGGGCAGTTAGGTCCTACTAAAGTACAATCTTCTTTAGCATCTATATATGCTTTAACTTTAGTCATATCACCAACAGGAATTCCTTCAGTAATACAAATAATTACTTTAATTCCTGCTTCAGCAGCTTCCATAATTGCATCAGCAGCAAATGCTGGTGGTACAAAAATAATAGAAGTATCAGCTCCAGCTTTTTCAACAGCTTCAGCAACTGAGTTAAATACTGGCTTTCCTAAGTGCTCTTGACCACCTTTTCCTGGAGTAACACCTCCAACAACATTGGTACCGTAGTCAATCATTTGACCTGCATGGAAAGTTCCTTCACTTCCTGTAAAACCTTGAACTATAATCTTTGAATCTTTATTTACTAAAACACTCATTGGTTTGTTTTTTTATTTTTTAAAGTCAGACAAAAATACTGTTTTAATTGAGTTTTCCCAATTAATTTTGTGTTACTTTTTATCTTGATTTGTTACATTTTTTAAATAGATAACCTCACGTAATGTTTGACGGTATTCTCGCTGTGGTGTTCCGAAGTATATTCCTTTTTTTAGTGATTTTGTTACACCTGTTTGTGCCATTAAAACAGTTCCTTTTTCAATAGTCAAGCCACTAATAATCCCTACTTGTCCCCAAATAGTTACTTCGTCTTCAATAACCGTACAACCTGCAATACCTGTTTGTGCTGCAATCAAACACTTTTTTCCAATCAAAGTATCGTGACCTATATGTACTTGATTATCAACCTTTGTTCCTTCTCCAATAGTTGTATCGCCCGTTACTCCTCTATCAATCGTGCACGATGCACCTAAATCTACATTATCTTCTACTACTACTCTACCTCCAGAAATTAGCTTATCAAAACCTTCAGGTCTGTTTTTATAATAAAAAGCATCTCCTCCTAAAACTGTATTGGCATGAATCGTTACATTATCACCAATTACACAGTTATTATTGATAGAAACATTAGCATGGATTAAGCAATTTTTTCCTATTGCAACATTTTCTCCAATAAATACATTAGGTTGAATTATTGTACCTTCACCAATAATAGCAGATTCAGCAATACTACTTTTTGATGCTATAAAAGGATTGAAGTGTTTCGTGATTTTATTAAAATCACGAAAAGGATCATCAGAAATCAATAATGCTTTTCCTTCAGGACAATCCACTTTTTTATTGATCAAAATAGTAGTTGCTGCTGAATTTAATGCTTTATCATAGTATTTTGGGTGGTCTACAAAAACTATATCCCCTTTTTCTACTACGTGAATTTCGTTAATTCCTGTAATTGAAAAGTTATTATCACCTACAAATTCAACTTCTAACAAAGAAGCTATTTGTTCTAAAGTTTGAGGCTGTTTAAATTTCATTTGTAAAAAGAAATTCCCGCTAAAGCGGGAATATTAAATTATTCTTTGATACGCTCTGTATATGCGCCTTTTTCGGTATCTATTTTAATTTTATCTCCTTCATTAATAAATAAAGGTACATTAATTCTAGCTCCTGTTTCAACGGTTGCTGGTTTAGTAGCATTGGTTGCTGTATTACCTTTTACACCTGGCTCAGTATGTGTAACTTCTAAAATTACATGCGATGGCATTTCAACTGATAAAGGCATACCGTCTTCAGTATTGATTAAAACAGTTACAACTTCTCCTTCTTTCATTAATTCTGGAGCATCTAATACTGATTTTTGAAGTGTAATTTGATTGTAATCCTCTGTATTCATGAAGTGATAAATATCGCCTTCTGGATATAAATATTGGAACTTATGTGTTTCAACACGAACGTCTTCAATTTTATGCCCTGCAGAAAATGTGTTATCAATTACTTTTCCTGTAGTAACACTCTTTAATTTTGTACGAACAAAAGCAGGTCCTTTTCCAGGTTTTACATGTAAAAACTCAATAACTTTAAATATATCGTGACTATATCGAATACACAATCCTTTTTTAATATCTGATGTTGTTGCCATTTATGTGATCTTTATTATTGCTTTATAAAGTGCAATTTTACTAATTAATTTGCTTTAAAATACCCTTTCATAATTCCGCGATGCGAATCTTTGATAAACTGAACGATTTCATCTCGCTCTGAAGTAGCTTCCATTTCAGCTTCAATAATATCTATCGCTTGGGAATTATTGTAATTTTTCTGGAATAAAATTCTGTAAATATCTTGAATCTCTCTAATTTTTTCAGTTGAAAAACCTCTTCTTCGCAATCCAACAGAATTAATACCTACATACGATAACGGTTCTCTTGCAGCCTTAACAAAAGGAGGTACATCTTTACGAACTAACGAACCACCTGTTACAAACGCATGATTTCCAACCGAAGCAAACTGATGAACTGCAACCATACCTGCTAATACTACATTATCTCCCACAGTTACATGACCTGCTAAGGTTGAGTTGTTTGAGAAAATACAATTATCACCAACTTTACAATCGTGTGCAATATGGCAATACGCCATAATTAAACAGTTATCTCCAATAACAGTTTTCATTCTGTCTGAAGTTCCTCTGTTAATCGTAACACATTCTCTTATCGTAACGTTATCTCCTATTTCAACAGTTGTTTCTTCATCATTGAATTTTAAATCCTGTGGAATTGCTGAAATAACTGCTCCTGGAAAAATTCGACAATTTTTACCAATACGAGCACCTTCCATAATAGTAACGTTAGAACCAATCCAAGTTCCTGAACCAATCTCAACATTGGCATGAATGGTTGTAAAAGGTTCAATAACTACGTTACGAGCTATTTTTGCTTGTGGATGAACGTACGCAAGTGGTTGATTCATGTTATTTTACTTTTGAAATTTGAGCCATTAATTCTGCTTCACAAACCAATTTACCATTAGCATAAGCATAGGCTTGCATGTGACAAATACCTCTACGAATTGGAGCTATTAATTCTGATTTAAATATTAAAGTATCACCAGGTAATACTTTTTGTTTGAATTTAACATTATCCATTTTCATGAAATATGTTAAATAATTTTCAGGATCTGGAACAGTACTTAATACTAAAATCCCTCCACACTGAGCCATTGCTTCTACTTGTAATACCCCTGGCATTACCGGTGCTCCTGGAAAATGTCCAACAAAGAAATCTTCATTCATTGTAACATTTTTCATTCCGACCACGTGTTTGTCTGATAATTCAATAATTCTATCAATCAACAAAAATGGAGGTCTGTGTGGTAAGATATCCATAATTTGATGGATATCCATTAGTGGCTGTTGATGCAAATCGTAAGACGGTACGTTATTACGCTTTTCCATCTTAATCGTTTTTGCTAATTTCTTAGCAAATGATGTATTTACACCATGACCTGGTTTGTTAGCAATCACCTTACCTCTAATACGAGTACCTGCTAATGCTAAATCTCCAATTACATCTAGTAATTTATGACGCGCAGCTTCGTTTGCCCAATGTAATTCTAAATTATCAAGAATACCATTTGGTTTAACAGAAACGTTATCTTTATTAAAAGCTCCTTTTAATTTTTCCATTGTGCTTTCTGATAACTCTTTATCTACATACACAATAGCGTTGTTTAAATCTCCACCTTTAATTAAATCGTTTTCTAATAACATTTCAATTTCGTGTAAGAAACTAAATGTTCTTGCTGCTGATATTTCTTCTTTAAAGTCTGAAATTCTTTCTAGAGTAGCGTTTTGAGTTCCAAGAATTTTGGTTCCGAAATCGACCATAGTAGTGATTTGGTACTCATCTGCAGGCATTAAGATAATTTCACTACCTGTATTTTCATCCTTGTAAGAGATAATCTCTTTAACAACATACTCTTCAATTTCTGCTTCTTGCTCAACAATACCTGCTTCTTCTAAAGCTTTGATAAAAAACTTTGACGAACCATCCATAATTGGTGGCTCTGAAGCATTGATTTCGATAAGAAGGTTATCGATATCTAAACCAACTGCTGCTGCTAAAACGTGCTCAGATGTTTGTATTTGAACTCCGTTTTTTTCAAGATTTGTACCTCTTTGAGTATTTGTTACATACTCTGCTTTTGCTTCAATAATTGGTGTTCCTTCTAAATCAACACGCATAAAAGCAAATCCATGATTTTCTGGTGCTGGTTTAAAAACCATAGTCACCTCATTACCTGTGTGTAATCCTACACCCGATAATGTAACTTCTTTTTGTATAGTTTTTTGTTTCTTACTCATTATTTATTTTTTGAGCATTCAACTCTTTTTCTATTCTATTTACTGTAGATGCAAGCTTAGGCAGGTTTTTAAAATATACATATGACTTGCTATAATCAGAATATCCAAAAGCTGGTGTTCCTTGAACTACTTCACCGTCTTTTAAACTCTTACCAATTCCTGATTGCGCTTGAATCTTTACATTGTTTCCTATCGTGATGTGACCAACAATACCTACTTGACCTCCAATCATACAATTCTCTCCAATCTTAGTAGATCCTGCTATCCCTGTTTGAGAAGCTATTACTGTATTCTTTCCAATTTCAACATTATGAGCAATTTGAATTTGGTTGTCTAACTTGACGCCTTTACGAATAATTGTTGAACCTAATGTAGCTCTATCTATTGTAGAACTAGCTCCAATATCAACATTATCTTCAATAATTACATTTCCTATTTGAGGTACTGCTTTGTATTCTCCATTTTCATCAGGAGCGAATCCGAAACCATCAGATCCTACAACTACTCCTGAGTGAATTTTACAGTTTTTCCCAATAACTGTTTCTGAATAAATCTTTACTCCAGCAAAAATTACCGTATTATCTCCTATTACAACATTATCTCCGATATACGAACTAGGATATATTTTTACGTTGTTTCCTATTACAACATTCTCACCTATATAAGCATAAGCTCCTACGTATTCATTGTCACCAATTACAGCTGATTCAGCAATAAAATTAGGGTTCTCTCTACCTGTTTTGTTGTTTTTAACTTCATTATAAAACTCTAATAATCTAGAAAATGATTTATACGCATTTTCAACTTTTATCAGCGTTACTTTTATTTCCTTTTCAGGAACAAAACTTTTATTAACGATAGCTACTGTAGCCTTAGTTGTATAAATATATGGATTGTATTTAGGGTTAGATAAAAAGGTTAACGAACCTTCTGTACCCTCTTCTATCTTTGAAAGTTTAGATACTTCAGCTTCTGGATTTCCTTCAATCTCACCTTCTAAAATATCGGCGATTTGTTTTGCTGTAAATTTCATTAAGTGCAAAAGTAATTAATTTTGTTCAATTACCTCTTGATTAGAATTTGTTTCTAAAAACACCTACATTATTTTTTTAGGATAGCACAAGTAATATTTTATTACTGGTTTTGTTAATGCTTTAAGGTTTAGCTGATCAGAGGCTTTAGCAATATCTTTTAATTTTCCTTTTTTAGTGAAAATTTTTATTGGTTTTTCAGTATTGTAGGCTTGATGCTTAATCTCGTTAGAAAAAACAAAATACTCTAACTCTTCACTGCTAATATTCACCAAATCCTGAAGCTTTTTTCTACGCTTTTCTAATTGTTCATTTGTAAACGGTTTCTCTTGAATTTCAATTTTAAACAAGTTTCTATCAATGATTTTCTTTGCCAAAGTAGACAATACAAAATCATCATGATTTTTCCATTCTTTAATTGCTGAAAGAACATCATAATCATCCAACTCAGAAAAAATTTGAAGTGTTTTATCTGAAAAATTCTCTTTGGTAATTGGATTGTATAAAAAGTATTTTAATGCAGAACTAGCTGGCAATTCTACTCCTTTTGTAGCTAACTCTTTTGCTCTTTTCAACACACTTACCAAAATATTTTCAGCAACTAAACCTGTTTTATGCAAATACACTTGCCAATACATTAAACGACGCGCGATAATGAATTTTTCTACAGAATAAATTCCTTTCTGTTCAATAACTAACTCATTGTCTACCACATTCATCATAGCAATTAAACGTTCAGAAGAAATATTTCCCTCAGCAACCCCCGTATAAAAACTATCTCTTTTCAAGTAATCTAAACGATCAATATCTAACTGACTCGATATTAATTGGTATAAAAATTTACGTGGATGTTTTCCTTCAAAAACTTGAATTGCCAAACTTAGTTTTCCGCCAAACTCATCATTCAACGCTTTCATAAACTTTAATGAAATTTCTTCATGCGTAATTCCATTCACAATACTATGTTCTAAAGCATGCGAATATGCACCATGACCAATATCGTGAAGTAAAATTGCGATGTAGAGAGCATTCGCTTCTTCCTCTGAAATTTCAACATTTTTTAAACGTAATACTCGTACAGCTTTTTGCATTAAATGCATACAACCAATAGCATGATGAAATCGAGTGTGGTTTGCTCCTGGATACACTAAATTTGATAATCCCATTTGAGTTACTCTACGTAATCTTTGAAAATACGGATGCTCAATAATGTCGAAAATTAGTGAATTCGGTATAGAGATAAATCCGTAAATAGGATCGTTAATTATCTTTAACTTATTGGTGGTTGTTTGCTTCAAAATGTATAAATCCTTGAATTTTAAACAAAAAAATCATAATTTATCAACAAAACCAAATTAACCAGCGTTTTATTAACGTATTTTTAGCTTTTAAAAGAACAACAAAACTAATTTTCAACGTTATTTTAGTAGTAATTAGATAAAAAATTATAATGAAAAACATACATATACTTTGGGTTGATGACGAAATTGATTTATTAAAACCACACATTTTATTTTTAGAAAAAAAAGACTACTCAGTAACTACTTGTACTAACGGAGCAGATGCTATCGATTTAGTAGATGAAAACAATTTTGACATTGTTTTTTTAGATGAAAATATGCCTGGTATTACAGGTTTAGAAACCTTAGCTGAAATAAAACAGAAAAACCCAAATCTTCCTGTGGTTATGATTACAAAAAGTGAGGAAGAGTATATTATGGAAGAAGCTATTGGATCTAAAATTGCAGATTATTTGATTAAACCTGTTAACCCGAATCAAATATTATTGAGTTTAAAGAAAAACTTAGATCATTCTCGCTTAATTTCAGAAAAAACCACTTCTAACTATCAACAAGAATTCAGAAAAATTTCGATGGATTTAGCCATGGTGAATTCACACGAAGAATGGAGTGAATTGTATAAAAAACTAGTTCATTGGGAACTCGAATTAGAAGATATTAATGATACGGGAATGCTAGAAATTTTAGAATCTCAAAAATCCGAAGCAAATTCACAATTCTTCAAATTTGTTAAGAAAAAATATCAAAATTGGTTAACAAATGATGATAAACCAACATTTTCTCATACACTTTTTAAAGATTATGTAGTTCCTAATTTATCAAAAGATCAAGGAGTTTTATGGGTAGTGATTGATAACCTCCGTTACGATCAATATAGGGTTTTAGAACCTTTCATTAATAATTATTATAAAAAAGAAGAAGAACATTCTTACTATAGCATTTTACCAACAGCAACCCAATATGCTAGAAACGCAATGTTTTCTGGATTAATGCCTTCTGAAATGGAAAAAAGGCATCCAAATTATTGGAAAAACGATACTGATGAAGGTGGAAAAAATTTATTTGAAGCTGAATTTTTAGCAGATCAGATAAAACGTTTAAGCTTAGATATTAAACATGAATATTATAAAATAGTTTCTTTAAAAAGCGGAAAAGATTTAGCTGATAATTACAACGGAACAAAACAAAACGACCTAACAGCGGTAGTTTTTAATTTTGTTGATATGCTTTCTCATGCAAAAACCGAAATGGAAGTTATTAAAGAATTAGCTGGAGACGACAAAGCATATCGCTCATTAACTGTTAGCTGGTTTAAAAACTCACCTTTATACGAGATTATTCAAAAAGCACAAAAACTAGGTCAAAAATTAATTATTACTACCGATCATGGTACAATCAACAGTAAGCACCCAACAAAAGTTATTGGTGATAAAAACATCAGTTCTAATTTACGTTACAAAACTGGTAGAAGCTTAAGTTATGAAGATAAAGATGTGTATGCGGTTAAAAATCCGAAAGATATATTCTTGCCAACTGTAGCAATTAACAGTCCGTTTATATTTACTAAGGAAGATTTATTTTTTGCGTATCCAAACAATTACAATCACTTTGTAAAGTACTACAAAAACACTTATCAACATGGAGGGATTTCGTTAGAAGAAATGATCATCCCGTGTGCTGTTTATAATCCGAAATAAGATTTTTAGAAACTATAATGGTAAAGAAACTTTTACTCTTCAGTCTTCTTTTCGTTCAATTTAGTATTGTTCAAGCTCAAGAAGACAAGCTTTCTATTGCTGCTTTTGAACTCACAAAAGATAGAGTCATCTATGATCCAAGTTATTTTTCAATCAAATATCCAAATGGTGATGTTCCTAAAGACAAAGGCGTTTGTACCGATGTTGTGATTCGTGCATATCGTAAGCTAGGTATCGATCTTCAAAAGGAAGTCCATGAAGATATGAAGGCTAACTTTTCTGTGTATCCTAAAATCTGGAGGTTAAAAAGAACTGATACAAATATAGATCATCGTAGAGTTCCTAACTTAATGACCTTTTTTAAAAGAAAAGGGATTGTAAAAAAGATTTCTTCAAACCCGAATGATTATATCCCTGGTGATATTGTTTGTTGGAATTTAGGCGGAGGCACCACTCATATCGGTATCGTTTCATCAAAAAAATCAACTACAAATAAGCAACGATATTTAATCGTTCATAATATTGGCGCTGGTCAAGTACTTGAAGATTGCTTGTTTGATTTTAAAATTATTGGACATTATAGATATAAAAACTAGTTGTATTTTTTCTTTTGAAAAATTTCACCACTCCTAAATTTAATTTCTTTATCACTGTCAAATTCAAAAGGAATTTTCAATTCTTTAAAAAATGAATATATTTTTTCAGCCTCATTTTTAGAGCATTCAATACTGAATTTACCTTTACTAGATAATACACTACAATGTGATGGAGTTTTATACATGTAATCGAAATAAACAATCTTTTCTATTTCAGAAAAACCAACTATGAATTCTTTATCTCCTAAAAAGCTTAATGGATAATAATACACAAAGCCTTTACTACTATCTAGTTCTATAGAATAAAATAATTTTTTATTTAAAATAAAAACTGTTATCAGTAGTATAAACAACGAGAAAATAATCTTAACACTTTCATCATTAAAAATTACAAATGACACAGAGTAAAATAAACCAAAAAGTAAAAAAACTACAAAAATTGAACTTGAACTGTTTGATGTACTAAACAATATTTTATTTTTCATTTCAAAAAGTAATATTCTCAAAAGTACCAAATAGAATTAGAATTAAAACTACATTGAAAAAAATAATGTTTTAAGTATTTTTGCTATTATGAACAAAAACTATTCTTTATCAGAATTAAGAACGATTGCTGAAGAAGTTTTAGCAACTGCTTCTCATAAAATTTTACTGTTTTATGGTGAAATGGGGATTGGAA
The DNA here is from genome assembly GCF_964512405.1 of Tenacibaculum crassostreae. Classification (NCBI taxonomy): domain Bacteria; kingdom Pseudomonadati; phylum Bacteroidota; class Flavobacteriia; order Flavobacteriales; family Flavobacteriaceae; genus Tenacibaculum; species Tenacibaculum crassostreae. The sequence continues at coordinate 359,119 of NZ_CAZELE010000005.1, forward strand.
AAACCACATTAATTAAAGAATTATGCAATGTATTAGGTGTTGAAGACGTTGCTAGTTCACCTACTTTTTCTTTAGTTAATGAGTATAAAACCAACACCAACGAAACTGTTTACCATTTCGATTTTTATAGAATTAATGACGAAGAAGAAGCCTACGACATGGGAGTTGAAGACTATTTTTACAGTAATAATTGGTGTTTAGTTGAGTGGCCCGAAAATGTTAAAAATTTACTACCTTTAGATACTGTATCTGTTTCTATTAGTTTGTTAGAAAACGGACAACGAAACATTCAATTAAAAACTAACTAATTTTACATGGGGTCTATTTCACCTTTTACCAAAGAGCAGTTAATGCCGCAAACCGAAATGCTTGAAATTAAAAAGCAAAAAGGCGAATTATTTATCGGTTTACCAAAAGAAACCCATTTCGAAGAAAAACGTATTAGTTTAACTCCTGATGCTGTTGCTGCGTTGGTAGCTCATGGACATAGAGTTGTGATTGAAACTGGTGCGGGTGAAGGTGCAAATTATAGCGACAAAGAATATTCTGATGCTGGAGCAAAAGTATCTTACGATGTAAAAGAGGCTTTTGCTTGTAATATTGTTTTAAAAGTAGAACCACCATCGTTAGATGAAATTCAAATGCTGAATCCGCAAACAGTATTAATTTCAGCCTTACAACTTAAAACACAAAATAAAAAATACTTTGAAGCTTTAGCTAAAAAACGAATTACTGCCTTTGCTTTCGACTATATAAAAGACGATCATGGTGTATACCCTATCCTTAAATCGTTAAGTGAAATTGCAGGTATCGCTTCTATGCATATTGCTGCAGAATTACTAACTGCCGCTAATGGAGGTAACGGTTTATTGTTAGGGAATATTGGAGGTGTACCTCCTACCGATGTTGTTATTTTAGGTGCTGGTGCAGTTGGAGAGTTTGCTGCTAAAACCGCTATAGGTTTAGGTGCTCGTGTAAAGGTTTTCGATAATTCAATTACCAAATTACGAAATTTACAAGCCTGTGTTAATTCACCTATATACACATCTACCATTCAACCAAAAACACTACATAAAGCTTTAATGCGTTGTGATGTGGCTATTGGAGCTATTAGAGGAAAAGACCGATCACCAGTTGTAGTAACTGAAGAAATGATTGAACAAATGAAAGATGGTGCAGTAATTGTTGATGTTAGTATTGATCGTGGCGGATGCTTTGAAACTTCTCAAATTACCACGCATAGCAAACCTACTTTTACCAACCACGGAGTTATTCATTATTGCGTACCCAATATTCCGTCAAGATATTCTAGAACTGCTTCGGTATCTATCAGTAATATTTTTACGCCTTATTTATTACAAATTGCTGAAGAAGGAGGTTTTGAAAATGCTGCTCGTTTTGACAAAAGTTTACGTAACGGAATGTATTTTTACCACGGAATTTTAACCAACAAAACCGTAGCAGATTGGTTTGACTTGCCTTACAGAGATATTAATTTATTGATACTTTAATACCAGTTGCATCGAGTTTTATGAAAGAAGAAATTATTACAGTTAATTGTTCTTCCTTTGACAATTTCATTCTAAAAATTCAAAAAAAACCTAATATAACTTTCACTAAGACTTCTAAAGATAGTTTTATAATTGAATCTAAAAACTCTTTTAAATACTTCTTTTTTGATTTTAACCCTAGTCATATTAATTCCATTAAAATTAATGGAAGAATAATAAATGAAAGTCAAAGTAGATTAGAAATAAATTTAAAAGTTAAAACAAATTCCGAATTCTTAATATTAATGTCTCTTTACACATTAATTTCGTTTTTTGTTTATTTAAATTACCAAAAAATATCCTTCATTTTATTATTAATCATACCCTTAGTGTTATTCTTTTGTTATAACTCATACAAAACAAGTGAACACATTTTATATAATAACGTAAAATCATTATTAAAAGAATAATTTAAGTTATTACTTTTGCTCTCGTTAAACTTTAAATTATGCAGTGGTTAAAACGTTTCGGATTTTATTTAGTAGGTGTAACATTAGGTTCAATCATTGTGTTGTTTATTTGGAAAGGTAAAGATGTATCTTTTGATTACGGAATGGATGCGCGTACTTTAAAAACTATTAGAATTAAAAAACGTTTATTTTCTGAAGATGCTCAGCAAATAATGGCTACATCAAAAGTAGATACTGCCACTATTTCAACGATACTTAATCACGGTGATGTTGATTTTGGAAAAAGCAAACCTCGTTTAAAACCTTGTGCAGAATATTATATTACTGGTAAAGACAGCTTAAAGAACATTAATTTATACATTATACGATGTGATTCTACTGCTACGGTAGATAAAATTATTATCAACTAACAATTTTTGTACTTGTCGTGTAAACCTGTTCCGTTTAAAATCATCGGGATTATCTTTTCAAGACGTTTTAACTTTGTTACTTCTCGTTTAGCCTCAGAAATATAAGTTGTATATTCTCTTTGTTTACTTAAAGAAAACGCATTAAAAGCCTCTTTTAATCTTTCATTTTTATCCAATTCTATTTGTAATTCCTTCGGAATTTGTATTGGTTTAGTGTTCCTTTTCGGTTTTAACTCTTTACCTTCTTCTGAATTTTTTATGGCTTCTAAAGCATATTGTTTAACTAATTCAGGTTGTATATCTTCAATTTTATAAAACCTCCATTGTCTCATTGCTTGGGTTTTTCCTTCTTGAGCATTTTCTAAAACTTTGGCTTTATCAGCTAAAAAAACTCCTTGAAAAAACCATAATCCGAAGTGATTTTTAAAAGCTGATAATCCAACAATGTTTTTTCCTTTATGCACATACACAGGTGCTCCCCATTTTATACTTTCTTTAAAAGGAAGTTCTAATAAAACAGAACGCAAGAGCGTTAACTCTTGCGTCCATTTCGTTTTTTCTTGAATATATGTAGTTACTTTATCATTCATTTATGCCGATTGTGTTTCAAAAGACATCATCCAACGAATACCAAATTTATCTTGTAACATTCCGAATTTACCTCCCCAAAATGCTTCTTCAAAAGGCATCATTACAAAGCCCCCTTCTCCTAAACTATTAAAAATAGCTTCGGCTTCATCTTCGTCGTGAGTTGTTAAACTAACAGCAAAATTATTTCCAGCTAAATGCGGCTCTCTGTCATTAAGATAATCTGAAGCTAAAATAGTTACATCATCAGCTTCTAGAGTGCAATGCATGGTTAAATCCATCACTTCTTCTGGAAAATTCTGACAAATTTCATCAGGCGCATCGCTAAATTGCATCATCATAGTAATTTCTCCTCCTAAAACATCTGCATAATAAGTCATTGCTTCTTTGCAGTTACCATCAAAATGTAAATACGTGTGCGCTTTCATAATTATTATTTTTTAGTTAGCTATTTCGCTGGTAAATTTAATTCGCATTAAGCGTAATTCTTCATCATCGTAATCCCCATCAAACTCATCTAAAGCTCCTTGAATTTTATCGGTTTCAGCTTCCATAAAATAGTCATGGATTTCTTCTTGTTGATCTTCATCTAGCAAATCATCAATAGCATAATCTATATTTAATTTTGTTCCAGAAAAAACAATTGCTTCCATTTCTTTTATCAACTCACCCATCTCTAATCCTTTAGAACTTGCTATATCTTCTAAAGGTAGCTTTCTATCGGTGTTTTGAATAATGTATAATTTTAATCCTGAATTTACTCCTGTACTCTTTACAATTAAATCGTCTGGACGCATAATATCGTTTTCCTCAACGTATTTCGATATCAATGCAGCAAAATCTTTTCCGTATTTTTTTGCTTTTCCTTCACCTACTCCATGAACTTTAGCTAATTCATCTAGATTAATCGGGTATTTCAACGCCATATCATCTAACGAAGGATCTTGAAAAACAGCGAAAGGAGGAACTCCTAAACGTTTTCCTACAGCTTTTCTTAAGTCTTTTAACATAGCCACCAACTTGTCGTCTACTCCTCCTGCATTTGATTTTTCATTGGTAATAATCGTACCATCATCAGCTGTTTCGTATACGTGGTTTTCAGTCATCATAAACGAAGTTGGATTTTTCAAAAATGCTTCTCCTTCAGGAGTAATTTTTAAAACTCCGTATTGTTCAATCTCTTTCTTGATAAGATCAGCAACCAATACTTGACGGATTAACGCCATCCAATAATGATTATCTTTAGCTTTTCCTATTCCGAAAAACGGCTGTTCATTTGTTTTGTGTGATTTTAACAATGCATTTTCTTTACCTATAATAGTATTTACTATTTCTTTAGGCTTATACATTTCGCTAGTATCCTTTATGACAGATAATAATGTTACAACTTCATCTTTTGCTTCGTGCTTTTTCTTCGGATTACGCATGTTATCATCCATGTCAGCTCCTTCACCATTCACTTCATCAAACTCTTCGCCAAAATAGTGTAATAAGTACTTACGTCTGTTCATAGAAGTTTCAGCATAACCTACAACTTCCTGCAATAATGCATGCCCAACTTCTTGTTCAGCAACTGGCTTATTTGCCATGAACTTCTCTAACTTTTCTATGTCTTTGTATGAATAGAATGTTAAACAGTAACCTTCACCTCCATCACGTCCTGCTCTTCCTGTTTCTTGATAATAACTTTCTAAACTTTTAGGAATATCATGATGAATTACATAGCGAACATCAGGTTTATCGATTCCCATACCAAAAGCAATTGTAGCTACCACAACATCGCAATCTTCCATCAAAAACATATCTTGATGTTTCACTCTGGTTTTTGCATCTAACCCAGCGTGATAAGGAACAGCATTAATACCATTTACTTGTAAAACTTGTGCTATTTCTTCAACCTTCTTACGACTTAAACAATAAATAATTCCTGATTTTCCTATACGTTGCTTTATGAAACGGATAATATCTTTTTCAACTTCCTTGGTCTTTGGACGTACCTCGTAAAATAAATTTGCTCTATTAAATGATGCTTTAAAAACATTAGCATCTGACATTCCAAGAGTTTTTAAAATATCTTCTTGAACTTTCTCGGTAGCTGTTGCAGTTAAACCAATAATTGGAACATTATCAATTTGCTTGATAATACTACGTAAATTTCGATATTCGGGTCTAAAGTCATGTCCCCACTCTGAAATACAGTGAGCTTCATCAATCGCTACAAAAGAAATATTTTGCGCTCTTAAAAACTCAACATACTCTTCTTTTATAAGCGATTCTGGCGCTACATAAAGAAGTTTAGTTATTCCTGATTCAATATCAGATTTTACTTGTGCTACTTCCGATTTATTCAACGAAGAATTTAAAACATGTGCAATTCCATGAGTTTCAGAAATACCTCTAATGGCATCAACTTGATTTTTCATTAATGCTATCAGCGGAGAAACTACAATAGCGGTACCTTCTTTCATTAAAGCTGGTAATTGGTAGCACAACGACTTACCTCCTCCTGTTGGCATTATTACAAATGTGTTATCGTTATTTAACACACTATTTACTACATCTTCTTGTAGTCCTTTAAACTTATTAAATCCGAAGATCTTTTTTAATGATCCATATAAATCCGTCTGCTCTTTATTCATCTTCTAATATCAAAAATTAAAAATGTGAACTAAAATACAAAAAATCCAAACACTAAATAGTGGAAACTTTCTTTTTATTAAAAAGATTTTGTTCTTAAATATTGCTATTTTTACACTTTAAAATTACGTAAACCTTTTTTAACTTGAAAGACGCGAGTACAATTGCCTCTACTGCAAAAAAAACTATGCTTTTAGAAAGTAATACTATTGCTAATTTAGTAAATTTATTAAACAGCACTTTCATTAAAGGTATTAATTTTATTTACAAAGTTGATAAAACAATTACAACTTTACATTATAGTAGTATAATAGTTTTAAAGAATAGAATTAACTATTTAAATCCGAACAATAGTTTGAATTTCACTACTAATTTCTCATTCATTTTAATAAAAAAAGGAATTTTGTAACATGGCAGAAAAAGAAATGTCTTTTTTAGACCATCTTGAAGAACTAAGATGGCATTTAGTTAGAAGTTTTGCGGCAATTTTTATTGTAGCAATTGTCATTTTTGCAAATATCAATTTTGTTTTTACTGAAATTCTTTTAGCACACTTAAAACCTGATTTTGCAACTTATAAATTCTTTTGTAGCACTTTTAGTGCTATGGGAATTGATAGTAGTTTTTGTACTATTAATTTTAAGCAAACACTACAAGCTTTAAATCCCACACAACAATTAATGACCGGAATCTGGTCTTCATTAATTTTAGGTTTTGTTGTTGCTTTTCCATATGTTTTATGGGAAATATGGAGGTTTATCGCTCCAGGACTTCATGAAAATGAAAGAAAAAAATCAAGAGGTTTTATTTTTACTTCTTCATTTTTATTCTTCTTAGGAATTTTGTTTAGCTACTATGTTATTTTACCAATGTCAGTATATTTCTTTTACAATTTTGAAATATCAGATGCTATTCAAAATAACTTTAAATTAGAAGCTTATATAAGCTTAATTACAAACACATTAATAGGAGTTGCTGTATTTTTTGAACTTCCTGTGGTAATATATTTTTTATCAAAAATAGGATTAATTACCCCTGAATTTTTACGAAAATATCGTAAACACGCCTTGGTTGTCGTATTAATTTTATCGGCAATTATAACACCACCCGATGTAGCTAGCCAAGTTATTGTATCGGTTCCTATTATGATTTTATACGAAATAAGTATTTACATTTCTAAATTTGTAATAAAAAAACAACAAAAGAATGTCACAAAAAGTCCAAGAGTTTAATGAGTACCGTTCTAAAATGAACGAGAAAATTTTAGCGTCAGATAACAAGGTTATCAAACGTATTTTTAATTTAGACACCAATGCGTATGCAGAAGGGCATTTACCAGTAAAAACAAAAGAGCTTTTAGGTTTAGTAGCTTCTGCTGTTTTACGTTGTGATGATTGTATTGCTTACCACCTTGAAACAGCTCATAAAAACAGAGTTACTAAAGAAGAAATGATGGAAACTATGAGTATTGCTACTTTAGTTGGCGGTACAATTGTAATTCCTCATTTACGTAGAGCTGTTGAGTTTTGGGAAGCTTTAGAAGAAAATAGTTAACAAATTATTAAGTTGTAAGCTTATAGTTTTACACTATTTTAGCTGCATCAGTTAGTAAAACAAACATGAAATTAAGAGCAGATAACATACAAAAGGTTTACGGTAGCAGAAAAGTTGTAAAAGGTATTTCTTTAGAAGTTGAACAAGGTGAAATTATTGGATTACTGGGTCCTAACGGAGCAGGTAAAACCACTTCTTTTTATATGATTGTTGGAATGATTAAACCTAACGACGGGCATATTTACCTAGACGATCAAGAAATTACAACCGATGCCATGTATAAACGTGCTCAAAAAGGTATTGGTTATTTAGCGCAAGAAGCTTCTGTTTTTAGAAAATTATCAGTAGAAGACAATATCATGTCTGTTTTAGAATTTACTAATAGAACAAAAGCTGAAAGAAAACAACGTTTAGAAGAATTAATTGAAGAATTCAGTTTAGGTCACGTTCGTAAAAACCGTGGAGATTTACTTTCTGGTGGTGAACGTCGTAGAACTGAAATTGCACGTTGTTTAGCTTCTGATCCTAAATTTATTTTATTAGACGAACCTTTTGCGGGGGTTGATCCTATTGCTGTTGAAGATATTCAAGGAATTGTTGCTCAACTAAAAAATAAAAACATCGGGATTTTAATTACCGATCACGACGTACAAGCAACCTTAGCAATTACTGACAGAACGTATTTAATGTACAACGGTGGTATTTTAAAAGAAGGAACCCCTGAAGAACTTGCAGAAGACGAAACGGTTCGTAGAGTGTATCTTGGTAAAGATTTTGAATTGAAGAAGAAAAAATTTTAATCCACAAAATACATTATTCATAAAAAATAAAAAACACGTTGCTTTCAACGTGTTTTTTATTTATATGATCTTGATCACACTTATTTACTTGATAATTTTTTATCAGAATTATTAACCATTGATAATACTACGTAAGCAAGTATAATAGCTGGTACTGCAGCAATTTTTAATGCAACAATTAATAATACTGACAACAATAAAAAAACATATTTTATCACGTTATCTTTAAAAGAAAAGTTTTTAAACTTTAAAGAAAATAACGGAATTTCAGCATTCATCAAATAAGTAAATAAAACCGTAATTAATAGTAAAAAGTACTGATTAGAGATTAACGAAACTAAAAACGATTCTTTATCAAACTGCACTATTAATGGTAATGAAATTACAAACAAACTCATTGCTGGTGTTGGTACACCAATAAAGCTATCTAACTGACGCTCATCAATATTAAATTTTGCTAAACGGTAAGCTGCTCCTAAAGTTAATATCAATCCTAAATAAGGCAAATTACTTCCTGTTGTCCCATAAGAATCTACTCCAAAATAACCAACAGCATCAACATCAAAAGCTTCAACCAATAACTGCATCATCACTATTCCAGGTACCACACCACTAGTTACCATATCTGCTAAACTATCTAACTGTTTTCCTAACTCACCTTGCACCTTTAGTATGCGAGCAGCAAATCCATCAAAAAAATCGAACAAAATTCCAACCATAACCAAAATAGCGGTTGCAAAAAAGTCACCTTTAATAGCAAAAATAGTTGCGATTGTACCGCACAATAAGTTTCCTAGAGTTAATAAATTAGGAATATACCTCTTGACATTCATAGTATTCATATTTAAAGCTAAAGTAAGAAATCATTTAGTGAGTTTTACATTTTAGTTAATTTTTGTCATATTTGTTACAAAAGCTATAACGAAGTATTATGCCTATTATTTCAGAAGTATTTTCTCCAAGTTTACCTTTTAAAAACGGACATTTTAACACTGTTTATCGTCCGTTATTTATGAAAGACACCATTCAATATCAACGAAAAAGGATTACTACTTGGGATGCCGATTTTATCGATTTGGATTTTTCAATCGTAGGGTCAAAATCATTGGTTTTACTTATTCATGGATTGGAAGGAAGTTCTGAATCTAATTACATGATTACTACTTCTAATCATCTAAATGAAAACGGATTTGACACTGTTTGTATGAATCTCAGAGGATGTAGTGGTGAAGATAATTTGCTTTTAGAAACCTATCATAGCGGAAAAACAGACGACGTAAATTTTATCGTAAATTATTTGTCAGAAAACTATCAATATGAAAACATTATCATTACTGGTTTTAGTTTAGGAGGAAATTTAACCCTTAAGTATTTAGGAGAATTCGCTGATGTTCACTCAAAAGTTAGAGGAGGAATTGCTGTCTCTGTTCCGGTAGATTTAACCACTTCTCAAGCGGAGTTAAACAAATTAAAAAACAAAGTTTATTTGAATGAGTTTTTGCGGACCATGAAATTAAAACTTTTAGAAAAAGCAGAAAAATTCCCTGATTTCAACCTGAATAAAGAGTTATTATTTAAAGCAAGTAAGTTTAGGCATTTAGAAAAGCAATACACAGTTCCTGTATTCGGATTTGAAAGTTCTGAAGATTATTGGCAGAAAGCTAGTGCTAGACCTTTTATTCCAGAGATAAAAGTCCCAACCTTACTTATAAACGCTTTAGATGATAGCTTTTTATCCGAAGAATGTTATCCAACAAAAGAAGCTAAAAGCATGAATAATTTCTACTTATTAACACCAAATTACGGAGGGCATGTTGGTTTTATGTCTTCTTTCACCAATACAGAAAACTACTGGTTAGAAAACCAAATAACTCAATTTATTCAAAAAACCATTGGTATAAAACATTAAACTTAAAATTAACGACTTTATAGTTTGGTTTTATGATATTTGTACAACATCAATTCTATTGTAGTTAATTCTTTATGATGACAAAAAAACACATTCTTCTTTTACTCAGCTTACTAACAGTTAACATCCTATTTTCTCAAAACGCAAACACCGTAAGTTTGTCAAAATTTTCACAAATAAGTGTAATTACTTCAGGACCAGGTGAAGCATTGTATGAAAAATTTGGGCATTCTGCTATTCGAGTAAAGGACCCCGTTTTACAATTAGATTTGATATACAACTACGGTATTTTTGATTTTGACGATCCTATGTTCATAATAAACTTCACCAAAGGGTTTATGAAATATAAACTGGCTCGTTACCCATTTTATTTATCGTTAAAAAGTTCTCAAGAAGATAAACGTTGGGTAAAAGAACAAATACTAAACTTAACCCAAGATCAAAAAAATGAGTTTTTTAGTTTTTTAGAAACAAACGCGCAACCTGAAAATGCGAGTTATTTTTATGATCCCTTTTTTGATAATTGTGCAACTAGACCTCGAGATATTATTCAGAAAATTGTTGGTGACAACTTAGTTTTTAAAGATGATTTTATAACTGAGGATTTATCAATAAGACAATTGATGAACAAAGAAATCAATCCTAACACTTGGGGAAGTTTCGGAATTAATATTGCTTTGGGAAGTAAATTAGATAAAATTGCGGCTCCGAAAGAATATTTATACTTGCCAGATTATGTTTTTGAAGCTTTAAACACCTCAAAAATCATCAAAAATGGAAATGAAGAGGATTTGGTTCTAAAAACGAATATTTTACTAGATTTTGAAGAAAAAAAATCAAAAAGCGATGTTTTTAGTCCTTTTTTAGCAATGTTATTACTTTTATTTTTAGGATTATTTATTACTTATAGAGATTTTAAAAACGCTAAAAGAACTAAATGGTTTGATTTTATATTGTTTTTTGGTACTGGAATTTTAGGCCTGTTAATTGTATTTTTATGGTTCTTTACCAATCATTCTACAGCTCCAAATAATTTTAATTTTTTATGGGCATTTGCACCTAATATTATCGCAGCTTTCTTATTATTGAAACAAAATCTACCAAAGTGGATTTACAGATATATTCAAGTTTTACTGGTTCTTTTACTACTTATACCTATAATTTGGATTGCTAAAATTCAGTTATACACCTACCCTATGACTCCTCTATTTGTTTTATTAGGAATTCGACATTGGTGTCTACAAAAAACTTTGAAGCGCTAATTCGTACCCTTGCAAGCCAAAACCAAAAAGAACTCCTTTTGCATTTGGAGCGATATAACTCACATGGCGAAACTCTTCTCTTGCATGAATATTAGAAACATGCACTTCTACTACCGGAGTTTCAATAGCTTTTACTGCATCACCTATTCCAACAGAAGTATGAGTGTAAGCAGCAGCATTTAAAATAATTCCATCATAATTAAAACCCACTTCGTGTAATTTATTTATCAATTCTCCTTCAATATTAGACTGATAATATTCTAATTGAAAATCATCAGCATATTTATTTTTTAACTTCTTAAAAAATTCCTCAAAAGAATTAGAACCATAAATCATTGGCTCTCTTTTACCTAGCAAATTTAAATTTGGTCCGTTAATTATGATTAATTTTTTCATTCTAAATGTTTCAACAAAGTAAAAATACTCTTTTAAGTTTAAGCATAAAAAAAGGAAGCAAATTAAATTACTTCCTTTTTTCTTTTTATCATATAAAAAATGATTAGAACTTATAAGTTAATCCGAAATTAATATCTGATAAGTTTAAGTTTAATCCAAAACTATTAGTTGAAGGTGCTCCATCAACATCAATACTTTCATTAGAATAAGAAAGTGCAGCTAAAGATGCTCTTAAAGCAAAGTTTTCTGAAATAAAATAGTTTATCCCTGGAGCTACAGCAATACTAAAAACATTAGAATCAAATTCACCAAAACCATCCATATCTGTTGTTACAGAAGTATAAGAAAGCCCAGCTCCTAAAGTAAATGAAAAATTATTTTCAGGAGTAAAGAAATAGTTACCACTTAAAGAAGCTCCTGTTTGATCTATATCAGCCTGAAATCCCATCGTTTCAGTTGTAGAACTACCTATAATAAGCGCTAATTCTAAAGCAATATTTTCAGACACAAAATATCCTACAGAAGGAGAAAATGTAAAAGTAGTAAGGTCTGATCCACCTTCTTGTGAAACACTATTGAAACCTGCACTACCACTAATAAACCAGTCTTGTTTTTCAAAACCTCCCTTTTCTTGAGCATTTGCAGTAAATCCTGCTACAACCATAGCAATTGTTAATAATAATTTTTTCATAATTTTTAAATTGTTTTTTTTATTCGAGGTCAAATGTAGTTTGATTACTACTATTCAACAAACTTTTTTAATTTTATATTATACTTTTTTATTAATTAACTCTAGCTTAAATATTTAAAATTTAACATATAAAAAAAGGAAGCAAAATTGCTTCCTTCTTAATCTTTATTATTCTTTTAATTAAAAGAAATATCCAACAGAAATTTGGAATACACCATTTTTGATAGAATCTGCATCGTTATCTTTTGCTATACCACTTAAACCTAAGTTATAACGAGCACCAAAATTTAAACCATTTTCTAATTTATATCCTAAACCAAAGTTTAAACCAAAATCAAATCCATTAGTTTCATCTTTCATATCTTCAGTTGCTTCTTGTCCATTTGCTTCAGCTTTAACCTTTGAAGTTGTATTGAAAGCTAATTGAGGACCAGCTTCTAAACTGAATCCCTCAGCAACATAATACTTAGCCATTAATGGCATAGTAATATAATCTAATTTAAAAGTTACATCTGCTTCATTTCCTTGAAAATTATCTGCTGAAGCTCCTTGTGCAGAGTATAATAATTCTGGTTGAAAAGAAAATTTGTCAGAAATAGAAATTTCTGCCATTGCTCCAACATGAAATGATGTTCTTGAGTTTAAATCCTTTACCTCTTCTCCTCCATTTAAGCTAGCAAAGTTCATACCCGCTTTAACACCAAATTTAACATCCTGTGCGTTTGCAGTAAAACCTGCAGCAACCATAGCAACTACTAATAATAATTTTTTCATAATTTTTAAATTGTTTTTTTTAATTCAAGATCAAATGTAGTTTTATTACAACTATTCTACAAACTTTTTTAATTTTATATTACATTTTTTTTATTAATCAATTCTCCCTTAAACATTTAATATAAAATAAAAAAAAGGAAGCAATTTTGCTTCCTTTAAGAAAAATATTTTAATTGTAAATTAAAATCTATAACCTAAACCAACTTGAAATGCTTTAGTAGAAACATCTACTGATGGATCCTGTGATAAGTTTGATAATCCAATATTGTATCTCATATCAAAGAATAAACCACTTTCCAACTCATATGCAGCTCCTAAACCTAATGAAAAATTAAAAGATTCCATTTCGTCAGTATCTCCATCAGAATCTACAAGAAAACCTAATTGTGGTCCTGCTTGAATATTAAACCCTTCAGCAACATAATATTTTGCCATAACAGGAACAGTTAAAAAACTCATATCAAAACCATCAAAACCATCTCCAGAATATAATACCTCTGGTTGAATATGAAATTTTTCACTTATTTCAAAATCTACTAAACCTCCTAAATAAAAAGAAGTTTTTCCGTCAGGTGAACCTCCACCAAAATCAGTGTCTACGTCAACATTAGCAACGTTTAAACCTCCTTTAACTCCAAAAGTCTGTGCATTTGCAGTAAATCCTGCAGCAATCATAGCAACTACTAATAATAATTTTTTCATAATTTTTAATTTTATAATTATAAGTTTGTGAAGCGAAAATAATTTTATTTTTTAATAATTGTTGTTTTTTTTTAAAAAAAAAACAAAGCTCATGAAGAAATGAATTGGAAACCAATTATATACGATTTTTTAAATTATTTAAAAATTGAAAGAGGGCTTTCTCAAAACTCAATTGATAGTTATAAGAGAGATGTAAATAAACTGGCTTTATTTGTAGAAAATATAGAAAACCCTAGTTCTCCGACTTATATAACCTCTGATGTTATTCAACAATTTATTTATGATGCTAGCAAAAAGTTAAATGCTCGCAGTCAAGCTCGATTAATTTCGGGGCTACGTAGTTTTTTTGATTATTTAGTTTTTGAAGATTATCGACAAGACAATCCTACCGATTTAATCGAGAGCCCAAACATTACTAGAAAACTTCCAGACACCTTAGAAAAAGAAGAAATAGATGAGTTGATAGCTGCTATCGATTTAAGCCATCCACAAGGAGAACGCAATAAAACGATTATTGAAACTATTTATAGTTGTGGACTTCGAGTAAGCGAACTCATCAATTTACAGTTATCTGACTTATTTTTCGATGATGGTTATATTAAAATACTTGGAAAAGGAAATAAATATCGCTTTGTTCCTATTCATAGAACAACTATCCATCAACTTACTTTTTATATAAACGAAATCAGGTCTCAAATCAAACCTAAAAAACAAGATGAAGATATTGTTTTTTTAAACAGACGAGGAAAACGATTAACTCGACAAATGATTTTTATTATTCTAAAAGAACTTGCTCAAAAAATAAACCTAAAAAAAAGTATTGGTCCACACACACTTAGACATTCTTTTGCTACTTATTTATTAAAAAACGGAGCCGATTTACGAGTTATTCAACAATTATTAGGGCATGAAAGTATCACCACAACCGAAATTTATGTGCATTTAGATACTAGTTATTTAAAAGAAGTGGTTGAGTTACATCACCCTAGAAGTAATTTCAATTTAAAATAAGAAGAAAAATAAACGAAACTATTGGGTACAAAAAAAGGCGAGCTACCTACATCACACCGCTACGACCTAATACCCTTGCTGTGTTCCCACCCTGGGGGATTCAAAGGGAGCTGGTTGTGTAGAACTCGCCGAGGCAAAGATACAACCATTTTTTTGTAATAAACAAGCAAAAAAAACATAAAAAAAGTGTAACATTTCTAAGTTTTTGAATACTAATCATTTGTTGTTAGATAATTTTTACAATTTCAAATAACAAACAAAATAATCAACAATAAGAATATATTTGTATCACTAACTAAATTCACACAATGGAAAATCAAGCAAACAGTAAAAACATTATTTTAAATTACGGTTTAATCTACGGAGGTGCAGTAATTTTTACTAACCTTATTATTTACGCTTTAGGAATGACTTTTGACACTGTTGGTGGAATTATAAACATAGCTGTATTAGCACTATGTATAATTTTACTTCCAATTTTAGCTATAAAAAAGTTTAAAGGTGAAAATAATAGCTTTTTAACTTGGGGACAAGCCTTAAAAATTGGAATCGGAATCGTTGCACTAGGTACGCTAATTAGTATTATTTATAGTCATGTTTTTGCTGGTGTAATTGAACCTGATTTCTACAATCAACTAAACGAATTTCAAACGGAAAAACTCATTGATGCTGGTATGAACGATGAACAAATTGAAGCTCAATTAGCAATGCAATCTAAATTTCAAGGAACAATAATTGGTGACGCTATCGGATTGTTATTTTATGTTTTCTTAGGTTTTATAGTTTCAGCCATTGCTGGGGCAATTATGAAAAGAACAGAAGAAGATCAATATTAACAATTGTTTAAGATAGGTAAAGTTATAAATACTTCGTAAATTTACCTTTTTAAACATTTGAACAAAATATATGGATATATCGGTAGTAATACCACTTCTTAACGAAGAAGAGTCTTTATACGAGTTACACGATTGGATTGCAAACGTTATGCAATCCAATCGGTTTTTATATGAACTTATTTTTATTGATGATGGTAGTACTGATACTTCTTGGAGCGTCATCGAAGAATTATCAGAAAAAAATAAGTCGGTAAAAGGAATTCGCTTTCAAAAAAACTATGGAAAATCGCAAGCTTTAGATGCTGGTTTCGGCATTGCACAAGGTCGTGTAGTAATTACTATGGATGCCGATTTACAAGATAGTCCAGATGAAATTCCTGAATTATATAAATTAATTGTTGAAGATAATTTCGATTTAATTTCAGGTTGGAAAAAGAAACGTTACGACAATGTGGTGACTAAAAACATTCCTTCTAAATTATTCAATTGGGCAGCTCGTAAAACATCGGGATTAAGTTTACACGATTTTAACTGCGGATTAAAAGCCTACAAAAACGAAGTTGTAAAAGCGGTGAAAGTTAGTGGTGAAATGCACCGTTACATACCGGTGTTAGCAAAAAATGAAGGTTTTCATCGTATCGATGAAAAAGTTGTACAGCATCAAGCTCGCAAATACGGAGTTACCAAATTCGGGATGGATCGCTTTATTAATGGTTTTCTAGATTTAATTACCATTTCATTTCTATCAAAATTCGGTAAACGACCAATGCATTTCTTTGGTTTATGGGGGACCTTAATGTTTATTTTTGGTTTTTTCTCAGCCTTTTTTATTGGAGCTTTAAAAATATATCGATTAGCATCTGGTATTAAAACTATATTAATTACAGATAATCCTTGGTTTTACATCGCTCTAACCTCTATGATTTTAGGTACATTACTATTTTTAGCTGGTTTTTTAGGTGAGTTGATTATTAAAAGTAATCCACAGCAAAAACACTATAAAATTAGAGAGCAACTGAATTTTTAAACTCGTACCTTTGTATGTTTTTTAATTTGATACATGAAAGAGATTTTAAACAATGCTAAACAATGGCTTTCTGATCCTTTTGATTCAGAAACACAGCAAGAAATTCAACAATTAATTGATGCTAAATCTGATGATTTAGCTGATCGTTTTTATAAAAACTTAGAATTCGGAACTGGCGGAATGCGCGGAATTGTAGGAGCAGGAACCAACCGAATAAACAAATACACCTTAGGTAAAGCTACACAAGGATTAAGTAATTATTTACATAAAGTACATCCCAACAAAAATTTAAAAGTTGCTATTGGTTACGATTGTCGTCACGATAGCGAATGGTTAGCAAAAGTAGTTACTGGCGTATTATCTGCTAATAATATTCACGTATTTTTATTTGAAGATATGCGTCCAACACCAGAATTATCATTTGCAGTAAATTATTTACAATGCAATGCAGGAATTGTATTAACTGCTTCACACAATCCTCCAGAATATAACGGGTATAAGGTTTATTGGAATGATGGTGGACAAATAGTTCCTCCTCAAGACACAGAAATAATTAATGAAGTAAATTCATTGGCTTTTTCTGAAGTCAATTTTAATGCTAAAGAAGAGTTGATTACGTTAATTGGAAGCGAGATTGATGAAGCGTTTTGGGATGCTTCCTTAAAAAATGGAACATTTAATGTAAAAGGTCGTGAAGATTTAAAAATTGTTTTTACTTCTTTACACGGAACCTCTATTAAACTAATTCCTGAAGTTTTAAAACGTGCAGGATATACGCAAGTTCATATTGTTGAAGAACAAGCAACTCCTGATGGTGATTTCCCAACAGTAGAATCTCCAAATCCAGAAGAACCAGCAGCTCTTAAAATGGCTGTTGATTTAGCTAATAAAATTGATGCAGATATTGTTCTTGGAACCGACCCAGATTCTGATAGAATTGGAATAGCAGTAAGAGATATAGATGGAAACATGACATTGTTAAACGGAAATCAAACCATGAGTATGATGACCGATTTCTTAATCAACGATTGGAAAAAACAAGGAAAGTTAAACGGAAAACAATTTGTAGGTTCTACCATAGTTTCTACCAATTTAGTTAATGAAATTGCTGATTCTTACGGAGTAGAAACGAAAGTTGGTTTAACTGGTTTTAAATGGATTGCGAAAATGATTAAAGACCATCCTGAACTTAATTTTATTGGTGGTGGTGAAGAAAGTTTTGGGTATATGGTTGGCGATTTTGTTCGTGATAAAGATGCGGTAACCTCTGCCCTACTTGCTTGTGAAATAGCTGCAAATGCTAAAGCTAACAACAGTTCTTTCTACAAAGAGTTGTTAAATTTATACACACGACATCATTATTATAAAGAACACCTTATTTCTTTGGTAAAAAAAGGGATGGACGGTGCACAACAAATTAAGCAAATGATGGTTGATTTGCGAAACAATCCACTAAAAGAAATTGATGGTTCTAAAGTTGAGTTCTTATATGATTATCAATCTTCAACAAGAAAGAACTTATTAACTGGTGAAGAAATCACTATTGATATTCCTAAATCAAACGTATTGATTTATCATACTGAAGACGGGACAAAAATTGCAGCTCGCCCAAGTGGAACAGAACCTAAAATAAAGTTTTATTTTAGTGTTAAATCTAAATTAGATTCAATAGAAGACACAAAAGATATTGAAAGTAATTTAGACGCTAAAATTCAACGAATTATTAAAGAATTAAATTTGTAATGAATTACTTTAAAAAGATTATTAAATATGCTATTCCGTATAAAAAATACGGCTACTTAAATATCTTATTTAATATTCTATATGCTATATTTTCAACACTTTCATTCTTGGTATTAATGCCAATGCTGAAAATAATTTTTGAGCCTAATGCTCCAAAAATAACAAAAAAACCAAGCTACCATGGTTTAACTTCTGCTATAGATTTTTTTAAAAACTCCATTTCATATTATATAAACAATATTGCAGGAGATAATAAACTCAAAGCCCTTATGGCTGTGGTGACACTAGTTATAATTACATTCTTTTTAAAGAATCTTTTTAACTATTTAGCTATGTATTTTATTACTTTTTTAAGAAATGGTGCTCTTAAAGATATCCGTAATGATTTATATAAAAAAATAACCGAATTACCTTTGTCTTATTTTTCTGAAAAAAGAAAAGGAGATACAATTGCTAGGTTTGGTACAGACGTAGTCGTAGTAAAAAACTCATTTCTATCCATCTTAGAAATGGTAGTTAGAGAACCTTTGACGATACTTTTTTCTATAATAGCAATGTTATTTATTAGTGTTAAGCTAACCATTTTTGTTTTTATATTCATACCTATATCTGGTTATATTATATCCATAATTGGTAAGAGTTTAAAACGTAAGTCTGCAAAAGTCCAAAAAGAGCAAGGACTCTTTTTATCTCTTTTAGAAGAAACTCTAACTGGCTTAAAGGTGATTAAAGCATACAATGCAGAAGAGAGCTTTGGTAATAAATTTAAAGAATCCACACATCGCTATTATAATTTTTCAAACTCTTTAGTTAATAGAACAAACCTATCTGGACCAACAAGTGAGTTTTTAGGTATTGGTGTTATTGCTGTACTTTTATTGTACGGAGGGAAGCTTGTTATTGTTGATGGAAGTTTAGCGGGTGACGAATTCATTACTTATATGACATTAGCTTATAACGTATTAACACCTGCTAAAGCAATTTCAAAAGCAAGCTATAATGTAAAAAGAGGTAACGCTGCAGCAGAAAGAATTATAGAAGTATTAGAAACTACAAATCCTTTAAAAGAAACCTCAAATTCAGTTGAAAAAAATGATTTCAAAACTGAAATAAAGATTGATTATGTTTCTTTTAAATATGACGAGGATTATGTTTTAAAAGACTTTTCATTAACCATCCCTAAAGGAAAAATGGTAGCCTTAGTGGGCCAATCTGGAAGTGGAAAATCGACCATAGCAAATTTATTAACTCGCTTTTATGATGTCAATGAAGGTAGTATTACTATTGATGGAGTCGATATAAAAGATTTAAAAAAACAATCACTACGTCAATTAGAAGGTTTAGTAACACAAGATTCAATATTATTTAATGATACTGTAAAAAACAATATTACTTTAGGTATTGAAGGTAAAAGTGACGAAGAAATTATTGAAGCTGCTAAAATTGCCAATGCTCACGAGTTCATCAAAGACTTACCTGAAGGTTACGACACAAATATTGGTGACGGTGGAGGAAAATTATCTGGTGGACAAAAACAACGTTTAAGTATTGCACGTGCTGTACTTAAAAATCCGCCAATTATGATTTTGGACGAAGCTACTTCGGCCTTAGATACTGAATCGGAAAAACTTGTTCAAGATGCGTTAGAAAAGATGATGCAAAATAGAACCTCTATTGTTATTGCGCATAGATTATCTACCATACAAAAAGCGGATTTGATTGTGGTTATGCAAAAGGGAAAGATAGTAGAGCAAGGTACTCATGAAGAATTAATTTCAAAAAATGGAACATATAAAAAGCTTGTAGAAATGCAATCTTTAGGATAAAAAAAGAGAAGCTAATAGCTTCTCTTTTTTTTTACTGACTTATTATTTTTAATCCTAATTGCTCACCTTTTTCAATCATAAATTGATACGAAGCTTCATGTTCGTTTGGTATTTTTCCATCTAAAATAGCTTCTTTAATCGCTTCTTTTATCTGTCCAATCTCTCTACAAGGTGTTAAATTGAACGCCTCCATAATTTCTTCTCCAGTAATTGGAGGTTGAAAATTACGAACTCTATCACGTTCTTCAACTTCTTTTATTTTATGACGAACTAGCTCAAAATTCTTATGATAACGTTTAAATTTCTTCGGATTTTTTGTTGTAATATCCGCTTCACAAAGTGTCATTAACGATTCTACATCATCACCAGCATCAAAAATTAAACGACGAACAGCAGAATCGGTTACTTCACTAGCTAAAACAATCGGACGAGAACTTAACATCACCATTTTTTGAACAAATTTCATCTTATTATTCAATGGCATTTTTAATCGTTTGAATAGCTTATACACCATCTTTGAACCCACAAATTCATGTGAATGAAAAGTCCAACCTATTTTTTTATGGTAACGTTTCGTTGGTGCTTTACCAATATCATGCAACAAAGCCGCCCAACGAAGCCAAACATCGTCAGTGTTTTCAGCAATATTATCAACTACTTCTAAGGTGTGGTAAAAATTGTCTTTATGCTTTTGACCTTCTACTTCTTCTACTCCTTTTAAAGCAATTAACTCAGGTAAAATTCTTTCTAATAACCCTGTTTTTTCTAATAACAAGAAACCTATGGAAGGCACAGGAGATTCTAATATTTTATTCAGTTCAACCACAATACGTTCTCGAGTAATAATATCAATTCTCGAAGCATTTTTTGTAATTGCGTTTAATGATTTTTCTTCTATTTCGAATTTTAATTGAGTAGCAAATCGAATAGCACGCATCATGCGCAACGGATCATCTGAATAGGTAATATCAGGATCTAACGGTGTTCTGATAATTTTTGCTTCTAAATCTGAAATTCCGTCAAAAGGATCTAATAACAGTCCGAAATTATCTTCATTTAAACTTAACGCCAAGGCATTAATCGTAAAATCTCTTCTGTTTTGATCATCCTGTAACGTACCTTCAGAAACTTTAGGATTTCTACTTTCTTCCGAATATGATTCTTTACGAGCACCAACAAATTCAACTTCAATGTCTTGAAAACGTAACATCGCAGTTCCGTAAGTTTTAAACACTTGAACTTTTGGCTTATTTGGTAGTGATTCAGCTACTTTTTGAGCTAACTCTATTCCACTTCCTACAGCTACAACGTCAACATCTTTAGCTATTCCTCTTTGTAAAATAAAATCTCGCACAAAACCGCCAATTACGTAACATTCTAGTTGTAACTCTTTAGCTGCTTTGGATATATAATGAAATATTTCTGCGGAAATTGCTTCCTTAAAATATTGATCTTGCATACAATTATTCTCTTATCACTATAACAGTATCGCCTTCAATTTTTAAAATGGTTGATGACTTTTCTGCTACTTTCTCTTGTTGCAAATTTACCACATAATCTACATTCTTTAAAATAGCTTCGCTAATTTCTGAAAAAGACTTTGGAGTTGGTTCTCCACTAACGTTTGCTGAAGTAGAAACAATAGGTTTTCCAAACTCTTTAATTAACTGAATACAAAAATCATCTTGAGGAATTCGGATAGCAATGGTATTATCAGAAGCCACAGTATTAGCTGCTAATCCTTTCGGATTATTATAGATTATAGTTGTAGGTTTTTCTGATTCTCTCAGTATTTCTAAAGCTTTTTTTGGAATATAATCAACATATTGTTCTAACATTTCAATAGAACTTACCAAAATAATTAAGCTTTTAGATTCTTCTCTATTTTTTAATTGATAGATTTTCTTTACAGCTTCTTCATTTGTCGCGTCACAACCTAAGCCCCACACGGTATCTGTAGGGTATAAAATTGTATTTCTATTTTTAAGGATATCTAAAATTTCTTCCATGAAAAGGTATTATTCATCTAGTCTATATCCCATACCATCTCTAACTATTTGCTTGCAAGGTGTACACTTTTTACAAGGTTTAGTATCTGAATCATGGCAAAACCAAGTTTTATGCATAATATCTATAAAGCCCTCCTTTTCTGCTATATCTTTCATATCGGTCTTTGTAAGATTATATATTGGAAATCTCATCTTTCCAAAAATTCTTTTTAAAAACCTATCTTTTACATTAGGGTCTAAAACTGCATACTTTCCAATCTCTTCATCATTTACTAATATAGTTTTCCCTTTTAGAAAAGAAAAATCTTTACTGTGAACCGATAATTCTAAGTTATTCATATCCAAAGCTAAGCAAGAGAGCCAATAATATTGTCTTCCTAAATGCCTTCTTCTTTTAAGAATTTTATACGACAGCTTTTGCATCGCATTGAATTTAATATCTTTTTGATTAATAATTTTTAACTCTAGAATTTTTCCTCCATTAGAACCATATCTATTTAGAATTTCTTTAGTTAATAATTTAATGGTTTCTAATTCTTTAAATCTTGAAAATCTTTTTTCATGAAACACATATATTGGTTGAACTACAGCTCCCTTTTCTATTAGCTTTAAAACTCTAAAGGTAGAATCCCAACCACTGGTCCATAAAACATTCTGAATATTTTTCATATAACTATAATCTTCTTTCTCTACTTTAATTTATATTTTTTTTCTAACCAATTTAAAAAGTAAACTAGCTTATCTTTTGGGCATTGATCCAAACTTTGCAAGTTCAAAAATAACTTGTTCGGGTTATTTACTTTTGTTTTTAACTTATACTTTGACCAAGTAAAAAACTTGTCTTTATGTATATAAATCAATTGATAATCATTTTTTAAAACACAAGTTTTATTTTTGATTTCTATGTGATTTGCCAAACCTTGTGGCGTAAACTGCGCTACGTCTCTAAACTTATATTTAACATTATCAATTTCAATATTCCTATTATTTTCAAAAAAAGTTTTAAATGTTGACTTTCTCAAAGGAGCTGGTATATGCTGAAATCTAAAAAAATATTTCTCAAATCCAACAACTTCCGCCGCTCTTTGTTGCGCTCTTTTATGTTTAGGCTTCGCTTTATCTTTTTCTGAAGGAGGAAATATTTTTTTGTGAAGTTTCTCCTCTTCAAACTTTAACCATTTACCACGAATTAAAGGTTCTCTATCAATAAAAAAATCAGAAACTTTAGTCTCTTTTATTAAGAACATATCATCATTAAAATATAAAAAATGTTCCGACAAACCAGGGATATTATACAGTTTTGTTTCTATTGGTCTGTTTGAAAACACTGGCAAAAAATTACTATCCTCTTTAAAAATATCTTTATGATCTATAATGAAAACATTATCGTACTCACCTCCCTTTTTATTTTTAATAAAACTAGGTATTTGATTGTCAGTCACTATAAAGATATTTCTAACAAATTTGGCATATTTTAAAATTGAATGAACCGAATATTTTACTTCTTCTACTTGATCAAGTCTGGTTCTAAACTCTTTTTTAGAAACAATAGCCTTATCTACATAAGGTAGCATTTTTTGTTGATGTTGTTCATCTTTACCATCTACCCAAGTTATAACAGCATCAATAGGAAAACCCATACTTTATAAATTAAATTTCTGTTATTTCAGTTTGACCTTTAAGAGATGGTAATTCTATCATATCTCCAAAAATTTTATTGTATTTATTTGGATAATACTCGCTTCTTCCGTCACCAGGGTAAAAAGTCATTTCTCCAAATAATGTTTTTCCTTTAATAGAATACAAATCAACTCTAACAAACGGAAAACCTTGAGATATTTTTTTAGCTACTTCTATCATTTCATCAAAATTTGATGGCTTTTCTATAGTAGCTAAAAAAACATCTATCTTTTTTCCTTTACTCACTGGAAGTCTATTAAAATCAAGGTCATAGATTTCTCTTTTGTAGTTATCTCCTGCTCCTCTATCCATATGAATTTCAAGATATTTAGGATTTCCATCAAAACAAAAAAACTTATAATCGGTTAATGAACTTCTCCCTTTTTCTGTTAAAAACTCTTCTGCAATAATTTTAGGTTTAATATCTTTATAGCCCCATTCTTGACCAGTTCTATAATATTGATTTGATCGCAGCCATCTACTTAAAGTTCTTCTAACTTTCCATAGATTAATTTCTTTTTTATCCTTTACAATTATCGTATGTCTATTAGTATGAACAGCTTTTAATACAAATTTATCAGGTAGTTTAGCTAAATCTAGTTGGCTAGCCTTAGAATAAACTCCTAAAGTTTTAATTAAATATTCTTCACCAATTTTATCTTTCACATATTCTTTAACGGCATACTTGTCTATTAATGTGTTAAGAATACGTGGACGATAAAACCTCTTGTACCACTGAATTTTTTGATTAAATTCTACTGGATTATCAAAATCCAACTTTTTACCCGTAGCGTACTCATACGAAAAAGGTAAAAAGTACTTCTGAGGTAAAAAAGTCATCTTTTTTAGCATCCATAAAAGTGTTCTATTCATTTTATCTAAATAGATTAAACAGCCACATCATACTCTCTAAGCGCATCGTTTAGAGATGTTTTCTTATTAGTACTTTCTTTACGCTTACCAATAATTAATGCACAAGGTACTTGATATTCACCCGCTGTAAATTTTTTGGTATAGCTTCCTGGAATTACCACAGAACGTGCTGGAACAACACCTTTCATTTCGACTGGTTCATTACCAGTTACATCTATAATTTTAGTACTCATGGTTAATACCACATTTGCCCCTAAAACAGCTTCCTTCTCTACTCTAACCCCTTCAACAACGATACAACGAGAACCAATAAAAGCTCCGTCTTCAATAACTACAGGCGCTGCTTGTAAAGGTTCTAAAACGCCACCAATTCCAACTCCACCGGACAAATGAACATTTTTACCAATTTGCGCACAAGAGCCCACAGTTGCCCAAGTATCAACCATAGTTCCTTCATCTACATATGCTCCAATGTTAACATAACTTGGCATTAAAATCGTTCCTGAAGATATATATGCTCCATGACGAGCTACTGCATTTGGAACTACTCTAATTCCTTTTGCTTCATAACCTCTCTTTAATGGAATTTTATCGTGATATTCAAAAATACCAGCTTCTAAAGTTTCCATTTTTTGGATTGGAAAATATAAAACTACTGCTTTCTTCACCCACTCATTTACTTGCCAACCATTATCTGATGGTTCAGCAACACGTAATTCACCCACATCTAATAAATCAACCACTTTTCTAATGGCATTTATGGTAGTTTCTTCTTTTAATAAATCGCGATTATCCCACGCTTTTTCTATAATAGATTGTAATTCTGTCATTATTAATTGATTTTTTCAGCAAAAATAAAATAGCTTTCAAAATTTACTGCGAAGATACGTTTTTTAAACAGATATTTCCGCTTTGTTTAATTTAACTACCTTTGCAAAAAACTATTGTATGGGCAGAATTTTAGCCATCGATTTTGGTAAAAAAAGAACAGGAATTGCTGTAACTGATGAACTTCAAATTATTGCTTCGGGTCTAACAACGGTTAACACTCCTGAATTGCTGATATTCTTAAAAGAATACACTAAAAAAGAAAACGTTGAACTTTTTTTAGTTGGAAAACCAAAACAACTAGATAATTCTGACAGTGAAAGTGAAGTACTTATTATCCCTTTTCTTGAAAAGCTTGAAAAAACTATTCCAAGCATCCCTGTAAAAAGAGTTGATGAGCGTTTTACCTCTAAAATGGCTTTTCAAACAATGATTGATAGTGGTTTAAAGAAAAAACAACGTCAAAACAAAGCTCTGGTAGATGAAATAAGCGCTACTATAATCTTACAATCGTATTTGTACAACAAATAATTTTTTCTACCCAAAGCATTCTTTGTATTTTTGCACTCTTAAAATTTAATAGTAAATGATTTTACCCATTGTTGCATACGGTGATCCCGTTTTACGTAAAGTAGGAAAAGAAATCGATAAAGAGTATCCGCAGTTAGAAAAGCTAATTGCCGATATGAAAGAAACCATGTACAATGCTAGCGGTGTAGGTTTAGCGGCACCTCAAATTGGAAAAGACATTCGTTTGTTTCTTATTGATGCTTCTCCTTTTGCTGATGACGAAGAATTAAGTGAAGATGACAGAAAAGTATTAGAAGGATTCAACCGTGTTTTTATCAATGCTAAAATTGTTAAGGAAGAAGGTGACGAATGGGCTTTTAACGAAGGATGCTTAAGTATTCCGTCGATAAACGAAGATGTGTTTAGAAAAGAAACCATTACTATTGAATACCAAGACGAAAACTTTGAAAAGCACACAGAAGTGTTAAGCGGATTACCAGCACGTGTTTTTCAACATGAATACGATCATATTGAAGGAGTTTTGTTTACCGACAAACTTTCTTCTTTAAAGAAACGATTAATTAAAAAGAAATTAGAAAATATTTCAAAAGGAAAAGTAAACGCAGGATATCGCATGCGTTTTCCTAATGCAAAGAGATAATTAGTAGTAATACATTAAAAAATTAAGACATGGAATTTAACAAAATTATAGCTGTTACTGGTAAACCAGGTTTATATGAAATTTTATCACAAACTAAAACTGGTGTTATCGTAAAATCAATCGTAGATGGTAAACGTTTTCCTATTACAGCTACACACAATGTAAGCTTATTAGAAAACATCGCTATTTATACTTATGAAGAAGAAATACCTTTAGCACGTGTATTTAAAAATATTTCTGATAAAGAAGAAGGTAAAGAAGCAATTTCTCACAAAGAAAGCGCTGCTAAATTAACCGAGTATTTTGGTGAAATTTTACCAGATTTTGATCAAGAGCGTGTATATGCTTCAAACATTAAAAAAGTAATTCAGTGGTATAATATTTTAGCGAAATCTGACTTTGATTTTAGCACTTTGGTAGAAGCTGAACAAACAACTGCAGAAGAAGCTTAAATCGTGAATACTCGTAAGCAACAGTTAGACGCCTTTAATCGTTTGTTAGATATCATGGATGAGCTTCGTGAGAAGTGTCCGTGGGATAAAAAACAAACCCTACAAAGTCTGCGACATTTAACTATTGAAGAAACTTACGAATTAGCAGATGCTATTTTAGACAACGATTTAGAAGAAATAAAAAAAGAACTAGGCGATGTGCTACTGCACATCGTCTTTTATGCTAAAATAGGGAGCGAAAAACAAGCTTTTGATATTGCAGATGTTGCCAATTCAATTGCTGATAAGCTCATCGACCGTCACCCGCATATTTATGGTGATGTAGTTGTTGAAAATGAAGTAGAAGTAAAACAAAACTGGGAAAAACTAAAACTGAAAGAAGGTAAAAAATCGGTTTTAGAAGGCGTTCCAAAAAGTTTACCTGCGGTGGTAAAAGCCAACCGTATTCAAGATAAAGTTGCTGGTGTTGGTTTTGATTGGGAAGAACCGCATCAAGTGTGGGAAAAGGTTCAAGAAGAGCTTTCTGAATTGAACGAAGAAATCAAAAACAACAATCAAGAAAAAATAGAAAAAGAATTTGGAGACGTTTTGTTCTCTATGATTAACTACGCTCGTTTTATTGGGGTGAATCCTGAAAATGCACTGGAAAAAACCAATAAAAAATTCATCAATCGCTTTCAATACCTAGAAGAAGCTGCCAAAAAAGAAGGCAAACAACTTTCTGAAATGACCCTCGCTGAAATGGATGTGCATTGGGAAAACTCAAAAAAGTTTTTCAAATAGTTCAAATTGGGAGAATTCGAAAGAATTCTTCAAATAAATCTAATTTGAAAAACTCTAAAGAGTTTTTCAAATAACTATTACCGTCATTGCGAGTGATAACGAAGCAATCTTTCTGTCGATTGTGAGGTAGCCACGTCGTTTTATTCCTCCTAATGACAAATCACATTCGTCATTGCGAACGACAGTAAAGCAATCTTTCCATTTAAAGTACAACATTTTTTGAGTGAACAAAACTCTATTATAAAGATTACTTCGTCATTCTTCCTCGTAATGACAGATTTCGTATTTTTACTTTATGAACATCATCATTATCACCGGAGGAAGTAAAGGAATTGGGAAAGCCTTAGCCGAAAAATACGTACAAGAAAACTACAAAGTATATTCGTTATCGAGAAGTATTGTCGACCTAAAAAATGTCACACAAGTTTCTGTGGATTTATCTGACATTAAAGCAACACACAACACCTTTAAAATGTTATTAGATGAGCTTAAAAAACTAGAAATTTCATCAATTACTTTGGTGAATAATGCCGGAAGACTCGGCAACATAACGAACTTAGAAAATATTCCTTCAGAAGATATTGCCAAAAGTATTCAACTAAACACTACTTCTCCACTTATTTTGTCGAGTTTGTTTATTGAAGCCACACAACAGTTAACTTGTAAAAAGCAAATTATTAGTATTTCTTCTGGTGCTGCAATAAAACCTTATGAAGGTTGGAGTGTGTATTGCACTTCTAAAGCGGCGATTGATATGATGACCAAAACCATTGCTGCGGAACAAAACGAGCTTGAACACGGAGTAAAATGCAATGCAATTTATCCTGGTGTGGTAGATACGAACATGCAAACCCATATTAGAAGCACCGATGAAAAAGATTTTAAAAACCTACAACGTTTTGTAAATTTAAAAGAAAACGACCAACTTTATACCTCTGAATATGTTGCTGAAACCATTTTTACCATAGACACCCAAAGCAAACTTAAAAATGGAGATATTGTGGATATCAGAGAATTTTAAAAAGTTTTTTAACTTGATTCTTAACCTTTAAACAATTAACTTCTATATCATACGATATTAGTTGATTAAAACAACAATTATTTTAATTGTTAGTAAACATTATTATGTACCTCTAAATGATAAAGTCTAATCCTATTTTATTCACAATTATTTGCGTATTTTCCATTCAAGCAATCATATTTAGTGGATTAATTTTATTAAAAAAACCAAGAATAAAAACCAATACATTCCTTGCTTTATTGGTGTTCTTTTATGCTTTGATACCTCTAAATATTGTAGTGGTCAATGTATTAAAGGACTATGACTTACTATACATTTTCAGATATATTCAGATGGAAATGCTTTACGGAATTGGACCAACACTATACTTTTACACTAAATACATTACAAATCCAAAATTTAAATTCGAAAGAAAACACTATCTGCATTTTTTACCATTAGTATTGGAGTTTATTTTTTATAGAACTTCTATATACAGAATTGGTTCAGATGGTCTTTATTTACAAGAATTACCAACCTTTTCTTATGTTTACCTTATTCAACAATGGATTGGTGTAATTTCTATTTTAACATACAGTTTTATATCGCTTAGAATTTTAGTTAAATACCAAAAGCAACTTAAAGAATATTATTCTAAAATAGATAATATTTCTCTTAAGTGGCTTCAAACTCCAATAATTATTTACGCTTGTTATTTTATTCTTTGGCAAGTTTTGACTGAAATAGATCGATTTGTTTTTGACAGAAGTCTCCGTGAACACTATTTTTTACCAAATTTTGTATTACTTTCTATTGCAACATGCTGGATTGGATTTAAAGGTTATATTCAAAAAGAAAGAGAGTTAGTTTTTTTGAAGCCTTTTTCCAAAAAATCAAAAAGCATTACTATTCAAAAAGATGAAATATTTATTAAGAGACTCAATCTTTTGATGGAAACTAAAAAACCATATCTCAATCCAGAATTAAATCTTTCTATGTTGGCAGAAATGTTAAACATAAAACCTAAGGTACTTTCATTAAAAATCAATCAAAATTATAATCAAAATTTTTATGATTTGATTAATTCGTATAGGGTTATGGCTTTCAAAAAGCGTATAGAATCTCCTAAAAGTGATCAATTATCTTTACTTGGTCATGCTTTTGAATCTGGCTTTAATTCTAAATCTACTTTTAACAAAGTTTTTAAAGAATCCACACAACTAACTCCAAGTCAATACCTTAAAAAAAACAAAAATACGTCCGAAAAGAAGCGTTAGGACGATTTAAGTTAACTTTCCCTATATTTTTACAACTTCTAAATTATCTAAGACTTGTTGTCTTTTAATATGGAAAGTAATTATTCTTTTACTATCAAAACTATATTGAGTTCTATAATCACTTTAGAAAAAATTAAAGAAATACTATTTATGAAAAACTTGGTATTAGAGCACTTAAACAGCAAAGAGAAGAATTTCAAAAAATGAAAAATCAATAAATAAACCTACAACTTATAAAACAGTTATAATGAAAATCAAACTCTTATTTATTTTTTCAATTATTAATTTAAGCCTGGTCTATGGTCAAAATCAATTTTCAAAAGAAGAGGTGCTATCAGATTTAAATTATCTAAAAACATCTCTAGAAGATACACATATCAATTTATTTGCTTACACCTCTAAAGAAGCATTTGAAGAAAATTATAAAAAAGTAAAAAATAATGTAAAAAAAAATAGTTTTAGTGTTTTAGAAGCAACCAAGTTATTTCAACAAGTTGTATCGAAAGCTAATAACGGACACACGAGAATCCCATTTCCAATAACTAGTTATATTAATTATGCTAAGTCAGGAGGAACACTTTTTCCATTGGAAATTGCAATTGAAAACGGCAAAGCGATTGTTAGAAAGAACTGGTCAACAAATACGGCTATTAAGGTTGGAGACAAACTCATTTGTATTAACGAACAGCCTATTCAAGAAATTTTGAATAAAATATACCCACAAATTTCGGCAGAACGTATTTACTTTAAACATGCACAATTAGAAAACCTAACGCTACCTAGGTTTTATTGGTTGGTATTTGGTGAACAAAGAAGCTTTACAGTAAAAATTGGACATAACGATAAGTATTCTAATTACAATCTTACCTCCATAAAAGCGGTTGAAGATTTTGAAATGAAACGTAAAGACATTCTCAAACACAACAGGAAATTCGATGTATTATCTAATACTATAGCCTATATACAACCTGGTGATTTTGGAGGTGATTTAAACAAGTACAAAAAATTTATAGATATTACCTTCACTAAAATTAATACAAAATCGTATAAAACACTGATTATCGATTTGAGAAATCACTCTGGTGGTGATGATGCTTTTGGTGATTATCTAGTTTCCTACATTGCAAATAAACCTTTTAAATGGGCTTCAAGATTTCAACTAAAAACCAGTGTACAGTTAAAAGAGCATACCAAAAAGAATAGAGATACTACACAAACCTATTGGCAGTCTGTGCTAAAACATAAAGATGGGAGTATTTACGATTACGATTTTGGTCATTATAAACCGCAACCTAAAGAAAAAAGATTTAAAGGTAACGTTTACGTACTTGTAAACCGACAATCGTATTCACAATCAACTGTAACCGCAGCTCAAATTCAAGATTATGAATTTGCTACTATAATTGGAGAAGAAACAGGAGAATTTCCTAATTTATATGCATCAATTTATAATTATCAGCTACCCAAAACTAGAATATCTGTAGAGGTTTCTAAAGGAAAAATAGAAAGAATAAGTAAAATAGATACAAATACTGGTGTTATGCCAGACATTCAAATAAAAGATCATCTATTAGACGATAAAGATGAGATTTTGGAATTTTTATTGAAAAGAATAAATAACTAAAAGACATGAAAATAACACCTCTAATATTATTATTATTATTAATTCTGTCATTTTTCAGTTGCCAAAAAGTAAAGACAATAGATGGTCTTTGGGTTGTTAAATCTGTAGTTGTCGGTGATGAGATAATGACTCCAAACGCACGATGGATGAGGTTTAATTCTGACTTTACGCAACAATCAGGAAATGGCTGGCTACAACACTCTGTTGGAACTTGGAATTTTAATAAGAACTCAATGGAATTATCAATTAAAAACACTAACGGATTAATTGATAAAAATGAACCATTTAAAATTTCTTTTGAAGACAAAAAAATGATTTGGAAACGAATGGAAGAAGGAGAAAGTATTAAAGTTATTTTAGAGCGTTCATCTGAATTACCACAAACATATGGTGATAATTTATTTGGACTTTGGGAACCAGTAAGAGCTGTTGGTAGTGATAATTATTTTGAAGAGTCAGACAAAATGGAAATGGGTAATTATATATTTTTTCGATGGGATAAACGATTTGTCATCAAGTCTGAAAAGAGGAGGGTAAATGGTGTTTATAATGTTCATGGACATAAACCCGAACTTGAGCTAATTCCATATGATAACAACATCAATAGAAATTTTTGGAAAATTGAGTTTGAGGAGAATCAGATTACATTAAAACTATTGAACTCAGACAAAATTATAACAAGAAAATTTAAAAGAATTCATCAATTCCCTAAATAGTAAATAAGATACTAAACTAAATATAATTCATATACAAACCGTTGATCGTTTTAATGAAATTAGTAACGAATAGATAAACTCCTAATAAGCATCCACATCAATAATAAAACGGATTGGTCTAAAATCTTTTACCGCTTCAAACGTGTTTTTAATTTTTTGTAACTGCTCTTTGGTTTTTCCCAACGATTGTTTTGGTGGAATTTTAATCACTAAATTCTTAATATACTGATTTCGAATACGAGAAACCGCAGGTGCTGTGGGTCCTAATACATTTTCCTGAAATACATTTTGTAAAGCTTTCGCTAACCAATTAATTCCCGCATCAACTTTTGTATAATCTTTGTGTTTCAACGTTATTTTTATCAAACGATAGTATGGCGGATAATGAAACTGCCAACGATCTTGCAACTGTTCGTTGTACATTTCGGTATAATTGGTCGTAGAAACTTGCTGTAAAATTTGATGATACGGATTGTAAGTTTGTATGGCTACGTTTCCTTGCTTCTTGGTTCGTCCTGCCCTACCCGATACTTGTACTATCAACTGAAAAGCACGTTCATGCGCTCTAAAATCTGGGAAGTTTAACATCGAATCTGCATTCAATATTCCCACCAACGAAACATTGTCAAAATCCAACCCTTTAGAAAGCATTTGTGTTCCTACCAAAATATCAATCTCTCGAGCTTCAAAAGCACCAATAATTTTTTGATAACCATATTTTCCACGCGTAGTATCTAAATCCATACGACCAATAGTATGATTTGGAAACAACTCGTTAAGTTCTAGTTCTATTTGTTCGGTTCCAAAGCCTTTGGTGTCTAGAGTAGCGCTTCCACAAGCACCGCAACTATTGGGCATAGAACGTTGGTAATGACAATAGTGACACTTTAACTCATTTCGGTATTTATGATAGGTTAAACTCACATCGCAATTCGGACAATGTGGCGACACTCCACAAGTGGTACATTCTACTACTGGTGAAAATCCACGTCGGTTTTGAAATAAAATTACCTGCTCTTTTTCGTCTAAGGCTTCGGTAATCATTTTTAGCAATCGATCAGAAAAATGACCTGTCATTTCCTTTTTTCGATGCTTTTCTTTAATGTCTATCAACTCAATTTTTGGCAATTGAATATTACCAAAACGACGTTTTAGTTCAATAAATCCGTATTTGTTTTGTTGTGCATTAAAATAACTTTCTAACGACGGAGTTGCTGAACCCAACAATACTTTGGCTCTATGAAAATTTCCTAAAACCACCGCTGCATCACGTGCATTGTATCGTGGTGAGGGTTCAAATTGTTTGTAGGAAGTTTCATGCTCTTCGTCAACTACAATCAATCCTAAATTTGAAAACGGTAAAAAAACAGATGAACGTGCTCCTAAAATAATTTGTGCTTTGGGTTTATTTTCTAACACGTTATTCCAAACCTCTACGCGTTCGTTCATTGAATATTTAGAGTGAAAAACCGAAATAAAGTTTCCAAAATAGTTTTGTAAACGGGTAATTATTTGAGTGGTTAACGCTATTTCTGGTAACAGAAATAACACTTGTTTTCCTTCAGCAATTACTTCTTTAATCAGTTTTACATAAATTTCTGTTTTACCAGATCCTGTAACACCGTGTAATAAACTTACATTTTGGGTTTCAAACGAAGTTTTTACTTGTTCGTATGCTTCTTGCTGAAATTCATTCAACTCTTTTATTTGGTTTGTTTCACCTTGATAATTAATTCTATCAGTCTGAATGTGATAAAACTCAAAAATATCTTTATCAACCAACGCTTTTAAAACTGCAGAAGAAGTTCCTGACTGCTCTTCTAAATCCTTTGCTTTAATTGGCTTTTTTGACGCTGCTAATTGAAAATACGTCAATACCGCTTCACGCTGTTTTTTAGCTCTTGAAAGTTCCTCTAAAAGTGTTTGTAAACCTTCATTTGTAGCATAATTCGTATGCAAGCGCACATACTTTACCAATTTAGGTTTGTAGGTTTCGTAGATTTCTTCTTTAATGTATACAGCACTTTTTTCTATCAATCCGTTAATGATAGGCAATAC
Organism: Tenacibaculum crassostreae; assembly: GCF_964512405.1. Taxonomy (NCBI): domain Bacteria; kingdom Pseudomonadati; phylum Bacteroidota; class Flavobacteriia; order Flavobacteriales; family Flavobacteriaceae; genus Tenacibaculum; species Tenacibaculum crassostreae. The sequence goes on from NZ_CAZELE010000005.1 coordinate 393,716, forward strand.
TGTTTTCTTCCCTAAAATATCAGCTACTTGATGAATCGTTAACTGCGAATGATGCTGTAAAGCTTCAAAAATTAAAAACTCATCATCGTTTAAAATAGTTTCTTCAGTGAATGCTTCATTTTTATAAATAATAGTTTCACTTTCTAACAAAAAAGCTGAGGGTAATGCTGCTCTGTACACATCGCCCAACGAACACATATAATAGCTCGAAATCCACTGCCAATATTGTAATTGTTGTTCGTTTACAACAGGATGTTCATCTAATATTTGATGAATATCTTTCGCTTCATATAATTCGGGTGGAGTTTGATGAATATTAAACACCAACGCTGTGTACATCTTACTTTTACCGAAAGAAACCGCTACACGCATTCCTTTTTTTAAAAAAGAAGCTTCTGCTTCGGTTACCATATAGGTAAACGTTTTTTGTAAGGGAATGGGTAATATGACGTCGATGAAATGAATAAGAGTCTATTTTTAGATGAAATCAAAACTACACAAAATTCACTACATTGTAAACAGAAAAACTTAGCTATTTATGACTTCACAAGAATGGAAAAACAAAGGAAATTTCTTAACGATTAAAAATCAGCAAGTTTTTGTGATTGATGAAGGAAATTCTGATAAAACTCTAGTTATTTTACACGGATATCCTACTTCTTCTTACGATTATCACAAAGTATTACCTGAGTTATCGAAACATTACCGAGTAATTATTCACGATCACCTAGGTTTTGGTTTTTCAGATAAACCTATACATTATTCGTATTCTCTAATTGAGCAAGCTGATATTGCTTTTTTACTATGGAAACAGTTAAAGCTTCAAAAAGTTACTTTATTAGCTCATGATTACGGAACAAGCGTTGCTACCGAGATTTTAGCAAGATATACTACTAAATTGGTAAACATTGAAATTGAAGAATTGGTATTTTGCAATGGTAGTATGCATATTGAATTAGCCAACTTAAGACTGATTCAAAAACTATTAAAAAATAAATACACAGGTAAATTTGTAGGGAGTTTAACCAATTACCCTATTTTTAAACGAAACATGCGAAATGTGTATTTTAATAAATCTAAAGCTACCGATGTAGAATTGCAAGAAATGTGGGAACAGCTGATGTTTAACGGAGGAAGAAAGATAATTCATAAATTGAGTAATTATATTAACGAGCGTTATTTCTTTTGGCATCGTTGGATTGGAGCTTTAAAAGAAACCCAAATTCCTACAAAAATTATTTGGGCAAAAAATGACCCCGTAGCTGTATTTAAAATTGCTGAAACGTTGGCTGATGAAGTTCCAAATAACAAATTGTACCCAATAGAAAATTCTGGTCATTTTCCAATGCTAGAAACTCCTGAGGAATGGTGCAGCTTAGTTTTGAACGGTTAATTCATCTAACAACTTTCTAATTTTTTCACTGTTCCAATTTGCTGGTCCTTTTTTATCTACAACAATAGTTCCGTTTTTATCAATAATAAATGTCGCAGGAATCGAGCTGCTCTCTAATTGTTTAGGCACCTTTGATAAAAGATTATAAGTGGGTAAGTTGTAATTTTTATCTTTATAAAAAGTTTCAATAGTACTCCAATCTTCGTTACTTATAAAAACAAAATCAACCTTATCTTTATAAGCATCATATAATTTTTGAATACTAGGCATTTCTGCAACACATGGTGGACACCAAGTTGCCCAAAAGTTTACAAATACAACTTTATTTTTTACTGAATTAAAATCAATCGTTTCTGTATTTAAACCTTTCAATTTCCAATTATAATCATCCAATACTTCTCTGTTTTCTTCAACTATTGCTGCAGGCGCAAAAGATATGAGTCTTATAAAATAAACTTTAGTAGGCGGATATAACATCAACCCTATTAGTATCATAAATACGATATTAGAGACTGTTTTTCTGTTCAATTTCATTTACTAGAATCTTTACCTTTCAAATCTACCAATCTTAATGAATACAATGAAAATATTAACACATCTTTTGGATAATATCCATCAATAATATTACACAAATTCGCCTATTTTGTTTGCTATTTTTTCAATACTTTAGCATCACTTTTTAAACAAACAATACAAAAATGAAGAATACAGCTTTATCACATGTGCACGAAGCTTTAGGAGCGAAGATGGTTCCTTTTGCTGGTTACAATATGCCAGTACAATACGAAGGAGTAACTATTGAACACGAAACCGTTAGAAAAGGTGTGGGTGTTTTTGATGTAAGCCACATGGGAGAGTTCTTCTTAAAAGGCGAAAATGCATTAGCGTTGATTCAAAAAATTTCTTCTAACGATGCTTCAAAATTAGTTCCTGGTAAGGCGCAATATAGCTGTATGCCAAATGCAGATGGTGGAATTGTAGATGATTTAATTATTTACATGATTGCTGAAAATGAGTATATGCTTGTTGTGAATGCTTCTAATATTGAAAAAGATTGGAACTGGATTTCTCAGCACAATGATTTAAATGTTGATATGGAAAACCGTTCTGAAGATTGGTCGTTATTAGCTATTCAAGGTCCAAAAGCTGCAGAAGCTATGCAATCGTTAACATCAGTAGATTTATCAACAATTAAATTCTACACCTTTGAAGTTACTGATTTTGCTGGAATACCAAATGTGGTTGTTTCTGCTACTGGATATACCGGTTCTGGTGGATTTGAAGTATATGTAAAAAATGAAGACGTTGAGCAACTTTGGAACAAGGTTTTTGAAGCTGGTAAAGATTGGGGAATTAAACCAATTGGTTTAGCTGCTCGTGATACTTTACGTTTAGAAATGGGGTATTGCTTATATGGAAATGATATTGATGACACTACCTCTCCTTTAGAAGCTGGCTTAGGATGGATTACTAAGTTTACGAAAGACTTTGTTAATGCTGAGGCTTTAAAAGCTCAAAAAGAAGCGGGTGTTACTCGTAAATTAGTTGCTTTTGAATTAACTGAGCGTGGAGTTCCTCGTCATGATTATGAAATTGTTGATGCTGATGGGAACAACATTGGACGTGTTACTTCAGGAACGATGAGTCCGTCATTAGGAAAAGGAATTGGCTTAGGATATGTAACTATTGAAAACTCTAAAATAGATTCAGAAATTTTTATTCAAGTTCGTAAAAAACAACTTTCGGCAAAGGTGGTTAAATTACCTTTTTATAAAGGATAAAATAAAACTTCAACAATAAAAAAAGCAGCTCGATTGAGCTGCTTTTTTGTTATATAATGGTTACTTCTTAACCGTTATTCTTTTTATCATCTTCTTTAGAAACTTTGTTCCAAATTTTTACTTCATCATCAGCAGTAATACCTTCTAAAATCTCAACATTAACTCCATCAGAAATACCTAATTTAATATCTCTCTTCTCAAATTCTTGCTCTCCTGTTTTAATTTCTACATAAGGTTCTTCTGTTTTTCTATCAAACTGTAATAAAGCTTCTTTGATTGATAAAACACTGTCTTTTTTAGCTAATACAATCTCTGCGTTTGCACTATAACCAGCTCTGATAAAATGAGCTTCATCTAATGAAACATCTGCTTTAATTTTAAACTGAACTGCTCCTCCTTCGTTAGTTCCTTTTGGTGCGATAAAATTTAAAACTGCTGGAAACTTCTTGTCTTCAATTGCTCCTAAAGCAACTTCAATATTAGTTCCTTTTACTAATTTACCAACTTCAGATTCATCAACTTGACCTTCAAATATCATTTTTGTCATATCTGCAATAGTAGCAATAGTAGTACCTGCGTTAAAGTTGTTTGATTGAATAACCTGATATCCTTTTTTAACAGGAATTTCTACAATCATACCCGAAGTGGTTGCTCTAATATTTGTATTTGCTCCTGCTGAACCCGCTGAACCTTTTTTAATAATTTGATAATCGTTTTGTGCATTACGTAAATCATTCATCGCTTGATTATACGACAATTGCGAAGTTTCAAACTGCTGACTAGAAATCACTCCTTTATCAAACAATGCTTTGTTTCTTTCGTACTGAGTTTTTGCATTGTTCAATTGAATTTGAACAGAATTAATGCGTCCTTTTGCACTTTGTAACGACTGCTCATTTGGCACAACTCTTACCGTAGCAATTAAGTCTCCAGCTTTAACCAAAGCACCTTCTTCTAAGTAAATCTTATCTATAATTCCAGAAATTTGTGGCTTAATTTCTACTTCTTCTAAAGGAATTACTTTTCCTGTAGCAACACTCTTTTTTACGATTGTTGCTTTAAAAGGTTTTTCTGTTTTATACTCAATTGGAGATGCACTATTTTTTTTACCAAACCATATTAACACTGCAATTAATGCTAATGCTATTCCTCCAAAAATGATTATTCTTTTCATTTGTATTTATTTATATTCTTGTTAATTGATTTTTATTCTTCTCTTAATGCTTCAATTGGTTGAACAACTGTTGCCATGTATGCTGGTATAAGACCTATTAAAGTTCCTAAAGTAATTAATACTGCATAAGCTGTTAAAACTATAGGTATGTCAACCGTTGGATTGGTCAATAAATCAGCTGCATCTATTGCCATTAAAACTAATCCTCCAGCTATAATTCCTAAAGACCCTGCTAATAAGGTTAAAAAAACAGACTCTAAAATAATTTGCTGCTTTATTTTACCTGGTGTTGCACCTAAAGCTCTTCGAATTCCTATTTCTTTAGTTCGCTCTTTTACAGTGATTAACAATATGTTTCCGATAGCGAAAACTCCTGCAATTAATGTTGCAATACCAACAAACCAAGTTAAAAATTGCATCCCAGTTAAAAAGCCAGTTACTTTAGCTATTTCTTTTCCTAAGTTAAACCCATTAAAGGCTCTGCTATCATCTGGATGAATTTTATGTAAACTTCTAAGTAAAACTTTCACATCGGCTTCAATCTGCTCAATATCATATTCTGTTTTACCTGTAATAACCATCCATCTAAACTTATCTCCTTGATTGTATACAAGTCTAAAAGTGCTGAAAGGAATATGCACGTTATTGGTTCCTTCAAACCTACTAGGTTTATAAATACCAACAACCATATAACCGATGTTGTTTATTTTTATATAAGCTCCTAAAGCTTCTTCGTCTTTATCAAATAACTGTTTGTAAACCTCTTCACTGATAACGCAAACCTTTTTGTTTTCGTTAATATCTTGTTGATTGATAAATCTACCTTCAATTAACTTTTTCTTTTGAATTTTATCTAACATCGGATAATCTCCAAAAATGGTAAGGCTTGCTGATTTTAAACCGTATATAACTTGACTTCCTGTTACATTTCTTGGAACTACAAATTCAACTCCTTCAACTTCCGATCTAATTTTTTCGACATCGCTAATTGTTAAATTGATTTGTCTTCCTTCTTGAAATCCTTTGAACGGTTTCGAGGTTGTTCCTCCAGCCATAAAAACACTGTTGGTGGCAAAATCACCAAACATGCTATTAAAACCATTTTCTATTCCTTTGGCAGCTCCTAAAAGTCCAACTAATAACAATATTCCCCAGAAAGCCCCAAAAATAGTAATTGCTGTTCTTGTTTTATTTTTACGAATACTACCGTAAATTTCTTGCCAAGTATCTTTATCGAATAAAAATTTCATATTAATCTGCTCTTAAGGCTACTATTGGTTTAATACTTGCTGCTCTTTTTGCTGGTAAATATCCTGCAATCATTCCTGCTAAAATTAACGTAATTGTTGCTCCAACTACTACTGGAGTTGATACTCCAGGATTTAGTATGAAATATTTTTCTAAACTTGGACCTGCCATTTTTAATATTCCAACTCCTAACATTAACCCTGCATAACCTGAAATTGCTGTAATTAAAATTGCTTCGAGCATAATCATAGATACGATAGACTTTGGTGTAGCACCTATTGCTTTTCGTATTCCTAATTCTTTGGTACGTTCTTTAACAATGTATACCATGATGTTACTAATACCAACAACACCTGCTATTAAAGTACCGAAACCAATAATTAAAATTAGAATACTTAACCCCACCATCATACCTGAAACTTCTTTGTTTCCTTCGGCATAATTATTTACTCGAATACCTCGTTGGTCGTTCGGATGTATTTCATGCTTTTTCTTCAATTCTCTATGCATTTTGCTACTAAAAGCAAGCGCTTCATCAATACTTAACTCAGGATTGTATGTCATTCCGAAGGTATCTACATGATCGTTGTTTCCATAAATCTGTTGCATTGTTGTAAAAGGCGTATAAATAAAACGCTCATCTCCATCACCACCAGGATCAGAAAATACACCTATTACTTTATACATAATTCCTCCAATATTCAACTGCTTACCGTATGCACTGATTTGACCAAACAAATCTTTTTCAACCATACGACCAATAGCTACAACTTTAGCTTTTTCTTTTATATCTCTATAATTTAAAAAACGTCCTTCTGTTATTTCAGCAGATTCTAATAAATCATATTTTGGATATACTCCTCTTAAAGCGTAGTTATCTTCTTCAGTTTTATAGACAACTTTTACATTTCTTTGCAAACGAGGACTTATCATTTGAATTTTATCTGAATATTTTTCTTTTAAAAATTCAAAATCTTCGTTAGTAAACTGAACTCTTCTTCCTATTTGATGTCCTTTATAAGCTTTAGTTGTTCTGTTTGACCAAATATAAATTGAGTTAATTGCATCTTTAGCAAACTCGTTTTTAAAGGTGTTTTGAAGCCCGTTACCTATACCGAAAAGTAAGGTGAAAAGTAAGATGGCAAAAGCTACTGTAAACCCAGATAAAATTGAGCGTAGTTTGTTTTTACTTATACTTTGAAATATTTCTCGCCAACGATCTAAATCAAACATAATTAAATTGCTTTTACTTTTTTCATTGCTTTTTCTGTCAACTCATCACTAATAATCACTCCATCTTTTAAACGAACCACTCTATTGGTTTGTTCAGCTACTTCTTCTTCGTGAGTAATTACAAAAACGGTCATTCCTTCATCATTAATCTCTTTCAATAAATCCATTACCGAATCTGTTGTTGAAGAATCTAATGCTCCTGTAGGCTCATCGGCTAATACAACTTTTGGTTTTGTAGCCAAAGCTCTTGCAATAGCAACACGTTGTTTCTGACCTCCTGAAAGTTCATTTGGTAAATGGTTAGCCCATTCTTTTAATCCAACTTTTTCAAGATATTCTAAAGCGATATCTAAACGTTCTTTTCTTCCTACACCTTTATAATATAAAGGAAGCGCTACGTTTTCTAAAGCTGTTTTGTAAGATATTAAATTGAATGATTGAAACACAAATCCTAAAAACTTATTACGTAATACAGCTGCTTTTTTTTCGTTTAAATTTTCAATTAGCTGCCCGTTTAAGTAGTATTTTCCTTCGTCATGCGTATCTAACAATCCAACGATGTTTAGTAAAGTAGATTTACCAGATCCTGAAGATCCCATAATAGATACAAATTCACCTTCTTTTATGTGTAAATCTAAACCTTTTAAAACATGAAGTGAGTCTTTACCGATAGGATATGACTTGTGGAGATTTTCTATTCGAATCATTGCGTTAGTTAATTTTTAAGTAAAAATAAATACTGATGTAACTTTTTGTTCCTAAATTCGTGTTAAATCCTTATTTACTTTCTTACAAGACGCTTAATTTTGATTAATGTTACAAATTATTTACTTAATTTTAGTAAACAACTATAAATGAACAACCTACCTCTAAATAAAAAAATAATTTTGTTTGATGGAGTTTGTAACTTTTGCAACGATGCTGTTTTAAGAGTTATAAAACATGACAAGAAAAACACATTTGTGTTTACTTCTTTACAATCTGAGATTGGTAAGAAAATTACAAATCACTTAGCAATTGATACAGAAAGAATAGATTCGATTGTTTTGTATGAACCCGGTATTTCGTACGATATAAAATCTACCGCAGCGTTAAAAATTATGAATGATTTTGATGGAATTTGGAAACTTTCACAACTCTTCTTTATTTTTCCTGAATCTCTTAGAAATTTAGTTTATGACTTTATAGCAAAGAACAGGTATAAATGGTTTGGTAAAAAAGAAGCTTGTATGATTCCTACTAAAGAAATTAAAGAAAAGTTTATATAAAATAAAAAACCCGCTATTAAGCGGGTTTTTTTGAAAATGGGGAACTTCTATTGCATTTAATTAGAATTGTAAACGAACTCCTAATTTGTAATTTCTTCCTCTAGCTGTATAACCACTTACATCCTGAAAATCTTCATTTAACAAGTTAGTTACATTACCAAATAATGTTACTTTATCTTTTAAAATTTTGTGATTCAAAAATAAATCTACAAGACTATAAGAGTTTAACACATCACCAAAAGTCTCTCTTTCTCCAGTATATCTATAACTAGCTCCTGCAAAAGTTTTAGGAGTTATATTATAATTAACTCTTGCTCCAAATTTTTGCTTAGGTAAGTTTATTAAACTTGTTCCTCCTTCTATATTAATAAATGTGTAATCACCTGTTAATACTAAATCTTTTATTGGTGTATACGATAAAAGCACTTCAATTCCTTTTAAATTATAAGTCCCATCGTTATTTAAATATTTACCTCCACTCCATACAACTTTATCAGTCTCTTCTCGATAAAAATAAGTAGCATTTACCATCAAATTATCTAAAACATCCAATTCAAACCCTCCTTCAACTGTAAAATCTTTTTCAGGATTTAATTCTTCTACACTATCATCTTTATTAAAAATCTCAGATAATGTCGGAGTAATAAATGCAGTACTATATGATGCAAATACTTTTAAGTTTCTTTTTTCTGAAACTTCAAAATTAAACGATGGATTAACGTTATAAACTAAGTTATTACCATACTCGTTATGAATGTTCATACGCGCTCCTGCATTTACATTTAAGCCAAATTCAGTGTTGTAATTTGCTGATATATAAGGATCATAATGGTGTTGTTTCGCTGTTCCTTCTTCTATATTTCCATAAGCAGTATCTTGAAACATATCTTGGTATTGACCTGCTACCCCTAATACAAATGAAAGCTCTGGGAAAATTTTATAGTTATTAAATACATCAAAACCATAAACTTCTCCTTTAAAAATACTATTACTCGATGATGTTGAATTTCTATCAATTTTAGTATAAAAACCTCTGGCTTTTAGCTCTCCTTTAGAATAATTAAAATCGGTACTAAAAACTGCTCTTTTCTGTTCTGTCTCTGCAAAAAAATCAGCATCTCCTGCAGGATAACTAGAATCAAACTCATTATAGAATTTATTAAAACTTCCTTCAAGTCCAACTTTTATTCTATTATCAATTTTATATCCTAATTTTAACAATACATTTTGTCGATAAACTTTGTCTTCTTTATTTGGATTGTTTTTATCCGTACTTTCAATAGAAGACAGCCCTGAAGAATTATTTGAATTTAGCCCTAATAAATAATCTACTTTACCTACAGTTCCGTTAAAATTAAAATTAGCTTCTAATTCATCAGCAGCAAACTTATTATGTTCTGCTGACCTGTTACTACCAACAGAAGTTGTAAATGTTCCTTGAAATTCTTTTTTTGATGACTTCTTTAAAACAATATTGATAACTCCTGTAGCGGCACCAGAACCGTATAATACTGAAGAAGCTCCTTTTAAAACTTCAATTGACTCAACTTGATTTAAATCTAACTGTCTTAAATCAAAATCTCCTGCAATTGATGAAGGATCGTTCACATTTACTCCATCTATTAACACTGCTACTTGTTTATTTCTCCCTCCTCTAATGTATATTCCTAAATTTTGACCACGATTACTTTGAGCACCGTTAATCTCAACTCCTGGAACTTCATTTAAAACTTCTGTTAACGTTTTTCCTTTACGTTGTTCTAAGTCTTTTGAGGTTAGTTTGTAAACAATTTTTCCTACATTTTTTTTATTCGTAGCTGTTTTTGTTGCAGTTACCACAACTTCCTCTAACTTTTCAGTTTTTTCTTGCTCTTGAGCAATACTTTTTGTGCTAACTAACAACGTAGCAATAGCACCAACAATTAGTAATTGTTTGTTCATTTTTAATGATTTAATTTTACAATTAATCAGGTTAAATTTTGTGTACAAAAAGATTTAAGTACATAAACTTTTATCCCGAAAGTTTTATTCTTATTACGATATTGGCAGGTCTCCTGACTTGCGTCTTGTAACTTACCTTCCCGCTTGCGCAGTGGTTAAAGTTATAGTTACAAGCTTTATAGCTTACAGTTGCGGGAACAGTTTCGGATTTGCACCGAATTCCCTTTTAATTTCCTCGGATCGAATATCCTTAGAAAACCAAAATCGCCGCAAATGTACTTTAAAAATTGTTATTACAAAATAGTTTTGTAATCTTGCCCATAAAATACATTGTACTATGAATGCTTCTATAAAAGTATTTTCTCTTTTTATCTTACTTTTTATTGTTTTTTCTTGTAAAAAAGAATCTTCAAAAACTACTGAAAATACGATAACATCGGTAGAACATGCTAAAGGATTTGATTTGGTTACCGAACAAAATCAAACTAAAATTGTTATTACAACACCTTACCCAAACTCAAAAGAAACATTTTCTTACACATTGGGTAAAAATGCTGATATTAAAACTCCTATAAATAAAGTGGTGGTAACCTCAACAACACATATACCTGTGTTAGAATTGTTAGGCAAAGAACATACCTTGGTCGGATTTCCGCACACCAAATATATTTCTTCAGAAAAAACACGTGCTTTAATAGATAACGGTTCTGTAAAAGAAATAGGCAAAGAAGCTTCGCTTAATACTGAAATCTTGCTGGATTTACACCCCGATATGGTAATTGGTTTTTCTATGGGAAAAACGAATAAAGCTTTTACTACTATAGAACAAGCGGGAATTCCTGTACTGATTAACGGAGATTGGTTAGAAGAAACGCCACTAGGTAGAGCAGAATGGATTAAGGTTTTTGGAGCTTTGTATGAAGAAAACAAAAAAGCTGATAGTATTTTTAATACGATTAAGTTAAACTACCAAGAAGCCATAAAAATTGCACAAAAAGCAACCACAAAACCAACCATACTTTCTGGTGCTATTATGAGTAAAGATGTTTGGAACTTACCTGCAGGTGAAAGTTTTGTAGCCCAATTTTTAAAAGATGCCAATTTGAATTATTTATGGGCAGATACCAAAGGTAAAGGAAGCTTGTCTTTAAGTTTTGAAAGTGTTTTAGATAAAGGAAAAGAAGCCGATTTTTGGATTGCTCCTGGATATTTTACTTCTAAAGAGCAAATGTTACAAAGTAACCAACATTATGCTAGTTTTAAAGCCTTTAAAAACGATAGAATATACTCACCTGCCCTTAAAAAAGGAAAAACGGGTGGTGTATTGTATTTTGAGTTGGCTCCTACCCGACCAGACCTAGTTTTAAAAGATATTATTAAAATTACACACCCAGAATTATTACCTAATTACGAATTAACTTTCTTTGAAAAGATGCCCTAAATTTAGTTTGATTCTTAAACTTTAAAAAACTAACTTCGCTATCGGACGATATCTCATCATTAAAACGACGGATATCTAAACCGTTAGCAATAATTAAAAAAAACACTCATGAAAAAAATTATTTTTATAATCTTTATTTCTTTTCTATTTATTCAATGTAATAAAAAAATAGCCTTTGAAGACTTAAAAGGTAAATGGAAAGTAACTGAAGTAAATTGTAATGAAAACGATGTCTTTTGTAAATCTGGTGATTTTCAAAATACTTTTTTTGAATTCATCGATAAGAATCACTATGAAAGGTATGACGGAAACTCAAATTCAGGAAAACAGAAAAAATTAGAACTAAATGATAGAATCATTAAACTTCAAGGTGAACCAACACATGATATAATCATTCAATCAATTGATGGAAATGTTATGAGGTGGAGTTTAATGTATCGTGGATTATCATCAAACTTAAAATTAGAAAAAATAGAATAACATGGAAGAAAATTACTATTCAAACGAAGGTAGAATTAACAGAAAAAAATTTATAATAAGAACATTAATTTTTATTCTTTCAACAGGAGTTTCAATCGGATTTTTCAAAAAAATATGTAAACTTTTAAATATCGGAAATTTAAATTCGAGCCCATTTCGAGACCCCTTAAATAGCCCTTGGACTTTCCTAGCTTTAATTGTTGTTATTCTTTCAATAATTTGGATTATTCAAGCCATGAAAAGACTTCAGGATTTGAATATAAGTGGGTGGTTTTCTTTAATTATAATCCCTTTAGCTTTTATACCTTTTATTGGTCAAATTGGAATAATAGGTTTAATAATATATTTAATGGTAAAAGAAGGTAGTAAAGAAAAAAACAAATACGGGCTTCCTGATAAATAAAAACTATTGCTAACAATGTATTATATTAATTAAGACAATTAACCTTTATAAATAAAGGGTTTTCAAAGATTAACTTAAAAAGGGTACAACATAGGTACGACATTAATGCAGTTAATTTTTTTTATCTCGATTGGGAAATAAATTTTTTAAAATTATCTGCATCATACCTATGACATTGGCTGAAGAAGTAACTAATAAAGCTATTAAGACGTTATCACTCAATTTGTAATTATTAGTATTACCAACTAGAATTAATATTACTGATAGAAGCCAGAAACAAATAATTATTGTAAATGCAGTAGATAAGTTTTCCCTTAATGACGTTTCACCATCAAACCTTTTAATTTGAGATTTTCTTATATCTGCATTAATATTATCGTTATCTCTATACGCTTCATCGATATCTGCATCACTAAAAATATCAGGGGAAGTTTCAGGTAACCTATCAAGATTTATTTGATCAAAAGAATCGCTCACTAACTGACTATAGGTTTAAGTTTTGGTTGATAGTGTGCTAAAATATCATCATCTGGAATTATAGAATTACAACCTCTTTTATATACTTTTCGCCAAGGTGTCCCCTCTGAATGAGTCATTGCACTTAATTGAACCCCATCATACTTACCATATAGCGACCATATTTTATTTAAAAATTCAGCATCAACTGATTCTATTACTTCTTCATTTTCATATGGTAAAATTGAGTCTATTTCAGTTCTACCAAACCTCTTCAAACTATCATAAAGAGAGGGAAAAACCGGACCATAATCCCAAGCCTGTGGTTTTTCATTTATTAAAGTTTGATTTCCGTTATTTAATGCTAAATACCAACTATAAGCTAAATAAGTCAACTTAATAAGCTTCATAGGTGTTAACTTACCTAATTTACCCTTTTCTTGAATAAAATAATTTGCAACTGTTACAGGATTGTATTTCATAGGATATTTAGTCTATTACAAAGTTATGAATATTAAACCATTAACTATATTAATTTTCTTTTAAAAAAAAATATTAAAATAAAAACCGCTTCTAAATTAATAGAAACGGTTTTCAATATGTATTTAAACTTAAAGTTATTAAGCTGCCGTACCAGAGCCTAAATACACACTATTCGATACTTGTGTACCATCAGCAGAAACAAACGCCATAAATAGCTCTACTGTGTCTCCTGCATAGGTATTTGGTATAGTAATCGCTTGAGAACCTACAGTTCTATCAACACCATCAAGAATTGATACAGATTCTTTTTTACTTGGATTGTAAACTAATACCATCGCTTTATCGGTTGCATTTGCATTACCTTCTGCCGAGTTATCGTCCCAATCAAAAGTTACTTGTCCTGGTGTTGCTAAATCGGTTGAACCATTTAAAACACTTGACAAAGAACCTCTACTTAATAGAGCTAAAGAATAATCGATTGTAAAGTTAGGTGCGATACCTCCTACTGCATTATTTAATACATAAGACATTGCAGCATTAAATTCTGTTTTCTTAACAGCAAAAGCCTTATATCCAACTTTAATAAAATCGCTTGTCGCTTGAAGATACTCCAATGTAATAGTAAATTTATTACGTTGATTTACCTGTCCTTCTGTTCGTGGATTCGCCACGCTAGCTGGCTTAATTCTGATGTAGTCAATACCTTTCCAACTACCGCCAATAATACTACCTACCTTACCCGATAAGCTTCCTAAAATACCCTGTGGAATTTTTCCCATTTTTATAACAATTTAAAATTAATATTCGTTCGGACTTGGTACGGACTTAACATTGCTTTTAAACCTTGTTTTCGTTACTAATATAACGAGAATTATGCCATTTTGTTACTGTTTTAGGCTTGTGAGATGCCTTTGCATTAGGCTTCTTTTGTTTGCATTAGTTTGAAACAATTACGAATGTATGCAACCTTTAAAACTGTCATTTTATCAATGATATTTTGTAGCTCTTTTTCCTTTTTATTGATAACCTTAACCGCTTTTATGTGTTTTTGCATCTGGTCGCTGACATTATGAGAAGATTTAACGCCTTTTTTAAGCGTATTTCTGCAATCATCTACAGAAATAAACGGAATAACACTACCCTTTAAATAATAAGCGTAAAAACCGCCTATTTGCAACATCATAGATAAATGAAAAAGTATGTTTTTATCTGCTTCGGTTTTTGTGATTACTACAAAACAGTTAGGACAAGGATTTGAGAGCGGTTTTCCGCTGTTAAGCCCTTTATTTAGGATAAAAAAATGAGGGTTCGAGTAGGTTCTTCCGATTTGGTGGGTTTTCATTTCAAAATAAGACATAGCTATCCAATTAAAAGTTCGCTACGCTCACACATATTTTTTTTGAAAATGAAAAAGAAAAAAATTAAAAAAAGAAAGCCTTCCGCTTTGTGGCGTGGGTAAGGCTGTCAAGCTTTTTTTAAAAAAGTTTTTGAAAAATTTTATTGAAAAAGAAATTGCATTAATTAAAGCCAAAAGTTGTTTTGTAGTAGTAATAAAAAGTTTTTTAAAAAACCGTAGGCTTGAGCTTTATAGCCTTAAATCGTTGGCTGCAGGAAGCCACATATATTTGCTATCTTTTATTAATTTAATGTTATACCTGCCAATATTACTATTATAACAAGCATAATGATTGTGAAAAGTTTAGTACCAAAAGAATCATCGCCTTCTGGATTTTCGATTTTATTACCGTTTTCATCTAAATCGTGAGGAAAGAATAAATCAAATAAATCTTCAATCATTTGTTTCATACTATAAATATAACTTTTCTGGGGAATTAACACTTAAAAAAATAGGTTTTAGTACTGTATTGAGCATTGGAAGAAGCGTTTGTATGGGTAGCGTTTTAAATAGTTGTTTGATAAAACAGCATTTAAATAAGCTACTTATACAGGACTTTTAGACAATAGCTTATTGCTTTTTTGAGGTACGATAAAAAGTAATGTGCTATGGCGTATTACTACACTTTATAAACCTATTTTTTTATAACCGCTAACTTGGGTGGTGGGGAAAAGTGGACTATGATATTTGTTAACGAAATGAAACAAACAAAGACTTGAGGTAAGGAATACTTGGACTTAACGATGGTTTTGTGCAGCTTGAATGAGATAACTAATTACTCTTTGTAGTTGTAAATTGAGCGTTGGAATAGCGGCTATTTTACATAATTAGGTTATAGACCCTGTAGTTTACGAAAGAGGGCTATAACTACCTGTTATGTAAATATAGCTTGGGTGAGTTTAGGGTTTTTATGATAAAATAATACTTTATAGCTTATTGCAGTTTGGTTTGATTTTATGAAAAACCAAAGCTGTAATATGCTATTACCTTAAAGACAAAAAAAACGCTAAACTTGTAGGGGGTGAGCGGAACAACACAAAAGACAGAGGGTTTTGCTTTTTCGCAAAAAACTGGGTTTTATTTTGTGGGGAATAACTAAACTAACCGTGATTATATGCTGAAAAATTATAATCAATAGCAATAATATGAAGAATAGCACTATTTGGTCTACGGTAAGCTAAAAAAGGATTCTTTTTACCATTATATCTATAAGCATATAGAAAATCTACATCATCTGTAATGAAATGTGGAAGTTTAAAATTTAATGAGTTTTTTGCTATTTTTTCACTACCATATTGATGCCTACCAGATTTGTTTATTTCTTCAAAACCTAATTCAGTAAGTTTTGTAAGTCTTGTTATAAATTCTTTTTTATGCCTATTATCACACTTATCCAAACAAAACTTTTTATGCAAATGTTTAAAGCAAAATATTGGATAGTCAAAATCATATACGTTATCTGAAACGGGATATTTAAATGATTGAGATTTATTGGATTTGCTATTTTTCGAATAATCAAATTCGTTCATCTTATGCAGTTAAAAATTGCTCAAAATGATTTTTAAGTTTGTCTAATGTTATCTCATTAGTCATTTGTGTTGAAATCCAAGGTTCTTCTGAATGAGTCATATTCATAAGTTTAATTGCAGAAAACTGATTAAAATAAGTAAAAACCTCATCAACCATTTTCTTTTCATTCTCATTAAGGGTAACAACCTCATCAACTACATCTAATGGAATACCATTAGAACCAAAATATTTAAAATTATGGTAAACATCCTTTACAACAGGACCATACTGCCACGCATAAATATTATCTTCAAAAAGTTTTTCGCCAAATTTTGCATAATAAAAACCTTGGCAATAATAAAGCAACTTTTGAAGTTTCATATTGCTTAATAACTCACCACCTTCCTCTGGATTAGTTTTAGAAATTAAGTATTTTGATATGTCTATTGCTGTGTGTGGCATATGATGTATTATTATTGCAAATATATTACATTTTCCTTACATAAACAGCTATAAACAAAAGATATACCAAACCTTAATTATCTATACCATTAATAAAAGTCTTTACAAAGTCTTTTATTTTTTCGGTTATTCTGTTGCTTATAGATTCACGATGTAAGACACTTGGTTGTTTTTCTAATGCTTCGATTACCTCATCTTCGGTTGCCATTCTACCTGTAAACAAATAATCGTTTATAATGTCTTCTACTTTGTCTTGTTTTAATGCTTCTACTGTGCTTAATTCTTGTAGTGCCTTTTTAGTTTCTTCTTGCCAATAGGTTTTAAATTCATCTTCAACAGCTTCACTATCGTTTATTTTAGGAAGATTGTTTTGAATAAATTTTTCTATTAATTCTCTTTTACTTCTTAGCGTAGATTCTCCAGCTAATAAATCTAATATTTGTTTTTTCTGTTTTGCGTGGTCATTTGGTTTTGCTTCTTTTAATTGTGCTAACAACTGCATAATGTAGGTTACGTTTATTTCGTCTTTATGCAATAGTTCTATTTCAAAATCTATTTCGTTTAATATCGATACTTTTTGTTTTTGAGTATTGAATCTAATTTTATCATTTAATTCTAAGTATTTAGAAGAAAAATTTTGAAATTCTTGCGCAGACATAGGTACATCATCAAAAGTAAATTCTGTAAAGGAATCTAAGATGTTTTTTAAACGCATAATATTTCTAAATGCTTTCGCAAATTCTAACTCATCTTCTTCAGTTACTAACTCATTTACACTATTTGGAGTAGGTGTTAATGCCATTAATCTTGCATACGCTTCTTCAAAAAACGCAAGTTGTTCTTTATATGGCGCAATGGTAATGGTTTCTTTAGCTGAAAGATTAGAGAACAAACGTACTGCATCGTCTGTATTTTGTTTTAAATTACGAAAGGTTACTATATTACCTTGCGATTTACTATCGTTTAATATCCTGTTAGTACGTGAATAGGCTTGTATTAAACCGTGATATTTTAAGTTTTTATCTACATACAAGGTGTTTAGTGTTTTACTATCAAACCCTGTTAAAAACATATTTACTACTAATAAAATATCTATTTCTTTATTACGTACTCTTTTAGATATATTGGTTTTATAGTTTAAAAATGATTTAGCGTCGTTGGCTGAATGTGCATCGTTAAACATTACATTATAATCTGCAATAAACTCATCTAATTTATCTCTTACGGATTGGTTTACAGGTGCATCATCTGAAACATCTTCTTCTGTAATATTGCCATCTATGGTTTCTACTTCTGGGTTTGCTGCATAAGAGAAAATCGTTGCAATTTTATAATTATGTTCTCCTGCTTGTTTTTTAGCTTTAAATAGCTCGTAATATTTAATTAATACATCTACACTACTTACGCAAAACATTGCTGTAAACTGTTTGCTATTGGTTTTACAGTAATGATTTTTAAGTATGTAATTGGTAATTGTTTCTAAATAAGCATCACTTTCGTAAACTTCTTTTGTATCTATAGCTTCTACTTTTATATCTTCTTCATCTTGAATTTTCTTTTTAAATACATTGTAGTATTCTATTGAAAATTTTAATACATTTTCATCTCTAATAGCGTCTGTAATTACATACTTATGCAAACACTCGTGAAATAAATTTGCTGTTGTTTGTTTTATACTTTTTACACTTAAAGCATTTTCTTCAAAAATTGGTGTTCCTGTAAAACCAAATAATTGATGATTGGTAAAAAAGTTTACAATAGCCTTGTGTGTTTCTCCAAATTGAGAACGATGACACTCATCAAAAATAAAAATGGTTTTATCGTCTTTAATTTTTTCTATTTGATTTTTAAATGCTGTTTTTTTTATGGCAACATTTAATTTTTGAATCGTAGTTACTATTAACGGTCTTGTTGGGTCTAAAAAGTGTTTTACTAATGTTTTGGTATCTTCTGTTCCATCAATACTTTCTTTATCAAAAGCTCTAAACTCTTTTACGGTTTGGTCGTCTAAATCTTGCCTATCTACTACAAATACTACTTTTTTAATTTTAGGGTTATTGGTTAGTAGTTGACTTGTTTTAAAAGATGTTAGTGTTTTACCTGAACCTGTAGTATGCCATATATAACCGTTTTTATCGCTGTTTTTAACTCTGTCTATAATAGCCTCTACTGCATAAAATTGGTAGGGTCTAAGCACCATTAAAATCCTGTCTTTTTCGTGCAACACTATATACTTTGTTATCATTTTAGCTATATGACAAGGCTCTAAAAAGACATTGGCAAATTTATCTATTTGGGTAATGCGTTTATTGGTTTTATCACTCCAATAGCTTGTAAATTTATAACTAGGCATTTTACCTTGTTTAAAGGTGTTGGCATAGTATTTTGTGTTTTCGCCATTACTAATTACAAAAAGTTGTACGTAATTAAACAATGCATTGTTAGATGCAAAAGATTCTTGTTGATACCTGCATACTTGCCTATGTGCTTCTTTCAATTCTACACCTCTACGCTTTAATTCTATTTGCACTAATGGTAAGCCATTAATGAGAATAGTTACATCGTAACGGTTTTCTCGTTTGCCGTTAATAGTAATTTGATTGGTTACTTGGAATTGATTTTGACACCAGAAGTCTTGATTAATAAATTCTATATATGCTTTATTTCCATTGTCTTTTTGCAATACATATTTATCTCGTAAGGTTTTGGCTTTATCGAAGATGTTACCTTTAGACAAGTGGATAACTATTCTTTCAAATTCTGAAGCTGTAAACGTTGTTTTATTGTGCTTTTCTAATTGTGTTTTTAAGTTGCTTAATAAATCATCTTCTGTTTTTATAACAACTGATTTATGGCCTAAACTAATGAGTTGGCTTATTAAATTATTTTCTAATACTTGTTCTGGCTGTGTTGTCAATTAATTGATTTTTAAATATTTATAACAAATTTGGCATAAATTTTGCAAATTTTACATATATATTACGTATATTTGTAATACAAAATAAGATATTGTACTTTGTATATAAAAATATAAGTCGACTCGATTAAAGCCGTTTGCTTTAATAGGGCCGCGACAAAATCCTCGGTTTTTGAACCGAGGTTTTTTTATGCTCTAACTATACCCAAATCATCTGATTTACTCGCTTTTTTTAATAAAATCGGCTCTAATTTATTAAATTGATATTCTAATCCAAACTTCTTTAAACTACCTTTTGGAAACTCTTTTCTATAGAGTAAATGAGCAATAACATCTACTGTTTGAATAAAATAGGATTGATTAGAATTTCTGGAAAAAGGATCTTCTAATATGTTATTTATTGGTGCATTATAAGAACCTTCTGTAAAATGCGATGGTGTTGGATTGTAAATTCTTAATTTACGTTGTAAATTTTGTAATTTAATACTATCAGTATCATCTACAATTACTACACCTTTATCTTTAGCTTCCTTTTTCAAGTAAGTATCGAATCTTTGTAATAGCCTTGACCAAGCTAAAGCAAAAATATCCCTATCTGGATAATCTTCTATTTTTAAACAAATATTTATCACTTTAGCGTTACTAAAAATTATAGGTATTTGTGTTGCATAATCTTTAAGAATATTAATTCTATTTGATTTAGTAATTTTTTGATATTCTTTTAAACTACCAATCCTAATTAGTTCTGAAGCGTGAATTTCAAGCCTTTGATTTAAGCCATATTTCTTATAAATAGATTTTCTAAATGTTTTTAAACGCTCTAGATATATAGACCAATCTTCTTGAGACACCACTAAACCTGATAAAATAAAATGTGGTGAGCTATGTTTATGTTTACCCGGGTCACCACTTTCATCAACATATAAGAAATGCATACTTTTTAATTTTTTTAAACAAACATTTGTTGTAATAAGCCTTTTTTAAAGGCTTTACTATTTTCTATTTTGGTATTTAAGGCTTCTATTTTTATATCTATATCTGATAAGAAATTTGCTATTTTGGTTTGTTCTTCAATTGATGGTAAAAAAACCTTTAATTTAAGAAATGAAGATTTTGATATATTATATCTGGTACTACCTTGAGCTAAAGGAATCATTTTTTTTCTAAAATTATTACTCCTAAAAAGAAACTGACTAAATGATGGATATAACACAGTTTGCAATACTCTAAATCCGAAACAAAAACTATTAAGATATATTTCTTCAGCTTCATCTAACAACACAGATGCCGTACCTATTTCATTTGGTGTTTCGGAAGATGTAGTAAAAAATACATCACCATATTGCATTTTGGTTTGATTATCTGAAGGTGTGATTTCAACGAAACCACAATCTTCAATATTAATTTTTGAACTATCAAATATCTGTTTGTATTGAATATAAGGTTTACCACTTCCAAAGTTTTCTTTTGTTTTACCTGTTAGACCGTTTAAGGTTACACCTAAATCACATAATTTCTTCACTTCCCATTTAGGAAACTCATTACCATTATCATCTTTAAACCGTAGTTCTTGATTAAAGATTTTTTGCATTATGCCTTTTTTGTATTGCTCTAAAAGGTCTTTCTTTTTAGTTAGTTTGGTAATTTTATCATCTACATCTGATAAAAATGATGCTATTTTTTGTTGTTCTTTATTAGATAAAGGTATTTTTATATTGAATTTTTTTAAATCTTTTAAACTCAATGTTTTTTGAGTTGAGCCAACAACTTTCTTATTAACTTGATTTTGGAATGTATTTGTTTTTATTAAAGAATGAAGAAAAACGCTATCTATTTTTGACTGTAAGAGAACTGTATTTTGACCTAAACAAACTTCATCATTTGTTTTTAATATTATTGTAAAGCCACAAGTACCAACTCTTGATATGATTATATCATTTTTCTTTGGCTTATACTTTTTGGTAAATTCTTTGAAAACACTTTCTGTTACTCTTAAACATTTATCTAAATTTAGATTACCATTATTAACATCAGTCACTCTTATCATTGGGTAACCATTTTCAGAATATGATTTTGGTGTTTGATGTAACGAATCATATACATTTACAATTTCCTCTAATTTTGTTTTTTTCCATTCATCTGCAAACTCTGGAAACCTCAATTTTGGTATTAATTGCTTTTCCATATTAAAAAGGCGTTTTAATATTTAACTCTTTACAATAGGAAGCAATACGTTTATCGGTTTCTGCAATTTCTATATCTAATGCTTGTATTTCTTCTGCAACTGCATTAATATCAATAGGTTCTTCCTCTTCGAAAGTATCTACATAACGTGGTATGTTTAGGTTATAATCGTTATCTTTTATTTCTTGTAACGTTGCTCTATAACTGTATTTATCTATTATCGCTCTGTTAGTATAGGTATCTACAATTTTATTTATATGCTCTGGTAACAGTTTGTTGTCTTTACCTTGCTTTTCAAACTCATTACTTGCATCTATAAATAATACATCTTCGTTAACTTCTCTACATTTTTTAATCACCAAAATACACGTTGGTATACCAGTACCGAAAAAGATATTTGCAGGTAAGCCAATAACTGCATCTATATAGTTTCTATCTTCTATTAAGTAACGCCTTATATGTGCTTCACTACTTCCTCTAAATAATACACCGTGAGGTAACACCGTTGCCATTATACCGTTTTCATCTAAATGATGAATCATATGCTGTACAAATGCGAAATCTGCTTTTGTTTTAGGTGCTAACTTACCATACTGACTAAATCTATCATCTGTACTAAAAATACCTTTTGCACTCCATTTAGCAGAAAATGGTGGATTTGCGACAATAGCTTCTGCACGTAGCTCTATACCCATATGTTGAGGCTCTTCTAAAGTATCTTCTTGTTTAATATCAAACTGACGATAATTTACACCGTGTAGAATCATATTCATACGTGCCAAGTTGTAAGTTGTTCGGTTTAATTCTTGACCATAAAACATACCTACATCATCTACTTCTTTGGCTACACGCAATAGTAATGAACCTGAACCACAGGTTGGATCATATACTGATTTTAAACGCTTTTTACGAGTAGTTACAATTTTTGCTAATATGGTAGATACTTCTTGTGGTGTGTAAAATTCCCCTGCTTTTTTACCTGCACTTGCTGCGAATTGCCCAATAAGAAACTCGTAAGCATCACCCAATAAATCACTTTCGGTATCTTCTAATTGAAAATCGATTTCGTCTAAATGAGTAATGATTTTTGCGATAGTTTCATTTTGCGCTTTTACGGTTCTACCTAATTTACCAGAGGTTAAATCTAAATCTTCAAATAGTTTTACAAAATCATCTTCTGACTCTGTACCCATTGTACTTTGCTCAATATTGGTAAGAATACGTTCTAAATCTTCAATAATGAAAAACTGTTTAGCTTCATCAATTTCATTCGTTTGGATTTCTGATAAGTTATTTCCTTTTTGAGCAATAGAAGTAAATAATTCACTTGGTTTTAAAAAATAACCTAATTCTTTAATACAGGCTTTTTTAACAGCTTCTATATATAACTTACCATTATCTGAATTTTCATCTAATTGCTCGTAAGTTAAATTATCTGGTTCTAGTATTTTATTAGCGTAGATATGTAGTTTTTCTGATAGGTATTTAAAGAAGATAAAGCCCAAGATGTAGTTTCTATAATCATCTGCATCCATTTTACCTCGTAAGAGGTTAGCAATAGCCCATAATTGTTTTTCAAGTAACTTTTTTTGTTCTTCTGACATTGATTGATATAGTGTATTTTAAAAATGTTAAAAATATAAATCTTTTAAAGATAAACCGCAAGGGAAATGAGGAAAGTGAGGGAAATAATACTAAACCTCCGCAGTTCCCTCGTTTCCCTCATTTTCTTCTTTTGATGGGTTGTAGTAATTGCCTTGTGATTCTCTTACTAAAAAGTTGGTTTTGTAAAGATTAGTGATATAACGCTCTGCTGTTTTTTGCGTTATATCTAATTTAGATGCATAGCTGATATAATCTTGTGTAGAAAAACGTAATGGTAAACTATCTATAAATTGTTCTTTTTTGTTTTTGTAGTTTATAGCTGTTTTATCAACCGGTAAACTAGAATACACTTTGCTACTATGTTTTATTAAGGCTTTTACGATAGTTAATGTAGATTGAAAATCTTCATCAGAACAGTACAAAGGATTTGAAACATCGCCTGTTTCTAATATCCTTAAAACAGTTAAAATCATACTAATTCTAAACGCAATTATACCCATTCTTTTAATAGAAGAATTGTATTCTAAAGGATTTACATTTAGATAGTATAAATTAATTTTTGAAAAAAATTGATTAAATACTTCTTGCTGTTCTTCTGTATATGAAAACTGAATTTCAGTATTTGTGATTAGTTGTCTGTATAACTCATAAAATTCATTACCTAATTGATCGTAATACTCATTTAAGCCTTTTTTAGTGTTAATTGCAAAAACGTTTTTCCAAGTCGTACTTGTTGGCATTTGATAAAACATAAAGCGACTGAATAAACCATTTTCTGCATTTGGCATTAATGCTAAAACTTGTTTTGGTGTTCCTGTTAGTGCACAAGACAAACAAGGCTCTTCAATCTCTACATATTCTCTATCTGTTCTTCGAAAATATTTTATTGTTTCGTGATGAAATGCATTTCTAAAACCATCGGAATAATCGCCATAATCTGTTTTAAAGTTTTTAGCTAATGTATCTGCTTCGGTTTCAAAAATCAGCCCTCTGCCTTTACTATCATACAATAATTGAAACATACCTGTTGAACTATTATTTGCAGGAATAAACAACATTCTAATAGGTGGTTTTTGAGGTTTCTTTAAGTTTTCATCTTTCGCTTTGTTCTTGTTGTATTGCGCTAACTCTGCATTATATTCAGCTTCCATTAGTTTAGCTTCTTCACGCATTGCTTTGTGAATTTTATAAACCAATCTTTTACAAAATTTTAATTTACCTTTTCCTGAAGCTGCTGCCGCTGTAACAAATAAATATAAATTAGAATATACTTTATCGCCATCATAGATACCGTATATTTTAGGCAAACAAGCACTTATAGCTGTTATAGCACCTAATATCATTATATCCTTTTCCTGGTCTGTTTTTGTATGCTTAACTACTTGTTGAAGGAATTGCGGAAGTTGAGGAATTAAGGAAGTTGAGAATGTTGGACTATCTGAATAATCTTCTGAATTGGTTTCTTCATTTGGTATTAATACTTTTTCTTCAATAGCTTCTTTATATGCTTTGATATTATTTTGGTGAGCCATATAGTAAAATGTAGAAATATTTACTCCTGTGCCTTTCGCTTTTAAACAATTAGTGTATTGTTTATCGCATTCTTGATAATTGTAGTTAATATAAAACCTGCTAATTCTGTGATAGTAATCTCTTCCTGCTTCTCCATATTCTTCTGAAATTGCAAAACCTAAATTTCTCCACGTTTCATAATTTCCTGTAATATCAGTTGCTGTTTTTTCTATTTCAGATATATAGGCTTCAATATCATTACTTATTGAATTATTCTGTTTTATTGGAATTGGTTTTTCTTCTTCTAATTTTATACTGACTTCGAAAATATCTGCATTTGAATTAATAAAACAGTCTTCATCATAAGACATAAAACATAAGCGACAAATATCACTTCCAGAGGTATCTATATCTATATTTAAGGCTTGTTCATAATAGGCCACAACTTGGTTGTAGGCTTCTTTGTGATGCTCTTTAGTAGAACTAACTTTTACAATAATTTTAAAACCTTTACCACTAGGACTAATAAATGACGCATAGGTGTAAGGTGCTAAACGTGTGATTTGTTTAACCTCTTTTAATTGAGATTCTGAAAGTTTATCAATATCCAAAATTACATATTGGCTGTAAGTATCTATTTTGTCTATACTTCTACCATTGCTAAAAGTACCTGATACTGTAAACGCCTGTAATTGCTTTTTTAATTGGTCTGCTTCCTTTTTATTGTCATTAGATAGTAGGTTTCTTATATCGCTTATTTTGGCTTTATAAGTACCTATTTTAATATCATTAAGGATTATTTCTAAAGGCTTATCCTCAACCTTATAAATGAAGTCGTTAAAGACTGATACGGCAACTTGCATAACTTTAAGATTTAAGGATTAGTAATTATTTCTTTTTGTTGTGAATGCTTTACGATAGTTATTATCTAATAACTTTTGCACATCACTCATTCTATAATAGATTTTTGAGCCTATTTGTGAAAATGAAATAACGCCTTCATCACGCCAACTTTGGCTAGTTCGTTTGCTAATATTCATTAGCTGGATAAATTCTTGATTGTCTAAAAAAGTGTCTTGAGGATTTTTCTGTTTCTCTTCTAGTTTTTTGTTTAGCTCGTCTAAACGATTAACTAAATCTTTGTACTGTTGGGTGCTTAAAATGATTGCTTCCATTTGAATAAAATTTTATGATTATGGAAACAAATTTTGGCAGAAATAGAGCCTCAAAATACTTTACAAACAAGGGTTTATAGTAAGGTGTAGAGTGTAGAGTATTAGCAGAAACAGTTAACCTAAAAGAGTTTAACTGTAGTTTTTGGGTAAAATATTTTAATACTGCTCTTTAAGTGTAGAGTGTCATTTTAGTGTATTTAATGCTAAATCGATGTTTTTAGAAGTAGTAGGAGCTTTTTGCCCTTTAAATTTATACCTATCAAATGGACTACCATCTTCTTGAACAAAACAAATAGTAGTAACTTCCCATTGCTTTTGCTTTAAGTTTACAACAAGTTTTAGTTTATTATGTAACTGACTAATGAAATAATACAACTCACTAATATTACCAGTCCAAACAATAGGCTTTTCAATTGTTTCACCGCTAAATACTTTTCTAAAGTCTTTTAGGTCTGTATCATTTGCTATAAAACCTTTAGTAATTAAAGATTCTTTTAAAGCTGTTAAGTTTGATTGCCCTGTGAGATTATTTATATAGGTAAATGAGTGGTATTTCGATTTTGATACTGTTTTCGGCTTCTCAATAATTTCTTTTTTACCACTACCAATTAAGCCATTTTTAAAGTCTTGTAATATGTTTTCTGTAGCTTCTTTGTATTTGTTAAAATGTGATTCATAGTGTTTCCATACGTGCATTGCGTATTTTGACATATACGACTCTTCTTTGTATTCCATATAATTAGGAAACCAATAAGTGCCGTAATACAACCTCTTAAATGCTTCTGCTCTTTTTTCTGGTGTATGGGTTTTAAATTGATTTACTGATAATGTGAGGTATTTATTAATTTCAAAGTCGTTTAATGGCTTTATTCTTTCATATAAGGATTTTAAAAACTCATTGTATAAGTTGCCAGAAATAAAGTTATCAAAATACATAGGGTCAAAAGTGTATTTTTCCCATTCATCATCAAGTTTACGTTTGTATTCTACCGCTTCTATTGCTAAACGTTTTTCTAATTCTTCTACAATAAAAAGATATACAGGTTCATCGTTTTGGTAGTTGGTATAAGTCATTCTTGGGTTTAGAGTGGTTTTATTTGTTTTATCTACAGACTCTTTTAAGGCTTCTAAATACGACATAAAAAAAGATGCAACAAATACTGAAGAATAAGTTGATTTACCAGCTGTATAAATATTAAAATCACTTAACAACAACCTATCCCTTAAAATATTATCATACTCAATTATAACTTCTTTTGGTTTTGAAAAGCTTAAAATATTTTTAAGCCTTTTCACAATGGTTTTCGAAGTGTCACTATTGAAAAAGTTTTGAATTAAATTAATTTCTTTATTTAAAGCTTCTTTTTTAACATCTTCATCTAATTCATCAAAATCATTTAAAGCACTTCTAATTTCAGATTCAATACGTTCGTTAAAGAGTTTTTTTTGATGGTTTTCAATTTTTTCTATATGTTCGAAATCTAAATTCAACTTATATATTTCTGCCCAATGATCTGTTCTTTTATTTCTTCTTAATTCATTAAAAGTTACAGTACAATTCAACCATTTATCAATGTATTCTTTTTTATAGTCGGTCGTAAATAAGATTTCTTTAGTATAAACAATGTCTGGTTTTTCAAAGATTATAAAAACATCATACAACAAAATATCCTCTATGTATTTTACAATAACTTCAACGTAATTATTTAATGAAATAGACAATTCTTTAAGCGTTAATTCCTCATTATTAAAGTTATTATTAAAGTTCCGAAAGTCCTCATCTATTGAAGCTGAAACTAAATGTAAGCCCATTGCCGATATTTGGTTTTCAAGTATTAAAGATTCTTTTGGTTTTAAAACTCCTTCGTTAAGTTCCGATTTTATAATCCCTAGTAGTTCATTATAAATTACTTTAGCTTCTGTTTTAGATATATTCTTTTTCTGTTTTTTATCATTAAAATCTATTTTATACCCAATTGAAACTTCATTTTTAATCACTTCAGAAAATATACTTAAACTACTGTAACTAGAAAACAATAAGTCTTTTGCTTGATTTAAACCCTTTATTAATTCTGCCTTACTAACTTTTTCTTTATTAAGAATATTATTTAAAAACCTTACTTCTTGCAGTGTGCTTTTAAAACTATCAAATATTATTTTTGTCATAGCTTAATTGATATATTTATCTACAGCATTATCCAATTCACTACTAATAATTTTTGCATACACTTGTGTAATACCAATATCTGAATGGTCCATAAGTTTAGAAACGTGTTCTATACGCATACCATTGTTTAATGCCCTTGTAGCAAATGTATGTCGGCTAATATGAAAGGATAAATTAAAAGGCAGTTCTAATTCTTCACCCATTCTGCTCAAATACATATTACTTAATGAAATCGCTCTATTGGTTATTAAACTTCTGTGTTCTCTATCTTTAAAATATAACTCGTCAACTTTTGCAAATGGAAAAATTATATCGTTTTGCTTTTGGTCTTGGGTTCTGTATTTCTCTAAAATATCAACCGCTTTTTGACCTATCCTAATACTATGCTGTCTTTTCGTTTTTCGTATCGTTTTTGTGATTCTGTGATTTTTGCTATCGTAATGCTTCCATTGTAATTCGATAACATCGCCAAAACGTAACCCTCCAGAAAAAACAGAAAAGATAAACATATCTTTAATAACTTGTGCTTTGTGCTGTTGTGGAACTTCTAAATTAATAAAGGCTTCAAACTGTTCTTCGTTTAAATAGCGTTTTGTAGTCTTATTTTTCTTTACTTTAAATTTGGTAAAAGGTACAAGCTCATTGGATATTAAATCTTCTTTTTTAGCTTCTCTAAACATTAAGTTTAGGATTCTAAACGCATAATTTATAGTTGTGTTATTGTTGCCTAATTTAGAACTGCAATGTGATGCATAATCTTTTAAGGTTGTAGCTGTAATATCATCAAACATTATTTCACGATGCCCAACAAACCTTTCAAATTTTTCTATGTTGTTTTTATAGCTTCTGTAAGTAGATAGCGTAACAGTATCTTTAAGCTTCTCGCACCTATCATAAGCAAACTCAAAAAAGTTAATTAAGGGTTTACCCTTAATAGCCTCTTTTATTCTTCTTGCTGATGTAGATTGATTTCTTCTTTCAAGGTCTGCAATCTCTCCTTCTGCATCTGCTATTTTTCTTGAAATGTATGCGTTTAACCTTGTTGAAGATTTATGATTCTTCTTTACTTTTTGCTTATCTTCATCCCATTCATTAGGCTGTAATTTTACACTTAATGAAATGAATTTAGTTTTTCTGTTTTTGATTACTCGTAAATAAAGAGGTGCAAGTCCAGCTTTATCGATCTTGTTGTTTCTTAATACTACTTTAATTGAAGACATAAAACCCTGGTTAATAAGCGGTGCAAATGAGTGCAACGCAATACGAAGGTACAACAATAGGTACAACAAACCTAACTTTTAGTAGCATTTTATTGCATTATTTTGCATTGCCTAAAAACACAAAACCCTTATATATAAAGGGTTTGAAAGCAAAAAAGTAAAAATGAGTGATATTACTATATAACAATGTATAACCGCAATTACGGCGGATTCGACTACGCCCGAATCCACTCGGAATTGCTAAAGTCAGTGTTTAATTCGAAAAGTTTTGGCTATTTTAGCCGTAACTGACGGTTATACGAAACCGTTGTATTGAATTCAGCTAAAGCTGACCTATGTTGCTACGTTTTGCGCTCCGCTTAAACTCTCGCCCCACAGGAAATTCAATTCAACGACCTGCTAAACCAAATTGCTTTTTAAACTTACTTTTTCAATACTCCCCGCAACTTTAGCTGCCCATCGAGGGAAAACTCAAAACAACATAAGCTAAAATCAATTTGGTAACGTTCTACTTGTCTTTAATCTTTTTTATGAATAAATTCACCAAAAAAAATTAAACCCAGAACGTAACTGCGTTTAGCAGGTCGATAGCGAAACCTACTTTACAATCGTTCTAAAAGTTAAGTTCACTCGTGGTCGGTGAACTTTTTTTGTAGGTGGTAAACGATGTAACCAATGTGTTTGTGTTTCATCTTTCATAACCAACAACGAACCATGTTGTAACACTAACGAAACTACTTCTTTGGTTTGTTTGTGTTTAAATCCGAATTTACGTTCTGCTCCTAAAGTTACCGAAGCTATGGCTCCGTTTTTCTTTAAATCTTTTTCCCCATCACTATGCCACGCCATACCTTCTGAACCATCATGATATAAATTCAGCAAGCAAGAATTATAGGTTTCGTTTGTTTCTTTTTCTACCAACGCTTTTAACTCCAACAATTCTTTGGTAAATGCTAAGGCTACTTTAGTGGTGTTAGAATATGAATACTCAAAAGGTTGTTCTGCATACCACGCTACTTTACGTTTGGTAACCATTCGTTTACCAAAAATAATAGCTTCATCGTTTCGCCACTCTATTGAGTTTAACAACATCTCGTAATAAGCATCGGCTTCTTGTTGAGACAACACAATTCCGTGATAGTGAACTGTTCCATCTTTTGGAAGTAAATTATGAGGTGTATCGTTAAATTGTGAGAATAAATCCATCACTGTAAAAATACAACTAAATAGTAAACGTCATAGCGAGGAGCAAAAGCGACGTGGCTATCATCTAATTAAGAAAAAAGATTCCTTCACTACCACTTCGTTTATACTCAGTGGTAGTTCGGAATGACGATAGTTTAATTTCTAAACTTATTTCTAGATATAATATGCTTCAGTTTTTGTTTTAAATCGGTTCCTGTATCGTATACCATTTGCTCGTTTGATGGAAATGGTACCGAGGTTTGATTTAATAAACTAATAAACGAATCTTCCAACGCTCTTTTGTCTCCATCATAATCGGCATAAACATGTTCAAAAACAAATTCGCTCTGAATAGGAAACTTTTGTAATAACTGATTGGTTCTATTATCAATGTATTTTACAACTCCGGTTACTCTACTACTTTTAAATTGCGTAAACTGATAAAAAGTACAACGAACTTTTTTAAACTTATCTACTTTTATCTTATTACCCAAACTGTCTTTTACAATATTTCCGTTAGTATCGTATAAATATTTAAAACCGTCTTTTATTTGTTTTTCTTTAATAACTTCTTTTTCACGAACCTGTTCTGGCGAAATAGAAATATCTCTAAAATCTAGTTCTAAATCAAAGTCATATCTAATATTTCTATCTTTATTTGCGTGATATTGCGTCCATAAATCATCCAATCCGTAGGTATCAATAGCTAATAAATCGTTTTCTAATCTTCTTGGAATAATTTGATTCGTTCTATTTCTTACTGAAACAAATACAAAATCGGTTCCCTTAGCGTGTGCTTCTTCAATTAAATTACGTGCATCTTTATAATTCGGACTCACACTTTCTAAATGTCTTAACTCATCAAAAGCTCGTCTGTAATTTAGTTTATTGCTTCTTCCGTCTTCTAATAAAGCAACTCCGTTTTCATATAAATAACTCGCGTAGTTTTCTTTCGACTCTATAATTTTATCTTCATAATTTACCATATCGAATTGTGCATTTCTTCCAGAAGATAAAATACGAAGTGGCAGCAATGGTTTTATACGTTCTTGTCTATTATTCAATCGTTTGTAAAGATTGTAAATAGATTCTAAGTTTTCAGGATTTTGTTCTTTTTCTAAAAAAGAAATTCGTGCTAAATCTCTATCAGTTGCTTTTGCAAAAGCTTCTTGAAGCATGATTACATAAGGCTGATTTTTCTCCTTCGTTTTGTTCTTCGCTAAATTTTCAACAGATAAAGAAATTGCTTTTTCGTAATTACCAGAATTGATAGCTTTTTCGGTAGTTTTTACGCTACTACACGAAGCCAATACTAGTACAGAAAAAATAGATAGTAGGGTAGTTTTTTTTATCATAAAGTTTAAGTTTCAGAAGAAATTTCAATTTCTGTGCCAAAACTAAGTATTCTTTTTAACTTAAACTTTATGAATGCAAGGTATTTTACTCAAGTAACTTAGCCATAGCTATTTGTATAATTCTTAAATTATTTTCTTTACTTGATGGATTGTTTGATTTTTGCAATTGTGCCATTTGACGAAGCAAGTTTACCCCTACTTTATCAAAACTATATTGTTTGTATTGCAATCCTTTCGCTACAATATCATCTGATAAATTTTCAATTGCTTCTGAATTATCACTTTTTGAAATTTTATCAAACGCTTTTTTATATAACGCTTGTGTTTTTTTATTTTGACTTAAAAACATTCCCGACATCACATTGCTTGCAATAAAAGCCAACTCTTCATCATCATTTTCTTCTAAATAAATACGTGTTAACGGAGTTGCGATAATCTTTTTTACTTCAGATGGTAATGTTTTTGATTTTTCAATCGCTAATTGCTTATCTACATAATACATTCCTACTAACGATTTTCCTAAAACAGAGTACGATTTACTTTCTAACCCTTTTTCAAAAACTGCTTTTAACTTCGGATCTGTTAGCTTTCCTAAAGTTTCAATAGCTGCAGCTTGCACCAATGTTTTTGAATCTGTATTCGCAATTTTCATAATTTTATCAATTACATTTTGCTTAGAGTATTTATTGATAAGATTGATGTTTTCTAACGCTAAAATCCTGATTTTATAAAAATCATCACTCATCGCATTGGCAATTGCATTGAATGCTTTTTTATCGTCTTGATGCTTTGCTACTTCTAACAACGCTTCTCTTTTATGCATATAGTTTTCAGCATATTTTAATTGATGGATATAATCGCTCAACACTTTGTTTTCTGAAATATCACATAACAAAACACCATCAGCATTTACCTGAATTAAATCTGGATGTTTCGTAAACGGAAAAGTAAACGATGCATCTCTACCTTCTACAAAAACATTATGTCGTATGCGTTTGCTTCCTTCAAAAACATCAATTGCAAACGGAAACTTAAACTCGTTTATTTGAGATTGTATAATATTTACCGTCACTGTTTTTCGCAACTTATTATAATCGTACGATATATTCAATTTTGGATGTCCGCTATTAAAATACCATTGATTGAAAAACCAATTTAAGTCTTTACCTGTTACTTTTTCAAAAGCTAAACGCAATTGATGCGCTTCCCCTGTTCCGTATTTATTATCGGTTAAATAAGTATTTAAAGCAGTATAAAAAGCTTCATCACCTAAGTAGTTACGCAACATGTGTAAAATGGCTCCACCTTTGTTATAACTCACCGCATCAAACATATCTTCTTTATCTGCGTAGTTAAAACGAACTAAGTGTTTGTCGTAATTCTGTCCTTGTTTATATGCCTCAACATCTTCAAGCAAATGCGCATCGGCTTCATCTTTCCCATATTTATGTGCTAACCATAAATACTCACTATAATTAGCAAAACTTTCGTTTACTGTTAAATTACTCCAGCTTTCAGCAGTGACCAAATCACCAAACCAATGGTGAAACGCCTCGTGAGCAATCGTATTTTCTTGTACGTTTTCATCTACTAACTGCCCTGGTGTTTGATACGCTCTTTCGCCGTGAATTACCGCTGTGGTATTTTCCATTGCTCCACTCACATAATCGCGACCTACAATTTGTGAATATTTATTCCATGGATATTCAATTCCAGTAATCTTAGAAAAGAACGCTAACATTTCTGGTGTGTTCCCGAAAATATCTTTTGCATATGGTGCATATTCTTTCTCAACATAATATTCTACTGGAACATCTTTATATTTATCTTTAATAACCTCGTACTCTCCTACTCCCATAAAAAATAAATACGGAGCATGTTTTTGAGTGAAATTCCAATAATCGGTTCGAGTTCCATCAGCATTGGTTGTTTGTTTTTCTAATTTTCCGTTAGAAAGTGTTACATACTTTTGCGGAACGGTCATGTAAATTTCTTGCGATGTTTTTTGATTTGGAGCATCGATTGTTGGGAACCAACAGCTACTTGCTTCAGTTTCACCTTGGGTCCAAATTTGAGTAGGCTTGTTTTTGTCTAAGCCTGTAGGATTGATAAAATATAATCCTTTTGCAGAAGTTATAGCTGCACTTCCTTTTTGTTTCACTCTTTCAGGACGCGCTGTGTATTTTATGTATAATGTAAACTCTTCGTTTCTTTTGTACTTACGCGGTAAATCGATAATCAACTCATAATCATCATAATTATAATTAAGTGGTTGATTGTTCATTGTTACTTTATGGATTACCATAGCTTTTGCATCTAAGGTAACTTTATCGGTTTCATAAAAATGAGGCTTTAGCGTTACCCATTCTTCTCCATTCATTTCTTTTTCTTGAAAGTTAAAATCTACTTTTAACTTTGTATGAATTAAATTATGAACTTTATCTTTTTCTGCTCTGTAAATATTTGTAGTCTGTGAAAACAAACTCACAGAAAAAAGTGTAATAACAGTAACAAGGAGTTTTTGAAACTTCATATAGAATTAATTTAGATTTCAAAAATAGGAAAATATGCTGTGAGGCTTGTTAATGAGCCGTTAAAAAGAAAAAACCATCAGAAAACTGATGGTTTTTGTTATTTTATAAAAAGACTTCTTCTCTATTCTGTAGTTTCTGATGAAGTATTATTTTCATCAAAAATCTTTTTAAATTGTTTTAAATCTAGGTTACCCGCATCAATTTTTGCTTTTTGCACCATTTGTAAAATTTGACTCGGATTCATGTTTTCTCCTAAAATACGTGCAACTCCTACTCCCATTTCTTTTCCGTAACCAAAAGCTATTATTTCATCAATTGCATCTGCATCGCCTGAATAATAGATTGCTGCATTTGCTCCGTCTTTTTTAAACTTCATCAACTCTTTATAGCTTGATTTTTTTAAGATAGACTTTAATCTTTCTTTTTCAGCTTCGTAACTAGTTGCGTCTAAGTTCTTATACGGAACTCCTGTTATATTAATCTTTTTAATGCTTTCGTAAGCTTTTTTATCTTCTTCAGAAGCTTTATCTAAACTTAATTGTAATACGCTTGCTGGTACATCAAAAGTGATAAATCCTTCTTTTTCTTGACTCTCTACTAAATAAGTTTGTAAAGATTCATTTTTACAAGAAACCGTTACAAATGCAACTAATAGTAGTGAATATATAAGTAGTTTTTTCATTGTGTTTAGTTTTATAAAAGCAGAGTTCAATTAAGAACTCTGCTTGTGAGTTTTATTTGTCTTTCTTTCCTTCTTTAGAAAAGGTTTCTGTTAATTTAGACATTTTGTTGATGTCTATATTTCCTGTTAAAGAAACAATTACAGATTCTGGCGTACCTTTTTTAGAGTCTTTGTCTTTTACAAACATTAATACTTCGCTTACAAAATCTTTGTTTTTAGTCGCTTTCACATAAATTTTCACACGAGAATCTTTGTCTTTAACACGCATTAACTCGATTAAATTGCTTTTTCCAACTGCTGATTTTACCATTCCTTCCATTTGAGAAGCTACAGCAGCATTTTCTGTTGAAAATACTTTTAACTCTTGTAATTCTTGAAACATTTTAAAAACTTCCATAGCTTCATTATCTTCTGAATCTACTTTAAATTTTGATAAAATTTCAAAAGCATCTTTGTTAACTACTACTGATGATACCTCATCAATATCTTCTAACTTGTCAAAAATTGACTGTGAAAAACTTAGGTTAGATGCGAATACAAATGCTAATAATAATATTACTTTTTTCATGATTTCTAGTTTATAAGTACTTGGTTTTACTTCTTAATTAATTTACGGTGTTTATTACTTTATTTACTGTTTCTTCATAGGTTTCTAACTGATCAATAGCATCATTTCCTTTTTTTAGGTTGTTTGAAACGGCATATAAGGCATCGTTTCCTTTGTTTAAATTGACCGAAACTAGTTGCAACGCTTCTTTAATTTGTGCAAACTGCTTACGTTGTTGATACTTTTGATACTCTTCGTTACCCATGAACACACTAAATAGTAAGACTACTGACGCTGCTACCGATAACCATTTCCAGCTCTTCTTAGTTTTCTCAGGTTTTAACTGAATGGTTTTAGTAAAGGTTTCATCTTTACTTTGTTTAAAATAACCAAACATCATACTATACTCTTGCAAATGCGGTGCCACATTGTTAGATGTGAAATAATCTTGCAACACACTTTCTTCTTGCAAAGTAGTTTCTGCGTCTAGGTATTTTTCTAATAACTTCTCTATGTTAGCTAACTCCATAGTTATGTTTTTTTATTAGTTCTTCTCTTATTGTTTTACGAGCTCTTGATAAGGCTACTCTAACAGCGGTAGGTTTCATATCTACCATTTTACATATTTCATCAAAATCATACTGTTCAATATCACGTAATTGTATGATTATTTTTTGCTGTTCTGGTAATTTTTCAATGAGCTGATGTACTTGATTTACTGTGTCGTTATACTCTACTTTCTTTTCTAGCGACGTTTCTTTTTCTTTATAATTGCTATGCACTAAGGTTAAATTACTTGCTTGTTTCGATTTTAAGCGATCGTAACAATAATTCTTCGTCATAGTCATTGCAAATGCCTCAACATTTTTATAGTCGGACAATTTTTCTTTATTCCTCCATAACTTAAAGATCAATTCTTGTGTAGCGTCTTCAGCTTCTTCAGTAGAAACTAATAATCGTTTCGCTAAACGAAAGACTTTGTCTTTAAATGGTAATACAACTTTTAAAAAGTCTGATTGGTTCATTGTTTGGTTGATTAATTTTGTAAGTCTGAAAATAAAAACACGTCTTATTTAGCAGGTTTACATAACTACGACGATGCAGTTTCAAGTTTGTTACATCAATAATAAAAAAAATAATATAATTGATTAAATTGCGTTGTTATTACTATTAACACATCCCATATGAAACTATTAAAAACACTCCTTATACTATTATTTTCACTAGTAATTGTTTCTTGTAGTGAAAAAGACGATACACCAAAAGAAATTGAAGTTCAAGATTTTGTTTGGAAAGGTTTAAACGCCTATTACCTATGGCAAGATTTAGTTCCTGATTTAAGTGATCGTCGTTTTGGCAACGATCAAGAATTATACAGTTACCTATCGGGATATGATAACCCTGCAAATTTATTTTACAGTTTATTATACATGCCTAATGAATATCCAAAAGATCCTAACAGAACTTATTCTTGGATTGTTGATGATTATATTGCTTTAGAGCGAGCTTTTGAAGGTACACGAGAAACAACAGGAATGAAATTAGAAGGAGTGGATTTTGCTGATGGCTCTGGAGGTTATTATGTTTATGTATACGATGTTGTAAAAGGTTCTGATGCCGATACAAAAGGTGTAACTAGAGGGATGATTATTACAGAAGTTAATGGTACAACTTTAACTAGAGCAAATGTAAACACTTTATTTAGCGCTAATTCTTTTACGATCCATTTAGCTGATTATAACGGTGGTAATCCAACAACAAACGGAACAACAATAACGTTAACGAGATCTCTTGTTACTGAAAATCCAGTTAAAGTAACCAATGTAATTACACAAGGAAGTAATACCATAGGGTATTTAATGTATAATCAATTTGCAGATGAGTTTGATGGTAATTTAAATGCTGCTTTCGCTAATTTTAAGTCTTCAAACATTACCGATTTAATTATCGATTTACGTTATAATGGTGGTGGTTCAGTACAAACTGCGACTTATTTAGGTAGTATGGTTACTGGTCAGTTTACTGGAGAATTGTTTTCAAAACAAGTTTGGAATCATAAAGTTATGGCAGTAACTGACCCCAATTTATTAGTTAATAATTTTACCAACAGAATTCTAAATAAAGATAGAAATGGCAACATAGTTTTAGATGAAACCATTAATAGCCTAAACTTAAATACTGTATATTTTATTGTTTCTGATGATTCTGCTTCAGCTTCTGAATTGGTTATTAATTCACTAAAACCTTATATTGATGTAAAACTTGTAGGTATTCAAACTTATGGTAAACACGTGGGGTCTATTACCTTATATGATTCTGATAATTTTAGAAGAACTGGTCCTAACCTAAAAAGTCATACCTGGGCAATGCAGCCTATTGTATTAGAAATTCAAAATAAAAACGGAGAAAATGCTCCTGAAGGGTTTATTCCTGAAGTTATTATGGATGAAGACCCTGGTAATTTAGGAGTACTTGGAGATCCAACGGAGCCTTTGTTAGAAAGAACTATTCAATACATAACTACAGGGGCTAAAAGAATTCCTTTTTCAAGAAAAACAACTCAGTTTTCTCCTTCATGGAATTCTAATATGATACTTCCTGATTACAACAATATGTATGTAGAACTTAAATAAGCTTAAAGAATATTAATAAAAAATCCAGCTAATCAGCTGGATTTTTACTTTAAAACAAACTTGGTTGTGAGTTACTATCTTCATTAGGGATTTTCAAATTTGTTCCTAGTTCTTTATTTAATTTCTTTATAAAGTAAGCCGCTAATAAAGGCGATTCTACTTCTAAATTCTGATGGATAAAAAAGTGAATGTTTTGCAACCCTAAATCGCTCCATTCTTTCAACCTCAAAACCCAATCATCTAAACGAGTATAATCTGACGGATGATTTGCTCCCACATAACGAACAAAAGCTTCGTTGTTTGTCAATCTCATGTGCATCATATCTCTCCTACCTGCAGTATCTACCAAAACATTGACGATATTATTCTCTTCTAATAATTGTGTAAATTCATCAAATGCAACAACATCTTCAAACCAATCAGGATGACGAACTTCAATAGCTAACGGAATTCCTTTAGGCCAACTAACAGCAAAATTCTGTAGTTTGTCAAAGTTTTTAGTTCCGAAATTAGAATGCAGTTGCAAAAAGATAGTTCCTAACTTTTCTTCAAGATGAGATGCATTATCTAAATAAATATTAACAGCATTTTGAACGCCTTCTAAACGTTTCCAATGGCTAATTTCTTGACCTAATTTTGGGAAAAACTTAAAATTATCAGGAGTTTTAGCTTTCCATTTTGCAAATTGCTCTGCTAGAAATTGACGATAAAAAGTCGCGTTTAGTTCAATAGAATTAAATTGTTTTGAATAATATTCTAATTCATCTTTTGTACCTCTTGGGTAAAATCCTTTTAAATCTGCCTTGTTCCATTTAGCACAACCTACAAATACATTAGGTTTATCATTTTTTTCATAAGACTGTAATAAATTAATTGTTTTTTGATGCGTTTTTGGTAACGAGAAATCAATTAATTCTGGATGCTCAACTTTTCCAAATTTCATACTTAGTTGTTTTCTAATCCTTCTTCAATATCTTGATTATCTACCATTTCTGGTCTAAACTCGCTCATTTTTTCCTCATCTAATCTTTTTGCATAGTTGTATCCAGATTTCCACCACTTCTTCATTTTTTCTTTATCGAAAACTAGTGAATTGGTTGTTAACACTGTTGGTGTATAATACAAGTTTAGCTTTACATTGTTTTGTTTAGCTGATAATTTCCCTATAGTTATATTGTGTCGTTCAACATTTTCAAGCATAAAATCAAACGTATCCATCATTAACGAAAACGGATTTTTTGCTGGTAAACGATTTATTTGTGTTACTTCTGTGGCTAAAATAATAGCATCAACTTCTGTGGCTCCTCTAGCAATAGCTTCACGAATAGGAATTAAACTACCAAAACCTCCATCAGCATATTGATGGTGATCTTTTTCTAACAAACTCATAAAAGGTACATAATTACACGAACCCCATATCCAATCGCAAAAGTCATCATACTCACATTCTAAAATAGACTTGTATTCAATTTGATTCGCTGTAAGATTAGAAACCGTTACCACAACTTCTTTATTTTGCTCTCTAATCTTATCATACATTTCTTTGGTGATGCTGTTTTTTATGAGCTTTCGTAAGTTTTTACTTTCACCAAAAGTTTTACGTCCATTTAAAAAGTTCCAAAAAGTATTTCTATGTCGAATTGAAATCACTTTTTCTCCATGAACTGTTTTTATTTTAAACGGACTGTTACTAAAAATAGCTTTTTGATCAACCGAAGTATATAACTCTTTTAATTCATCAACCATACCCAACGCTAAGTGCGAAACCATTAAACTACCTGTTGAAGTACCTAAAAACATATCATAATTCTTGTTTTCGTACTTCATTAAATACTGAGCTACACCACCTGCAAACGCTCCTTTACTGCCTCCACCAGAAATTACTAGGGCTTTTTTCATCAATTTTAGGTTTGATTTGTCTATTTTTAGTTCTGTAAAAATATCAAAAAAATGACACGATTATCAGCACTTTTCTTAATCTCTTTTTTAATAATTTCTTGTAAAACAGAAAAAAAGCACACTCCTAGAACCATCAATAATGTAAATATTACCGAATTTAAACTCGATAGTACAAGTATTAGAGCTATTCATGTGATAGATTCTAATACAGTTTATTATGCAGGTTCGAGAGGCGATATTGGAAAAACTACCGATGGAGGAAAAACATGGAATAATTACATATTAAAATACCAAGACTCAATTATTCCGCACTTCAGAAGTATTGCTTCCAACGGAAAAGATTTATTTGCTCTTAGTGTAGCTAATCCAGCATTGTTATATAAAGTAACAGGAGATAATAAAGGTATTGTATATACAGAGCAACATGAAAAAGTTTTTTATGATAGTATGAAGTTTTTTGCTGATGGAAAACATGGTATTGCAGTTGGCGACCCTACTGAAAATTGTGCTTCTATAATTCTTACAAGTGATGGGGGAAATACTTGGAAAAAACTTTCGTGCTCACAACTACCTATTTTTGAAGAAGGTGAAGCATTTTTTGCGGCAAGCAACACCAATATTGCAATAGTTAACAAAACAGTGTGGATTGGTTCTGGCGGAAAAAAAGCTAGAATCTTAAAATCTACTGATTTTGGTACTACTTGGGAAATTTTCGATACTCCAATTATTCAAGGAGATGGCCCTCAAGGTATCTACTCTATCGATTTTTATGATGAAAATAACGGTATTGCTATTGGTGGTAATTATGCAAAACCTGATGACAATTGTGCTAACAAAGCTGTGACTACTAATGGTGGAAAAACATGGATACTAGTCGCAGAAAATCAAAACCCGAGTTATAAAAGCTGTATTCAATATGTACCAAATACTAGCGGACAAGAAGTCATTGCTGTTGGTAAAACAGGCATATCATTTTCTAATGATGGTGGACATACTTGGAAAGAAATTAGTAAAGAAGGTTACTACGCTATTCAATTTATTGACAGCAATACTGCTTGGTTATCTGGTCATCAAAAAATTGGAAAAATGACTTTAAACTAATTCTTAATGTTTTGTTAAAAAGCAAAGCTTTAACTTGTAACTAGTTACTTTTATGAGCAAATCAATTTTTTAATTCAATTTATATTGAAATTCAACTAAATAAACACATGAAAAAAATTCTAACCTTACTCTTAACTTTGAGTATTAGTTATTCTTTCTCTCAAGAATACTTTCCAACTAATACAGGAGTAAAATCAGCCAAAAACAAAGTATATGCGTTTACCAATGCTACTATTTATGTAACTCCAAAACAAATTGTAAAAAAAGGGACTTTACTAATCAAAGATGGAAAAGTAGTTAGCGTGGGTAAATCAGTTTCTATTCCAAACGAAGCACAAGTAGTTAATCTAGAAGGCAAATCTATTTATCCTTCATTTATTGATGCTTTCTCAACTTTCGGTATTGCCAAACCTAAAAGAGAAAGAGGTCAAGGTCAAAGACCACAATACGACGCAAGTAGAAAAGGATATTATTGGAACGACCATATTCGTCCTGATATCAACCCTACTACTGAATTTAATTTTGATGATAAAGCGGCAAAAGAATTACTTTCAGCTGGTTTTGGTACAGTGAACACGCATTTAGAAGACGGAATCATGCAAGGAAACGGAATGTTAGTTGCTTTAAATCCGAATTCATCAGATGCTTACAGAATTTTAGATAAAAAATCTGGAAATTACTTATCATTCTCTAAAAGTGTTAAATCACGTCAAAGCTACCCTACTTCACGCATGGGAGCCATGGCTTTACTTCGTCAAACCTATTTAGATGCTGATTGGTATTCAAACGGAAATGCAAAAAACACCGATTTAGCTTTAGAAGTTTTAAATAACAACAAAAATTTACCTCAAATTTTTAATGCAGGTGGTTATTTAGACAATCTTCGCGCCGATAAAATTGGAGACGAGTTTGGTATTCAATACACCATTGTTGGTGGTGGTAATGAATACGAAAGAATTAACGATATCAAAGCTACCAATGCTACTTACATTATTCCTATTAACTTTAGAAAAGCCTATGATGTTTCCAATCCGTTTTTAGCAGATAAAATTGCGCTGAGTGATATGCGTTCATGGAATCAAGAACCTTCAAATCCTGCTGTATTAGCAAAAAACAATATTTCTTTTGCTTTAACAACTCACGATTTAAAGAAAGTGAAAGATTTCAGTACAAATTTACAGAAAGCTATTAACTACGGACTAGATAAAACTACCGCTTTAGAAGCGTTAACTACCATTCCAGCAAACATTTTAAAAAATGATAAAATCGGTAATTTAAATACTGGTAGCTATGCCAACTTTTTAATTAGTTCTGGTGATGTTTTTGATGGTAAAACAACCTTATATGAAAACTGGGTACAAGGTGATAGAAATGTTATCAATTCAATGGATATCAAAGATATTACTGGTAACTACAACTTAACGGTTAACGGTGTTAATTACACCATGAAGGTAACTGGTAAAGAAGCGAAACAAAATGCTGAAATTAAAAAAGGAGAAGAAAAAATAAATGCTAACTTTTCTTATGCTGATGATTGGGTTACCATCACAATGAGAGAAGGTGATAATTTTACACGTTTAACTGGGCAGTTAGATAACAAACAAATTAAAGGAACTGCTATTGATAATAACGGAAATGAAAGTGAGTGGATTGCTAACTATACTTCTAAAATAAACGAGAAAAAGAAGAGCGATAAAAAAGAAGACAAAAATCCTGAAGTAGTTGCCGTTTCTTTTCCTAACATAGGATATGGTAATACCACAAAACCACAAAAAGAAACTATTCTAATTAAAAACGCTACTGTTTGGACTTCAGAAAACAACGAAGTTTTAAACAATACCGATGTGTTGATTAAAGATGGAAAAATTGCTCAAATCGGAACAAATTTATCTAGTAGAGGTGCTAAAGTTATTGACGGAACAGGTAAATATGTAACTGCGGGTATTATTGACGAACACTCACATATTGCCGCTTCAGCTATCAACGAAGCTGGTCATAATTCTTCAGCAGAAGTTACTATTGAAGACGTTGTAAATCCTAACGATGTTAATATTTATAGAAATATTGCTGGTGGAGTTACTTCTATTCAAATTTTACATGGTTCTGCAAATCCAATTGGTGGTCGTTCGGCAATCATCAAACTAAAATGGGGAGAAAATGCAGAAGGAATGATTTATAACGATACTCCGAAGTTCATCAAATTTGCTTTAGGTGAAAACGTAAAACAATCTAACTGGGGTGATATGCAAACGGTTCGTTTTCCACAAACGCGAATGGGAGTTGAACAAGTGTATATCGACTATTTCCAAAGAGCAAAAGAATACGATGCTAAAAAGAAAAGCGGACAACCATATCGTAAAGATATTGAGTTAGAAACTTTAGCTGAAATTATCAATAAAGAGCGTTTTATTTCTTGTCACTCTTACGTGCAATCAGAAATTAATATGTTAATGAAAGTTGCTGAGCAATTCAATTTTAACATTAACACATTTACGCACATTTTAGAAGGATATAAAGTCGCTGATAAAATGAAAAAACACGGAGTTGGTGGTTCTACCTTCTCAGATTGGTGGGCCTATAAATATGAAGTAAACGATGCTATACCTTATAATGCCGCAATTATGCACAACCAAGGAGTTACAGTAGCCATTAATTCTGATGATGCTGAAATGTCTCGTCGATTAAATCAAGAAGCTGCTAAATTGATAAAATACGGTGGCTTAAGCGAACAAGAAGCTTGGGCTACGGTAACTATCAATCCAGCAAAATTATTACACCTTAACGATCGTACAGGTAGCATTAAAGTTGGTAAAGATGCTGATGTTGTGTTATGGAGTGATAATCCGCTTTCAATATATTCTAAAGCAGAAAAAACAATTATTGAC
Source organism: Tenacibaculum crassostreae (assembly GCF_964512405.1). NCBI lineage: Bacteria > Pseudomonadati > Bacteroidota > Flavobacteriia > Flavobacteriales > Flavobacteriaceae > Tenacibaculum > Tenacibaculum crassostreae. Next base: position 437,985 of record NZ_CAZELE010000005.1, read on the forward strand.
GGGACTATTTATTTTGATATTGATAAAGATTTAGAAAAGCGTAAAGCTATTAAAGCAGAACGCGCAAAACTCATCAATATGATGTTACAAGAAAAAATTAAAGGAGGGAAAACTCAAGCTCCAAAGAAAAAAACTCAAAAATTATTTCACTGTGATACAGAATAAGAACTTAACAACACACCAAATGAAAATTAAATTAGCTTATAGTTTAGTATGTTTCTTATTCTTAGGAAATATAATTGCGCAGCAAACACCTGCGCCTAAACAAACACAAGATTATACTATTGAAGGAGCTACCGCTCACTTAGGAAACGGAGAAGTTATCGAAAACTCATTAATTATGTTTTCTGAAGGAAAAATTTCTTTCGTTGGAAAAGCAGAAATGAGAATAGCTCGTAGAGGAACTATTATTGATGCGAAAGGAAAACATGTATATCCAGGATTTATCGCAGCAAACACTTCTTTAGGATTGGCAGAAATTGATGCTGTTCGTGCTACAAGAGATGTAGATGAAATTGGATCGATCATACCACACATTCGTAGTATTATTGCTTACAATACAGAAAGTAAGGTTATTGAAACTATGCGTCCTAACGGAGTGCTAACCGCTCAAGTTACACCAAGAGGTGGCGTTATTTCTGGAACTTCTTCTGTGGTGCAATTAGATGCGTGGAATTGGGAAGATGCTGCTGTAAAAACAGATGATGCAATTCACATGAATTGGCCTAACGCATTTAGTCGTGGTCGTTGGTGGATGGGTGAAGATCCTGCTTTAAAACCAAACAAAAACTATCAAAAAAATATTGATGAGATTAAAGCATACTTTAACAATGCAAAAAGTTATTTAGCAGGAAACAAATCAACAACGGTTTTACCTTACGAAGCATTACAAGGTATTTTAAACGGTTCTCAAAAACTATTTGTTCATGTTGGCGGACAAAAAGCCATTACCGATGCAGTTAATACTTTAAAAGATTTAGGGGTAAAAAACTTAGTAATTGTTCACGGACAAGAAGCAGAAAAAGTTGCTGACTTACTAAAAAAGAATAACATTCCTGTTATTTTAGAGCGTGCTCACCGTTTACCTGATGATGAAGATACCGATTATGATTTACCATATCGTTCAGCAAAAATATTGTCAGACGCTGGTATTTTAGTTGGTTTGGGTATGGAAGGTGATATGGAACGTATGAGCACACGTAACCTTCCTTTTTATGCAGGAACCTACGCTGCTTACGGATTAGGAAAAGAAAAAGCCTTGCAACTTATTACGCAAAACAATGCTAAAATTTTAGGTATTGATAATACAACAGGAACAATTGAAGTTGGTAAAGATGCTACTTTATTTATTTCTGAAGGAGATGCCTTAGACATGCGAACCAACATCTTAACCGATGCTTTTATTCAAGGTCGAAAAATTAGTTTAGAGTCGCACCAAACAAACTTATGGAAACGATATTCTAACAAGTATAAAAATCAATAAATCGAAAAAGCTCGGAATTCCGAGCTTTTTACTTTATAAAAGTTATCCCCTTACTTTAACTTTTATATCGTTTACAATTGTACAACAAATATTTATAGAATATATCACTTATCAAATACCCAATAATGGGTATTTTTGCATTTATGAAGCAAATTAGTAGCACACAAAATCCTTATATAAAAGAACTCTTAAAACTTCAAGAGAAACCAAGAGAACGCAAGAAAAAAGGGTTGTTTTTAGTTGAAGGTCAGCGTGAAATTTCACTGGTTTTAAAAGGTGAATACCAAATTGATACTATTTTATTTGTTGCTGATTTTTTCTCAGAAGAAAACCTAGTTACTATAACAAAAGAAACTACTAATTGTATTGAAATAACCAAAGAAGTATATCAAAAACTAGCCTATCGCGATACTACCGAAGGTATTATTGCGGTAGTAAAATCGAAAAGTTTTGATATTGAAAAAGTTGAATTCAACTCCTCTACTCCACTTGTTTTAGTGATGGAAGGTATTGAAAAACCCGGTAATATTGGCGCTATGCTCCGTACTGCTGATGCTGCTAATGTAGATGCAGTTTTTATTGCTAATCCTAAATCAGATATTTTTAATCCGAATATAATTCGCTCAAGCGTGGGTTGTGTTTTTACTAATCAAATCGGAATAGGAACTTCCGAAGAAATTATTGCTTTTTTACAAGAAAACAACATACATATTTATAGTGCTACCTTGCAAAATTCAAACGAATACCATAAAAACGACTATACTAAAGCTAGCGCATTGGTAGTTGGTACTGAAGCAACAGGTTTAACACAAATTTGGAGAAACAACGCAACTCAAAACATTAACATACCAATGCAAGGAGAAATTGACTCAATGAATGTTTCTGTTGCAGCAGCAATTTTAACTTTTGAAGCTAAGCGTCAACGAAATTTTAGTTTGTAATTATTCTTCGAACTTAGAATTTTCAGAATACGTACGCCATTTAGCTAAACACGCTTCGATATCTTCAGGAATTTCTGAATTAAACTGTAAAAATTCACCAGTAGTCGGATGCGTAAACCCTAAGGTTTTTGCATGCAATGCTTGTCTTGGCAACACTTTAAAACAATTATCTACAAACTGCTTGTATTTAGTAAATGTAGTTCCTTTTAAGATTAAATTTCCACCATAACGCTCATCATTAAAAAGCGTATGCCCTATATGCTTAAAGTGCGCTCTAATTTGATGTGTTCTACCTGTTTCAAGTTTGCATTGTACTAAGGTAACATAGGTTAAACGCTCAATAACTTTAAAATGGGTGATAGCATGCTTACCGTGTTCTCCATCAGGAAAAACATCCATTTGTAGGCGATTTTTAAAACTACGACCTATATGACCTTCAATAGTTCCTTGATCTTCTTCTATATTTCCCCAAACTAACGCATAATACAAACGTTCCGTAGTTCGATCGAAAAACTGTTTCGATAAATGTGCCATGGCATATTCAGTCTTCGCTACTACCAACAATCCACTTGTGTCTTTATCAATACGGTGTACTAAACCAGGGCGCTCATTTGAGTTTTTTGGTAAATTTTCTATGTGATGGATTAATCCGTTAACTAGAGTTCCAGAGTAATTTCCATGACCAGGATGCACCACCATTCCTGCTGGTTTGTTTACAACAATTACTTCATCATCTTCATAAACAATATCAATAGGAATATCTTCAGCTACTAATAAATTTTCATGAGGCGGATATGCTAAAACAACTCTTACTACATCTTTTGGTTTTACCTTGTAGTTTGGCTTTACCACTTCGTCGTTTACTAAAACATTTCCTGCTTTAGCAGCTTGCTGTATTTTATTTCGAGTAGCGTTTTCAATAAAATTCATTAAAAATTTATCTACTCGTAAAGGTACTTGACCATCGGTAGCTACAAACCGATGATGTTCATACAAATCGTCATTTTCAAAGTCTGGAGTCGTTTCTTCCTGCATCAATCAATAATAAATATTAGTTTCCATTACCATCTCCTAAAATCAAATCGATGGTTGTTTGTTTTGGTAATTTAGTACCAGGTTCTATTTTTTGTCCTTTATATTTTAATCCGCGTACTACGTCTTTTCCTATATCGGCAACCCAAGTAACGTTATCTCCTACTTTAAAACCGATAGAACGTAAATGTGTAGTTGCTTGACGTCTTGTACGACCATTTAAATCAGGAATTTGAACATCGCGATACTTCGACGGATTTAATGTTACGTATATCTTACGTTTTTCTTTTACAAAGTCTCCCGCTTCAGGATCTTGCTCTATAATCGACTTTTTTGGATAATCTGGATTGTAATTAGCACTGTCTATCACTACAAAATCTAGGTTTAAATCTGTTAGTTTTTGCTCAACTTCTGCTAACGACATTTTATGCAAATTAGGTACTTGTATTTTTTGATTATGATTAGTTGTTACACCTAACCACCATTGCAACACAAATACAAACACTAGTATTGAAACAATAGCAATACCTATTTGCTTTAAAAATGTTTTGCTTTTAATAAATTGAAATAAACCTTTAAGATTATCTAAAAAATTACTCATATCAGTTTTTTGTAAGATGGCACAAATTTACAGTAAAAATAGTACTATTTTCAAATCAATAAGTCTTAAACGAGTTTTTTTGGTAAGTTTGTATAATCCAAGGTTCGGATTTTAAGAAAACATCCATAAAACAGTAACAGAATAGACATAAAAAGTGAAAAAGAACATCGCTATAATTATGGGAGGATATTCTTCGGAAGTAGCAATATCCTTAAAAAGTGGAAACGTAGTTTACAAACATCTTAACAAAGAAAAATACAATCCGTATAGAGTTCATATTTTAAAAGAAAAATGGGTTTTGATTGATGATAATGAAAATGAGAATCCAATAAACAAACATGATTTTTCTGCGGAAATAAACGGAAATCACATCACTTTTGATGCTGTATTTAACGCAATACACGGTACGCCAGGTGAAAACGGGGTAATTTTAGCGTATTTTGATTTAATAGGCTTAAAACATACTTCTGCCCCATTCTATCAAATGGCGCTAACGTTTAATAAAAGAGATACTTTAAGTGTTGTAAAACAATACGGAATTCCTGCGGCAACTTCTGTTTATCTTAACAAAGGAGATGAAATCAATACAACTAGTATTATTGAAAAAGTCGGACTTCCTTGTTTTGTTAAACCTAACGGAGCTGGTTCTAGCTTTGGAATTTCAAAAGTATATACGAAAGAAGAGTTATCTCCTGCAATTGAAAAAGCCTATAAAGAAGATAACGAAATACTTATTGAAAGTTTTTTAGACGGAACAGAAGTATCTGTTGGCGTAATTCAATACGAAGGTGAAACCAAAGTATTGCCCCTAACTGAAATTGTTTCCGACAATGATTTCTTCGATTACAAAGCAAAATATGAAGGTGAGTCACAAGAAATAACTCCTGCGCGTTTAACTACTTCACAAGAAAAAAGTGTAAATGAAATTGCTAAACGTGTATATGAAATTTTAAATATGAGCGGATTTTCACGTTCAGAATACATTTTGGTAAATGATGTTCCTCATTTTTTAGAAATGAACACCGTTCCTGGTCTTACAGAAGCCAGTATTTTACCACAACAAGCCAATCATGCAGGTATTTCTTTAACCGATTTATTTGGAAATGCTATTGAGATGGCTTTAAAAAACGAATCATAATGAAAAAAGCAGTTTTTCCAGGGTCTTTTGATCCGATTACCTTAGGACATGTAGATATTATTGAACGTGGAGTAACCTTGTTTGATGAACTCATCATTGCTATTGGTGTTAATGCTGACAAAAAATATATGTTTTCTTTAGAGGAACGCAAACGCTTTATTGAAGAAACTTTTAAGCACGAGCCTAAGATAAAAGTCATGACTTATAGCGGACTTACTGTAAACTTTTGTAAAGAACAAAATGCTCAATTTATTTTAAGAGGGTTGCGTAATCCTGCTGATTTTGAGTTTGAAAAAGCTATTGCTCACACCAATCGTAAACTATCAGAAATTGAAACCGTTTTCTTACTAACCTCTTCTGGTAAAAGTTATATTTCTTCTTCAATTGTTAGAGATGTTATCAGAAATAATGGTGATTTCACAGGATTGGTTCCTAATGCTGTTACAATTTAATTCATAAATAAACCCATTTTCTATTGAAAAAGTTAGTTGTACTATTGTTGATTATTACTGTTGCTTGTAAGCCAAATTCTACAAAAGAAACAAAAGATTTTACTACGCTTTTTGAAACTTCAAAAGGAATAGAAACTCCTATATATCCTGAAGTTATTTCTTACTACAAGAATTTAGCTGAAGTATATCCTGAAATTTCTTTGTTTGAAATGGGAGAAACTGATGCTGGTAAACCATTGCATCTCGTTGTTTTTAATTCTGAAGGAAAAACAGACATCAATCAACTAAAAAATTCTTCTAAAAATAAAGTCTTAATCAATAACGGAATTCATCCAGGAGAATCAGACGGAATTGACGCTTCTATGCTATTATTAAGAGATATTGTTCAAAATGATTCTTTAAAACATAGATCTAAAAACTCACTGATTTGTGTAATTCCTGTTTACAATATTGGAGGCGCTTTAAATAGGAATTCCCATACTAGAGCCAATCAAAACGGACCAAAAGAATACGGTTTTAGAGGAAATGCCCGTAACTATGATTTAAATCGTGATTTTATTAAGCAAGACACAAAAAATGCCGCTGCCTTCGCTGAAATATTTCACACAGTAAATCCAGATATTTTTATAGATAATCATGTGAGTAATGGTGCGGATTATCAATATGCAATTACTCATTTATTCACACAACACAATAAATTAGGAGGTGATTTAGGTGCGTTTCTTGAGCAGAAAATGCGTCCAGCAATAGAAAAGTCATTATCTCAAAAAAACATCAGTATAACTCCGTATGTAAATGTATGGGGCACAACTCCTGAAAGTGGTTGGTCTCAATTTTTCGACAGTCCAAGATACTCAACAGGATACACTACGCTATTCAATACCTTGGGATTGATGGTAGAAACGCACATGTTAAAACCCTATAAAACACGTGTAGAACAAACCTATGAGCTTTTATTTTCAACATTAGATTTTTCAGAAGAAAATAGTACTCAAATAAAAGAGCTTCGTAAAAAATCATTCGAAGAAATCATCAACAAAAAAACATATCCTATTGCTTTTGAAGTTGACAAAGAAAATCCTTCGTTACTTAATTTTAAAGGATATGAAGGAAATATGATTGACAGTAAGGTAACTAACAGAAAACGCTTATTTTATGATAGGAGTCAACCTTACAACAAAGAAATTAATTATTACAATAATTACGTTTCTACAAAAGAAATCACCATACCAAAAGCATATATTTTAGAACAAGGTTGGCATACAATTGTTGAACGATTAAAAAACAACAAAATAGAATTTACTCGATTTAAAAAAGACACTATTTTAACTGTTGAAGTACAGCACATCAAAAATTTTGAAACGCGTAAAATGGCGTATGAAGGTCATTATTTACATTACAATACTGAAGTTACAACAACTACAAATCAACAAATTCAATTTTCAAAAGGAGATGTTTTTATTCCAACAAATCAAACAGGAATTAGATATATCATAGAAACTCTAGAAGCCGAAGCTGTTGATTCTTTCTTCAATTGGAACTTTTTTGATACTATTTTACAACAAAAAGAAGGATATTCGGCTTATGTATTTGAAGATATTGCTGAAGAGTTTTTGAAAGAGAATCCATCTATAAATAAAGAGTTTGAAGAAAAATTAATTGCTGATGAAAGTTTTGCAAAAAATCCGCAAGCGCAATTGTATTGGATTTACACAAAAACTCCTCATTATGAAAAAGCACACAAGAAATTGCCTATTTTTAAGTTATATTAACTCAAAAAACATCTTTAATTAACATTTTATACATTTGTGATAATTAGGAAACAATACTAATGGATAACGAACCCTTAAAATCAGTTTGTGAACAAAGAAACTTTGAGCGTATCTTTAATGATCATTCACAAACGTTAAGAAATTATATTTACTATAAATGTGGTGATTCACAACAAGCAGAAGATATAGTTCAAGAAGCATATATCAAGTTGTGGAATAATTGTGCAAAAGTAATTTTTGAAAAAGCTAAATCTTTCTTATACACTGTGGCAAACAATCATTTTTTAAATGAAGTTGCTCACAAAAAAGTTGTTTTAGAATACCAGAAGAAAAGTGTAACAAGCAATTCAACAAATGAAACACCTCAATTTATACTAGAAGAAGAAGAGTTTCATACCAAACTAAAAAAAGCAATTGCTGATTTACCAGAAAAGCAACGAGAGGTTTTTTTACTAAGTAGAATAGATAAGAAAAAATACAGTGAAATTGCTGATATTACAGGGGTTTCTGTAAAAGCTGTAGAAAAAAGAATGAGTAAAGCACTCGTTACTTTAAAAGAAAAAATAGGTAAAGTCTAATAAAAATACTATTTGTGGTAGGGTAATTAACTTCTTAATTGTTTTAGTACAAATAGCCTGAATAATAGGAAATGAAAGAAAATTATAAAGATGAAACTTTTTTAGCCAGATGGATAGCCAACGAGCTATCTGCTTCTGAGTTGGAAGAATTTCAACAAACTGAAGATTATCAACAATTTAAAGCAATTAATGATGCTTCGCAATTATTAAAAACTCCTGAATTTAATCAGGAACAAGTTTTTGGTAAAATTCAACAAAAAACACAAACTAAAAAGAAAGTTGTAAAACTAGTTCCTACATGGATGTATGGTGCTGTAGCTTCTATAGCATTATTACTTAGTTTTTTCTATTTTAACAATAATACAGTTGACTTTTCTACTAGCTACGGTGAACAACTTACGATTTCGTTACCAGATAATTCAACAGTTCACCTTTCTCCTAACTCTAAAGTAAGTTACAAGAAACGTAATTGGAATGAAAAAAGAGAATTGTCTTTAGAAGGTCAAGCTTTTTTTGAAGTAGAAAAAGGAAAGTCATTTACAGTTAATACAAACGAAGGTAATGTTACTGTTTTAGGAACTAAATTCACTGTAAATAGCGCTGATAATTATTTTGAAGTTAAATGTTTTGAAGGAAAAGTAAAAGTTACTTCAAAATATAATGATGAAACAATTTTAACTTTAGGTAAAGCTTACAGAAACTATAATAATTCTATTGAAAACTGGAATTTTGAAGATAATAATCCTTCTTGGTTAAAAGGTGAAAGTTCTTTTACAAATACACCTTTACATCAAGTTATAAAAGCTTTAGAAAATCAATTTAATTTAAAGTTCGATACCTCAAAAATAGATACCAATAAACGCTTTACGGGTACTTTTACACATAATGATGTTAATATAGCATTAAAAACTGTTTTTGCTCCTATGAAAATTTCTTATAAATTAGCAAAAAATAGTTACGTTGTATTGACATCTAATTAATGAGGATAAAATTAAGTATACTTTTTATATGCTTAACGATGTCTATTTTTTCTCAGGAAAAGGTAGACATCGTTTTTCTTAACACTCCCCTACTTGAAGTTCTAAAAGAAACTGAGAGTAAATATGGAGTGAAATTTTCTTTTGACCCAGATATTGTTCAAAAGGAAGTTGTTACTTTTTCAAAAAAAAAATGTGAATTAATTGATCTTCTTAGTGAAATTGAACTTCAAACAATTTTACTATTCAATCAAGTAAACGATCGTTATTATTACATTTCAAAAAACCACTCTAAACTCAACGAGTACAACTTATTAAATGAGGTATTAGTTACCAATTATATTACTTCTGGTATAAACAAAAAAAAGAATGGCTCTATCTCAATACTACCAAAACAATTAGGAGTATTACCTGGTTTAACAGAACCGGATGTTTTAGAAAGTTTAAAAATTATCCCAGGGGTTCAAAGTCCTAACGAAACAGCCTCAGGTATTTTTATTCGAGGAGGTACTCCAAATCAAAACTTGGTATTATGGGACGGAATTAAAATGTTTTATTCTGGTCATTTTTTTGGTTTACTCTCTGCTTTTAATCCTTATACAACAAAAGAAATAACACTATCAAAAAGTGGTACTGAGGCAAGATATGGAAATAGAGTATCTGGTGTTATAGATATTAAAACTTCTGATAATATTCCAGAAAAAATTACTGGAGGTTTTGGATTAAACATGACACATGCTGACGCATTTATACATGTTCCAATATCAAAAAAATCGGCTTTCTCTTTTTCAGCAAGAAGATCTTATTCTGACATCTTAAAAACTTTTACTTTTGATAAACTATCAACTCGTGTGTTTCAAACTTTTGATGACAACCAAGAAAACAACATAATTGATAAAACCATAAAGTTTGACAGAGACAATACCTTTAAATTTTCTGACTATACCGCTAAACTCATAATCAAACCATCTAATGATGAAATATTATCGTTAAGCTTTTTACACACAACAAATAATTTATCTAATCATTTCAATATTCCTTTTTACAAAGACAATTACACAGATGATCTCAATATAAAAAATGCTGGTTTAAGTGCACAATGGACTAAGAAATCTTCTGAAAAGTCAACAAAAAACTTCAAAGCATATTTTTCTACTTTTAATTTGGCCTATAGAGGTAGATATAGCTACATCGATGATTATTTAGTGTTCAATTCTATTAAAGATAATTTAATAAACGATATAGGTTTTACATATGATTACACCTATTCATTAAATGATAAAACTGATATTCTGTTAGGTTATAATTTCACTTCAACAGAAGCTGAATATAAATTACAATATCAAATTGATCTAGATGGATCTCAAATTTTTAGTAGTATACAAGATGATGAAGGAGCCAATAACACTCATTCTATTTTTGGTGAGTATCTATTTGATAATAATAATTGGAATATTAACTTAGGTACTCGTTTTAACTACTTTTCTAAAATAGATAAATACGTTTTAGAACCTAGAATTTATTTTGAAAAGAAACTCTCTGAAAGCTTAAGTTTAAAAACTTCTTTTGAAAAAAAACATCAAACTTTAAGTCAAGTAGTTGAATTTCAAACATCAATTTTAGGATTTGATTTAGAAAACCAAATATGGGCTCAGATAAATAAAGACGATATTCCTCTTCAAAAAAGTACACAAATAGGTACAGGTTTACTTTTTAACAAAAACAACTGGAAGATAAACATTGAACCTTACTTTAAAAAAGTTAGTGGTATGACATCTCAAACAAGTGGTTATAACGATCAAACACAAGATTTTTCTAAAGGAGAAGGTGATGTTTTTGGTATTGATGTTTTAATCAATAAAAAAATCAATAATTACAGAACTTGGATTAACTATTCTTACACTAAAAATCGATTCAAATTTTTGGATTTAGAAAACGAGTTTTTTCCTGCAAACCATGATATCACCAACTATTTCTCATGGTCTCATGCTTATAAGTTAAATAACTACGAATTTTCTCTAGGCTGGAATTACAGAACCGGAAATCCATATACAGCCGTAAATGAGTTTTACATTAACGATAACGGTACACCTGTGATAGATTTAGATACTGATAATCTAAACGCTAAAAGGTTACCTAGCTACCATCGTTTAGATGCATCTATGACCTATTCTTTTAACTTTTCAGAAAGATGGAAAGGAAAATTAGGATTCTCTCTTTTAAACATATATAATCGAAAAAATATTTTAAGCAGAACACATAATGCGGTTCCTGTTAGAAATTCAAATAATGATATTGAGTATAAATTAGAACAAGTCGACAAAATTTCATTAGGAATAACTCCCAATTTAGTTTATAGAGTTTATTTCTAAAATAAAAAAGGCCTTACTTTAAAGTAAGACCTTTTTTATTTTAATAATTTCTATATTGTTTAGTTTCTTCAAAAACGTGTTCTAAAATTTGCTTCTCTTTATCGTCAAATTCAACACCTCGTCTTTGCATAACTACTTCTGCTACTTCAAAAACTTTATTTGTTTTATATTCTGTAAAACCTGAAGCTCCTCCCCAACTAAACGACGGAACAAAATTTCTTGGAAATCCGCTACCAAAAATATTTGCTGATACTCCCACAACAGTACCTGTGTTAAACATAGTATTAATTCCGCATTTAGAATGATCTCCCATCATTAATCCGCAAAACTGTAATCCGGTTTTAGCAAAACGACCCGATTCGTAATCCCATAAGCGAACTTCTGCGTAATTATTCTTTAAATTCGAGTTATTACTGTCTGCTCCAATATTACACCACTCTCCTAAAACAGAGTTCCCTAAAAACCCATCATGCCCTTTGTTTGAATACCCCATTAAAACAGAATTATTCACCTCACCTCCTACTTTGCAATGTGGACCTAAAGTTGTTGCTCCATAAATTTTTGCTCCTAATTTTAGTACAGATCCTTCACACATAGCTAATGCTCCTCTTACCACAACACCTTCCATAATTTCTGCATCTTTACCAATGTAAATTGGTCCGGTAGATGCGTTTAATGTTGCAAACGTTAGCTTCGCTCCTTTTTCAACAAAAATATCTTCTCTACTAACACAATTAACCGTTTCTGGTATTGGTGCAGATTTTCTTCCTTCTGTAATTAAATCAAAATCGGCACGAATAGCTTTATCATTTAAAGAGAAAATATCCCAAGTATTTTTTATTTGAATAAGATCATCTTCAAACTCAATTTGTTCGTACGAAGAAAAATCAACCTCTTCTTGCGTGTCAGAAGTATAAAAAGCAATTACGTCTTCTCCTTTAAAAATAGCTTGATTTACTTGTAGATTAGTTACCATTTCTACCAATGGTTTTGTAGGCAAAAAAGAAGCGTTTAACAACACATTCTCTTCCATTTCTACCATCGGATATTTTTCTTCTAAATATTCCTCAGTTACCGTGGTAGTAGTTATTCCCAGATATTTCTCCCACTTTTCTCTAATGGTTAAAATCCCTACTCTAATATCAGCAACTGGTCTTGTATATGTAAATGGCAATAACGCATTTCGAACATCACCATCAAATAAAATATAGTTCATTTTTTTCTATTTTTTGAAGCAACACAAACTTACCACTTTCAATTCATTTTACAAGTCAAAATATAAACCTTACTTTTGTTTATACACATTCTTCAATTTTTTACAATGAAAAAAATCTTAGGTTTAATTTTACTTGGTATCACCTTACTTGCAGCTGCATATTATGCTTTTATTTATTTCGTTCCATATAGCGAAGGAGTTCGATCGGGTGAATTGATTAAAATTAGCTACAAAGGAGTCCTTACAAAAACTTGGGAAGGAGAAATAAGTCAAGGTATTTCTGGTGCACAAATTTTTGCTTTTTCGGTAGAAGACAATCAAAAAGAAGTAATCGATAAACTTCAAAAATACCAAGGTAGATATGTAAAAGTAACCTACAAAGAACGTTTCGGAACCTTCTTTTGGCTTGGAGACACTAAGTATTTTATAACAAAGGTAGAAGAAGAGCAATCGCCACATTTTAGAGGAATAACCAAAGACAATGAAGAATAATTTTAGAAATATTGAAGATACCCGCATCACCATATCTGAGTTGATGCTTCCATCACATGCTAATTTTAGTGGTAAAATTCATGGTGGTTACATTTTAAAACTGATGGATCAAATTGCTTTTGCTTGTGCGTCGAAACACTCAGGTACGTATTGCGTTACTGCTTCTGTAGATACCGTAAATTTTATCAATCCTATAGAAGTTGGTGAGTTAGTTACCATGAAAGCTTCTATTAATTTCGTTGGAAAAACATCTATGGTGGTAGGTATTCGTGTTGAAGCACAAAATATTCAAACAGGATTTACGAAACATTGCAACTCTTCATATTTTACTATGGTTGCTAAAGATGACGAAGGTAAAAATGCTAAAGTTCCGGGAATTATACTAAACAGTAAAAATGAAATTCGCAGATTTTTAGAAGCCATCCACCGAAATGATACTAAAAAAAATAGGCTCGAAAAATTTAACAGAGAAAACTTCTCTCCTGAAAATCATATTGACGAATTGAGAAATTATAATGTAAAAATCGATTTATAGTTTATGCCTGAAATTATTGATTTAAGTCAGGAAATTTTTGAAGGAATGCCTGTGTATAAAAGTCTTCCTCAAGTTAAAATAACATTACATAACACTCATGAGGAATGGGATAAAATTGAAAAACCAACAACCCAAACTCCTGCTGTATATAAATTAGAACTAGGAGAGCATACAGGAACTCACGTAGATGCTCTTAATCATATGGCTGCAAAACATAAAGGAAAATCTATTGACACAATGCCACTGTCAATGTTTTATACAGAAGGGATTTGTTTGGATTTCTCTCATAAAGGTTTGCAAGAATTGATTTCATCAGAAGAAGTAAAAGAAGCGTTAACCAAAGAAAACCTAACGATTAATAAAGGAGATACTGTGTTACTATACACCAACCATTACAACAAATATTTTAATACTGAAAATTGGGGAAAAGGTCCTGGTATAACTGCCGAATGTGCGCAATGGTTAGGAGAACAAAAAATTGCAGCCTTTGGTGTTGAAACCATGTCACCAGGAGTACCTAAAATTTCTAATAAAGAAGTACATCATATTTGTGGAGATATGGGGTTTACTCATTACGAAAATATGATAAATCTAGACAGACTTATTGGTAGAGGACGTTTTAGATTTATTGCTTTACCTTTAAAAATACGTGGCGGGACAGGATCTCCAGTAAGAGCTGTAGCTATTTTTGAATAAAAATCAGTCTTCTTCTCCTTGAGATTTTATAATTAAAAATTAACTTCGTCATTAGGAGATGTTAGCTCGTTTAATCCCAGATATCTTAACTATAAATCTCGAATTACATAAATAATATTATGGAAAATGAATTAATAAAATTTATGTCCCAATTTACTGAACTAACTGACAAAGAAGCTCAAGTAATGGTAGACTTTTACCCTGTTAAATTATATAAAAAAGGAGAGGTGTTATTACAAGAGGGGCAAATTGCACAAGATTCCTTCCTTATATTATCAGGATGTGTTAGAAAATATTGTATTGTTGATGGTGTGGAGAAAACAATAGACTTTTACACAGAAGAACAAGTTGCTGTTGAGTTTGAAAGCATGTCACAACAGTCTCCATCAAAATATTATTTAGTTTGTTTTGAAGATTCTAAAATTGCTATAATCAATTCAAAGAAAGAGAAAGAATACTATAAAAAGTTCCCTCGTTTTGAAGAACTTTCCCGAATTCAAATGGAAGTTATGATGGGTGAAAATTTAAGAGCCTTCTCAAAATTTATAACATTAACTCCAGAGCAAAGATACTTAGACTTGTTACAAAACAGACCTAAACTAATACAACGTGTACCACAACATTTAATAGCTAGCTGTTTAGGTATAACACCTGAATCTTTAAGCCGAATACGTAAACGGATTTTTAAATAGCTTTTGCACAAAATTAGTTTTTCTTAACTTAAGTCAACGAATATAATTCTAATGGCTTTTTAATTTTGTGCCAAACTAATTCATTCAGAGGTAATCTTATTATTAATAAGTATAGAAGATTAAAAGTTTTGTAAACAAACAACAAATACATAATAAGAACTAAGAACAAATTAAGAATAATAAAATGACTAAAAAGTTAAAAATTGTAATGACAATGGGAATCATTGTTTTATTTCAACAATTTATAAAAGCTCAGGAAATTAAAAATCAGCATTTTTTACAAAAAGTAGGTATTATAGATAGTCTTTATTCCAAAATATTAAAAGAATCGAGAAACATTTATGTTCAAGTACCTACCAGCTATACCTCCAAGAAAAATCAAAAATATCCAGTAGTTTATATCTTAGACGGAGAAATATTTCTTCCAACAGTTAATGATGTACAAAATTATTACAGTGGTGGTTTTACACCAGAAATGGTACTAGTCGGAATTTCTAATCATAAAAACAGAACAAGAGACCTAACTACTTCACCAATAACTACTAAATATGGGATGCCTTTTAATGAAAAAAATGGAGGGGCTAAAAATTTTAGAAAATTTATAGAGACAGAACTTATTCCATTTATAGAGAACACATATCCGGTTACCAATTATAGAACATTAATTGGTCATTCCTATGCAGGTTTGTTTACTATTTCTACATTAATTGAGCAACCTAACTTATTCTCGAATTATTTAGCCATTGACCCAAGTCTGGATTGGGATAACCAAAAACTATTGAAAGAGGCACAAAAGAAAGTCTCTGTTCAAAATTATAAAAACAAAACTCTATTCATGTCCTTAAACGGGCAATTACATATGCAAAACTCGCAAATAACAATAGACAATGTAATGCAGGACACTACAAATTTCACTTTGTTCGCCCGCTCGAATATAGCTTTTTCAAACTTGATGAAGCAAAAAACTAATAACGGATTATCTTTTGTATGGAAATTTTACCCTAAAGATATTCATGGCACAATTCCTTTCCCTTCTATTATGGATGGTTTAATTTCGACTTTTGAATGGTATCAAATGGAAAATACAGATAGAATAAATTCATTTGAAACATCAAAAGAAGAAATTTTTAGTATCATAAAACACCGAGAAGAAAAACTCAAAAAGCATTTTGGTTATTCAGAGCCACCTTATCCAGAAGAGCTTTTAAACGTGTCAGGTTACATGAATATGGATATGAAACAACTTGAAAAAGCAAAGATGTACTTTGAACTTGCAATTAAATATTATCCTAAAAGCGCTAATGCTTATGACTCTATGGCTGATTACTATGAAGCGCAAAATGATATTGCTAATGCAATAAAGTTTGTGGAAAAGGCTGCTGAATTAAACAATACTGAATACTTTAAAAACAGAGTCCAAGAATTAAAAAATAAAAACTAACTATGGTTTAGTCCATACTAAAATGGACTATTCCTAAAACTGTCACCAAACACAAAAACAATCAAATCAATGAGAGAAAAAAAAATAAACGAAATTACCTCTTTAACTTTCGGGCTAATTATCCTAATGGCTCAGAATTTTTGTTTTGCAAATACAAATGCTAATTCTGATTTTGTTGTAACCAAAATTACTCAAAACGTATACAGCATTGTTTCACCTTCAAAGGGATTACCTAATCCTGAAAACAAAGGGTGGAATTCTAATGTTCATTTTGTAGTTACGAAAAAAGGAGTTCTTCTTATTGACTCTGGATCTTCCGAATCAATTGGCAACAAAATAAAGAAAGCTATTAAATCTGTTACTAAACAACCAATTCGCTGGATAATTAACTCTCACAGTCATGCAGATCATTGGTTTGGTAATGCTGCTTTTTCAAATACTGCTTTTGAAATTATTTCAAGTAATAAAGCTTTTAAAACTATGAAAAATGATGGGCAACCTTCTTTCGAATTTTACTTCAAAGTAACTAAAGGTAAAATTGGTGCTACAAAACTTGTTTATCCTACCGTGTTATTATCTGAAGGAACAAAACGAAATTTTGGTGGTATTGATGTAGAATTAATTTTTTCTAATAATGCACATTCACCAGGAGATCTACTAATATGGTTACCTAAACAAAAAATCATAATAGGAGGAGATGTTTTAAGTTCTGATTGGATGCCTATGATTACTGAACATGGGAATATTCCTAGTTTAATTAGCATACTTAACACCGTAATTAAATTAAACCCTGATATAGTTTTGACCGGACATGGTAAACCAACCAATTTAGAATCAGTTATACGAGATGCTAAATTATTATCTAGTGTTTGGGAGCAAGTAAAGTCAGATTATAAAAAAGGAAAAAAAACTAACGAAACTCTTGAAACTGTTAAAACCAAGCTGGGGCCTAAATATAAACTCTTATATAAGGATTTTAACTCAGAAATAGAACGACATATTAACCTTATGTATAAGCTACAACAATAAACATTTTTCTTAAAAACTTTAAAACCCAACAGCAAAACATTTAAAAATACATTATAAAAAAACCGAAGCGTTATAACTTCGGTTTTTGTTTTTTATCTTATATTTTCCTACTTACTCAAATACATTTTACGTCTAGCATATAAATCGTAGAAAGTATCGTCACGTAACGAATCTATAAATAAAATACTCTCACCAGTAGATTTCATTTCTGGTCCAAGCTTCTTATTTACATTCGGGAATTTATTAAATGAGAATACTGGTTGCTTAATCGCAAATCCTTCTAATTGCGGATTAAAATTAAAATCAGTAACCTTCTTCTCTCCTAACATAACTTTAGTTGCATAGTTTACATACGGTTCTTTGTATGCTTTTGCTATGAATGGTACGGTACGAGATGCTCTTGGGTTTGCTTCGATAATATATACTTTATCATCTTTAATAGCAAACTGAATATTAATCAACCCTTTAGTTTCTAATGCTAATGCAATCGTTTTTGTGTACTCTCTAATCTGCTCTAACACTAACTCTCCTAAATTGAAAGCTGGTAAAGTAGCGTTGGAATCACCCGAGTGTACTCCACAAGGTTCAATATGCTCCATAATTCCTATGATATACACATTTTCTCCATCACAAATTGCATCTGCTTCTGCTTCAATAGCTCCTTCTAAGTAGTGATCTAATAATAATTTGTTATTCGGAATCTTACGTAGTAAATCTACCACATGCTCTAATAATTCTTCTTTATTAATCACAATTTTCATCCCTTGTCCTCCTAATACATAAGACGGACGAACTAATATTGGGAAATCTAACTCATCAGCTAACTTCAACGCTTCATCAGCAGTTTCAGCAACACCAAATTCTGGATAAGGAATATTGTTATCTTTTAATAAAGTTGAAAAACTTCCACGATCTTCAGCTAAATCTAAAGCTCTATAACTAGTTCCTAAAATTGGAATTCCGTAACGATCTAACTTTTCTGCTAATTTTAAAGCCGTTTGTCCACCTAATTGAACAATTACACCTTCAGGTTTTTCATGTTTGATGATATCGTAGATATGTTCCCAAAAAACTGGCTCAAAATATAATTTATCTGCTGTATCAAAATCGGTAGAAACCGTTTCTGGGTTACAGTTAATCATAATGGTTTCGTAACCACATTCTTTTGCAGCATATACCCCATGAACACAACAGTAATCGAACTCAATTCCTTGTCCGATACGGTTTGGTCCTGAGCCTAACACGATAATTTTTTTCTTATCAGAAACTACACTTTCGTTCGATACAGAAACTTCTCCATCAGCAGTTTCTATTTCACTTTCAAATGTTGAATAATAGTATGGAGTTTGTGCTTTAAATTCAGCAGCACAAGTATCTACTAATTTATAAACACGTTTTATTTTTAACTCCTCACGCTTTTTATATACTTGACTCTCTAAACATCCTAACATATGTGCAATCTGACGATCTCCATATCCTTTTTGTTTAGCCTCTAGTAATAATTCTCTATCTAAAGTATCAATAGTATATGTTGAGATTTCTTTTTCTAAATTGAATAACTCCTCATACTGTTTTAAATACCACATATCAATTTTTGTGATATCGTAAATCTTACTTAAAGGAATTCCCATTGCAATAGCATCGTAAATTGCGAAAACACGATCCCAACTTGCATAGGTTAGCTTTTCTATAATTTGGTTGTAATCTTTATATCCTTTTCCATCAGCTCCTAAACCATTACGCTTAATTTCTAACGACTGTGTAGCTTTGTGCAGCGCTTCTTGAAACGAACGTCCGATACCCATCACCTCACCTACTGCTTTCATTTGTAATCCTAAAGTTCTATCAGAACCTTCAAACTTATCAAAGTTCCAACGAGGAATTTTAACGATTACATAATCTAAAGTTGGCTCAAATAATGCTGAAGTAGATTTAGTAATTTGGTTATCTAACTCATCTAACGTATAACCAACTGCTAGTTTTGCAGCAATTTTTGCAATAGGATATCCTGTTGCTTTTGACGCTAATGCAGATGAACGAGATACACGTGGATTGATTTCAATTGCAATGATATCTTCATTTTCATCTGGCGAAACTGCAAACTGAACATTACAACCACCTGCGAATTCACCTATAGAACGCATCATTTTAATAGCCATATCACGCATTTTCTGATAAGTTTTATCAGAAAGTGTCATGGCTGGAGCTACTGTAATCGAATCTCCTGTATGAATTCCCATCGGATCCATATTTTCTATAGAACAGATAATTACCACATTATCATTGTCATCACGTAATAATTCTAACTCATACTCTTTCCATCCCATCATCGCTTTATCAATCATTACCTCATGAATAGGAGAAATTTCTAATCCTCTTGATAATGATTTTTCAAACTCTTTTTCATCATATACAATTGAGGCTCCTGCACCACCTAAAGTAAAGGATGCTCTAATACATAATGGAAAACCAAACTCTTGTGCAATTTCTTTTCCTTTTAAGAAAGATGTTGCTGTAGCTTGAGGTGCCATTGGCACTCCTATTTCTTCCATTAATAATCGGAACTTATCTCTATCTTCCGTAATATTAATAGCATCAATATCAACCCCAATAATTTCTACGTCAAAATCTTTCCAAATCCCTTTTTCGTCAGCTTCTATACACAAGTTTAATGCGGTTTGCCCTCCCATTGTTGGTAAAACAGCATCAATTTGTGGATGTTCTTTTAAAATTTGGATGATAGATTTCGTATTCAAAGGCAACAAGTAAACATGATCTGCCATTGAAGGATCTGTCATAATTGTTGCAGGGTTTGAATTGATTAAAATAGTTTCAATTCCGTCTTCTCTTAACGATCGTAATGCTTGAGATCCTGAATAATCAAATTCACATGCTTGACCAATTACAATAGGTCCTGATCCAATAATTAAAATCGATTTAAGGTCTTGTCTTTTAGGCATTTTATATAGTGTGTTGTGTTGTTGTAAAAATATAATTTTTTGGTTATAAAAAAAGGCGATACTAAATAGTAACGCCTTTAAATATTAACAATAGTTAATCATTATTTCTTTGGTCTTGATTCAGATGAAACAGACAACTTCTTTCTTCCTTTTGCTCTTCTTCTAGCTAATACTTTACGTCCATTAGCAGAAGCCATTCTTTCGCGGAAACCGTGCTTGTTTCTTCTCTTTCTCTTCGATGGTTGGTACGTTCTTTTTGGCATTACTTATATTTTTTAATGTCTTTTAAAATTACATGTTGCTTTTGTGAAATTCCGTCTGCTAAAAGCGTGGGCAAATATACAACAGTTTTTCAGTCTAGCAAACCCTAAATTTATTTTTTTTTATTTTTTTTCGCTTTGGCAAAAATACTAAAACTTTATATACGTTTTTTCTCTTTTTTATTTGTTCGTATTGGCAGACTTATTACTTTTGCCCAAACCTAACAACACCATGAATAACACTAAATATGTCTTTGTAACCGGGGGCGTAACTTCATCACTAGGAAAAGGTATTATTGCCGCTTCATTAGCCAAATTATTACAAGAAAGAGGATACTCTGTAACCATTCAAAAGTTAGATCCATATATTAATATTGATCCAGGTACGTTAAATCCATACGAACACGGTGAATGTTATGTTACCGATGATGGTGCTGAAACAGATTTAGACTTAGGGCATTACGAACGTTATTTAAACATCCCTACTTCTCAAGCTAATAATGTTACTACGGGTAGAATTTATCAATCCGTAATTAACAAAGAGCGTAAAGGAGAGTTTTTAGGAAAAACAGTACAAGTTATCCCTCATATTACAGATGAAATTAAAAACAGAGTTCAGATTCTAGGAAATACTGGCGATTTTGATATCGTTATTACTGAAATTGGTGGTACTGTTGGTGATATTGAGTCGTTACCTTATATAGAAACTGTACGTCAATTACAATGGGATTTAGGAGAAGACAATGCTGTTGTTATTCACTTAACTTTAGTTCCTTATTTAGCTGCGGCTGGTGAGTTAAAAACAAAACCTACGCAACACTCTGTTAAAATGTTAATGCAAAGCGGAGTAAAACCAGATATTTTAGTATGTCGTTCTGAACATGAAATTTCTGATGATATTAAACGTAAGTTAGCGTTATTCTGTAATGTTAAAAAGCAAAACGTAATTCAATCGTTAGATGCTGAAACAATTTACGATGTTCCTAATTTAATGTTTAAAGAAGGGTTAGATTATGTGGTGTTAGACAAATTACGTTTATCTACTCGTAAACAACCAAAATTAACTGCGTGGAATCGCTTTTTAGACCGTCATAAAAATCCTACTTCTGCTATCGAAATTGGTTTGGTTGGTAAATATGTAGAATTACACGATTCTTACAAATCGATTACTGAAGCATTTATTCATGCTGGAGCAGCAAATAAAGCAAAAGTAAATGTTCGTTGGATTCATTCTGAAGAATTAACTCCAGAAAATGCCATTCAACAATTAGAAGGTTTAGACGGTGTTTTAGTGGCTCCTGGTTTTGGTGATAGAGGTATTGAAGGTAAAATTGCAGCGGTACAATATGTACGCGAAAACAACATTCCTTTTTTAGGAATTTGTTTAGGTATGCAAATGGCAGTTATAGAGTTTGCTCGTAACGTGCTAAACTTAAAAGATGCTAATTCTACCGAAATGAACCCTAAAGTTTCGCATCCAGTAATTAACTTAATGGAAGAACAAAAAGATGTTACTGATAAAGGTGGAACCATGCGTTTAGGTGCTTGGGATTGTAAGTTAGCTCAAGACTCAAAAGTTTTTGAAGCCTACAAAAAAGAATTAATTAGTGAACGTCACCGCCACAGATATGAATACAACAACGATTATAAAGAACAATTAGAAGCTGCAGGAATGAAAACTGCGGGAATCAACCCTAAAACTGGATTGGTAGAGATTGTAGAAATACCTTCTCATCCTTGGTTTGTTGGGGTACAATATCACCCAGAATATAAGAGTACCGTTTTAAACCCACATCCGTTATTTGTCAATTTTATAAAAGCGGCTTTAAAACACTCAAAAAAATAAATACTAAAATCCTGTAATAGCAATTGCAGGATTTTTTATTCCTAAGAAAATTGGAATACTGTTTGAACTATACTTAGTATCAAAATTAATCACAGTAAAACCTTCAAAAATCTATAGGGTTTTACTACATTTGTCGGGTTTTTCGGTCAACAAGAAAAACAATTAGTGACAAGTTGACATTTTAACATATATCAATGGAACAAAAAAAATTTGATTTAAATTCCTTTATAGGAATGCTTTTATTAGGGGGAATTATGCTTTGGTGGATGAACACTCAAAAACCAGAAGTTACTCCTGAAACAACTACTCAAACTGAACAGACAACTGATACTACTCCTGTTCAAAATAACGTAACAGAAACTACTTTTTTAAATGACTCACTTAAGCAAATCGCTTTACAAAATAAATTTGGAGCTTTTGCTTATGGTGCATCAACTAGTAAAGAAGGAAGTACTACAATAGAAAACGACCTTGTAAAATTAACAGTAGACAACAAAGGTGGACAAATTATCGAAGCCTTAGTTAAAAACTTTAAAACATACGATTCGTTACCTTTATACTTAGTAAAAGATAAAAACGCTTCGTTTAATATCAATTTCGGTACTACCGACAATAGAATTTTAAACACGAAGGATTTATTATTTACACCTACCTTAACTAAAAACGGAGAGTCTCAAGTACTTTCTATGAAGTTAAAAGTAGCTGAAGATAAATTTTTAGAGTATCGTTACGAAATGAAAGAAGGCGATTACCGTGTAGGTTTTGCAGTTCGTTCACAAGGTTTAAGTAACGTTATTAACAGTTCTCAAGAAATTAATTTAGATTGGAACTTAAAAGGTTTTAGACATGAAAAAAGTTTAAAAACCGAAAACATGTATTCTTATTATTATTACAAAGCTGATGATGAAGTAGAATACTTACAAATGAATGATGATGAAGTAGCAAGTGATATCGATTGGGTTGCTTTTAAACAACACTTCTTCTCTTCTATTTTAACTTCAGAAACTCCTTTAAATAACGCTACTTTAAAATCTGTTGATTTTGCTGGGGAAGATGTTGACAGCGTATACACAAAAACCTATGGTGTAAAAGCTCCTTTAGCATTAACCAACGGAGAGTTAAATTATAATATGCAGTGGTTTTACGGACCAACTGATTATAATTTATTAAAATCTTATGAAGGTACTAGTTTAGACGAAATAGCTGACTTAGGTTGGGGAATTTTTGGTTTCTTAAACCGTACTGTGTTCTATCCTGTATTTAATCTTTTAAAAGGATTTATTGGCAACTACGGATTAATTATCATTTTAATGACAATTGTTGTTCGTATTATCATGTCGCCAGTATTATACAAGTCGTATTTATCGAGTGCTAAAATGAAGGTGATTCGTCCAGAAATGGAAGAAATCAATAAAAAGTATCCAGGAAAAGAAAACGCTATGAAGCGCCAACAAGAAATTATGGCGGTGCAACGAAAAGCTGGGGTAAATATGATGTCAGGATGTATTCCTGCATTAATGCAAATGCCTGTATTCTTTGCTTTATTTAAGTTTTTCCCTACCAATATCGATTTTAGACAAAAAGGGTTTTTATGGGCAAATGATTTATCGTCTTATGATACAATCTTCAAATTACCATTTAAGATTCCTTTTTATGGAGACCACGTAAGTTTATTTCCAATTTTAGCATCTATCGCTATTTTCTTTTACATGAAGATGAACCAAAGTCAACAAGCAAATATGCAAGCACCTCCACAAGAAGGTATGCCAGATATGAGTAAGATGATGAAATGGATGATTTACTTCTCTCCTATTATGATGCTATTCTTCTTTAATAATTATGCAAGTGGATTAAGTTTGTACTACTTTATTTCAAATTTATTAACTATTATCATCATGTTTGTTATTAAAAACTATGTTATTGATGAAGACAAAATCCATGCTTTAATTGAAGAAAACAAAAAGAAACCTGTTAAAAAGAGTAAGTTTAGAGAGCGTTTAGATGCTGCTATGAAACAAGCTCAAGAACAACAAGAAGCACAAAGAAGAGGAAAAAAATAATCTTCTTTTTAAATACCAATTCAAACCGCAGTTTAGCTGCGGTTTTTTATTTAACATTCTTTTAACTAAAGCTCGTTAAACCATTCGTCAACTTTGCAGTCAAACAAGTTTTACAAACCAATATAATGAAGAAACTCACCTTACTTTTATTACTCATTAGCTTTACAGCATTTGCTCAAAAAGGCAATCAAAAAATCAATCTAACGGGTAAAGTTTTAGAAATCAAATCTAAACAACCTTTAGAATATGCAACTCTTGTATTAACAAATACAAACACACAAAAAATAATTGGAGGTGTAACCGATGCTTCTGGAACTTTTTCTATCGATGCTTCTTCTGGCACCTACAATATCAAAGTAGAATTTATTGGTTTTAAAACAAAAGACTTAGGTAATCAAACACTTACGGAGAATAAAAATTTAGGAACTATTTTACTTTCTGAAGATGCTGAAACATTAGATGAAGTTGAAGTAATTGCTGAAAAATCTACTGTTGAAATTCGTTTAGACAAAAAGATTTACAACGTTGGTAAAGACATGACTGTAAAAGGCGGTAACGCTTCAGATGTGTTAGATAATGTTCCTTCTGTAAATGTTGATGCTGAAGGAGCAGTAAGCTTACGTGGTAACGAAAATGTTCGTATTTTAATTGATGGAAAACCTTCTGCATTGGTAGGACTTAGCGGAACGGATGCTTTAAGAAATCTTCCTGCTGAAGCTATTGAAAAAGTAGAAGTTATTACTTCTCCATCAGCAAGATATGACGCTGAAGGTACTGCAGGTATCTTAAACATCATTCTTAGAAAAGGAAAAATTACTGGTTTTAATGGTTCGGTAAACCTAACCGTTGGTAATCCAGATCAATTTTCAATTGCTCCAAACTTAAATTATCGAACTAAGAAGTTAAACTTGTTTTCAAATATTGGATATTCCTACAGAAAAGGTCCAGGAAATTCATTTTCAAAATTTTCTTATATCAACACTAATACGAGTGCTATTGATAGTACTCAAACTGAAGATCGTGTGTTTGATCGTGAAAACAAAAACTTCAATGCTTCTTTAGGTTTAGAATATTATTTGACTAAAAATAGTTCAATTACAGGTTCGTTTTTTTATCGTAATTCAAAAGGAGACGATATTGCTACCAACATTACTAAAAGATATGAATTCGAAAATCCTACTTCTGAATTATTTAATGAAACTAGGATTGAAACTGAAAAAGAAGATGGTAGCGATAAGCAATACTCTATAAACTATACTAATAACTTTGATGGTAAAGGACAAAAATTAGTTGTTGATTTACAATACAGCAATAGTGAGGAGTTTGAAGATTCACCAGTTTCTGTAAACGGGGTTTTAAAAGAATTAAATTCTCAGTTAACAAACTCTAATGACTACTTAATTCAATTAGATTATGTATTACCTATTGGGAAAAATAGTCAAATTGAATTAGGTCATAAATCTACATTACAAGATTTATCTTCTGATTTTAAAGTGAGAGACAAAGATGGAAATCCTTTTGAGTACGATCCGTCGAATGCTATCAACTTCAAACAGAACATTTACGCTTTTTATGCGCAATACGGTAACAAAATAAATAAGTTTTCATACTTATTAGGTTTACGTTCCGAAATTACCGATATCGATTTAAAAGTAATTACCGATAATACTTTATCAGATAAAAATTATACGGAGTGGTTTCCAACAGTAAATCTTGGGTATGAATTAAATGATACTGATAATTTAACTTTAGGTTATAGTAGAAGATTACGCAGACCACGTCACTGGTTTATCAATCCTTTTGAATCTCGTAGTTCTGCTACTAATATTTTTAAAGGAAACCCAGATATCAATCCAACTTTCACTAGTTCTTTCGATTTAGGATATACTACAAGGATTAAAAAACTTACACTGAATTCTTCTATTTACTATCAACTTTCTACTGATGTAATGCAAGGAGTTTCTTACCGAGAAAACAGAACGCAAGACAATGAAGAAGTAACTGTTTTTGTGAGAACTCCAATAAATATAGGAGAAGAAAATCGTTATGGTTTTGAACTAACTAGTAATTATTCTCCTACTAAATGGGCTCGTTTATCGGCAACGTTTAATTACTTTAAATTTAAAACAGATGCTTTTACCTATAATTTTGTAGATAGAAATGGCGTAAACAAAACTGTACCTTTAAAAGAAGTAAATAACAGTAGTTGGTTTGCTCGTTTTAATGCTCGAATAACATTACCAGCAAAAATTCAATGGCAAACACGCTTAATGTATAGAGGACCACAATCAAACGCACAATCTGATAGAGATAATATGTTTATTACTAACTTGTCTTTTAGTAAAGATGTGTTAAAGGATAAAGCCTCTTTAGTTTTAAATGTTAGTGATCTTTTTAACTCTCGTAAAAGAGAAAGCACGACATATTTATACAATGATGCTGGACAACTTGAAACAATTAACCGAGGAACATTCCAATGGAGAGAACGTCAAATATCATTAAGTTTTACTTATAGATTCAATCAAAAGAAAAAACGCGAGCGTCCACAACGCGAATTTGATGGCGGAGGAGGAGAAGACTTTGGTGGATAATTTTAATTTTATTCTTTAAATATTTTGAATATTTTTTTATCTCCCAAAAAATCAACTTCAACTATATAAAATCCTTTTGACAAATCTTTTAAAGAAAATTGATTGTTAATTAATTTCGATATATACTTTATTCTTTTTCCATATAGAGTATATATCGAAATTTCTTTTACTTCCAAATTACTTTTAATAATTAACTCATTGTTTGTAGGGTTAGGATATACTATTACTCTTGTTTTATTATTACCTTGATTATTATTTAGTGTATACTCAAAAGCTCCAACGTCAAATAATTTATTTTGAGGTCTTTTGTTTCCATTAAAATCAAATGAAACTCCAAACTTACTCAAGTTTTCACCAACATCAACCAATAATGATTCTTCATTTTTTGCTTCATAAACTCCA
Source organism: Tenacibaculum crassostreae (assembly GCF_964512405.1). NCBI lineage: Bacteria > Pseudomonadati > Bacteroidota > Flavobacteriia > Flavobacteriales > Flavobacteriaceae > Tenacibaculum > Tenacibaculum crassostreae. The sequence continues at coordinate 465,551 of NZ_CAZELE010000005.1, forward strand.
TTTAAAAAATCTTTAAATCCTACCTCTTCTATATTTTTAGTTTGTAAATTAAATCTTTTAAACTCTTCAAAGGCTATTTTTTCTTGTTGTGAATTAAAATCTATATAGTTTTCATCAACTCCTTTCCAAGTCCCTTGAAGTTCATATGTATTTCCCGGATTTGCTATAACATTATTTATAAAATAAGACGGTTTGTCAAGCTGTAATTTCCCAACATCTTCTTCATTAATACTTTCTGTAATGCTAGTAATTAACTTTATTCCTGATTTTTCAGGGTTTATAATTGTATTATTCATTACGTAATACCCTGTATCACCTTCTAGCAAATGCCTACTATGCATAAAAATTGCATCAGATTTTGGAGAAACTAGTACATTATTAAAGATTTTCGTACCACTTTGTGCACTAATAAATTGTAATCCTTTTCCCGAACCATCATTATTTATAAAGTTATTATAAATACTATAAATACCACCACCTATGCTCATTCCAAATTTTTGATAGCCGTTATCTGTTGTCATACCATAACCATACACTGTGTTATTATATACCTTCCCTTCTTTTCTTACAAGGTTTACTTGTATAGCATCCCAACCTGCATTTTCAATCTTATTATTATATATCTCAACATTTTCTAACCAATGAGCAAAAACATACTCATTATTACACTTTAATCTTGTTTTTATTTTGTAACCATCAGTACTTCCTATATAAAATCCCTCTCCTTCTGTATTCTTAATATAATTATGATGCAACTTTAAGTTTTTCATAATGTACCCATTTCTTCTCCATGTATTTTCATCACTACATTCAGGGTTCGTTTTAGCCATTATTCCTGCAAATCCAGATTTTAAAACCTCTATATGGTCTATTTCAATATCTGAACTAAATTCTGAAATACTTACCGCAGTTGTACCAGACTCTACATTAAATCCATAAAAAGAATCATCACAACCATCACCTGCAAATCTTACATACTTACTTCTCTTTAACTCTATAGCAGGATAAGAAGGTTCATTAATTAGTACTATCCCATTTATATTTTTAAATATTAAAGGTTTGTTCTTTTCTCCTACAAACCCTATTAATCTAACCCCTCTATAGGTTCCAGATTCAAAGCAGAAAGTATCTCCAGGTGAGTATTCGAATTCAGAAGCATTAATAATATTAATATTTTCAGTACTTAATCCATTAATAATATGATTACAATCACAATTATTTTGACTGAATATTTCATTAATTAATAATAAACAAATTAAAAAAGTAGTTAGTAATTTCATTTTTATTCCTTTTTAATAAAAGTAATGTAACAAAACATAATTCCCCTCACCCTTTTGGGGTGATTTTAAAAACAAAAAAACCACGCAATCTGCGTGGTTTTGTCTATATATTATTTTAAAAAGCTTACTTCCCTTCTTCGGCAGCTCTTTTAGCTTCTCTTTTTAATTTCATGTTTTCCCAAATAGTTCCACCAATCCAGTAAGGAACTACAAATGTTAATAAGAAAATTAACAACCAAAATCCAGCTGTAAAAATAAACATGAATAATACCAATCCTGAGAATTCTGAAAAATCTAACATTTGTTTCTTATTAATAATTGTTATGCCACAAAATTATAACTATTTTTCTTTTCCTCCAATAAAATCTGATAAAAATCAACAATTAAAACTATGAGAATTTGTAATTTTGAACTTCGTTAATTTTAAGCATTTTAAACAATTCAACATGACTAAATTTAGAATTGAAAAAGATACAATGGGACAGGTAGAAGTACCTGCAGATAAATATTGGGGAGCACAAACTGAGCGTTCTCGCAACAACTTTAAAATTGGAGCACCTGCTTCTATGCCATTAGAAGTTGTTTACGGATTTGCCTATTTAAAAAAGGCTGCTGCATATACCAACTGTGAATTAGGTGTGTTAGCAGAAGAGAAACGTAATTTAATCGGTCAAGTTTGTGATGAAATTTTAGCAGGAAAACACGACGATCAATTTCCGTTAGTAATTTGGCAAACAGGTTCAGGTACACAAAGTAACATGAACGTAAACGAAGTAATTGCCAATAGAGCGCATGAAATTGCTGGAAAAGTAATTGGTGAAGGTGAAAAAACGATTCAACCAAATGATGATGTAAACAAATCGCAATCATCAAACGATACTTTCCCTACCGGAATGCATATTGCTGCTTATAAAAAGATTGTACAAGTTACCATTCCTGGTGTTGAGCAATTACGTGATACATTACAAGCAAAAGCTGAAGCTTTTAAAGATGTTGTAAAAATCGGACGTACACACTTAATGGATGCTACTCCCCTAACCTTAGGTCAAGAATTTTCAGGATATGTAGCACAATTAAACTTCGGATTAAAAGCCTTAAAAAATACTTTAGCACATTTAGCTCAATTAGCGTTAGGTGGTACAGCTGTAGGAACAGGATTAAACACTCCAGCTGGTTACGACGTATTGGTAGCTAAGTATATCGCTGAGTTTACAGGATTGCCATTTGTAACTGCTGAAAACAAATTTGAAGCTTTAGCGGCTCACGATGCGTTAGTTGAAACGCACGGAGCCTTAAAACAATTAGCCGTTTCATTAAATAAAATAGCCAACGATATCCGTTTAATGGCATCTGGACCTCGTTCTGGAATTGGAGAATTAATTATTCCTGCAAACGAACCAGGATCTTCTATTATGCCTGGGAAAGTAAATCCAACACAAGCAGAAGCAATGACTATGGTGTGTGCACAAGTAATGGGTAACGATGTTGCTGTTACAGTTGGTGGAACACAAGGACATTATGAGTTAAACGTATTTAAACCAATGATGGCTGCTAACGTGTTACAGTCTGCACAATTAATTGGAGATGCTTGTGTATCATTTGACGTAAACTGTGCTGTTGGTATTGAACCAAATCAAACAAGAATTACTGAGTTATTAAACAACTCGTTAATGTTAGTTACAGCATTAAATACTAAAATAGGATATTACAAAGCAGCAGAAATTGCAAATACAGCACACGCAAACGGAACTACTTTAAAAGAAGAAGCTGTGCGTTTAGGTTATGTAACTCCTGAACAGTATGACGAATGGGTTAGACCAGAAGACATGACGGGTAGTTTAAAATAAAATGGTACTTTTGTACTCAACTAAAAAGCTGCAATTTTTTGCGGCTTTTTTTAGCTAATAAATTAACTTATAATGATAATGAAGATGAACAAACACGAAGAATATATGAGTGAAGCTGTAAAAGCAGCTTTACGTGGAATGCAAAACAACGAAGGTGGTCCTTTTGGATGTATTATTGTAAAAGATGGAGAAATAATTGGACGTGGAAATAACAAAGTTACCTCTACCAATGATCCTACAGCACACGCAGAAGTTACTGCAATTAGAGATGCTTGTAAAAATATAGGCTCTTTTCAATTAGATGGATGTATAGTCTATACTTCTTGCGAACCATGTCCTATGTGTTTAGGTGCTATTTATTGGGCAAGACCAGACAAAGTTTTTTATGGAAGTAATCAAATAGATGCTGCGAATATTGGTTTTGATGATGAATTTATTTACAAGGAAATTCCATTACCATACGAAAAGAGAAGTATTCCGTTTGAACAAGTAGGACGTGAAATAGCTTTAGAACCTTTTCAAAAATGGACAGAAAAAGACGATAAAATTGAATACTAAGGTTTTATAAACCTACAATACTTATAAATCGTCATTACGAACAAAGTGAAGTAATCTTTTTTTAATTTACATATATAAAGTTAGATTACTTTAAAATGAATGTTTTTCGTAATGACGTTTTTTTTATGCAAAAATTTAGTTTGATTCTTAAATTTTAAAACGATAACTTCGCTATCGTACGATATCTCATCATTAAAACGACGGATATCTTAACCAATAGCGAAACTTTTACAACACCATCCCTATAAGCAATCCTACAACTCCTAAAAACAAACACAATGGAGAAAAATAGTTGGTATCATTTTTAGCAAATTGAGTTGTTCTAATCTTCTTAAAAAAACCTACATAATTAAACTCTCCTATCGCTCTTAGTATAAAAATACTCGCTACAAAGTGTATTCCACAATCTTTAATCCAATCAGAAAAATAACTTAACCTAAAAAGTTCTATTTTTTCAGCATAAATCAAGGCAAAACATCCTAATAATAAAGCAACTAAAAAAGTTAAAAACTTAGGTGGACTCATTGCTTTTTCGTCTGCTTTTTTTGTTGGTATTACAGCATCAACCCAAAGAGTGCCTCCAAAAGCCCAATAGATATGAATTAATGAGATAAAAAAGAGTAGTATAACGCAAATCACTCCTAAAAAATAAACCATAATTTGTAGTTTTTACCGTAAGTTTGTCTAACAAATTTAAACATTCAGCATGACAACTTTATTGATAAATATCAAGGAATTAATACAAGTAAGAGAAATAACTACCAAAAAAGTATCAGGTAGTGATATGAATATATTACCTACTATAAAGAATGCTTTTTTATTAATTGAAAACGATGTTATTGCTGCTTATGGAAGCATGAAAAACGTTCCTACTTCTGCTGATAAAACAATAGATTGTGTTGGTAAAATGATACTTCCAACTTGGTGCGATTCTCATACGCATATTGTATATGCTGGTAATCGCGAACAAGAATTTGTAGACAGAATTAACGGACTTACCTACGAAGAAATTGCTAATCGTGGTGGCGGAATTCTAAACTCAGCTAAAAAACTACAAGAAACATCCGAAGAAGAATTGTACCAACAATCAGCTAAACGTTTAGAAGAGGTGATGCAATTAGGTACCGGAGCGGTTGAAATTAAATCGGGTTACGGACTTACCGTTAATGCCGAATTAAAAATGCTTCGTGTGATTAAAAAATTACGTGAGAATTATAATATTCCTATCAAAGCTACATTTTTAGGAGCACATGCATTTCCAACAGAATATAAAAACAACAAAGAAGGATACATCAATTTAATTATTGATGAAATGCTACCTAAAGTTGCCGAAGAAAAGTTAGCCGATTTTGTAGATGCTTTCTGTGAAACAGGATATTTTTCAGTTGAAGATACCGATAGAATTTTAACTGCTTCACAACAATACGGATTAACTCCTAAAGTGCACGTAAATCAGTTTACTACAATCGGTGGAGTTCAAGTTAGTGTAAAACATAATGCGTTATCAGTTGATCATTTAGAAGTGATGAATACTGAAGATATTGAAGCTTTAAAAGGAAGTGAAACCATGCCCGTTGCATTGCCTTCATGCTCTTACTTTTTGAGTATTCCATACACTCCTGCTCGTGAAATCATGGATGCTGGTTTACCATTAGCTTTGGCAACCGATTACAACCCAGGTTCTACTCCATCAGGTAATATGAATTTTGTAGTCGCTACCGCTTGTATTAAAATGAAAATGACACCAGAAGAAGCCATTAATGCAGCAACTATTAACGGAGCCTATGCCATGAATTTATCGGATGAAGTAGGTAGCATTACCATAGGAAAAAAGGCGAATTTAATCGTAACTAAAGAAATTCCTTCGTATGGATTTTTACCTTATTCCTTCGGAAGTAATTTAATAGATACGGTATTTATCAACGGTAAAGAGATTTAAAATGCTAAGAATATTCAACGAAGAAGACATCCAAAAATTTGTAAATCCTCGTGAAGGAGAAACAAAACTAGGTGAGGTTATTCAAACTACAACAAGTTTAGACGCTTTATCTGAAACAACTGCAAACTATGTTATCATTGGTCTTCCTGAAGATATTGGTGTAAAAATGAATTATGGAAACGGTGGCGCACACACTGCTTTTATACCAGCTTTAAAATCATTTTTAAACACGCAACAAAATCAGTTTATCAATGGAAAAGATATTCTTGTTCTTGGATATTTAGATTATACAGAAGAAGTCGAAAAATTTGACGGCTCTGATCGTGAAAAAGGTGATTATTTGGTAAAAGCTATTGATAAAAAACTATCTGAAATTGTAAAAACAATAGTTAACTCAGGTAAAATTCCAATTGTTATTGGAGGTGGACATAACAATGCTTACGGAAATTTAAAAGGGCTTTCAGAAGGAAAAAATCAACCGATAAACGTAATTAATTTAGACGCACATACCGATTTACGTCGTTTAGAAGAACGTCATAGCGGTAACGGTTTTTCGTACGCTATAGCACATGAGTACGTAAACAAATATTTTATGTTTGGATTGCACGAAAATTATACTCCGCAATATATTTTTGATGAGATTCATAGCAATGTTAACTTAGATTACAATTTATATGAAGAACTAGAAGTGTATCAATCAACTTCTTTTGAAAGTGAGTTACAACGTGCTGAAAATTTTATACAAGACCAACCTTTTGGTATAGAAATAGATTTAGATTGTATTCAAAATTTTCCAAGTAGTGCGATGACTCCGAGTGGATTTACACCACAACAAGCTAGAAGATTTATTCATTTCTTCGGGAAAAACAAGCATGCTTCTTATCTGCATATTTGTGAAGGTGCTCCAGCTGTAATGAAAGATGATATCGCCAACGGACAAGTAGGAAAATACATCAGTTATTTAATTTCTGATTTTATAAAAACTAAAAATTCAAATTAAATCGTCATTGCGAGTGTAGCGAAGCAATCTTATTAAAATATTTTTACGAGATAACCACGTCGTTACAACTCCTCGTTATGACGAAAAACTTAACAATCGTTCTATTATTAAAATAACTGTTCTTTTTTCACTTGTTCATATTCCGCAACAATAGCTTCAACAACCTCCTTAGCAGATTTAATCTCGTGAATTAATCCTGCAACTTGACCAATTTCTAACTCTCCTTCTTCTAAATCACCTTCAAACATTCCTCTTTTAGCACGAGCACGTCCTAACAATTCTTTTAACTGCTCTATAGTTGGTTTTTGTTGATATAACTCTTGTACTTCTTGATAAAACTTGTTTTTAACCAAACGAACAGGAGCCAATTCTTTTAACGTTAAATGGGTATCACCATCTTTAACATCAACAATTGTTTGCTTAAAATTTTCATGCGCAGAGGATTCAATAGTAGCAGCAAAACGACTTCCTATCTGTACTCCATCGGCTCCCAATACCATCGCTGCTAGCATACCTCTACCCGATCCTATTCCTCCTGCGGCAATTACAGGAATTTTAACTTTCTCTTTTACCATCGGAATTAAGGTGAACGTTGTTGTTTCTTCACGTCCATTATGTCCGCCAGCTTCAAAACCTTCACAAACTACTGCATCTACTCCTGCTTCCTCTGCTTTTAAAGCAAACTTTACCGAACTAACCACATGTACAACTGTGATTCCTTTTTCTTTTAAAAAGTTAGTCCATGTTTTAGGATTTCCTGCAGAAGTAAAGACGATTTTTACACCTTCTTCAACGATAATATCCATAATTTTTTCAATATCTGGATACAACATTGGTACATTTACACCAAAAGGTTTGTCAGTTGCTTTTTTACACTTTTGAATGTGCTCACGCAATACCTCTGGATACATGGAACCAGCACCGATTAAACCTAATCCGCCAGCATTTGAAACAGCAGACGCAAGCTCCCATCCTGAAACCCAAATCATTCCTCCTTGAATAATTGGGTATTGTATATTAAATAGTTTGGTTATTTTTTTTTGCATTACTCTCTAAAATTTAATGCTATTGAGAAATTCACTGGTATTTTTCTGTTCATATGAAGAGCAGGTTCCCAACCTTCAATTTTTTCAAAAAAAGATATTATTCTAGCTTCTAATTTTTTTGGTAATTTTTCATCAATCCTCACATTTGTAATTCTACCATTAATATCAACATTAAAACTTACAAAGACCTTACCTTTTAATTTATAGCCTAAATTATCTACAATGTTTTGAACTTTACTATTGAACTTCTTTTCACCTCCTTTAAATTTAGCTTTAACTCCACAAAAATTTTCATCATAGTCTATCATCATGCCCTTCTCATTATAGAAATATTTTTTTACTACTGAATCTTTTTTATAAAAAACTCTTGAAGCTATACTTCCATTAAAACGATAATACTTCCATACTCCTTCTTTAGATCCGTTCAAAAAAAGACCTTCTGTATTTCTTTTAGAATTATCAAACCAACTTATATACCTACCATGCTTTTTTCCCTTATTGTTATAAAAATACATAGTAGACACCTTTCCTAAATTATTAAGTAATATAGACTCTCCAATTTTGTTTTCTCTTCCTCTATCACTTGTGTGCCAATAAGCAAACATTTTACCATTTCTCCTAAATCTTCTTGTTAACCATAAAGTATCATTCTTCTTTGTGATAATTTCAAAAGCTGTAGCCTTTGATTTATCCTTTATCACCACCCCTTTTCTTCCTAAATAATTTACAATTGAATCTTTTTGAGAATAACCTTGAAAGGTTATAAAATAAATAAATAATAGCAATACTTTTTTCATAATAATTTTCTTTCTCTTTTATTTTATTAAGAAATCACTCCAGAACCTAATAATTCTTCATTTTTATACCAAGCTACAAATTGCCCTTCTTGAATTGCCGATTGCGGAGTTGAAAATTCTACATATAATCCGTTTTCAACTTTATATAAAACAGCTTTTTCTAATGGTTGGCGATAACGAATACGAGCTTCAACTTCCATGGTTTCACCAGTATCTAAAGCTAAATCTTCTCGAACCCAATGCAACTCTTCATTCGACACAAATAACACATTACGATACAATCCTTGGTGATCTTTACCTTCTCCTGTATAAATAATGTTAGTATCTACATCGGTTTCTATTACAAACAACGGTTCTTTTGTTCCGCCTACTGCTAATCCTTTTCGTTGCCCTTTGGTAAAATAATGTGCTCCTTGGTGTTTTCCTACTACTTTCCCATCTTCTTTAAGATAAGAATATTTAGTTGAGAAATATTCAAGCTCTGCCTCCTTGTTTTCAAACCTTGGGGTTGATTTTGTATACTGTTCAAAATCAGCAGGAATTTGAACAATTTTTCCTTCTTTAGGTTGTAGTTTTTGCTGTAAGAAATCTGGAAGTCTTACTTTACCAATAAAACACAATCCTTGGCTATCTTTTTTATCTGCAGTTATTAAATCAGCTTCTTTTGCGATTTCACGAACTTCTGGTTTGGTTAATTCTCCTATTGGAAATAACGCTTTAGAAAGTTGTTCTTGTGATAATTGACATAAAAAGTACGATTGATCTTTATTTCCATCTTTTCCTGCTAATAATTTATAAACAGGCTTTCCCTCAATAATTTCTTCAGCTTTTCTACAATAATGCCCCGTAGCTACATAATCGGCTCCTAAACTTAATGCGATATGCATAAACACATCAAATTTAATTTCACGGTTACATAACACATCAGGATTTGGTGTACGACCTTTTTCGTATTCGTTAAACATATAGTCTACGATACGTTCTTTGTATTGTTCGCTTAAATCAACTGTTTGAAAAGGAATTCCTAATTTTTCGGCAACAATCATAGCGTCGTTGCTATCTTCTAACCACGGGCATTCATCAGAAATGGTTACCGAATCATCATGCCAGTTTTTCATAAACAACCCAATAACTTCGTAACCCTGCTCTTTTAATAAATAAGCGGTTACACTACTATCTACACCTCCAGAAAGTCCTACTACTACTCTTTGCATTTTATACTTTTGAAGCTGCAAATTTACGAAATAATAAACGTTTTAGTTTCTTAGGTTGTATTTTAGTTTTTTGGAATGGAATGTACGGTTCTTTTTCGTTTATCAGTAACTACTTCACCGTCCATATAAAACTGCCATTTACCGTCTCTTTTACCATTTTTATACATTCCTTTTTCTTTCAAATTTCCTTTTAAATCATAGTATTTTCCTTCTCCATCTAACTTTCCATCAACATATAATACTTCCTCTATTAAGATACCTGCTTCAGTAAAAATTTTAGACAATCCGTTTTTCTTACCGTTCTTGTAATTAGTTTCTTCGGTAAGATTTCCGTTTCTATAATAATTCTTAACAACACCATGTAATTCTCCATCAACATATTCTTCTTCTGAAAAAAGTTTTCCATCGGTAAAAAAATACGTCCATTTACCTACTCTTTTCTTCCCTATACTCCAACCCTTAGTTTTCACTTTTCCTTTAGGCGTAAGAAACTGAACAAAAGCACTATCAGATTTTGTTGAGAAATTTTTAGTTATTGATGGAACTCCGTAAGAATTTCGTTCATAAAATTTAAACATTCCTACTTCTTTTCCATTCTTAAATTCACCTGAATATCGAATATCATTTTTATTCTCATCATAATACTTTTTCCAAACTCCATCTCTCTTTCCGTTAGCATCAAACTGATTTATTTTTTGTGCTTGAGTTGTAGTAATAAAAAATGTTGACAATAGAACTGTTGTTGAAAATATCCTTTTTATATTTATCATGCTATTATTTCTTTTACCATTCAAATTTACATAAACCATACCAATATGAATGCTGATTTTTTAATTTCTGTATTGAATGATGTTGACAATGCTGCTAGAGTAAACAGAGAAAAGGCATCAAATATTGTATTAGAAAACCCAAAACTTATTAAAAACTTGGTTGAATTGACTTTTAATATTGACAATAAACTATCAATTAAAGCTGCTTGGGTGTTGGAATGGATTTGCACACATCACGGTATTGAAAATATATTACCGTATTTAAATGTTTTTACTGAAAATTTAGCTCAAGTACATTACGATAGTGCTATAAGACCTTGCGCAAAAATATGTGAGCAATTAGCTACTGCGTATACTTCTAAAACAGATAACAAAGTAAAACTAAAACTTACTGAACAACATATTGATTTGATAGTTGAAACTGGGTTTGATTGGCTTATTACCAAACAAAAAATTGCTGTAAAAGCTTATACCATGAGCACTTTATACTACTTTGGATTAGAAAAAAAATGGGTTCATCCAGAATTAGAACACATTATCCGAACAAAAGTGATACACGAAAGTAAAGGTTGTGCTGCGAGAGGTAAGCATGTTTTAGAGATGGTCGAAAAAAATAAAAAGAGTTACTAAATTTATCTTTTTATATTTGCTCTCAAAAACAATATGAAAAATAAATTCCCTCTTTCTCTAATATTACTATCATTCTTATTAAATCTTAGTTGCACTAGTCAATTAGATGACTCGACAGATAATAAAGTTGATTTTATCCTTCCTAATATTGAAACTAAATATGCGCAAAGAGTTTCTTTAAACCAAGCAAGAATCAATGTTCTTGCAGAAGAAGCGATACTTACAGCTGGAGATATTGCTGACGGAAAAGAAACCGCATATTCTGATTTAGGTTTTATTTGGGGTACAGATGAAAGGTTAGAAAGCAATATTAACACAATTTATTTAGATCCTAGTTTCGGTATTTCTTACACAACTTTAACTAACTTAACTAGCAATACAGAATATTTCTATAAGGCTTTTGCCCAAAATGCTAATGGTGAAATTGTTTTTGGAAGTACTAAATCTTTCACTACACAAAAGGAAGCTCCTTGTACACATTCACTTGATAACCATATTGATCCAATATATAGTTCTTACCAAGCTTTAAATTTTGACAACATTGAAATGAATGACCCTAGCAGTTTTAATGATGGTAATATTGAATTTATAGCTTCTTCTTCAAATTCAATTATTCGTTTTATTATACTACTAAATGAGCTAGACAAAGAATTACCATTATCAGGAACATATAAAGGCGTATATGAGTTTGATCAATATTCCATTCCTTCTTCAAATCAAGTAAAAATTAAAATACAAGATTACAATGGCTTCTACAACTACTTTCCTCAAGGAGCTGTAAGTACAACGGATACCAAAATTTATATTAAAAACGATCCAGAAAAAATAGTATTTATTTTTTGTGAAGTTAATATTGGCGATTATACTGTAAATGGACAATATAGTTTTATAAAACCATAACTAGCTATCTCTATCTATTAAGTTAATCTAAATTAGTCGGTCTTCTATAACCTTGAAACGGTTGCTTTAGCAATTCTTTCAAACTAGAATTCTTTTCTTCATCAGGAAAAGTGTCAACTCCGTACACAATTTTTTCACGATCTAATTCCATGTAGGTACCTAATAAGCGATCCCAAATAGAAAATATATTTCCGTAGTTAGAATCGGTATATGGTAACAAATTATGATGATGCACTTTGTGCATATCTGGTGAACAAATAATGTAACTCAATGCTCTATCTAATTTTTTAGGTAATTTAATGTTTGCATGATTAAATTGTGTTAATAGTAAAGAACACGACTGATACAACATTACAATTGCAATTGGAGTTCCTACTAAAAAAACCCCTATTAAAGTAAACACAAAACGAATAACACTTTCAATAGGATGATGCCTATTTGCTGTGGTTGTATCTACCTTATGATCAGAATGGTGTACTAAATGTACCATCCACAAAGGCTTTACCTTATGCTCAACTAAATGTGCTAGATATGCTCCGAAAAAATCTAAAAATAACACACCTAAAATTACATACAACCACAAAGGCATTTCTGGTAGCCAGTTAATCAACCCAAAATTATTTGCAACTACCCAATCCGATGTTTTAAGTAGCAAAAAAGCTAACATAAAATTTATGATTACTGTTGTACCAGTAAAAAACAAGTTAGGGAAAGCATGTTTCCACTTATTATATTTAAAACTAAAAAGCGGAACCGCAATTTCTATCAACCAAAAAAAAGTAATTCCTCCAGTTAAAATAAGTGCTCTATGCGTTGATGGGATCGTTTCGAAGTAATTTACAAGGGTTTCCAATGTGTTATATTTTTTTTCTAAAAATAGAGAAATTATTAATTATAACCCAAACTAGTTTAATGATATGCTCTTGTTTTAAATAAGAAACCAAGAAAAAAACAAAAAGCTACTTTCAACTAAATAATTCTCTTAGTTTTGTTACAAAACATTGTATAAATTCAGCTAATAAACTTGTATTTTATGACTTGTATTTCTTGTGGAAAAGAACATAATGAAAATTACTGTTCAAATTGTGGTGAAAAAGGCAATAATGCTCCTATAAACTTTACAAGTTTTATAAAAGATTCTTTTTCAATAATAACCAATATGGACAAAGGTTTTTTATTTAATATAAAAGCCTTATTTAATAACCCTAAAATATTTATAACAGAATACTTAAACGGAAAAAGAAAAGGTATATTTAATCCTATTTCATTCCTGTTTATATCAATAACTATATACCTGATTGCAGCAAATTTTTTAAATGTTCAAAAAGCTTCTAGTCATATTGAATCTTCTAGTAATCCTTTAAGATCTATTAGTTATCAAATAGGTGTTTTTATAAGAACTTATTTAAAATATTTTTGGATTTTTTCTATTGTTCCTTTAGCAATATCCTTAAAATTATTTTTAAAAAGATATAATTTTACAGAACTATTAGCTGTAAGTTGTTTTTTTATTGGGCAAGCTACTCTTTTAGCTACAGTTAGTCACTTTTGTTTTAGAGCTCCCTTAATTTTTGACCCAGTAATATATCTATTTATAATGCTTCAAATATACAGGGTTATTAAAACTCAAAACAAAGCCGAATCATTATTAATGGCTTTTGCTAATACTATTATATTTATCCTTTTACTTATCGTTGTTGTAGTTCTTATCGGAATTGTTAAATCACTTTATTAATTTTTAGGGCAATCTTTTTTTCAATTCTTCAACAATTCGATACGTTGCAGGACAAACCTCTGTATTTTTAATTGTTAAATCAGCTAACTGGATAAACTTTTTACGGTTTGTATGTGGATATTCTGAACAAGCCTTAGGACGTACATCATAAATAAAACACGTATTATCAGACTCATCTAAAAAAGTACACGGAGCCGATTGTAATACCATAAAATTATCTTCATCTCTTCGTAGATACTGATTTGTAAAATCAATCACTTTCATTCGCAGATGTTTTGCTATACGTTCAATATCTTTTTCAGTAAAAATTGGCGAGGTTGTTTTACAACAATTCGCACATGCTAAACAATCGGTACGTTTAAACTCTTCTTCGTGCAATTCTTGCATTAGTAAATCTAATCGCTTTGGCGTACGCTTTTTTAGCTTTTGAAAATATTTTTTGTTTTCTTGTAGAGCGTCTTTCGATAATTTCGATAAGTTTTCAAGGTCTTTATCCATATCGCAAAGGTACAAAAGCAACCTAGAAGTAAATCATTTCTTTCGTTCAAAAAATCATCAGTGAAATCGTGGGAAGAAAAAATTAAAAACACTAATTTTGCCTGATAATCTAAAAAGAACCAATGAATATTCAATCGTTAATTGAAGCGAAAGTAAAAGAAGGATTTTTAGCCTTGTATGATGTAGAAATTCCTGAAGTTGAATTTCAAGCAACCCGTAAAGATTTTGAAGGCGATATTACCGTTGTTGTTTTCCCTTTATTACGGTACAAAAAAGGAAATCCTGTTCAAATTGGTGAAGATTTAGGTAAATATTTGGTTGAAAACATCAACGAAATAACCAGCTACAACGTTGTAAAAGGTTTTTTAAATTTGGTTGTTGATGATTCTTTTTATGTAAACTTTTTTAACCAAATAGTAACTGATGAAACGTATGGTTTTGTAAAAGAGGACGAAAACGATGCTCGTATGGTTGAGTACTCGTCTCCAAACACTAACAAACCTCTACACTTAGGGCACGTTCGTAATGTGTTATTGGGTTATTCTGTTGCTGAAATTTTAAAAGCTGCGGGACATAAAGTTTACAAAACACAAATTATCAACGACCGTGGTATCCACATTTGTAAGTCGATGTTAGCTTGGGAAAAATTTGGAAATGGCGAAACTCCTGAATCAACGGGATTGAAAGGTGACAAATTGGTTGGTAATTACTATGTAAAATTCGATCAAGAATATAAAAAAGAAATTTCAGAATTAGTTTCTAAAGGAATTTCTGAAGATGATGCTAAAAAACAAGCTCCACTTTTTGTTGAAGCACAAGAAATGTTGCGTAAATGGGAAGCTGGAGATGAAAAAGTGGTTGCCCTTTGGGAAATGATGAACGGATGGGTGTATAAAGGATTCGACGTTACTTATGAAAACATTGGTGTTAACTTTGATAAATTATACTACGAAAGCAATACCTATTTATTAGGAAAAGATATTATTGAAGAAGGATTGCAAAACGGGGTTTTCTACAAAAAAGAAGACGGATCTGTTTGGTGTGATTTAACTGAAGAAGGATTAGATGAAAAACTAGTGTTGCGTTCAGACGGAACTGCCGTGTATATGACGCAAGATATTGGTACTGCCATTCAACGTTCTAAAGATTTCACTGATGTAAACGGAATGGTTTATACCGTAGGTAACGAGCAAGATTACCACTTTAAAGTGTTATTCTTAATCTTACAAAAATTAGGTTATTCTTGGGCGAAACAATTATTCCATTTAAGTTATGGAATGGTTGATTTACCTTCTGGAAAAATGAAATCTCGTGAAGGAACTGTAGTTGATGCCGATGATTTAATGGATGAAATGACCAACACAGCTCGTGAAATTTCACAAGAGTTAGGGAAGTTAGAAGGATACTCAACTGAAGAAAAAGAGGAATTATATAAAATTATCGGATTAGGCGCTTTAAAATACTTCATTTTAAAGGTAGATCCTAAAAAGAGAATTTTGTTTGACCCACAAGCATCCGTAGATTTCCAAGGAAACACAGGTCCTTTTGTACAATATACCTATGCAAGAATTCAATCTATCTTACGTAAGACTGATTTTGACTATTCAGCAAAAGTAAGTGTTGAGTTACACGAGAAAGAAAAAGAGTTAATCAAACAATTAGAATTATACCCTGAAGTAATTCAGCAAGCTGCAAGTAATTATTCACCTGCGGTAATTGCGAATTACACGTACGATTTGGTTAAAGAGTTTAACTCGTTCTATCAAAACGTATCTATTTTAGGGGAAGAAAATCAAGATAAAAAAGTATTTAGAGTTCAGTTATCTAAAAAAGTAGCTGATACTATAAAATCTGCATTCACTTTATTAGGAATTCAGGTTCCTGAGAGAATGTAATATTTAATAAAACAATGAATTAATTTGAAAATGTAACAATAAATTAGACTGTAAACTATGTAACTTTGAACCTTTGTTACTTTCAAACTAAAATAAACAAACAACAAGAAAAATAAACATCATGAAATACGACGTACTAATAATTGGAAGTGGTCCTGGAGGTTATGTAACAGCCATTAGAGCATCACAATTAGGTTTTAAAACTGCTGTAGTTGAAAAGGAAAACTTAGGTGGAATTTGCTTAAACTGGGGATGTATTCCTACCAAAGCATTATTGAAATCTGCTCAAGTATATGATTATTTAAAACATGTTGATGAGTACGGATTAAAAGCAGAAGCAATCGATAAAGATTTTGAAGCTGTTATTAAACGTAGTCGTGGTGTTGCTGAAGGAATGAGCAAAGGTGTTCAGTTCTTAATGAAGAAAAATAAAATTGATATCATCGACGGATTTGGAAAGGTAAAACCTGGAAAAAAAGTTGATGTTACAGATACAAATGGAAAAGTAACAGAATACAGTGCTGACCATATTATTATTGCAACAGGAGCACGCTCTCGTGAGTTACCAAACTTACCACAGGATGGTAAAAAAGTAATCGGTTACCGTGAGGCTATGAGTTTGCCAACGCAACCAAAATCGATGATTGTAGTAGGTTCTGGTGCTATTGGAGTTGAGTTTGCTCATTTCTACAACTCAATGGGAACTGATGTAACTGTAGTTGAGTTTATGCCAAACATCGTTCCTGTAGAAGATGTAGATGTTTCGAAACAAATGGAACGTTCTTTCAAAAAAGCTGGAATTAAAGTAATGACTAGTTCTTCTGTAGAATCAGTTGATACTTCTGGTGATGGAGTAAAAGCTACTGTTAAAACTAAAAAAGGAGAAGAAATTTTAGAAGCGGATGTTGTTTTATCTGCCGTTGGAATTAAAACAAATATTGAAAACATCGGATTGGAAGATGTCGGAATTATTACCGATAGAGATAAAATCTTAGTAAACGATTGGTATCAAACAAACATTCCTGGGTATTACGCTATTGGTGATGTTACTCCTGGTCCTGCATTAGCGCACGTTGCTTCTGCTGAAGGAATTACTTGTGTTGAAAAAATTGCGGGTGTTCATACAGAAGCTATCGATTACGGAAACATTCCTGGATGTACTTATGCAACTCCAGAAATTGCTTCTGTTGGTTTAACTGAAGCGAAAGCTAAAGAAGCAGGATACGAATTAAAAGTTGGTAAATTCCCATTCTCTGCTTCAGGTAAAGCTAAAGCTGCTGGAACTCCTGATGGGTTTGTAAAAGTAATTTTTGATGCTAAATATGGTGAATGGTTAGGATGTCATATGATTGGTGCTGGTGTTACGGATATGATTGCTGAAGCTGTTGTTGCTCGTAAATTAGAAACTACTGGTCATGAAGTGTTAAAAGCTATCCACCCTCACCCAACAATGAGTGAAGCTGTTATGGAAGCAGTTGCTGATGCTTATGATGAAGTTATTCACTTATAAGAATTATATATTTGAATTTTTAGAAACAAAAGTCAAAAAAATAGATATAAGAAAACCTCGCAAATTGCGAGGTTTTTTTTGATATAGATTTATCTACCTATTTTAAATAATCAAAAGTATTCACCATTGTATACTTTGGACTTCTACTTATAAAGTCTCTAAAAAAAGCCGTATGACTTGCTCCCATCAATATAAATACACGATCGTCTTTATTAAGAGAAATTCTGTTTAAATTTGAATACATTCTTAAATTTCTTTGATAATATTTTGCAGCTTCATCTGCTCCTTCAAAATTATCTTTTGTTCCAACATGTGTTAACATATCAGCATTTACAGTAATTAAGAAATCAAGATATTGGTCGTGATTCATCATTTTTAGTTTACTTAACAAGCTTTTTTCATCTCTATCATCCTCAATCTTATCATAAAAAGCAAATGGATTTTTATAATATGCATCATGCATTACAGAATCAATTTCATTTTTTATCTGGGTTCCTATATTATAGTTATAACTCATCTTATAATCAATACCATAAACTCTTTTAGTGTTTGATAAACTTCCTAATTCATATGCCAAAAGTTCTACTTCATCTGGTCTTTTAAATTTCATTTCTGGATTATCAATATATTGTTTATACAACGACTGTAACTTTTCATTATATGAAGGTGGAGTTTCAACTATAATTACTGTGGGTTTAAATTCTGCTAATAGTTTAGCTATTTTATGTACTTCTTCTTGATTTTTTTTATCATGTTCATCAAATTCAGTTTTATTTTCATCATTGGTAAATCCCATATGAAAAGTACCAAAATTTAAAACTGGAATTTTCTTTGCATCTTTTAATATTTCTTGCTTACTAATTTTTCCCTTAATAGATTCCTTAGTCTTTTGTTTTGTACAAGAGGTAGCTAATAACACTAAAACTGACAGTATTAAATATTTTGTTCTCATTATATTTTATTTTATTGTTACTTAATAATATCTTCTAAAGTTTTAAAATTAAAATCTACCGAAGATTTTGCTAAAAAATTTAAGATTGACAAATGTCCTGCTCCCATTAGCACAAAAACTTTATCTTCTCCTGGATTATTCATATTTAGAATATTTTGAAAAATTCGTAAGTTTCTGCTATACCACCAGATTGAATTATCCGCTCCAAAATAATCTCCTTTTTCTGCCTCTCCCATTTTAAATTCCCCTATTAAATAATGACCGTGATTATGACTTATCTCATCAGGATTGTTCATTATTTTAAAATACTCTAACAAAGACAATTCAGTTTTTAACTTATCTCCTTTTTCATATAAACTAAAATAGGTGTCGTTGATTTCCATTTCTCTTTTCACCTTCTCTAAACCTGCTTTTTGGACATAATAGTTCTTTTTTTCTTCGTACTCTTTTTCTGTTACATCACTTTTAAAACTTCTTGATTCTGCATCAATAGCATATATTTTTTTATGTCCTAATTCTTTCCCTAACCTAAAAGCTACTTGATAAATCTCGTTAGCCTTTAATTTAAAATCTCCTTTTAAATAGGCATTGTATATAGAATCTAATTTTTGTTGTTTATCTGCTTTCCATTCTACCCCAATTTTAGTAGGGTTGTATTTTTTTACAACATCAAGTAATTCTCTTAATTCTTTTTGCCTTTTTTCTGAAAAAATATCAACTGTATATTTTGGTTTATAGGAGTCTAATCTCGGATTAGCAAAATGGAAAGATCCTAGAATTAACAAATCTGACGATTTAATATTTTTAAAATGCTCATCTATCTGTTGTTTTTGAGCAAATAATGAAGCAGTAATAAATAAAATGATTATTAAAATTCTTGATTTCATGATTATATGTTTTGAGTTTTATACTTCAAAAGTATTTACAAGATTCAACTCAAAACTTTAGATTCAATTAACACCATAATATATTATATCAATCCTACAAAAAATTACACCATTGATTTCGTTGTATAGTTTTACCTTTTCGTCCTAAAAAAAGAGAAGTATATCTTAAAAAGAAAAAGAAAGTTACCTTTATACCTACTTTTGAACTATGGAATTAAAAAACACATTTAAATACCATCTTGCTTTAGGTATTATTATTATTAGTATGGATTTGTTTAGAGGTTATGTTACTGGAGGACATGACCGCTTCTTTTCAAACATTCAACTTGGTTTATTGTATAAAACTACATTCTACATTACTTTTTTTAGTGTTTATGCAATTAACGTAGGTATTATTTGTCCTAAAACTTTAGCAAAAAAGAATTTAGTTTATTTTATTTTGGGCCAACTTTTATTATTCTTCCTGTTTGCTGGAATTCGATTTCTTTTAGAAGAAGTAATTGTTTTTTCTATTGGTGGATTTCATAACTACTCAGATAGTTCACGTACCTTTTGGTATTATATTTTTGATAATTCGTATTACAGCTTAAAAGTAATTCTATTTAGCACCTTTATTTATTTGTTATTTCGTTTTCTAGAAAACAAGAATAAAATTCACCAATTACAATTAGAGCACAAAAAGGCTGAATTAGATGCTTTGAAAACTCAATTAGAACCTCATTTTTTATTTAATACACTTAATGTATTTTATTCTGAATTAGCTGAAACACAACCAGAAACTGCGAAAGGAATTCATAAATTATCAGAATTACTGCGTTATCTTACCTATGAAGCACATAAAGATTTTATGCCTTTATCAAAAGAACTCAAATTTATTAAGGATTATATTTATTTTTATAAAAAGCGATTTGAAAACAACTTGTTTTTAAACTTAACTATTAAAGGAGAGATTAAAAATCAACAAATACCTTCCTTAGTTTTTATACATTTTATTGAAAATATTTGCAAACATGGTATTATTAATGATGAAAATAATCCTGTTGAAATTTCAATTATAATAAATTCATATTTTCTAGAACTTAATACTAAAAATACAGTTTCAAATGTAAAAAACTATAGTAGTACTGGCATAGGAAAAGAAAACTTAAGAAAACGATTAGAACTCTTATTTGAGAATGAATTTACTTTTAATACTAATGAAATCAACAATATTTATACTACATATTTAAAAATTCCTATTAAAAACAACTAACTATGAAAACTATAAAATGTCTAATTGTTGATGATGAAGCTCCAGCAATACGATTGTTAGAATCGTATGT
This sequence comes from Tenacibaculum crassostreae, assembly GCF_964512405.1. Classification (NCBI taxonomy): domain Bacteria; kingdom Pseudomonadati; phylum Bacteroidota; class Flavobacteriia; order Flavobacteriales; family Flavobacteriaceae; genus Tenacibaculum; species Tenacibaculum crassostreae. The sequence continues at coordinate 486,331 of NZ_CAZELE010000005.1, forward strand.
TAAAAAAGTACCTTTTTTAGAATTGATAAGTTCAACTACAAATCCTATAGAAGCAATAAGTAGTATTGAAAAAGAAGATTTAGATTTGGTCTTTTTAGATATACAAATGCCTAATATTACTGGTATACAACTTTCAAAAATTGTAAAAAATAAAGTTCATGTTATTTTTACCACTGCATACCCTCAATTTGCACTTGAAAGTTATGAATTAAACGCTGTAGATTATCTTTTAAAACCTTTTGAATTTGAACGCTTTTACAGTGCTATTTTAAAAATTAAATCTACAGAAAAAGAAAATACTACAATTAATTCTTTTGCTGAATTTATTTTTATAAAAACAGATGGTAAAAACAATTTTGAAAAAGTATACACCAAAGATATTTTATACATAGAAAGCTTAAAAAATTACGTTTCTGTTCATTTAAAAGATAAACAAATAATCACTTACAGTACTTTAAAACATTTTGAAAGAGAATTGTCTTCTAAAAATTTTATTAAGATTCATAAATCTTTCATTGTATCAATTCAAAACATAAATAAAACAGATTCTTTGACGGTTTATTTATCCAATGGAAAAAACCTACCTATTGGAGAAACCTATAAAAAAGATTTTTTTGAAGCAATAAACAAACTTCAACTATAACCAATTAAAAATCAACACTTTTTAATTATAATTATTTTAAATTAAGTATTTATTAAAATAATTTGATGTTTTTTATTCTTTCGGAATGATAGTTGTTAAATTATTACAATTAACACAATTCACTATACTATGAAAAACTATCTACTAAGCAGTTTAACATTGAGGGGATAATTGTTAATGAAAAAGAAAGAAAAAACTCGAAGCTGCTAACTTCGAGTTTTATTTTTTATACTTAATGTACTAATCAATTATCTGATTAATTTCTTGTATTTAATACGTTTTGGCATTAAATCACCTCCTAAACGTTTTTTCTTGTTTTCTTCATAATCAGAGAAAGAACCTTCAAAGAAATACACTTGACTATCACCTTCAAAAGCTAAAATATGCGTACAAATACGGTCTAAAAACCAACGGTCGTGACTAATTACTACCGCGCATCCTGCAAAGTTTTCTAAACCTTCTTCTAAAGCTCGTAAAGTATTTACATCTAAATCGTTTGTTGGCTCATCTAATAATAGTACATTACCTTCCTCTTTTAGAGTCATTGCTAAATGTAAACGGTTACGTTCTCCTCCCGATAAAGTTGCTACTTTCTTATTCTGTTCGTTTCCTGAAAAATTAAAACGACTTAAATAAGCTCTAGAATTTACTTGTTTACCTCCCATCATTACTAAATCTTGACCTTCAGAGAAGTTTTCCCAAATTGTTTTTTCAGGATCAATATTTGAATGAGACTGATCTACATAAGCAATTTTAGCCGTTTCACCGACTGAAAAACTTCCTGCATCTGGTGTTTCTTCACCCATAATCATTCTGAAAATAGTTGTCTTACCTGCTCCGTTCGGACCAATGATTCCAACTATACCAGCCTGTGGAAGATTGAATTCTAAATTCTCATATAATAATTTATCTCCGTAGGCTTTAGAAACTCTTGTGGCTTCAATTACATTCGTTCCTAAACGCGGACCATTTGGAATATAGATTTCTAATTTTTCTTCCGTTTGTTTTTGATCTTGACTCATCAATTTTTCATAGTTCTTCAAACGTGCTTTTTGCTTTGTTTGACGACCTTTTGCTCCTTGACGAACCCATTCTAACTCTCGTTCTAACGTTTTTTGACGTTTAGAAGCTGTTTTACTTTCTTGTGCTAAACGCTTCGATTTTTGATCTAACCAAGATGAGTAATTTCCTTTCCATGGAATACCTTCTCCTCTATCCAGTTCTAAAATCCAACCTGCAACATTATCTAAGAAATAACGGTCGTGCGTTACCGCAATTACCGTTCCTTTATATTGTGCTAAATGATGCTCTAACCAATGTACAGATTCTGCATCTAAGTGGTTAGTTGGCTCATCTAATAATAAAATCTCTGGTTCTTGTAATAATAAACGACATAACGCTACACGACGACGCTCTCCTCCTGATAATACTCCAATTTTCTTATCACCTTCAGGAGTACGTAAAGCATCCATAGCAATTTCTAACTTGGTATCAAGTTCCCAAGCATTAGAAGCATCAATTTTATCTTGCAACTCTGCTTGACGCGCCATTAACTTGTCCATTTTATCTGGATCAGAATACACTTCTTCTAACCCAAACATATCGTTTATCTTGTTGTATTCATCTAAAATAGCCACTGTTTCTGCTACTCCTTCTTTTACAACTTCTAAAACTGTTTTATCTTCATCTAATTGAGGTTCTTGTTCTAAGTACCCAACTTTATATCCAGGAGAAAAAGTTACATCTCCTTGATAATTTTTCTCTACACCTGCTATAATTTTTAATAAAGTAGATTTACCCGAACCGTTTAAACCTAAAATACCAATTTTAGCACCGTAAAAGAAGCTTAAGTAGATATCTTTTAAAACTTGTTTTCCTGTACTTTGATAGGTCTTAGAGACCTTGTTCATTGAAAAAATGACTTTTTTATCGTCGCTCATTTTTATAATTTCTTAATTAAACTCGTCCTTTTAAGGCATTAAATACCCATGCATTTGCAAAAAAACCTAAACCAACAGCACCAAATCCGTATCCTGCTATTTCATCGTACTTAAATACTGCCAATCCAATAAGTAAAATCCCCATTAAAACCATTATAAGCGTTGCCCATCCTAGTACCGTATTTTTATTCATTGCCATAATTTACTTTTTTCAAAAAATGTGAGCTACAAATATCGGTAATTATTTAGAATTTTTCACTATCAAGCTTTTGATTACAAACAAAAAAGTCTTGCTTAAGCAAGACTTTTTAAGTGATTTTAAATTTATATAAAACTAAATTTCTGCAGCTAATCTGCTACCTTGATTTATGGCTCTTTTAGCGTCTAACTCAGCAGCAACATCAGCTCCTCCAATTACATGTGTAGTAATTCCTTTTGCTTGCAAAGGTTCTAACAGCTCTTTAAATGGTAGTTGTCCTGCACAAATAATAATGTTATCTACTGGTAATACTTTTTGCTCTTCATTTTGCATATAATGTAATCCTGCATCATCTATTTTTGTGTATTCTACTTCATTAATAAACTGTACTTTTTTCTTTTTTAGTACTGCTCTATGAATCCAACCTGTTGTTTTTCCTAATTTTCCACCAAACTTACCTTTACTACGTTTAAACATAAAGATTTCTCTTGGTGATGGATGGAATTCTGGTGTAACACCTTCGATGCCTGCTCTCGCTTCTAAGGTTTTGTCAATTCCCCACTCTTGTAACCAAGCATCAATGTTTTGAGAAGTACTTTCTCCTTCATGTGCTAAATATTCAGAAACGTCAAAACCAATACCTCCTGCACCAATAACCGCTACTCGTTTACCTACTGGTTTCTTATGTTTTACAACATCAATATATGTCAATACTTTTTCGTGTTCAATTCCTTCTATTCTTGGTGTTCTTGGTGTAATTCCTGTAGCTAAAATAACCTCATCAAAATTACCTCTAGCCAAATCATCTGCATTTACTCTGGTATTTAGCTGTAAATTAACCTTATGTAGTTCTATTTGTTTATTAAAATATCTAATAGTTTCATAAAACTCTTCTTTTCCTGGAATTTGTTTTGCAATATTAAATTGCCCTCCAGTTTCTGAATCAGCATCAAATAACGTTATATTATGTCCTCTTTGAGCAGCTACTGTAGCAGCAGCTAAACCTGCAGGACCAGCACCAACCACTGCAATTTTCTTTTTCTTTTCTGTTGGATTGTAATTTAATTCTGTTTCATGACATGCTCTCGGATTTACCAAACAACTAGCCACTTTCTTTTGAAAAGCATGGTCTAAACACGCCTGATTGCAAGCAATACACGTATTGATTTCATCATCGCGTTCTTCTTTAGCTTTATTTACCCATTCTGGATCTGCTAAAAATGGACGTGCCATCGAAATCATATCTGCATCACCTTCTGCTAAAACTTTCTCAGCAGTTTCTGGCATATTTATTCTATTAGAAGTTACTAGAGGAATTGATAATTCTTCTTTCATTTTTTTAGTTACCCATGTAAACGCTGCTCTAGGAACCGAAGTTGCTATGGTAGGAATTCTTGCTTCATGCCAACCAATTCCTGTATTTATAATGGTAGCTCCTGCTTTTTCAATTTCTTTTCCTAGTTGCACCACTTCTTCCCAAGAACTTCCCTGTTCTACCAAATCTAACATTGATAAACGGTAAATAATAATAAAATTCTCACCTACAGCTTCACGAGTTTTACGAACAATCTCTACTGCTAAACGAATTCTATTTTCATAATTTCCTCCGTAATTATCCTTCCTTTGATTGGTTCTCGTAACAATGAATTGATTTATTAAATATCCCTCCGACCCCATGATTTCAACCCCATCATACCCTGCTTCTTGAGATAATTTTGCACAGTTAACAAAATCTTTCAAAGTTCTTTTGATACCCGATTGCTTTAAGGCAAATGGTTTGAAAGGATTAATAGGCGCTTGAATTTTAGAAGGTGCTACACTAAACGGATGGTATCCATAACGACCAGAATGCAATATTTGCATACAAATCTTACCTCCTTCTTTATGTACCGCTTCGGTAATTTTCTTATGTTCTCTTGCATGCTTTTTTGTGCTCATTCGAGCAGAAAATGGTGCCGTCCATCCTTGAATATTTGGAGCTATACCACCAGTAACGATCAACCCTACTCCTCCTTTTGCACGTTCTGCATAGTAAGTTGCTATCTTCTCAATACCATTTTTCTCTTCTTCTAAACCTGTGTGCATTGACCCCATTAAAATTCTGTTTTTTAACGTGGTAAAACCTAAATCTAAAGGTTCGAAAATGTGTTTGTATTTTGCCATCTGGTTGATTGTTTTAATATTTTATTATGCATGCATAATATTTTGCAAGATACAATTTTTTAGAAAATAAAAAACCTCATAATAAAATTATGAGGTTCAGTTTATAGTTAATATAAATATCCCATCTTACCTTTTTGATAATCACGTAAGGCTTCCATTATTTCGGTTTGTGTATTCATTACATACGGTCCCCAAGAAGCCACTTTTTCTTTAATTGGCTCACCTGATAGTATTAACAAAGTACTTTCTTTTTTCGCTTCAAGCTCTATAACAGTACCATATTGATGAAAAGTTAGCATTTGCGTAGCTCCTTTTTTTAGTGTTGCATCATTATTTACCATTACTTCTCCCTCTAACAGGTATATTAATGATTCATGATTTAAAGGAATATCAACTAGCATTTTTCCAGAATCTTGGGTTTTTACAGTAAACACATTTACTTCTGTTTGAGTTTTTATGTGTCCAAAAACTCCTTTTTGATTCCCTGCTACTACTTTTAATTGTATAGTTTTTCCTTCATTTTCAACAACTGGAATTTCCTCACTTTTTAGATGTTGGTAATTTGCTGGCATCATTTTCTTTTCTGCTGGAAGATTTAACCATAACTGAATTCCTTCTAACTCTCCTCCTCTTTTTACAAATTCTTTTGAAGGTCCTTCAGCATGAATAATTCCCCTTCCTGCTGTTGTCCATTGTACATCACCTGCTTTTACCAACATTTCATTCCCTAATGAATCTCTATGCAATTGTTCTCCTTTGAAAAGTAAGGTAATGGGTTCGAATCCTCTATGCGGATGCGGACCTAAATCGAACGGATTGTTAAACACACTTATAGCATAAGGTCCATAATGATGTAGGAGTAAAAATGGATCTACCATTTCTATTCCTTCTGTTGGTAAAGGTTGACGTAATCTTACGGGTCCCATACTTACTAATGGACTTCCTACTTTATGTTGTATAGTTTTTAAATTTTTCATTATTTACTTTCGTTTACTTTATTTTCCATGGAAAATATTTATTTAAATTTTTGCTCTTCCCATTCTAGTAAGAATAGCTTTTACCTAATCTTATCTAACAAATTACTTAATTGAATTGCTTCTTCTTCGGAAAGATTATTAATAAAATCAAAATCGATATTCTCATCTATCGTTTTTAATAACTCTAATCCTTGATTGGATATACTAATATAAACCACTCGTCTGTCGTGATCGCAACGAACGCGCTCAATCAATTTTTTATCGCATAATTTATCCATTAAACGAGTTGCATTAGGAGCTCGTTCTATCATGCGATCTTTTATAACTTGGACTTTAGTAGGTTCTTTTGCTCCTCTTAAAATTCTAAGAATATTGTATTGTTGTGGTGATATTCCGTAAGGTTTAAAAAATTCATTTTCCTTACTATTAATCCAATTGGCTGTATATTTAATATTGATAAAAGCTTTCACTTTGTTATTTGGAAATGTTGAATTAATATCTTTTGAAATATCTCCCATTTACTATATTCTTTGTTTTTCTTAAAACTACTAAGGTGTTTTAAAACTTAGCCTCTTAATTTTAAATCGTGCATTATTTTATTGAAGGTTTCTGACGTTGGCGTTAAATACACTTCATCATTCACAAATAGTGTTGGATATTTAACTACTCCGTCATATAACTCTTTAGAATGCTCTCTTGCGTCTTTGTCTTCTGAAACATCTTTATATTCAAATGGTACTTCTGCAGATTTTAAAAAATTCTTGTAAGCTACCGTATATGCATGCCCCTTTCTTCCGTATAATATAATCTTCATATTTACCTCCTTTCAAGTACAAAATTACAAAAAACAAACTTATTTACCAAGGAATATACTACAAGTGAATATACTAAAACAATACATCTGAGTATTCTTTCTTTTTATCAAAAACAGCTTTAGCAAATGGACATAATGGAATAGCTTTAATACCTTGTTTTCTCATAAAATTAACAGACGCTTCTACCAATTTATATCCTACTCCTTTACCTCGGAGGTTATCTCCTACTTCAGTATGATCTATAATTATCTTATTATCTCCAGCCCAAGAGTAGGTCATAATAGCATCTTTACTTCCGTTTACTTCAATAAAAAATGCTCCTTTTTTACCGTTATCTTCTTGTAATACTTCCATTAACCTACAAAATTTACATCGCTATGCTTGCCGTCACAAAAAGGTTTGTTAGTAGAGGCTCCACATCTACAAAATGCCGTTACCTTGGTTCTCTTTTCTATAGAACCATCTGAGTTTGTAATATGAACATCTCCCATAACCATTAATGGTCCATTTTCCATACACTTCACTTCAGTTTCTTTACTAGCTTCATCAACAACCTCATTCTTCATTTTATAAGACAATGCACCTGATGGACATTCATCTATTTGTTTCATAATACGTTTGGTGGTTGCTCCTTCCATATTAATCCATGGTCTATTTTGTGGATTAAAAACTTGTAACAACCCTTTCCAACATTTTTTTGCATGAATACAAGTATTCGGTTTCCAATACACTGTTAAACCTGCATTGCTATACTCTTTTGTAATTTCTCTGTTATCCGCCATAAGTGTATTGTTTTTTGTTAGTTATTATTACTTGTAATTGAATTACAAAGCCTGTTCAAAAGTTGCAACCGCTTCTTTTAACTCATTCTTTTTGTCTTCAGCTACAATTTCTCCTTCTTTAAAGTTATCATAAAAAACTGGAAGAGAGAAATTTGAAACTATTTTCGCTCCCATATGCGGAAAAGTCCCATTTGCAGTACTTAAAACTCCTGCTCCACCTCTACCTCCTGGTGACGTAGCCATTAGCAATACTGGTTTATTTCTAAAAACCTCTCTATTTTTACGTGAAGTCCAATCAAATAAATTCTTAAATGCTGCAGCATATGAACCGTTATGTTCTGCTAAAGAGACAATAAATCCATCGTACTTATCTAAATCATCATTAAATAACTGTGCTCCTTCTGGATAATCATTTTCTCTTTCTACATCTTCACTAAAAATAGGCACTTTATATGCATTTAAATCTAACACATCAAAAGCTACATTTTCTAACTGTTGAGCTGCATAGGTTGCTAATTGTTTATTAATTGATGTTGAACTTGTACTACCTGCAAATGCGGCTATTTTTTTCATACTCATGTTTTATTTTATAGTAGTTGCTATTGGAGTAGCTTCTTTTACCATTTTTGCTATAGGGCATTTCCCAGCGATCTCCAATAATTTATCTCTTTGCTCTTGGTTTACTTCTTTTTCAAAAGAAACCTCCTCTATTAAAGATTTCTTTATTCCTTCGGAAGTTAACTCTTCTTTCTGACGAACATTAACCGTAATTTCACCTAAATCCCATCCTTTTCGTTCAGCATACATGCGAAGCGTAATAGAAACACATCCACCAATTGCTGTTAATAAATACTCAACAGGAGTTGGTGCATTATCGTCTCCCCCAGCTTCTATTGGCTCATCGATAACTGCAAAATGACTCCTCATTTTAGCTTCCGCCACATAATTTTTATTGGTTAACCTTACTGTAGATTCTTGCTGCTTACCCATCTATCTTCTTACTAAAAATATACGATATAATTAACAAAACCATTGCTATTAAAGCTCCCATTTGCTCTCCATCTCCTATCATTACATGAGCAAAAAATGCTAAAATAAAAGCAAAGAAAAAACCTGCATACGCCCATTCATTTAAAAACTTACCTCTAAAAAACCACAGTGCTACCAAACCTAAAATTTTAGCAATTCCATAAGGATAAATAATATACGTTGGATACCCGAATGCTTCAAACATTTTAGAAATTTCTGCATTATTAAAAAAGTACATTCCTGCAGACATAAGCATCATTAAGGTTAACAACCCTGTTGATACATAAAAGATAATTTTGTTTTTTTTCATGATTAATTGATTTAAAATTCTGTACAAAGATAGAAAAAATATTTTTATTTACCATGGAATATAATTTCTAGGGTAATTTTTGCATATATTTAACTTTCAATATATAGTATTTTTCAATACTTTTACATAAGCACTTATATAAATACTTAATATAATTAAAATGGATGCTCTACAAGGTATAGGAGAAATAGGAATGGGATCGCGATTAAAAAGGGTGAGCGAATACATGATGAGAGAAACGCAAATAGTGTATGATACTTTTCAAATCGATTTTGACCCTTACCTCTTTCCTACTTTTAAAATCATAAAAAATAAAGACGGAGTTACAAATACTGAGATTAATGCAGGTCTACGAACAACGCAACCAGCAACAACTCAAGCAATAAACAAACTAATTAAGAAAGAATTAATTGAATTAAAAGAAGATAAAAAAGACAAACGTAAAAAAATTATTTACTTATCCGAAAAAGGAAAAAAACTTGTACAAAAAATCACTCCTATTTGGAACAGCATAGAGCATATTATTAAAGAATACACTCAAATTCAGTCTAGTTCTTTAATTGAACATTTAAATATTTTAGAAACAAAATTTCACAACAAGAGTTTTAGCGATGCTATTATAGAACATATACACATGAATACAGTAATAAATCCAGTAGAAATCGTTAGTTACGAAGACAATTATGCTTCGTACTTTTATAACTTAAACATAGAATGGTTACAATCATTCTTTTATGTTGAACCATATGATGAAGAGGTTTTAAGCAACCCGAAGAAATACATCATCAACAAAGGCGGACATATTTTCTTTGCAAAATTGAACAATGAAATTGCTGGAACGGTTGCATTAATGCCTATGAAAAAACCTAATGTTTTTGAATTGACTAAAATGGCGGTTTCACCAAACCATCGCGGACATAAAATCGGGCAAAACCTCATGCAAAACTGTATTGATTTTGCTAAAAATCATAATTTTGACAAGTTGGTTTTATACTCAAATACGAAACTTGAAAACGCTATTTATATCTACAGAAAATATGGTTTCATTGAAATTCCTGTTGAAGCAAACTCACCTTATGTTAGAAGCGATATAAAAATGGAACTAAAACTTAAATAAAAGACTATGAAAAAAGCTCAATTACTTAATTTACTTGAAGAATCACAAAAAGTAAAAAACTACTTTTCTCCAAGAATTCTTTCAGAAGTTAACGACCAATATGTAAAAATAGCTAAGATCAAAGGTGAAGATATTCCTTGGCATAATCATAAAAATGAGGATGAATTATTTTATATAATTGATGGAGAACTTCTAATGGAAATTGAAAACAAACCAAGTTTCACCATGACTCAAGGAGACTTATACGTCGTTCCAAAAGGAATAAACCATAGAGTAAGCGCTACAGAAGAATGCTCTGTAATGCTCATTGAAACCAAATCAACCAAACATACTGGAGATATTGTGAGTTCAATTACAAAATCGATTGAAAACCAGAAATATTAAAAGCTCCCTAATGGGAGCTTCTACTTCAAAATAATATTCCTTATCTGTTTAACATACAACATTACAAACCAAAAAAAGACAGGAAATTTGTGTTAACTATACTACTTCAGCTAAAACCTCAGCTTCTTTTTTAGCAGCTTCAAATTGATTAGATGTATTTTTCTCTCCTCCAGCTTTTAGGGCATTGTCTCCAGAGAAAAACGTTTTATGATCATCTCCCAAATCAGAACCTGCCATTCGTTGGTGCTTTACACAAGACACTCCTTTTCTTATCTCTTGTCGTTGCACACCTTTTACATAGGCTAACATTCCTTCTTTACCATAATACCCTTCTGTTAAATCGTTCATGTGCAACGCAGTGGTATGATAAGTTGGTAAGGTTATTAAATGATGGAAAATACCAGCTTCTTTAGCTCCATCCATCTGAAAAGTTCTAATCTTTTCATCAGCTCGTATGCATAGTTCTGAACCGTCATAAAAAACATCCATCAGGTTATTTCTATCATACATAGAAACATTTTCACCAGCTGTAACCATAGCGTCGTAGACTTGATCTCTAAAATTTAAAGTCCAATTGAAAGATGGAGAATTGTTATATACTAATTTCGCATTTGGAACAACCGCTTTTACACGATTTACCATAGCTGCAATTTGCCCAACATGTGGTGTTGGTGTTTCTATCCACAATAAATCTGCACCGTTTTGTAAACTTGTAATACAATCTAACACTACACGATCAATATTAGTTCCTTCTCTAAACTTATACAACCCGTTTGCTAAACGAACTGGACGCACCAATTTTCCATCTCTTTTTAATAACACATCATCTTCTTTGGCTTCTTCTATTGAAATTTCTTCAGCTTCAACAAAAGCTAAGTATTGAGAGGCTAAATCTCCTGGTTCTTGACTTACGGGTAACTTTTGCGTTAATCCAGCTCCTTCAGAATCGGTTCGAGCAACAATGATTCCCTCTTCAACTCCTAGTTCTAAAAAAGCATAGCGGATAGCATTTAATTTAGCTATAAAATCTTCATGCGGTACTGTTACCTTTCCGTCTTGATGCCCACATTGTTTTGCATCGGAAACTTGATTTTCTATTTGAATAGCACAAGCTCCAGCTTCAATCATCTTTTTAGCTAATAAATAGGTAGCTTCTTCGTTTCCAAATCCAGCATCAATATCAGCAATAATAGGTACCACATACGTTTCAAAATTATCAATCTGCTCTTGCACATCTTCTCCTTGCTCTAATCGTCTAAACAAATCGTTTAACTCAACTGCGTCTGCTTGTTTTAAAAAATCATAAATTTCAGCAATTAAAGCAGGAACTGCTGTTTTTTCGTGCATTGATTGATCTGGTAATGGTCCTAACTCTGAACGCAAAGCCGCTACCATCCAACCTGAAAGATATAAATATCTCTTGCTTGTAGTTTTATGATGTTTTTTTACTGAAATCATTTTTTGTTGTGCTACAAACCCATGCCAACAACCTAACGATTGTGTATATTTAGAATTATCAGCATCGTACTCTGCCATATCTTTTCTCATAATAGCAGCTGTATATTTAGCAATATCAAGCCCTGTTTTAAAACGATTTTGAGTCATCATTCTTGCTGCACTTTCGGTAGTTATAGAATTCCAAGTACTTCCGTACTTCTGTTTTAAACTTTTTACAGTTTCTAATGCAGAACTATAACTGCTCTGAGCTAAATTTTTCATAATTTTGTGTTGTTAATAAGTTATCGATTTATTAATTATTTGGGTTCCGAAAAATGTTGCCGCATTTAGGAACCTTTTTATTTTAGATGTGTTTATATGCTGATAAGGTTAAAAATTCTTCAAACTCTTCTGATAAAACAAGCGCATCAAACAATTCAATTGCCAATGTAAATTTTCCTTTGGTGTATTGTTCATCACCAACTAAACTCTGCATCTTTTTTAATTCTTCTTTTTTAAGCTGTTCGTACATTCCTTTGCTAAACGTTCTTCCGTCTTCTAGCATGGCATTAGTATGTAACCACAACCACAACTGTGTTCTTGAAATTTCGGCTGTTGCAGCATCTTCCATTAAATTATATAAGGCAGCTGCTCCGTATCCTCGTAACCAAGACTCGATGTATAAAATTCCTACATTAATATTTTCTCTGATACCTTTTTCGGTAATAGTTCCTGTTGGAGGTTCTACTAAATTTCCCTCAGAAATTGTTACATCTTCTCGTAACACATGAATCTGATTTCTAGCAGGCATATTTTCATTAAAAACGTTGGTTGCTAACGAAACCATTCCTGGATGTGCTACCCAAGTACCATCATGTCCGTTTTTTACTTCTCGTACTTTTCCTGCTTTTACTTTAGCAAAAGCTGATGCATTTGCTTCTTCATTATCTTTAACAGGAATTTGTGCTGCCATTCCTCCCATAGCATGAACACCTCTTTTATGACAAGCTTGAATAACTCTTAACGAATATGCTTGCATAAACGGAGTTTCCATAGTTACTTGAGCCCTATCTGGTACAAAGAACTTTTTATGATTTCTAAACTTTTTAATGTACGAGAAAATATAATCCCAACGTCCGCAGTTTAAACCTGCCATGTGATTTCTTAGTTCATAAATAATCTCATCTAATTGAAAGCTTGCAGTAATGGTTTCTATTAAAACTGTTGCTTTAATAGTTCCTTTTGGAATTTCAAGATATTCTTGCGCAAACTCAAATACTTCATTCCACCAACGAGCTTCTAAATAATGCTCTAATTTTGGTAAGTAAAAATAAGTAGCACTTCCTCTTTTTAGCAGTTCTTTAATATTATGAAAAAAGAACAATCCGAAATCAACTAAAGAACCAGATAATTCAACTCCATCAATCAATAAATGTTTTTCATTTAAGTGTAATCCTCTTGGGCGCACCAATAAAGTAGCTACTTCATTTGTTAATTTGTATGTTTTTCCGTTAGATTCGTTAAAAAAAGAAATGGTTCTGTTTACAGCATCTCTTAAATTCATTTGACCCTCTAACATATTTTGGATAGAAGGCGAGCTACTATCTTCAAAATCTGCCATGAACATTTTAGCTCCAGAATTCAATGCATTAATCACCATTTTTCGATCAACAGGACCCGTTATTTCAACTCTTCTATCTAATAAATCTTTTGGTAAAGGTGAACAAACCCAATCTCCTTCTCTAATAGCTTTCGTTTCTTCTGGAAAATTAGGATAGTTACCCGCATCAAAATAAGCTTGCTCAATTTTTCTTTCTTCTAATAATTGTAATCTTTGACTATTAAAATTCTCATGTAAAGCTATTAAAAACTCTTTGGATTCTCTTGTCAAAATACTTTGATAAAGAGATTCTTGAAAATGTACTGCTTGTATTTCTTTTGTTAAAACATCTTGACTCATAATCACTTATATTCTTTTTTTGATGTAACAATATTAAAAAAAAGGATTCAAAACAAAAAGCGAACGTTCGCTAAATGTTTAAAAATTACTAATTTTTATTAATTCGCTAATTTTTATACCTTTGAATTACGAATCTTTTAATAAAATACTTTGGAAGAAGAATATATCAGACTCATTTTTGGATTGAAACTAAAACAAATCAGAACCAATAAAGATTTGTCTCTCTTTGGATTAGCCAAACTCACTGGTTTGTCAAAATCTTATTTAAATGAAATAGAAAAAGGAAAAAAATATCCAAAAACAGATAAAATTGTAATTCTATCTGAAAAACTAGAAGTTCCTTATGATCATTTAGTTTCTTTAAAGCTTGATAAAAACTTAGCTCCTATTGGAGAAATTTTGCAATCAAAAGTTTTAAAAGAACTTCCTTTGGAGTTGTTTGGCATTAAAAAAAATAATTTGATTGATATTATTGCCGGCGCTCCTGCAAAAGTGAATGCTTTTATAAGTACCTTAATTAAAATTTCTCAAAACTATAATCTTACTCGAGAAAGTTTTTTCTTAGCCTCTTTACGATCATATCAAGAAGCTCATAACAATTACTTTGCTGATATTGAACAAGAAGTACTCAATTTTGCTAAGGCTTATCATATTAACCTTAATAAACCCATAACTTCAAAAGACTTAGAAGAAATACTCATTGAAGAATACGGATATACTATTGATTTTGAAGAACTACAAAATCATCAAAATCTCTCAGAATTAAGAAATATCTTTATTCCAAATAAAAAGGTTTTATTGATTTACAACACTATTTCTGAAGCTCAAAAAACCTTTATTTATGCGAAAGAAATAGCCTACAATTACATGAATATTCAAGACAGACTTTATACATTTCCTTGGATTAAGTTTGAGTCTTTCGATCAAGTATTAAATAACATGATTGCTTCCTATTTTGCAGGTGCTTTGATTATTCCGAAGGATAATTTAATCGAAAAACTAACACATTTCTTTAATTTACCTACTTGGCAACCTTTACAACTGCATAAAATTATTATGAGTTTTAATTGCTCAGATGAAACCTTCTATCAACGATTAACCAATATTTTACCAGAGCATTTCAACATTAAAAACCTATTCTTTTTACGTTTTACACACAAAGAAAACACTCCAAATTTTAGACTTACAAAAGAGTTACATATTACGCAACAACAAACTCCACACGCCAATAGAAATAACGAGCATTATTGTAGAAGATGGATTTCTATAAACACCATTCAAGAATTAGAACAATCTTCAACAAAAAATTCTGCTTACGGAATTCAAATATCTTCATATCAAAATTCCAAGAATGAATATTTAGTGTTATCGGCAGCTACTTCCGATCCTTTTAAAGAAAATATCAACAGAAGTGTGAGTCTTGGAATGCTACTTTCACCTCATTTAAAAAATAAACTTCGTTTTTTTAAAGAAGATACATTTGAAAGAAAAATTGTTGGAGTTACCTGCGAAACTTGCGCTGTTACAAATTGCAAAGAACGTGTAGCTGAGCCTAAAGTTTTAATTAAGCAAGAACGCAATGAAACAATTGAAAAAACCGTTGAAAACATCTTAAAATCGTATCAATAAACCCCTTGAATTCTCTCATGATTTTATTATTTTAGCACACCGAAACAAACAACATACACATGGATCTTAACTTCAATAAAAACGAAGACCACAATAAACTTTTAGCATCAGAATTACGTCAACGCCTAGTTAAAGTAAAATTAGGAGGCGGACAAAAACGTATTGACAAACATCATGCGAAAGGAAAATTAACTGCAAGAGAACGTATTGATTATTTACTAGACAAAAACTCAAAGTCTATTGAAATCGGTGCTTTTGCTGGAGAAGGAATGTATAAAGAACATGGAGGATGTCCATCAGGTGGTGTAGTTGTTAAAATTGGGTATGTAAGCGGAAAACAATGTATCGTAGTTGCAAATGATGCAACGGTAAAAGCTGGAGCTTGGTTTCCAATCACAGGAAAAAAGAACCTACGTGCCCAAGAAATAGCAATTGAAAACAAATTACCTATTATTTACTTGGTAGATTCTGCAGGGGTGTATTTACCAATGCAAGATGAAATTTTCCCTGATAAAGAACACTTCGGGCGCATTTTTAGAAACAATGCGGTAATGAGCAGTATGGGAATCACCCAAATTTCTGCAGTTATGGGAAGTTGTGTTGCTGGTGGTGCTTACCTACCTATTATGAGTGATGAAGCTTTAATTGTTGACAAAACAGGAAGTATTTTCTTAGCGGGAAGCTATCTTGTAAAAGCAGCTATTGGTGAAGATATTGATAACGAAACTTTAGGAGGAGCAACAACGCACTGCGAAGTTTCTGGAGTTACCGATTACAAAGCCAAAGACGATAAAGATGCTTTAGATACCATTAAAAAATTGATGGATAAAATTGGGGATTATGACAAAGCTGGCTTTAACCGTAAAGAAGCATTTCCTCCAAAAGAAAATGAAGAAGAAATCTTCGGAATTTTACCAAAAGCTCGTAACGAACAATACGATATGATGGAAATCATCAATCGCTTGGTAGATAATTCTGAATTTGAAGAATACAAAGCAGGGTACGGACAAACAATTATTACAGGTTACGCTCGTATTGACGGATGGGCTGTAGGAATTGTAGCAAACCAGCGTAAAATTGTAAAATCAAAAGGTGCTAAAACAAAACCAAGCGAAATGCAATTTGGTGGTGTAATTTATAACGATTCTGCTGATAAAGCTACTCGTTTTATTGCCAACTGTAATCAAAAGAAAATTCCGTTAGTATTCTTACAGGATGTTACCGGATTTATGGTAGGAAGTAAATCTGAACACAGCGGAATTATTAAAGATGGTGCTAAAATGGTAAATGCAGTAAGTAATTCTGTTGTGCCTAAATTTACCATTGTTATTGGTAATTCGTATGGTGCAGGTAATTATGCCATGTGTGGTAAAGCATACGATCCTCGTTTAATAGCCGCGTGGCCAAGTGCAGAGTTAGCAGTTATGAGTGGAGCTTCTGCCGCTAAAGTGTTATTACAAATTGAAATGGCTTCTTTAAAAGCTCGTGGTGAAGAAATTACACCAGAAAAAGAAACTGAGTTATTCAATAAAATTAAGTCTCGTTACGACGAACAAATTTCTCCATACTACGCAGCTGCAAGATTATGGACAGACGGTATCATCAACCCTTTAGACACCAGAACTTGGATTTCTTTAGGAATTGAAGCTGCAAACCACGCTCCTATTGAAAAGCCATTTAACTTAGGAGTTTTACAGGTTTAATAATTCACAACATTTTTAGGTATGAAACGTAAAATTATATGGTCGTTACTAATAGTAATTATAGGATTTATTTTATACCAAACATATATTTTTACTTTAGCTGATGAGGATAATATAAATCCGATTTATCTAGTACCTAAAGATGCAGTTTTTATTATTGAAACTGAACGACCAATTGATACTTGGGATGAAGTAAGTGCTAGTCCAATTTGGCAGCATTTTCAAACCAATGATTATTTCAAAGAAGTTACTCAAAACCTTAACAGCTTCGATGAAACTTTTCAAGACCAAAAAGAGGTTATTGATTTTATTGGCGAAAGAGATTTATTAATCTCTGTACATGTATACAAACCTAAAAAACATGGGTTACTATATGTTGCCGACCTTCAGAAATTTTCAAAACTTCGCTTTTTAAAGAGTGCTATTCAAAAGTTAGCTGGTGATAATTTTAAGGTAACCCAACGTCTTCACAAAGAACATGAAATAATTGAGTTATACAATGTAAAAACAAGAAAAACACTTTACATTACCTTTATTAAAAATCAATTAGTAGCCTCTTATACACATGTTTTAGTGGAACAATCTATTGAACAGTATACAGAACCTATAATTGGTAGAGATGTTAATTTTACCGAAATTAAAACAGAAACTGATAACGACGGTTTTTTTAATGTATATATTCAATATGAATATTTTGATAAATATTTAGGTTGTTTTACCAATAGCTCAAACCTTAAGAGTTTTGAAAATATAAAATCTACCCTCTACTATTCTGGTTTAGATATTTCAATTATTGAAGGAAGCATTATTCAGGCTGTAGGATACACGAATGTAAACCCTTCTTCTGAAACCTTTTTAAGAGCTATTCAAAAATCAGGAAAAGGAAAAAGAAGTATTGCAAAAATAGCCCCCAGAAACACTTCTTTATACTTAAGTTTTGCTTTTGAAAGTTTTGAAGAATTCCATACAAATTTTGAAGAGCTACAAAAAGAGAATCCGGAAACCTTCACAAGCTATACTACACAGCTTAAAAACATAGAAAAGGAATTAAATATTAAAGTTGAAGAACATTTATACAGTTGGATCGGTGATGAAATTGGTTTATTACATTTTAATTCCGATTTATCTAAAAACAAAAAAGACATTGTCGCAGTAATCAAAACAAATGATATTGATGATGCTAAAGAAAACTTAGAATTTGTTCTCTCTAAAATTAAAGAAAATACGCCGTTAAAATACAAGCAATTAAATTACCAAGGATACCCAATTTACTATTTCGATTTAAAAGGATTTTTTAAAATGTTAGCAGGTAACACCTTTGCTAAAATGGAAAAACCTTATTTTACGATTATTGATGATTTTGTGGTGTTTAGCACCAGTCCAAATTCATTAAAAGAAATCATCAATAGTCACTTGGTTGGATATACTTTAAGTTCTTCTTCACAATACGAAGAATTTAACTACCAGTTTGAAAACAAATCTAGTGTATTTGCTTATGCTGAAACAGTAAATTCCTATAACGATATTTTAAGTTTGTTAGACAATAAAACCAAACAACAACTTATCAAAAACAAGAAATACTTTACCTCTTTTTCACAAATAGGATTACAATTAATTTCTAAAGGAAATCAATTTAAAAGCAATATTACGCTTTCCTATCAATCTCCTGAAGCAATTACACTTCAAACAGAAAAAGAGCAAGCTTTAAAAACAGAATTATATCGAAAAATCACACCAGAAAAAGATTCAATAGTTGTTGAAACTACAGAAACTATCTTTAAAGTACCTGCTATTCATCCTTCAGACTTAAGCGCAAAAGAATACAAAGAGTATTATGAAGACAAAAAGTTAAAATTTGAAGTCGAATTAGACAACGGAATTCCAGATGGTGACTATAAATACTACTATCCTAATGGAAAACTAAAACTAAAAGGTCAGTTTAAAAACGGAAAACAATCTGGTACATGGAGAGCCTACTATGAAAAAGAAGGTGATCAGATCTTCAAAAAAAGATTTTAATTGTAAATAATTATTGCATTGGTTACATTTGCCCCTGCAAAACAAAATATTAAGAAATGGGAAGAGCATTCGAATTTAGGAAAGCAAGAAAGATGAAACGTTGGTCAGCAATGGCAAAAACTTTTACACGTATTGGTAAAGATATCGTTATGGCAGTAAAAGAAGGTGGTCCTAACCCAGAAACCAACTCTCGTTTACGTGTAGTTATTCAAAATGCTAAAGCTGCCAACATGCCTAAAGACAATGTTGAGCGCGCTATTAAAAAAGCCTCTGATAAAAACACCGAAAACTATAAAGAAGTATTATTTGAAGGATATGCAGCTCATGGTGTTGCTGTTTTGGTAGAAACTGCTACTAACAACAACAACCGTACTGTTGCTAACGTTCGCGCTGCTTTTAACAAGTGTAACGGAAACTTAGGAACTTCTGGTTCAGTAGCTTTTATGTTTGATCATGTAGTAAACTTTAAGGTAAAAGAAGATTCTTTAGGAATGGACTTAGAGGATTTTGAAATGGAAATGATAGATTTTGAAGTGGAAGAGGTTTTTGCTGACGAAGAAGACAACAGTGTAATGTTATATGCTCCATTTAACCAGTTTGGTACTATTCAAAAATATTTAGAAGAAAACAATATCGAAATTATTTCTTCTGAATTTGAAAGAATCCCAACTACTACCACTGCTTTATCAGAAGAACAAAAAGAGGAAGTAAACAAACTTTTAGAAAAATTAGAAGAGGATGACGACGTAAACAACGTGTATCACTCTATGGAAGAATAAGACATTCTCACAGAAATACAAATCCAATGACCTCAAATCATTGGATTTTTTTTTATTATTTGTACTTTCGCACAGTTATAACAAAACAAAGAAGTCTATGGATTATAGAATGACCATCATCATTCCCGTTTTCAATGAAATTGATAATTTAGATAGAATACACAGTACATTTACCGATTATTTTTCTAAAAGCAACACAAAAAGTAAAGTCTTGTTTGTTGATGATGGTTCTACTGATGGAAGTTTTGATAAAATCACTGAAATTTGCAACGATAATCCAGATTTCGAGTACTTAAAATTTAAAAATAATTGCGGATTAAGTGCAGCTATTAAAGCAGGTATCGATAATACATCAACCGAATTAATCGGATATATTGACGCTGATTTACAAACCACTCCGTACGACTTTGACCTTTTATTAGAAGACATCGATAATTACCAAGCTGTAATTGGATTTAGAGGAAAAAGAAAAGACACCTTAAGCAAAAAAATTCAATCCTTAATTGCTAATAATATTCGACGCAGTTTAATAAACGACGGAATTATAGATACTGGGTGTCCGTTAAAAGTACTACGTACAGATGTTGCCAAAAAAATTCCTTTCTTCAAAGGAATGCACCGTTTTATCCCTGCGTTAATTTTATTACAAGACGGAAAAGTAAAACAACTAAAAGTACAGCATTTCGAGCGTATTGCTGGTACTTCAAAATTCAATATTTTCAATAGATCTTTAAAAGCCCTTCGAGACACATTTGCTTACAGATGGATGCGTAAAAGCTATATAAATTACACTATAGAAAAGTCTAAAATCAACTAATGAGCGAGTGGCTTTCATATAAATCGTTCGTTTACATAGTTGGGTTTGCTGCTCAAATTTTATTTTCAGCAAGACTCTTATTGCAATGGATTCAATCTGAAAAAGTAAAAAAAGTATTAACTCCTGAGTTATTTTGGCAATTGAGCTTAATTGCCTCTTTTTTACTATTTGTTTACGGCTGGTTACGCGATGATTTCGCAATAATGTTAGGGCAATCGTTAACCTATTTTATTTACATCCGTAATATGCAATTGCAAGGTTCTTGGCAAAAATTACCCAAAATCTTAAGAGGATTTTTATATATTTTTCCGCTGCTAATTGCAATATATTCTTTTAAAAACAATCAAATTGATGTTGAGCGTTTGTTTCGTAACGAAGACATTCCTTTAAGTTTATTAATCTGGGGAAGTGTTGGTCAAGTAATTTTCACACTCCGTTTTGTATATCAATGGATTTATTCTGAACGCAAAAAAGAATCTTCTTTACCTTTAGGCTTTTGGTTGTTAAGTCTTGTAGGATCTTTAATGATTTTAAGCTACGCAGTCATAAGAAAAGATCCTGTTTTATTTATTGGTCAACTTTTTGGCTTTGTAATTTACATAAGAAACGTGTACATTTTATTAAAACACGATAAAGCCTAAAACAAATTATATTAAAAATGAAAAGTAAACTTACATTCAATTTATTTTTAGTAATCGCTGCTTTTAGCTTGTTTATTAATGTTGGATCTTATGGCGTAATTGAAAGTAGTGATGCTAGATATGCCGAAATTGGTAGAGCAATGCATGTTTCTGGTGATTATTTACACCCAAATTTATTAGATGTACACCATTATCATAAACCACCTTTCACCTATCAAATTACTGCTTTAGGATATAAAATATTCGGAATAAACGCTTTCGGAGCCCGTTTTTTCTTGCAATTAGCTGTTTTACTACAACTTATTTTAGTGTACCATTTAAGCATTTCGCTTTTCAATAATAAAAAAACAGCGCTTTGGTCAGCTATAATTTATTTTAGCTTTCCTTTGGTATTAATGTCGTCACGTAATTTAACTACCGATGCATTTTTAGCCACTTTTGCACTATTAAGTATTTATACTTGGGTACAATATCGAAAATCAGGAATCATCAAATGGCTATATGCTTTTACTATAAGTTTAGCTTTAGGCTTTTTAACCAAAGGACCTGTAATATTTATTGTTCCAGTAATTTTTATCCTTTTTTACAATCGTACTGAGGAATCTAAAAGAAAATTTTCTTTTCATCATATTGCTGCATGGACTTTATTTTTAGGTATCACAGCTTCATGGTTTGTATATTTAGGATATAGCAATCCTGCTTTTCTTGATTATTTCTTAGGAAAACAAACAGCTGATAGATTTTCTAAAAACGCCTTCGGAAGAACTGAACCTTTTTGGTATTTCTTAGCTTTTGCTCCACTTGTTGGATTGCCTTGGTTTTTAGCTTTTGTATACTTAGTAAAAGATCAAAAAGAATTATTCAAAAGAAAGTCGCTTCACTTTGCTATGCTCATGGCTTTTGTAATTCCGTTAATTTTCTTTTCAATATCATCATCTAAACGTATTTTATACATTTTACCTTTGTATGGTTTACTATCGATACTAATTTCTGATTTATTTTCAAGAATAAACACAGAAAAAATAAAATTGATTAACGGTTTCATACTTGGTTTTGCTGGATTGATAATAGCTACTTTTTTAATTGCTCCATTTATAAACACAGAAATGAACTTCCCTTATTACTTAGCTGTTTTTAGCTTTGTAACAGCTATTTTAGTGTTTATAGTTTATAAAAAATCAGCTGAAGAAGTAAAGTTTAAACCAGTTTTAACTTCTTTTATAGTTACCGTATTTTTATTGATTGGAGCTTCAACAGTTTTAGCTAAAAATGAATTAAAGGTAAATTCGTCAAAACCAGTTACCGATTTTATCATTAGCAAAAATCTAGATTCTAGAGATGTTTTGATTTATAATATTAGAAAATCATCAATTGCTTTTGGGTTGAATAAATCTATTATTTCTTTATACGACGGACACGAATCTTTAAACAGAGAAACTCAGTTTGAAACTGACACAAACTGGAAAAATCATTTGATAAATCTTAAAGATACTACTGAGCTAGAAAGTCTGCATGATATTATTGAAAAGCCAACTGTTTTGTTGTTATATAAAAAACAATTACCTGAAAGATTAGATTGGTTAGTTAAAAAATATACTAACAAAGGAACAATGGGTAAGTGGACAATTTTATATTAAAAAAGATCCATTTCATATTATAAACTCAATAAATCCAGAGTTTTATTTCGCTGGATTTTTTTTGTTTCTGTTTCTATAAACTGATCGAGAAAGTAAATTTCTTTAGGAATTTCATATTTCGTAAGATTTTCTATGGAAGTGAAATTGATTTTACATTCTTTTCCTTCAACAATCAACACCAACTTCTCTCCTAACCTTTCGTCAGAAAAACCTGCAACAAAAAATCGATTTGAGATTACTTTAGAAAGTTTTTCTTCAATTTTTTCAGGATACAGTTTAACACCTCCAGAATTTATCACATTATCATAACGCCCCAACCACTCAAATTCTGTTTCAGAAATAAGTTGAACAATATCATTCGTTACAATTCTTTCTGACGATACTTTTGGAGCATCTATAACCAAACAACTTCGATCATCTAACTGAATTGAGATATTAGGAAGCGTTTTATAAAACGCATCATTTACAGATTGCTTTGTTGTTCCTCCTTTCAATAATGAAAAATTATTTAGCCTTTTAACAGCAATATGCGTAATGGTTTCTGTCATACCATACGTAGCAAAAACTTTGGTTGAAATATGTTGAATTTCTTTTAGTATATTATTTGAAACAACCCCTCCACCAACAATTAACTTTTTAACTTTACGCAACTCTTTTAACGAGTTTTGCAATTGCAATGGTACCATTGCAGAAAAATCATAACTCGTTTCAATTCCTTTTAACGGATTGGATGCTCCTTCTACAATATCGAGTTTCCAACCAAGAGTTAATGCACGAACTAACATCATTTTTCCCGCAATATAATCGGTAGAAAGACATAATAATGCGGTAGTATTTTCAGCGAGTTCAAAAAAACTTCCTGTTGCTTTTGCAGAGTTTTTCATAAACTCTTTTTTTAACCGAATTGGTTTAGGTTTACCAGTAGAACCCGAAGTTTGTACAATTACATAATCCTCAGAATTAAACCAATCTGACAAAAATGAATACACAGAAGTATTAATTGTTTCTGCAAAACACAACAACTCTTCTTCCGAAGAAAAAGAGACTCCATTTAACTGAAAACTTTTATGAAAACTACATTGATTCACTTTACAATTAGGCTTCTATAACTTCTGGTTTTTCTATTCTACCAAAAAGTTTTTCTTTCCAGTTTTTCCAACCGTATTTTTTTGAAAACAATAATAACATTAATGGATACAACACAAAAACTGGTAAAAACATTTCTGCTCCTACTGAAGGCTCTGAAGTATCTATAAACAGCGCATCTGTTTGAAAAACTGTCCAATCTGTAGTTACCAAAAAGGCAGCTACGATATTATTTATTGCATGAAGTCCTAAAGCTAATTCTGTCCCTTCATCCAAAAGTGTGGTAATCCCAAAGAAAAATCCTGTTCCAATATAAAACACCATAGAAATATATCCTAGTTTTTCTACCTCAGGATTTGCTCCGTGCAACAGACCAAAAGCTACAGATGTTATAATTAAAGGTACCCAACGATTTTTAAACCAAGTTCCTAACCCTTGCATAAAATAGCCTCTAAATAACAGTTCTTCAAAACTTGTTTGAATTGGTAAAAATAAAAAAGACACTACAAGAAGTGTAAAAAATGGGATAGGTTTAAAATTCCACGTATAATTTTCAGATGAAATAAAAATATCCGCTGCAACAACAGATATACATAACAAACCCCATACTAAAAACCCGAACCAAAAACGATTCCAATCAATCTTATCTCTACTTGTAATAACAGTTTTTATCGCTCTTTTATGAATATATTTTACCCCAATAAACAACGATAACAATCCAAAAGCAAACATAACTACCATCATAAACAAAAACAAGTTTTTGTCTATTCCTAAACTCATAAAACTGTCATCAGCAGCTCTTAAAAACTCACTTGTATTTTCTGAATGTAAAATTGCAGTAACAGCCAAAGGAATTACTCCTATAAATTGCCAACCTAATAAAACTAAAAAAATAACCAACAGGTATAAATACCATTGATTTCCTCCTTTATATGCTTGTTGTATAAAATTCATTCTTTAAATATTAAAATGCCAATTTTTACTGCTGTTGTATGCTAAACTTCCGTTTGTAACTTCTAACGGACTCTCAAAATTATTGGTAAATAAACTTCCTGTTCCCAGTCCTTGTGGCAAAGGGTTATTCAAAGTAAACGTCCATTGTGCAATAGCACTGAGCCCAATATTACTTTCTAACGCTGAGGTAATCCAATTACCAGCTTTATGGTTAGACGCTATTTGTATCCATTCGTTACTTCCCTTAAAACCACCCACTAAACTAGGTTTTAAAATAATGTATTGTGGTTTTATTGTATCAATACATTTTTCTTTTTCTTCGGAAGAAAATACGCCTATCAACTCTTCATCTAGCGCAATGGGTAATGGTGTATTTTCACACAACTTAGCCATTTCTTGCCACTTCCCTTGTTTTATTGGTTGTTCAATAGAGTGTAAATCTAACTCTGATAAACGCTTCAATTTATCTAGAGCGTTATCAGGAGAAAATGCTCCGTTAGCATCAACACGCAACTCGATTTCTTTTGCTGAAAATTCTTTTCGGATAGATTGCAGTAATTCAATTTCTGTATCAAAATCTATAGCACCAATTTTCATTTTTATTGTGGTAAAACCTTGTTGCAACTTGTCTTTGATTTGTTGTTGCATAAAAGCTTTGTCACCCATCCAAATTAGTCCGTTTATTGGAATTTGTTGTATTCCTTTTGTAAAACCTGACGGAAATAATTCAAACGGATTCTTACTTCCTAACGATAAAAAAGCTTGTTCTAAACCAAACTGTATTGATGGATACTCAATAAGTTCAATCAACAATTTTTCTAAACCTAGATTGATGTTTTTACATACCCATTGTAATTTTTCTTCATAGTTAGAACAGTCATCTGCACTTAATCCACGAAATAAACCACATTCTCCATATCCATACTTACCTTCTCTTTCTAAAATTAAAAACCACGTTTCTTTAGTTCTTAAAATTCCGCGAGAAGTGCCGCTTGCTTGTTTAAAATTTAAAAAATACTGTTGGTATGTAGCTTTTATCAATGTTTTAGGTTGTTTTAGTTATGAGCTTCTGAAACTGATTTGAATTGCTCTAAATATTGTTGACTCATTTTTCGCAATGCGCTTTTAAAATACGGGAATAAACAACTCATTACATACGATTCACTTGTGCAAGTAGAAGTTTGAATGAGTTTTGTGGTATTTCCTTCAGAAGTAAA
This sequence comes from Tenacibaculum crassostreae, assembly GCF_964512405.1. NCBI lineage: Bacteria > Pseudomonadati > Bacteroidota > Flavobacteriia > Flavobacteriales > Flavobacteriaceae > Tenacibaculum > Tenacibaculum crassostreae. The sequence continues at coordinate 512,569 of NZ_CAZELE010000005.1, forward strand.
AACATAATCATCGGTTTTTAACATATTTTCTGCATCAAAATAAAAAGTAAGTCTTTTATTAGGCTCGTATGCTAAAACTTTCTCGGTCATGGTTATCAACTTCCCTTGATTTTCAACAACAACTTTATATGTGCTTCCAACCTTTTCTGGTGTTTCTTCTAAAACATCTATCGATTTTAATTCTGGCATCCATTGTTTCATTAATTCAACATTTTGAAAATCAGTAAAAACCTCATTTACTGGCTTATTAATTGTTACTTCATTTGTATACACAACTTCTTGAACAAATAAACCTGTAAGGAAAAATGCTAGAATTAAAGCTGATATAATTCCTAAAATAATTTTGATTTTTTTCATTTTATATTTTTAAAACTTATATAGATATTGTCTCACCAATTTCTAAAATTCGCAACTCTTTTTTTGCTTGCTTAAATTTTTCTTTTGCTGATTCCACGTTGATTTCTATCGGTGGAAACGTATTAAAATGACATCCTATTACTTTATTGCATTTAACTAAATCGCTCGCTATAATAGCATCATCAATCCCCATGGTAAAATTATCTCCGATTGGAAAAATAGAAGCTGTTAAGTTTGTAGTCATCGGAATTAATTGCATATCCATAGTTACAGCAGTATCTCCGGCAATGTACAATGATTTATCTCCAGCAGTTAGTACAAATCCTCCTGGTTGTCCGCCGTAGCTTCCATCTGCAAAAGAGGAAGTATGCACAGCATTTACATATTTAACTGAAAAAGCTTTTGCTTTATAGGTTCCTCCGTGGTTTAGCGGATGTGCTTTTAAATCTTTAGCTGTATAATGCAAATAAATTTCATAATTAGAGATTATTTTTGCGCTCGTTCTTTTACCTATACGTTCAACATCTAACACATGATCTTGGTGTGCATGTGTAACTAAAATAAAATCGGCTTTAATATCTTCAATATTGATATGTGAGGCTAAAGGATTTCCTGTGATAAACGGATCAACAACAATATGAGTTCCGTTAATTTCTATACCAAAACATGCATGACCGTAAAATGTAATATCCATTATAATTAATCTAAAATTCGTGTATTGCAATTTACAAAACTTGCCCAAGTCCAAAAAGAATCGCAAATAAAAAGGTGCTTAATGCTACTTTTTTTAATTCTCCATCTAATAGTGCTTCTTCTTTGTTTTTATACACAAAAACTAAGTGCTTTATCAATGGAATATACGCTAATACAAATAAAAACTGAAATGGTGATTGGTATTTTATAACCGTATACAACATTGCAAACACAAAAGAAGCTATAATTAAGAAATAATGATAGATTTTTGCCGATTGTGCTCCCATTTTTACTACTAAAGTGTTTTTACCAGATTTAGCGTCATTTACTCTATCTCGCATATTATTTAAATTCAACACAGCTGTACTTAATAATCCGATTGTAAAAGCTGGTAAGAAAATAGTAAAATTGAGTTGTTTTGTATACAAGAAATAAGTCCCAACTACTGCTAACAAACCAAAGAAAAGAAAGACAAACACATCACCAAATCCGCTGTAGCCATAAGCTGATTTACCAACAGTGTATTTAATCGCTGCAATAATTGAAGCTACTCCAAGTCCAAAGAAAATTACAGAAAAGATAAAATTATCTTTTCCGAAAGCTGTATAAATAAGTAGCAATGCTACATATAAAGTAATACAAGCTGTAATTACCATGGCTAGCTTCATTTGCTTTGGTGCAATTGCTCCAGAAGAAACCATACGTGCTTCTCCTTCACGATTATCATCGGTTCCTTTTATACCATCACCATAATCGTTTGCAAAATTAGAGAGTACTTGAAAACCTATGGTCGTTAGAATTGCTAGAATAAAAATCCAATAATTTTTTTCTGAGTTAACAAAAGGAGTATATAATCCTTGAATATTTACATAACTAGAAAATTTAGCTAAAAAACTTCCTACAATAATTCCAGATACAGAAAGTGGTAAGGTTCGTAAGCGAGCTGCTTTTATGTAGTTTTTTATCATTCTTAAAAAAATGTCATTGCGAACAAAGTGAAGCAATCTAATTAAAGATTACTTCGTCTTTCTGTTCTCGACTACGCTCGAACTGACATTCCTCGTAATGACGTAACTTAGTTATTATAAATTGTTTGCTTCAGCAATAAGCTCAGCAATATCTTTCACTTCTATTTGCGCTTCTTTTTCTTTGAATTTTACACCGTCAGTCATCATAGTGTTACAGTATGGGCAACCCGTTGCAATAATCTGCGGATTGGTTTCTAAAGCATCTTCAGTTCTTAATACATTAATGTCTTTATCGCCCTTTTCTGGTTCTTTAAACATTTGCGCTCCTCCAGCTCCACAACATAATGCAGTTGACTTATGACGCTTCATCTCAGTCATTTTAACTCCTAAACGACGAATTAAATCTCGTGGACTCTCATACACATCATTTGCACGTCCTAAGTAACAAGGATCGTGATAAGTTAAACGCTTTCCTTTTAAGTTTTCATCTTCAACAGTTAAACGTCCGTCTTTGATTAATTTACTAATAAACTGCGTGTGATGATATACTTTGTACTTTCCTCCTAATCCTGGGTATTCATTTTTTAAAGTATTAAATGAATGTGGATCACAAGTAACAATTGTTTTTACTTCATAAGCGTTCAACACTTCAATATTCGTCATTGCTTGCATTTGAAACAAAAACTCGTTTCCTGCACGTTTAGCAGCATCACCTGTAGAACTTTCTTCGGTACCTAATACAGCAAAATCAACATTAGCTTGTTGTAAAATTTTTACAAATGCTTTGGTAATTTTCTTTGCTCTATCGTCATAACTTCCTGCAGCTCCTACCCAAAACAACACTTCTGGTTGTTTTCCTTGAGCCATCATATCTGCCATTGTTGGTACGTTCATAATCTTTATCGTTTAATTGTTGAACTGTTTTTTTGTTTAAAATCTTTGAGTTGATTTTTGTTTTAAGAAATAGAATAATTGAAAATTAATCTTCGTCTTTCCAATTTAATCTATCCATTTGACTGTATTGCCAAGGTGCTCCGTTGTTTTCAATATTTGTCATCATCATATTCAACTCTTGTGGAGCTGCTGATTCTTCCATAACCAAATAACGACGCATATCCATAATAATAGATAAAGGATCAATATTTACAGGACATTCTTGCACACAAGCATTACAACTTGTACACGCCCATAATTCTTCTGGAGTAATATAATCGTTTAAAAGCTGCTTACCGTCATCTTTAAACTCACCGCCGTTAGCATCAATGTTTTTTCCAACTTCCTCTAAACGGTCACGTGTTTTCATCATAATAGCACGCGGTGACAACTCTTTACCAGTTAAGTTTGCTGGACATGAAGAAGTACAACGTCCACATTCGGTACATGTATAAGCATTCATCAATTGTACCCAATTTAAATCGGTTACATCAGACGCTCCAAATTTAGAAGGTTCTTCATCTTCTGCTCCTTCTTCTGGCATAGCGTATGGATCTGCATCAGGATCCATCATCATTTTTACCTCATTGGTAACTGCTTCTAAATTATTAAACTGTCCTTTCGGATTTAAATTCGCATAGAACGTATTTGGAAACGCTAATAAAATATGTAAATGCTTAGAGTAGTATAAATAATTTAAGAACACTAAAATTCCAACAATATGTAACCACCAAGCACTTTTCTCGATCGTATGCAATGCTTCAGGAGAAAATCCGTCGAACCAAGGTGCAACGAACTGAGAAATAACATTTCCTACTCCGGCTTCTTGAAAATGAACATCAGTAGCATTCATTACTAAGAATAATGTCATTAATACCATTTCAAAGTATAAAATGATATTTCCATCGTTCTTTGGCCACCCTTGCATTTCTTTATTCCAAAAACGTTTAACCTTTTCAATATTTCTTCGGAACCAAAAAATGGTTACCGCTACTAACACTAAAAATGCTAATATTTCAAAACTACCTATTAAAAATCCGTATAAAGCATCTCCTATAATTGGTTGAAAAACGCGGTGTGTACCAAACAATCCATCAATAACGATTTCTAACATTTCGATATTGATTAAAATAAACCCGACATACACTACAATGTGTAAAATACCTGAAACTGGACGACGCACCATTTTGTACTGACCTAAGGCAATTTTTGCCATGTTCTTCCAACGTTCTGGTTTACGGTCATTCCTATCAATATCTTTTCCTAATTTAATGTTTCGTATTAGTTTACGAACATTCATTACAAAATACCCGATACCTGTAATTAAAATAAGTGCAAAAAAGATGTTTGGTATGTATTTCTCCATCGTCTTAAATTATTAAGTTTTGTTAGATTTTAAGTAAGTTATTGATTACTTACATTATTGGTATTATTATCTTCGTTGTATGGTTTCGCTTTTTTACCAAATAACGAAAAATGTACAAATCGTTTAGGGTTCAACTTCATTTCTCTTAACAACTCTTCTAATTCTTTAGAAGCATTTGTTAAGTTGGTGTACATTTTCTCATCAGTCATTAGCTTACCTAAAGTTCCTTTACCAGACTTCATATCTGCTAATAAACCGTTAAGATTTGTTAAGGTTGTTTCTAGTTTTTTAGCCGATTCTCCTAAATTTGCTTTGGCTAAATCTTCTGAAATTTTAGAAAAATTATCAGTAATATTTTTAGCATTTTGCAATGTAGAATCTAGATTGGTTTTATTATCTGACAATAATGAATTAGTTGTAGATAACGTATTTTTAAAGTTGGCTACTACACCTTTGAGTTCTTTAAAACTTCCTTTTAATTCATTCCTTGTTTTCTTATCCAAAACATCATTCAACCCCATCAATAAAGAATCAGCTCCAACTAACACATTTTCTAACTTTGCTTGGATAGGATTTAATTTTTCTCCTACAGAAGAAAATATATCAGATTCTACTTCACCTTTTAAATAGTCTCCTGATTTAGCTACTTCATCATCATATTTAGGAACAATGGCTAAATTTTGCCCTCCCATTAAACTTGCTGAATAAATTTTAGCAATACTATTTTTTGAGAATTCAAAATCAGTATCTAGTGAGATTTTCACTATTAAATTACCTTTTTTGTCTGAGTTTTCGTTGAAGTAAATTTGATCTACCTTACCAACTTTTAATCCGTTAATAGTAACTAAACTCGCTTCGTTAAGACCGTTTATATTGTTATACTCTACAAAAAAGTGTCTTGAATTTGCACTGAACAAATCTTGCCCTTTTAAAAAGTTATATCCCCATATAAATAAGGCAATAACTATTACAGCAACAATTCCTGTTTTTAGTTCTTTAGACATATAAAATATTTATACCAGCGAAAATAATAATAATTTTGAGAGTATAAATATAGAATTCCTCTAAATTACTGGTTTTTCATTGCTTCTTTTATAGAAATTCTTTTTCCGTTTTTAAATGCTACAACCCAAGCATCTTTATAACCTTTACCTCTCACTTCTGGAAGTGATTTCTTTATATCTGTAAGATTTGAAGAATTTCCGTAATAGTATTTATAGTAACCATCAATAAATAAAGATTCTACGTTTTGAAGTCCGTTAAACGTTTTTGTTGTTAATTCTTTTCGTGAAGCGGCTATTTGAATTCTAAATTCTACACCTGAAGAAGTTGATTTTGGAGTAGAAATTACTTCCTTCTCTTTTTTAGTAGCCTCAGGTTTTTTAGTTATTGTTTCAGCAACTCTCTTTTTTTCTATTGGTTTTGGTGTTTCTTTTTTTACTTCTACCTTTTTCTCTTCTTTAAGAACCGGAGCTTCAACAACTATTTCGGTATTATTAACCGTGTTTAATTTCACTCTTTCGAAATACTTTTTTATAGCTTTCGCTATAGCTTCAGCCATTTTTATTTGTCCGCTTCTAGTATTTAAAAACTTCCCTTCATTTTTATTGGTTAAAAAACCTAATTCTACCAAAACACTTGGCATCACAGTTTCTCTAAGCACTAAGAAATTAGCTTGTTTAACTTTTCTATTATTCCTTTTAAGAGCTACAAAGTTATTTTGAACCAATCCTGCAATCCCTAAACTATTTTCTAAATTTTCTTCTTGTAAAACAGACAAACCAATTAATGATTCAGGAGAATTTGGATCGTAATCATAATTTTGTTTGTAATTATCCTCTAACAAAATAACCGCATTCTCTTTTCTTGCGATTTCTAAATTTTCTTGATTCCCACTTAACCCTAAAACAAAAGTACTTGCTCCGTGAGGATCAGATCTTGTAAAAGCATCACAATGAATCGACACAAATAAATCTGCTTTTTTGTCATTCGCTATTTTTGCACGGTTGTGTAATTCAATAAAAACATCCGTTTTACGAGTATATACAACCTCTATGTCTTTTGCAGTAAGTAATTCTTTACCAACATCAAGCGCTACTCTTAATGCAATATTTTTTTCTTTATAACCATTACCTAAGTTTCCTGAGTCTTTTCCTCCATGACCAGCATCAATAACTACTGTATACTTTTTTTGTGCAAACAACGTTGTATTACTTCCAAAGAAAACAGTGAAAAAGATTAAAAAAATTAAGGTTAGTTTTGATAGATTATATTTACGGAAATTTAAGAATTGCATCAATAAAATTTAACTATTTTTGGTTTTTAAAATATAGGCATTCAAATAATACGCCAAAGTTTTTAAATATAACACAAAAATAGTATTTCTAACATTGCGAGCAAATCTAACTTACATACTTTTAGCTTTCTATCTTTTATGTTCTCAGTTAAGTACTGCACAAGATTTTGGCAAGAAAGGTATTCCTTCTCAAAAACCGAAAATCGATTCTGTTTTTACCCAATCTAAAGACTCTTTAATTAGTTTAAAGAACAATGCCCTTATCAATAAAAAAATTGATACTGTTGCTAACGACTCTATAAAGCCAAAAGAGGTAATTGACGGAATTATAACTCACAATGCTGAAGATTATACGATTCAAGATGCTAAAAACAAAACGATAACTTTATACAACAAAGCGGTTGTAAAATATACTGATATTGATTTACAAGCTGGAATAATTATCCTAGATTATAAAAACAATATGGTGTATGCTAAAGGAATTAAAGATAGTACTGGATACCATCAAAGACCAGTTTTTAAACAAGGAAGTCAAGAATCAGAGCAAGATTCGATTTTATTTAATTTTAAAACTGAAAAAGCACTTGTTTACGGAGTAAAAACGGTTCAAAGCGGAATTATAACCTACGGAGAGAAAACCAAACGCGTAAACGATTCTACTATTTATATGCGTAGATTACGTTTTACTACTTCTCAAAAAGACAACCCTGATTATTACATACAAACAGGTAAAGCTAAATTGGTTCCTGGTAAAAAAATTATTGTTGGTGGAAGTAATTTAGTGCTTGCTGATGTACCAACTCCTGTATATTTACCTTTTGCTTATTTTCCTTTAACAGACAAAAGAACTTCAGGTTTTATTATTCCTTCTTGGGGAGAAAGTAACAGCCAAGGTTTTTTTATGCAAAACGGAGGGTATTATTTTGCGTTAAGTGATTATTTTGATTTAACCGTTTTAGGTGATTTGTATACCAATGGAAGCTGGGGACTTAGAGCAGATTCACAATACTATGTTCGTTATAAATTTAGCGGTAATTTTAGTGTGCGATACGAAAACATCATCCGAGGTATTCGTGGTTTAAGTGATTATAGTAAATCATCAAACTTTAATATACGCTGGAGTCATAGTCAAGATGCAAAATCGAGTCCTAACTCGCGTTTTTCAGCTTCGGTTAATTTAGGAAGTAGCACATATTACCGTCAGTCATTAAATGAATTTAACAACTCACAATTTTTAACAAACACCTTAAGTTCATCAATTTCTTACTATAAAAAATTTGTAGGCACGCCTTTTAACATGAGTGTAACTGCAACTCATACACAAAATACCAACACCGAAACTATTACAATGACACTTCCGTCATTACAGTTAAATATGGATCGTATTTATCCGTTTGCAGGTAAAAATGGTATAAAAAAGAATCCTATTCAAAAAATGGGGTTGAATTATAGTATGCAAGGTCAGTATCAAATAAACACCACTGATGACGAGTTTTTAACTGCAAAAATGTTTAATACCGCTAAAAAAGGGATTCAACATAATTTAAGTACCAATACAAGTTTAAAAGCTTTTAAGTATTTTACACTATCACCAAGTGTAAACTATAAAGATGTTTGGTATTTTGATAAAATTAATAAAAGATACGATCCAAATGCACTTAATAAAGATGGAAACTTGGGCGCTGCAGTTAATGACACTATTAGCGGATTTAACCGTTACAATGAATACAATTTTGGGGTTTCATTATCAACCAATATATACGGAACTTTCAACTTTAAAAAAGGACGTTTAAAAGGTATTCGTCATACAATTAGACCTTCTATTTCTTACGGATATCGCCCTGATTTTTCTAAGAATTACGATTTACAAGTTCAGCAGAGTTCTGACCCGAACGACTTATTAACCTATTCTCCTTTTGAAAATGGAATTTACGGACGACCAGGAAGTGGAATTTCAAACTCAATAGGAATAACCTTAAACAATGTTTTAGAAGCTAAAGTAGCTCCGAAAGACCCTGATAGTGACGAAGAGGATAAAAAAATCACACTTCTTAACAACTTAAACTTTAGCACCAGTTATAACATAGCAGCTGACAGTTTACGTTGGGCCCCTGTAAGAGCAAATGCGGGTACTCGCCTTTTTAAAGACAAATTAGCATTAAACATGAATGCTTCTTTCGATCCTTATCAGGTGAATAGTAAAGGGCAACGAATTGATAAGTTTAACAGTAATCTTTTACGACTTACCAATTTTGGTGTAACTGCTAACTATTCAATTTCTAGTAAAGATTTTGAAAAAGGAAAAGACAACAAGGACGATAAAAACAATAACGGAAACGGAGCACAAGACACTCCTGATGTTTTTGGTGAAAACATGGGCGTTACTAACGGTTTTGGAAGCAACCCAAACAATAAACAAAATAAACAAAACGAAACCAAAGAAACAGAGTTATATAGAACTAAAATACCTTGGACGCTTAACTTAGCCTACAGTATGAACTACACTAATAATGGTTTAAAAAGCGACATTGGCAGCAATACTCTTATGTTTAGTGGTGATGTAGAGCTATCTCCTAAATGGAAAGTAGGTTTTTCTTCAGGTTACGATATTAAAGACAATGCTTTTACTTATACTAGACTTAATTTTTCAAGAGATTTAGATAGTTGGCGATTTAATTTTAACTGGACTCCTTTCGGAATAAACTCGTCGTATTACTTCTATATTGGGGTAAAATCATCTGTATTGAGTGATCTTAAGTGGGATAAAAACAAACCACCAGATAGAGTTTTGTTTTAACCTCAACTAACAATTTATAAAACAACCAACATGAAAAAAATAATAACTACTAGTAAAGCTCCAGCTCCAATTGGCCCGTACAATCAAGCTGTTTTAAGCGGAAACACTTTATACACTTCAGGGCAAATAGCTATAAATCCTGCTACTGGAGAGTTAGTACTAGACTCTATTGAAGCAGAAACCGAACAAGTAATGCAAAACATGAAAGAAGTATTAACTGCTGCTGACATGACTTTTGAAAACGTAGTTAAAACCTCGATCTTTATTTCAGACATGCACAACTTTTCTAAGATAAACGCTGTGTATGCAACCTATTTTAATGAAGCTACTGCTCCTGCTCGTGAAACAGTTGAAGTTGCCAACTTACCTAAGTTTGTAAACGTAGAAATTAGTATGATAGCTATTAAATAAATTAAAAAGACTTCATTATCGGACGATATTAATCATTAAAACGACGGATATCTTAACCGTTAGACACAAATAAGAAAATTGGAATTTATAATTGAGATATCAAGAAGAAAAAAAAGTTTTACTGAATATCCAGTAATTAGAGAATTAGTTGGTTTAGGAATTGCTGTTTTTGGACTATTAACTATTTGCTTTTTTGTTATTATAGTTGCTCCATTTGAATGGTTAAAAAATAAACTTTTTAAAACAAAAGCCGGTGCTGAGATTGATGAATTAAACACATTATTTAAAACGGACAAGTATCATTTAACGTTAGATTTTATTGATGACCCAAACCCTGAACATCAAATAGCACTTGATTTTATTTATTCAATTGTTGAATTTCACGATGAAATGCCTGTATTTATAGTGAAAAATAAAGGACAAAAAACGGAACTCGACGATTCTTATCTTACCGCATTTGAGCATAAAATAAATAATAATTTATTACTGCAAAGAGTTAGGCTGGGTGAAAACTCATTACCAACATCTGAACTAATTGAGTTTGTAACCAAAACTGGTGAGGTTATAGTTCATAAGGAAATTGGAATTTATGAATTAGATGGTTTCGATTTAAAAAAGAATAAAATTACTGGAGGAACAATGAAAGAATATATTGAAATAGAAATAAAAACCAGTACCTAACACGATGTATAAAACATAGCTAATAAATGCTAAACTGAAAGGTTTGTGCATATTTATAAAGTCTACCTAATTTTTAATTTGGCTTTTAAAAAGAGAAAAATTAAAAACAAAATATAAAAATTCAGCTCTGTGTTAACCCGAAAATTTAGTATCTTTTACACGCTACGTTTCATACACAAGTCAGATAGCGATACATATTAACAATTCATCATAAAAAAAGAGAAACTATTATGTTTCTCTTTTTTCTTTTAAATCGCTTTAATTAATAATTCTGCGGTAGATGGGTTTGTTGCTAACGGCACATCGTGCACGTCGCACAAACGCATTAACATAGAAATATCTGGTTCGTGCGGGTGTTTTGCTAACGGATCTCTAAAAAACAACACCATTTGGCATTTTCCTTCCGCTACTCTACCCGCTATTTGTGCATCACCACCAATTGGTCCAGACAAATATTTGGTTACTTCAAAACCTGCTTTTTCAGCTTTTTCTCCTGTAGTTCCAGTAGAAATTAGTTTTATACTTTTTTGATGTAAAACATCTTTATGTTCATTTAAAAACTGAACCATTTCAGCTTTCATTCCGTCGTGTGCTATAATTGCTATTTCCATAAATAGTGTTTAAAAAAGTATTCCCGCAAAAAAGCGGGAATACAATATTACAAAATATTTTATGCTTTTATAAAGAAGCTGAATACTCTAATAAATCTACAATTTTGGTAGCGTATCCGTATTCGTTATCGTACCAAGAAATCACCTTGAAAAAGTTTGCATTTAACTCTAAACAAGCGTCAGCATCAATTACAGAAGTTCTTGTTTCAGAAACAAAATCTTGTGATACTACTTCATCTTCAGTATAACCTAAAATTCCTTTTAAGTCTCCTTCTGAAGCTTCTTTTAAGGCTGCTAAAATTTCTTTCAACGAAGTTTCTTTTTCGGTTCTAAATGTTAAATCTACCAAAGAAACATCTGGTACAGGAACTCTTACTGCCATACCTGTTAATTTCCCTTCTAATTCTGGAATAACCTTTGTTACAGCTTTTGCAGCACCTGTTGATGTTGGAATTATATTGTTTATAACCGAACGCCCTCTTCTCCAAGCTTTGTTAGGACCATCAACAACATTTTGAGTTGATGTAGCTGCATGAACCGTTGTCATTAACCCTTCTGTTAATCCAAACTTTTCATGAATAACTTTAGTTAAAGGTGCTAAACAGTTTGTTGTACACGATGCGTTAGAAATAATGTTGTCATCAGCAGTAATTTCTTTATGGTTTACACCCATAACATACATTTTTGCATCTTTAGAAGGCGCCGAAATAATTACTTTTTTCGCTCCTCCAGTAATATGCATTGCAGCTTTTTCTTTATCGGTAAAAAATCCTGTAGACTCGATTACATACTCTGCTCCTACTTCATTCCATTTTAAATTTTCTGGATTTCTTTCTGCTGTAATTCTAATTGATTGACCGTTTACAACAAGATTTCCGTCTTTTACCTCAACATCTCCATCAAAACGACCATGTACTGAATCATACTTTAACAAATAGGCTAAATAATCTACATCTAACAAATCGTTAATTGCCACAACTTGAACGTTGTTTCTTTTCATTGCAGAACGGAATGCTAACCTACCAATCCTTCCAAATCCGTTAATTCCTATTTTTATCATTCTTTTAAATTTATATTCTTAATTAAGTGGTCATAATATCAGATACTCTTAATAACTCAGTATCTATATCGTGTTGACCTTTGATTGCTTTTTCTAAATCTGTAGCAACTACCTTATTGTCTTTTAATCCAACCATAAGGTTTGTTTTTCCGTCTAATAACAATTCAACAGCACTTACTCCTAACCTACTTGCTAAAACTCTATCAAAACAAGTTGGTGAACCTCCACGTTGCATATGTCCTAACACAGAAACTCTTACCTCGTATTCAGGTAAGTTTTTCTCAACATAATCTGCCAATTCAAAAACATTTTTTCCTGTTTTATCTCCTTCGGAAACCACTACGATACTTGAAGACTTACCAGTTCTTCTACTCTTTTTTAACGATTCTAACATTCTTTCTAATCCTAAATCTTCTTCAGGAATTAAAATTTCTTCAGCTCCTGCACCAACCCCAGCGTTCAACGCAATAAAACCTGCATCTCTTCCCATAACTTCAACAAAGAAAAGTCGATTGTGTGATGATGCGGTGTCTCTAATTTTATCGATAGCTTCTACAGCAGTATTCAATGCCGTATCGTATCCCAACGTATGGCTGGTACCAGAAATGTCGTTATCTATAGTCCCAGGGATTCCTATAATCGGGAAATTGTATTCTTTATTAAAAACGACTCCTCCTGTAAAAGAACCATCTCCACCAATAACTACCAACGCATCAACATTGTGTTTTTTTAAGTTCTCAAAAGCTTTTTTTCTACCTTCTTCGGTTCTAAACTCTTTTGAGCGTGCCGATTTTAAAATCGTACCACCTTTATGGATGATGTTATTTACACTTCTTGCAGTTAACGGAACTAAATCTCCTTCAATCAATCCTTGATACCCTCTATAAATCCCCATACATTCTGTACGATAATATGCACAAGTTCTTACCACAGATCGAATTGCTGCGTTCATTCCTGGAGCATCCCCTCCAGAAGTCATTACTGCTATTTTTTTTACTTTTCTCATAAAACGAACATCAAATTTACTCATTTTTCGTCATTTTACAGCAAAAAACCACAAATTACTTTTTAGTTTTCTCATTGCATAAAAGCTACCATAAGCTATTTTAAATATCAAGTAAAATTCTGTTATTACTCTCTACCAAAAACCTATTATGGGTTTTCATTTTATTTAATTACATTTAGCAACAAATAAAAAAACATGGTACTAACCTCTCTTGATTACATCATTATTTTCGGATTTTTTATCCTATCATTATTCATCGGTTTATGGGCATCTAAATCGGCAGGTAAAAACAGTTCTGAATTCTTTTTATCTGGAAGAAATATGCCTTGGTGGCTTTTAGGAGTATCAATGGTTGCAACCACTTTTGCTGCCGACACCCCAGGATTGGTAACCGAATTGGTAAGGAAAAACGGTGTTTCTGGTAACTGGGTTTGGTGGGCGATGTTGCTTACAGGAATGTTAACCGTGTTCTTTTACGCTAAATTGTGGCGTAAATCGGGTATTACAACTGATTTAGAATTTTACGAATTACGTTATTCTGGTAAAATGGCTGGTTTTTTAAGAGGTTTTAGAGCTATTTATTTAGGAGTAATTTTTAACGTAATTACCATGGCAGGTGTTTGTTTAGCTGGAGCCAAAATTGCAAATATTTTATTAGGTATTTCACAAGAAGAAATGCTTTTATATTCCTCTATAATTGTGGTAATTTATTCTTCTTTAGGCGGATTAAAAGGTGTTTTACTTACTGATTTTGTTCAGTTTTTAATCGCTATGATTGGTTCTGTTTGGGCAACAGTATACATTATTGGTTTGCCTGAAATTAACGGACTATCAAACTTATTAACGCATCCAAATGTTAGCGGTAAACTTGCAATGCTTCCAGATTTTTCAAATACAGAAGCTTTAATCACATTATTTATCATTCCGTTTGCTGTACAATGGTGGAGTACTTGGTATCCTGGTGCAGAACCAGGTGGTGGTGGTTATATTGCACAGCGTATGTTAGCTGCTAAAGATGAAAAAAACGCTACTTGGGCTACTCTATTTTTCAATTTTGCTCATTATGCTTTACGCCCTTGGCCATGGATTATTGTTGGATTAGCTTCGTTAATTATTTTTCCTAGTTTAGAAAGTATGAATCAAGCATTTCCTAGTTTAACTACCGAAATGCAAGGTCATGATGTAGCCTATGCTGCAATGATGACTTACCTGCCTGCTGGTTTGTTAGGAATTGTTTTAACATCACTTATTGCAGCTTTTATGAGTACCATTTCTACTCAGTTAAACTGGGGGAGTTCGTATGTGGTAAATGATTTTTATAGCAGATTTATCAATACAAATGCTACCGAAAAACAAAAAGTTATTGTAGGTAGAATTTCTACTGTTTTATTAATGTTATTTGCTGCATTATTTTCTTTCTACTTACAATCAGCGAAAGGTGTTTTTGATTTATTACTACAAATTGGTGCTGGAACAGGACTTTTATTTATACTTCGTTGGTTCTGGAGCAGAATTAACCCGTATAGTGAAATTGCAGCAATGGCTATTTCTTTTTTAATTGCTGTTTTCTTTTTTATCAATGGAAAACTTGATACTCCTATAATTGAAATTGCAGGTTATTGGCAATTAATTATAGGTGTTTTTGTTACTACAATTGGTTGGGTTATCGTTACTCTTTTAACACAACCTACTGATGCCGAAACTTTGAAAAAATTCGATCAACTTATTTTTGAAGAGGATAATAAGTTTAAAAACATCGGTTATAAAGTTGTTGGTTTTATTACAGGTACAATCGGAGTTTACAGCTTCTTATTTGCTACTGGTAATTGGATTTACGGTAACATAGTTTTAGCTACAATTCTTTCAGTAGTTACTATACTAAGCGTGATAGTTCTAAGAAAAATCTGGAAGTATATCAGTTAAAAGTGTAATAAATAGTTTAAAAACTTACTCAATAACATTTTTATGCTTTGAAATTAAATTTTGAACTCTACTGTTTTCAAAAACAGTTGGGTACAATTCTTTTATAATTGTGTGATATTCAAAATCAATTACCAAAGCGTTTTGTAAGTGCGTTAAACTATATTCTTCTTTCCCTAAAACCATAAACAATCCACAAAGTCTATACTCTATTTCTGCAAATTCTTTATAGATTTTTTTAGCCTTTATAAGTGTTGATAAAGCTTCGTTAAACTCTCCTAAGAATAGTAATAAATCAGCTAATGCCACATAAATCTCAATTTCAACATCACCTAAAGACAAGCAAGTTTTAAACGCTTCAACAGCTTCTTCATAAAAACTAAGTTTTAAATTGATGTCTCCATAACGTCTCCAATACAACACGTTACTTTCATCAATTTGAATTGCTTTATTGATGTAATACAGTGCTTTTTGATAGTTTCCTTGGCTATAACAAGCATTGGTTAGTAAAATCCAACCTCTATCTAAAAGCGGATCTTCATGCACTGCTTTTTTATAAAAGTTTATAGCAGTAGCAACATTATCTAGCTTTTCATAACATTCACCCATTCTAACATAGGCATAAGCTGTGGGATCGTCTAACTCTAAAGTTACCGAATAATTTTCGATAGCTTCCTCATAACGTTTTAACTCCTCTAAAGTTTTTGCTTTTTCAAGATATCCACCAATAAAACTATCGTCAATCAATACAGCATAATCAAAAGAAGTTAATGCTTCTTTAAACATACCAATTTCAAAATACTGTTTTCCTAATTGATGCCACGCAACTTCACAATACGGATTTTTATCAAGATATACATTCAAAAACTGAATGGCTTCTTCGTGATTTTCTTCCATATCAAAACAATACACAATGTTATAGAGAGATGAATAATCTTCAAAATCTACCTCTATACATTTTGCGAAATTTAGACGTGCGTTTTCAAAATCATCTAAATACAAATACTCCATACCAATCATCGACCAAATATCAGCCGGATCTTCTATGTATTGTAAAGATTCTTTTAAAATCGCAATAGCTTCGGTGTGTTTTTTCTTTTTCGACAAAATAATTGCCTTTTGAATAAACACCTCATCGTTATGTGGTTCTACAGCTTCTATGTTAGATAACATCTTGATTGCTTCTGGCAATTTATCTTCAAAAATTAAAATTTCAACTTTCATTAATTTCAATTGAATTGAAGAAGGATGTTGCTCTAACCCTAACTGAACTGCTTTTTTTGCCAATGATTGTTTCCCAATATTTAAATAATGCTCTACGATTGTTTCAAACTCAGCAGCATCAAAAAAATATACCTCATTGGTTTTCAACATAGATTCAAATTTTGATAATGACATAGGCAACAGATTTGAATTCATATAAATTTACTACAAGAACAATACCTTTTTAAATAAAAATCTAATTGTTTTCAACAATTTAATTAACAAAACCAATAACAATCACTTAATAGCGTTAAGTTATTTGAAAGAATAAATTATTTTTTTATATTTGAAAGAATTAAAAATTCAAGAAAAATTCATACTTAATTTTAAACAAAAAATCATGAGTAAATTTGACGAAAAAGTAGCACTTTATAAGAAGTTTATGGACGATAGAGATATCCGTTCTAACACTGAGTTGTTAACAGCAGTAACTAAAGGATTAGGTCCTTCTATCTATAAAAATGATGCTGAAACTGTTTCAGGTAGCGATGCTAAAGAATTAGAAACTGTAAAGAAAAACTTCTTAATGAAAAAATTAGGTTTAGCTGATAGTCCTGCTTTAGACAAAGCTATTGACGAAGTAATGGAAAGAATCGGAAGATCTGAAAGAAACAAGTACCGCGCTGTTGTGTACTATATGTTAGTTAAGAAATTTGATAAAGAGTCTGTTTACGGAATGTAATCACTCTCTTTTTTATATAAAATTAAATCCTGTATTTACTTTTGAATACAGGATTTTTTTATTTTAGCCCTCTACAAACAACTTACATTTATGTCGCAATTTATTAGCGTTTTTGATATGCTTAAAATTGGTGTAGGACCATCTAGTTCTCACACATTAGGCCCTTGGAGAGCAGCCCAACAATGGATTTTGGAATTAAAAGAAAACAATATATTTCCTTTAATTGAAGAAGTAAAAGTAGATTTATATGGTTCGCTTTCATTAACAGGAAAAGGACATGCGACAGATTTAGCTGTTTTATTAGGTTTAAGTGGTGCCGATCCTGAATATGTACCTATTGAGAGTATCGACGTAATTATTAGTGATATTCAAAATAAAGAACAGTTATTTTTTAACAACGAAAGAAATATTCCGTTTTTTAAAGACTCGGTTACATTCAATAGAGATTTTCTTCCTTTTCACGCTAACGGAATGACTTTTAGAGGCTATGCTCAAGGAGTAGAAATTTCAACTGAAACTTACTACTCTATTGGTGGTGGTTTTATAGTTCAAGAAAATGATCACCTTGCTGAAGATATTGAAATAAACAAACAGAACTTTCCTTTCCCTATTAACAGAGCTACTGAACTTGAAGCCTATTGTGAAAAGGAAAACCTACATATTTCTGATATAGTTTATCAAAATGAATTGGTTGTTAATTCTGCAGAAGATATTGACAAAGAACTTCATCGTATTTGGAGCACTATGTTAGAATGTATGTACATAGGCTGCCATACCAAAGGAATTTTACCTGGTGGATTAAACGTAAAAAGACGCGCATTTGAAACCCATCAAAAACTAATAAAAGATGCTGAATACACCAACCAAGAAGAATGGATTACAGCTATTAGAGGTACTGAAGTAAAATTTCGTGAAATTTTAAAATGGGTAAGTTGTTTAGCATTATCTGTTAATGAAGTGAATGCTTCTTTAGGAAGAGTTGTTACGGCACCTACAAACGGAAGTGCAGGTGTAATTCCTGCAGTTTTAATGTATTATTTGGTGATTGAAAATCACGAAGCAACTTTTCAACACGTTAAAAAGTTCCTATTAGTTGCCGGCGAAATTGGAAGTATTTTTAAAAAAAACGCTACTATCTCTGCTGCTATGGGCGGTTGTCAAGCAGAAATTGGAGTTTCTTCTGCCATGGCTGCTGCTGCGTTAACTGAATTACTTGGCGGTACTCCAGCACAATGTTTAGTTGCTGCTGAAATCGCTATGGAACATCATTTAGGATTGACTTGCGATCCTATTGGCGGATTGGTACAAATACCGTGTATTGAGCGCAACGCTATGGGAGCTATTAAAGCAATTAATGCTGCTGAATTGGCTTTAGAAACCAATCCTGAAGATTCTAAAGTTCCTTTAGATAAGGTAATTGATACCATGTGGGAAACCGCTAAAGATATGAATCGAAACTATAAAGAAACTTCTGAAGGTGGCTTAGCAGTTACTGTTCGTTTAGCGGATTGTTAAGATTAGTCTATCACGATAGGTTTCCCTAAAAATTTAGGCTGAACATTAAAGAGAATATCAACAAAAACTTTTACCCTTGCTAGATATTCTCTAAACTTAACTTTTATTGCTTTTTTACCTGTAACTTCTTTAGCATTAAAACCAATTGCTTTAATATCAAAATAATCAGCTAAATACAAAGCTCTCTCATTATGAAAGGGCTGTGAAATAATTGTTATTGAAGTTTGTCCAAATATCTCTTTAATTCTTACAACTGAGTCTAAAGTTCTGAACCCAGCATAATCTAAAAATATTTTATTCTCAGGTATACCAGAGGCTATTAAGTCTTTTTTAAATTCAGTAGGTTCATCATAGCTTTTAGAACCATTATCTCCACTTACTACTATAAAATCTATTTTTTTAGCTTTGAATAATTCAACCGCTGCATCAATTCTAAATTGATAATACAAATTAATTCTACCATCAACCAAATATTTGGCTGTACCTAATAATAAACCAACCTTATTTTTTGAAATGTTTTCTGTATCATTAAACAGTTTTCCTTTTGCATTATTTTCAATAGCGCTATTAGAAAAATATATAGAAGCAGCAATAATGATACTTCCGAAAAGTAAAACAAAAGCTATTTTTCTTTTCATTTACCTAGTAAAAACTAATTCTGTTTCGGTTGACATTTCTTGAGAAAAACCATAACCTTCAACATCAAAACTTTTTAATTGGTCTAAAGTTTCAACATTATTATCAATTATATAACGAACCATTAATCCGCGGGCTTTTTTAGCAAAGGTCATAATGGTTTTATATTGTCCGTTTTTAAAATCTTTAAAAACAGGAGTAATCATAGGTACTTTTAAGGTTTTCTTCGGAAGCGCTTTAAAATATTCAGAACTCGCTAAGTTGATTAATAGTTCATCATCTGCCAACTCATCATTTAACGAATCAGCCAAAGTAGTGTCCCAAAATTTATATAAATTCTCTGTTCTACCTACTTTTAGTTTGGTTCCCATTTCTAAACGATAAGGCTGAATTAAATCTAGCGGTTTTAACAATCCATATAATCCTGATAAAATTCTAAGTTTATCCTGTAATGTAGGAATTTTGTCCTGCGAAAGAGAATTCACATCAATTCCTCTATAAACTTCACCCGTAAAAGAAAACACTGCTTGTTTAGCATTATCTAAAGTAAACGGTGGTTGCCATTGCTGATTTCTATCGTAATTTAAACTTGCTAAGTCATCAGAAATCTTCATCAACTCCCCTATTTTTTTTCTAGAAAGTGTTTTTAACTTCTTATTTAGTTTTTCTGATTTCTCTAAAAACCTAGGTTTTGTATATAACTCAGTTGTTGCTTTAGTTTCAAAGTCTAACGATTTTGCAGGTGAAATAATAATCTTCATTCAAAAAATATTTAGGGTAAAAATAAGAAGCAATTTTAACTTCGTCAATTACTTTGTGTAATTAATATTGATTGTTATATCGATAAACTCAATACTAAATTTGTAAACCGTCGTAAGCTAAAAACACATTTTCAGGCAATTCTTTTTCAACTTCATCATGCAAACCTAATAGTTCACTTATATGTGTTAAATACGCTTTTTTTGGTTTAATTTCTTCAATAAAACTAAGTGCTTCCTCTAAGTTGAAATGTGTATTATGAGGTTCTTTACGAAGCCCTGTAACAATTAAAACATCTAAATTCTTTAGCTTTTCTTTTTCTTCTCCTGAAATTGTTTTGATATCTGTAATATAGGCTACATTATTAAAACGATATCCTAAAATTGGTAAATCACCATGCATGACTTCAATGGGAGTTACCGCTACTCCATTCAACTCAAGATTATTTTTATGAGAAATTATAATAGGGGCTACACTTGGCGCACTTGGATACCTATTTTCGATAGCAAAAATATAATCATAGCGTTTTTTTAAAACATCCAACACTCTTTCTGATACATAAATAGGAACAGGACCTATTTGAAAACAATACGGACGAATTTCATCCAATCCTGCTATATGATCTGCATGTTCATGAGTAAATAAAATTCCGTTGATTGATGCTACTTCTTCTCGAATCATTTGCTGACGAAAATCTGGTCCGCAATCAATTACATAATTAACATCATCCCAAGAAATTAAAATTGAAGAACGTAAACGTTTGTCTTTCGGATTTTTAGATAACGCAACAGGATGTTTACTAGTTATCATCGGAACTCCTGTTGAAGTTCCCGTACCTAAAAAAGTTATTTTTAATTGTTTTTTTTCTTTCATTTTCATCACAAAAATACGACAAAAATTGTCTGGTCGTTCCTAATTTCAGTACATTTGTATTACGTAACAAAAAATAGTAAAATGGCAATTACGTTAAAAGGAGATCAAAAAATAAACGCGGTACCAACTACCAAAATGAAAGCGTTAAAAATTAATTTAAACGCACATATTTACGGAACTTTTGCAGAAATTGGAGCTGGTCAAGAAACTGTACGTAACTTTTTTAGAGCCGGTGGTGCATCGGGTACTATTGCAAAGGCAATGAGCGCTTATGATAAAGACTTCTCTGATGCTATTTATGGTATTGAAAAAGACAACAGATATGTTACCGAGCCTCGATTAAAAAAGATGCTTAAGCATGAAATGGATTTAATTGAAGAGCGTCTTGATCGTCATAAACACCCAGACAAACTATTTTTTAGTTATGCAAACACTGTAGCAACCATTAACTTCACCAAGAAATTCAAAGGTCATGGTTGGGTTGGTATTCGTTTTCAGTTAGATCCGTTAGAAGATTATAACGAAATCGTTTTACACCTTCGTTTTAGAGAAACCGATGCACGTCAACAACAAGAAACCTTAGGGGTTTTAGGTGTAAATTTAATTTACGGTGCCTACTATTTAAACGATAATCCTAAAGACTTATTAAAATCGTTCTACGATAATATTGACAAAGATCGTTTAGAAATTGACATGATTAATTTCTCTGGACCGCGTTTTATGTATGTAGATAATCGTTTAATGAGTTTACAGTTAGTTAAAAACGGAATGACCAATGCTGTTATGTTTGGTCCTGATGGAAATAATCTTCTACCAGCTCAAGTTTTATACAAAAAAAACATATTAGCGCTTCGTGGCAGTTACCGACCAGTTACTAAAGTTAACATGGATATGTTTGAACGCTCTAAAGAGCTATTCTTCGCCGAAAACAAAGTAGATGCAGATAAAACTAAAGTAATTTTTGAGATTACGTTAAGCAACCTACGTGCAGAAGGAGAAATTAACGAGCGTGATTTCTTAGACAGAGCAGAACTTCTATGTTCTTTAGGGCTTAATGTAATGATTACAAACTACCAAGAGTATTTTAAACTTGTAGAGTACTTTAGTGAATTTACTAAAGAACGCATGGGATTAGCTATGGGAGTTTATAACTTAATCCAAATTTTTGATGAAAAATATTACCGTGATTTAAGTGGTGGTATTTTAGAAGCTTTTGGTAAACTATTCTATCGCGATTTAAAAGTGTATATGTATCCTTATAAAGATGATGAAACTGGTGAGTTTATCACTAGCGAAAACTTAAAGGTACACCCAAGAATGAAAGAATTATACAAATTCTTTAAAAATAATGGCCGATTAATTGATATCGAAAACTTCAATCCTGAAATTTTACATATTTTCTCTAGAAAAGTATTAAAGATGATTAAAAATAACGAAGAAGGATGGGAAGAAATGCTTCCTAAAGGAGTTTCGGAAACCATTAAAGAAAAACGATTATTTGGTTGCACAAAAAAGCTGAAGTAATTTTTTTCAGTTTTCTTTTAAACCTTTTACTATCTTTAAAGTCTAACAGCTAAAACTTTTTTAGTTGATTGACGAAATTATACTTATCGATCAGTTACAGCAGACTACCACAAAAGAAACTGCCTTTAAACAATTAGTATCGCAATACAAAGAGCGATTGTATTGGCATATTCGAAAAATTGTAATTTCTCATGACGATACCGATGATGTTTTACAAAACACCTTTATCAAAATTTTTAAAAATATTGATGGTTTTAAAGGGGATAGTAAATTATATTCTTGGATGTATAGAATTGCAACAAACGAATCGATAAGTTTCATCAACAAAAAAGCAAAAGAGAAAAATATTGACATTAGCGATTACCAACAACAGCTAGTGTCAAATCTTAATAGTGATCTTTGGTTTACTGGTGATGAAGTGCAACTTATTTTACAAAAAGCTATTGCTACGTTACCCCAAAAACAACAGCTAGTTTTTAACATGAAATATTTTGAAGAAATGAAATACGAAGAAATTTCTGATGTACTAGAAACTTCGGTAGGCGCTTTAAAAGCATCATATCATATAGCTGTAAAAAAAATTGAACACTTTATAAAAAACTATAATTAAACCTTTTAACAAAAAAACAGTCTTACATAAGTAATGAGTAAAGAGTTAAAACATAGCATAGATTTTTTAAACCAAAAAGTTGGTAAAGAAACTGGTTTTTCTACTCCAGAAAACTATTTTAATGAAGTTGAAGATACCATTTATGCTTCAACCATTATTAATAGTTTTTCTAAAGAAAAGCCTTTTTCTACTCCTGCAAATTATTTTAACACTATTGAAGATTCAATTCTTTCTAAAATAAATTCAAAAGAAAAAGAAGTAAAGGTAATTTCTCTTCGTAAGCGTATCTTACAATATGTTCCAACAACAGCTGCCGCTTCGGTTTTACTTTTTGTTGGTATTAATTATTTTAACACCCAAAAAACAACTTTAGACGATATAACTATTAATGAAATAGAATCTTGGTACGAAAATGGCTATGGTACTACTTATAATGAAGAGTTAGCTTCTGCAATTAGCATTGCCGATATAGAAGAAGAACTTTTTACTTCTATTAGTGAAGAAAGTATAGAAGACTATATAATTGTTAACAACACCCTATTAAGTGATGATATTGAATAAAAAAACACTAATATTCTTGTTTTTAATCTTAGGTAGTTTTTTTACCCAAGCGCAAACAAGAAAAGGAAATGCAGAAAAAATTCGTGCTTTTAAAGTTGCTTTTCTTACTGAAAAATTAAATTTAACTGAAGAAGAAGCGCAAGATTTTTGGCCACTTTACAATGTGTACGATAAAAAAATGATGCAACTTCATAGAGAAGAACGTTATAGCATCAAGAAAAAAATAAAAGACTCTGGTGGATTAGATAGTTTGTCTGAAAAAGAATCGAGGTTAGTTTTTGATAAAATTAAATCGGTTACAAAACTACAATATGAAACTAAAAATGATTTTTATAACAAGCTTCCTAAAGTACTTCCTTATAAAAAGATTTTACAGTTAGAAATTGCCGAATATGAATTTCACCGTAAGCTTATTAGAAAACTTAAAGGTGATAGAAAAGAGTATCAAAAAATAAAAAAGGGAACTAATTAGTTCCCTTTTTTATTTTTTATCAACTATTGCTAAACAAACGTATAAATCTGGTTTATTAGCTGTAAATTGTCTAAGCCAAATAGTTAGTTCATCTATTTCGTAAGGTAGTAATCTACTTAAAGCTTTTTCAAGCTCTTTACAAAACAAATCGGCGTTAAAACTAACCTTTTGCAGTACAGTTTTCGTGTACTCATACATAGCTCTTGCCATATCTTTATTGGGGTTAAAGTGGTTTATTTCAGAACGTAATTTACAAAATTATATTACATCTTATATGTTAAATTTTCAATAAAAAAGCGAAACTTAAATAAGTTTCGCTTTTTAAATTGACAGTTTATATAATACTATAAACTATTAACTTTCTCTATTAAAGCATTTGCTTTAGTTTCTAACTCAGCATTAATTGCTTTGTAGTGAGCTTTCTTATTTTCTACGTTTTTTGCGTTTACCTTTGCAATTAACTCATCAAAAGTTTCAATTACCTCATCAACAATAGCATCTGCCTTTGCTTTATCTGAATCTGGATTTAACTCCTTAGAAATTTGACAGATAGTAATAATATCTCCTAATGTGTAATTAATATCTTTCTTTAAATTTTTTACGCTTGACATAATTATAAATTTTGCTGCAAAATTAATCGATTTTATCTAATTCTTGCTGAAATTTTTGAAAAAACTGTCCAACATGATATCCATCAGCCAATGCATGATTAACGTTTATTGCCACTGGTAGTATTTTTTTACCGTTTGTTTCTTTAATCTTACCAAATGATAATTGTGGTACACTATCATTTTTATTACCTGAAAAAGGTTCTTTATGCCCTGTAAAACTCACCCAAGGAATCGCCGAACAGTGAATGCAACCAAGAGAATATTTTGGAGGAAATAAATTAGTAGAATTTTCTATCCTCTTTTTTTCTTGTTGAAAATTATGGTTAAACTCTTCGAAATCTTCAGAAAAAAGAACATACGAAAATCCGAAAGTATTATCCTTTCTAGCTATTGTTGGAGACGCATTAATCACATCGTAAATAGCTATTTTATCTTCTTCTATCCTATATTTAAAATTTTCAACCGCATTAATTGCTTTCATACAGGCGTGAAGGTATCGAACAAAAAATGAGTTTCCTTTTTCTTTAGAAGATAAATATGCTTTCGTTACATCAACATCAGCAACCAAACCAAAAGTTGGGTCTGTTAAAGTTCTAAAATGCTCAAAATGTTGTTTTCTATTCCAGTTATCAATATCTAAATACTTCATTTATAAAAAACTTAATACGTCGGTAATTGTTGAAACTGTTTTGTACTCATCTGTTTTTTGGTCATCGTTAACTTCTTCATGCGCCCAAGTTGTATGAAACGGAACATGTATAGCGGTTGCTCCTATTTCTAATAAAGGCAACACATCTGATTTTAATGAATTTCCAATCATTAAAAACTCTGCAGGATTGATATCTAAGCGTTTTACTAACTTTTTATAATCAGCTTTTTTCTTTTCACTCATTACTTCTGTATGATGAAAATATTTTAATATTCCTGATTTTGCTAGTTTTCTTTCTTGATCTAATAAATCTCCTTTTGTGGCTACAATTAGTTTATATTTTTTACTTAATTGTTGTAATACCTCTTCTACTCCATCTAATAATTCAATAGGTTTTTCTAACATTTCTTTTCCTATTTCTAAGATGTCTTCCATCTTTTTAGGATTGATTTTATAGTTAGAAATTTCTAAAGCACATTCTACCATAGACAACATAAAACCTTTCACTCCGTAACCATAAATTTTAAGGTTTTCTATTTCCTTTTTAAATAATTCTTGGTGGATTTTATTTTCCGTTTCATAATCTGATAATAGCTTAGCAAATTCATTTTCTGCATCTCGAAAATAAGTTTCGTTTACCCAAAGTGTATCATCAGCATCAAAAGCTATAACTTTAATATTTTTCATAAATAACCTGTAATTACCTTTCAAAGATACAGTATTTAAACCACCTTATTAAAACCGATTTATTATAGATTGATAAAACTTTAACACTAATTAATTTCTTTATTCTACTGATTATTAAAAAGTTTTGCTACATTTGAACACTCATGAAAGCGCTTTTACGCACATATACACTTATTTGTAACACGATTAATTCTATGTCGTGTACTAATCGTATGCATAAACAATATGTACATGTTACCGTTAAAAGCACTTATAAAAACAAGTATAAACAACGATTTTAATACAAATCAATTTACAATAAACTTACAAAGGTGCTTTTTACAAAAAGCACCTTTTTTTATTTACTAATATTTTAAATTTTAATCATTATGAACACAGCAAAAAACCGTATTCGATTCAACAAACATGTAACAACCTTTATGTACTCAGTACAAAACCCTTTTTACAGAGATCCTGAATTACTAATACTAAACCCTTAAAAAAATGAAAACTTTAAATACTTCACAAAACATAAAAAATCAGTTTGTTGT
Source organism: Tenacibaculum crassostreae (assembly GCF_964512405.1). Taxonomy (NCBI): domain Bacteria; kingdom Pseudomonadati; phylum Bacteroidota; class Flavobacteriia; order Flavobacteriales; family Flavobacteriaceae; genus Tenacibaculum; species Tenacibaculum crassostreae. The sequence continues at coordinate 539,040 of NZ_CAZELE010000005.1, forward strand.
TAACAAGAAACAAGTTAGCAAAAACAAGGTGTTAAAGACTTCTATCTTATTTGACAAGATTGAGTCTAACCTGCAATCTTCACTTAATTTATACAAAAACTCTTCTGATTTGAGTTTTAAAAGCATTGATTTTAATCTTATTGAAAATGCTTATTTGAATGATAAACTCATTATTCAAAATAATATTAAAAAATTGAGTACTACTGAAGTTGTTTTAAACATTACAGTATCAAAAAAAGAAGAAAAGAAACAAGATATTATTTGTAGCGCTGTATTCGGCTACACTTTAGAAAAAGCTTCTTAATCGTTCTATGGTTGAGCAAAAACTCAATCATAAATTTTAAGTTAGTTTGATTTGTTTATAAGCTTAAGAGAAACCTCTTAAGCTTATTTTATATAAGTTTCTAATAATTCTGATTGGCTGCTCGAAGAAATTTCAAAATCGGTAATACAAGCAGGAACTAAAATAGTTTCTCCCATCTTTACCTTTTCTTCTTGATTCTTATAACGGAAGATCACTTCACCTTTAACACACATGTAAATAACAAAGCTATCTTTAGTTGAGTTATCTATTTGTACTTCTCCCTCTATCGGAAGCATATTAGTTGTAAAATACGGACAAGTAACTACTTCGTTAGTTATATTCTCTTTTTTTGAATATGGAGTTTTATATGAGATTTGAGAAGAAAAATCGATAGCTTTTAATGCTTTTTCAGTGTGTAATTCTCTATAATTACCATCAATATCTTTTCTATCCCAATCGTAAATTCGATAAGTTAAATCTGATGTCTGCTGAATCTCTGCAATCACCACACCTGCTCCAATTGCATGAACTCTACCTGGTGGCACAAAATACACATCTCCTTCACTTACTTCATCAACATTTAAAATATCAACTAATGTTTTCTCTTTTAAGTGGTGTAAATATTCTTTTGTATCAGAATCATTTTTAAAACCAATAATGATATTTGAGCCTTCATCTGCTTGCACAACATACCACATTTCAGTTTTTCCGAAAGATTCTTGAGCATCAGCTAAAGCATCATCAGGGTGCACTTGAATACTTAAAACTTCTTTAGCATCAATAAATTTTATGAGTAAAGGAAACTCATTTCCAAAAGTTTCATATACATGATTACCAACTAAATGGTATTGATATTCTTTTAAAAGTGCTCTTAAAGTTTTTCCTTGTAAAGCACCATTAGAAATAATAGATTCATCTCCATCTACATCAGAAATTTCCCAACTTTCACCTATATTATCTCCCTCAAAGTTTTTGTGAAGTAGCTGGTTAAGTTTTTCCCCTCCCCAAATTTTTTGCTTTAAAATTGGAGTAAATCGTAGTAGTTGGTCTATCATAAATTAGTTACCTCTATAAGTTACGTAATTTCTTGGTGTTTCGTATAGTGTAACTTCTAAGTCTAAATTTTCTGGAATACTTACACGTAACTTATTATAAATTACTACCGAGATGTTTTCTACTGTAGGGTTTACGTTTTTAAATTCTTCAACTTCAATATTCAAGTTTTTGTGATCTAAAACATCTTCAACCTCTACTTTTATTAAGTCTTTTAATTTACCTAAATCGTATACATATCCTGTTTGTTTATCAATTTCACCCGTTAACGATACAATTAACTCATAATTATGTCCGTGATAATTAGGATTGCTACACTTACCAAAAACTTCAAAGTTTTTTTCATCAGACCAATCTGGATGAAATAAACGATGCGCTGCATTAAAATGTGCTTTTCTATGAACAGTTACTTTTGGCATGTTAGATAAACTTAGATATTTTATTGTAAGACTCTTTAAAAATTATTTTAAACCACGCTGTATATTTCTCTGGATGATTTTCTATATCAGCTTTAACATCTTCTAAAAGCATCCATTTGTACGAAGCCACCTCTTCTTGGTTTATATGAGGTTCGTCGTTAAATCGACCAATCATTACATGATCCAATTCATGTTCTGTTAAGCCATTATCAAACGGAGCTTTATAAATGAAAGAAAACACTTCTTCTAATTCACAAGAAAACCCCATTTCTTCTTGTAATCTACGTTTTCCTGCTACTATATTAGATTCACCTTCACGCTGATGCGAACAACACGTATTGGTCCATAATAACGGAGAATGGTATTTTTCAGCAGCGCGTTGTTGTAACATTAATTCATTTTTATCATTAAAAACAAATACCGAAAAAGCTCTATGTAACAACGCCTTTTCATGCGCTTCAATCTTCTCCATTAATCCTATCGGATTATCTTGCTTATCAACTAAAATTACGTGTTCTTTCATCTTAAAAATATACGAAAAGCAAACTTACAAAATTGATACCAGTTCAACAATTAAACCTTTTGAACAGTTCGCTTTAAAATGTATCTTTGCAACCTTAAAATTTATAGATGAGTTTTTTAGAAGAAATACAGAAGAGACGTACATTCGGAATTATATCACACCCCGATGCTGGTAAAACTACCTTAACCGAAAAATTATTACTTTTTGGTGGAGCAATTCAAGAAGCTGGGGCGGTTAAAAACAACAAAATTAAAAAAGGAGCTACTTCCGATTTTATGGAAATTGAGCGCCAACGTGGTATCTCGGTAGCAACTTCTGTATTAGCTTTCATTTATAAAGACAAGAAGATTAATATTCTTGATACACCTGGTCACAAAGATTTTGCTGAAGATACCTTTAGAACCTTAACTGCGGTTGATAGTGTTATTGTTGTAATTGATGTTGCAAAAGGAGTTGAGGAACAAACCGAAAAATTAGTAGAGGTTTGTCGTATGCGTAAAATACCGATGATTGTTTTCATTAACAAATTAGACCGTGAAGGTAAAGACGCTTTTGATTTATTAGATGAAGTTGAGCAAAAACTTGGTTTAAAAGTTACTCCGTTAAGTTTCCCTATCGGAATGGGATACGATTTTAAAGGAATTTACAACATTTGGGAGAAGAAATTAAATATTTTCTCAGGAGATAACAAAACTGTTATATCAGAAGGTGTTGAATTTGATGATGTAAACAATCCTGAATTGGATAAAATTGTCGGAGAAAAATCTGCAAACACACTTCGTGAAGAATTAGAATTGGTATACGAAGTATATCCTGAATTTGACCAAGAAGCTTACATAAAAGGTGATTTACAACCAGTTTTCTTTGGTTCTGCTTTAAATAACTTCGGAGTAAAAGAATTGTTAGATTGTTTTATTGATATTGCTCCGAATCCGCAACCAAAACAAGCTGAAGAGCGTTTGGTTGACTCTAAAGAAGATAAACTTACCGGATTTGTTTTTAAGATTCATGCAAACATGGATCCGAAGCACCGAGATCGTTTAGCTTTCGTAAAAATTGTATCAGGGACTTTTAAGAGAAACACTCCTTACCTACATGTTCGTAACGGTAAAAAAGTAAAATTCTCGAGTCCGAATGCTTTTTTCGCTGAAAAAAAAGAAATCGTAGAAGAATCTTTCCCAGGTGATATTGTGGGATTACACGATACAGGAAACTTTAAAATTGGTGATACTTTAACTGAAGGAGAACAATTAAACTTCAAAGGAATTCCTAGTTTCTCTCCAGAACATTTCCGTTATGTAAACAATGCTGACCCAATGAAAGCTAAACAATTATATAAAGGTTTAGATCAGTTAATGGATGAAGGTGTTGCACAGTTATTTACTTTAGAAATGAATGGACGTAAAATTGTTGGAACTGTGGGCGCACTTCAGTATGAGGTAATTCAATACCGTTTAGAACATGAATACGGAGCTAAATGTTCATACGAAAACATTGCAGTTCATAAAGCGTGTTGGGTAGAGCCAGAAGATCCAAAAAACGAAGAATTTAAAGAATTTAAACGTGTTAAGCAACGTTATTTAGCAAAAGACAAACAAGGTCAGTTAGTATTTTTGGCGGATTCTCAGTTTACTATTCAAATGACGCAAAGTAAATACCCAACAGTAAAATTACATTACACAAGTGAGTTCTAAAAAACACTATATAGCCTTTTTTCTCTTCTCTCTTTTCTCTTCTCTAATAATAAATAGTCAAGAGAATTTATCGAGTTTAAAAGGAAAAGAATTACACAATAAAGTTCGTTTGAATTTTATTCCTGTACATATGCCTTCAGTAAAATTCCCTGAACTAAAACCAACTATGGGGTTAGCGGGATTACATTATCAAATTCCTATCAACGATTGGTTGTATGGAGGAGCTGGGTTCCATTTTGCAGTAACAGGTGATCAAGGAGGATTATTCACTTTAGGTGCAGAACTAGGAATCAACAAACAACTGTATAAAAACTTATATATTGATGCTAACTTCCATTTTGGAGGTGGTGGTGGTTATCGTTACTTAGTAAATGATGGTGGATTTATCAACCCAAATATCGGGTTGCAATACAAAAAGAATGATTATTCCTTCGGAATACAATACAGTCATGTTAACTTTTTATCTGGTGAAATTAAAAGTAACTCGGTTTCTTTCTTTGTAGAAATACCGAGTGTTTTACGTTTTACCGACTATGACAAAGCACATCAAAAGTTTTTAGCAAATAATCTTTCTTCTAATAGCTTTTGGAGCAAGCCAGCTGTTAAAAATGTACAGCAAATTCGTTTTGACTTCTTTAAACCAATAGGTAATTCAAGAAAAGATGATGCAAATAACCAAGAACCTTTAACAGAAACTCTATCTGTTATTGGATTTGAATACCAGAAATATTTAAACGAAAACACTTTCTTATTCGCTCATACCGATGCTATTTACAAAGGATTACGAGCTGGTTTTATGGATTTATTTATTGGTGCAGGATATCATCCTTACCAATCAAAATACATCAATATTTTCGGGAAATTAGGAATTGGTGCTGCCGGTGGTCGTGTAGCTCCTGAAGGTGGATTAATGATCTATCCTTCCGCAGGAATCGATTTAAAATTATTTAAAAACATAGCAATTAGTGGTCACGGTGGATATTATCGTGCTATTGCAGGTGATTTAGAAGCCTACACTTACGGTTTTGGTTTAAAATATTTCGGGCTAAATGGAGGAACTTCTTCCGAAAAAAACAATACGTATTACACACAAGGATTACGAGTAGAAGTACAAAATCAAAGTTATTTTGATGTTGCTAAATTTGATCCTAATAATGATAATAATAGATACTCTGTAGATTTACAATTAATTGGTTTAAAAGCGAATTACGATTTAAATAACTGGTTGTACATCGTTGGTGAAGCTGGTTTTGCTTACGACGGTGGTTCTGGTGGTTATGCACACGGATTAGTAGGTTGTGGTATGTATAGCCCACGTTTTTTCAACGATAAAATGCGTGCTTTTATAGAAATTATGGGAGGTGCTGGTGGAGGTGCTGGTGTTGATACTGATGAAGGAATTATTACCCGACCCCTTCTTGGATTGAGTTATGACGTAACAAATCAAGTTTCTTTAATCGCTTCAGGAGGTAAATATTACTCACCTTTTGGCAACGTAAATGCAAACAATATTAACATAGGCTTAAGCTTTAACCTTTCAACTTTATCAGTAAAGAACTAACTTTGCTTTTTCTTCGGAAAAAGTAGTTTTATATATAAATAAGAGAAAAAATGGATAACGGAATTTATGCAAAGTTCACCACACCAAAAGGTGATATTTTAGTAAACTTAGAATACGAAAAAACTCCTGGAACTGTAGGTAACTTTGTTGCTTTAGCAGAAGGAAACTTAGAAAACTCAGCAAAACCTCAAGGAACTCCTTATTATAACGGATTAAAATTTCACCGTGTAATCGCTGACTTTATGATACAAGGTGGTTGCCCACAAGGAACTGGTACTGGAAACCCTGGTTATAAATTTGATGATGAAATTCATCCAGAATTAAAGCACGATGCTCCAGGTAAATTATCTATGGCAAACGCTGGTCCAGGAACCAATGGTTCTCAATTTTTTATTACTCATGTTGAAACTCCGTGGTTAGACGGTAAACACACTGTTTTTGGTAGTGTTGTTGAAGGACAAGATGTTGTTGATGCTGTTGCACAAGGAGACGAAATGAATGTGGAGATTATTCGTGTGGGTGAAACTGCTGAAAAATGGAATGCAGTTGAAGCTTTTAGAACTTTTGAAGGAGCTCGTGAAAAACGTGAAGCTGAAGAAAAAGCGCGTCAAAAAGAATTATTAGACTCTGTTGCGGCTGGATACGATGAAACTCCAAGCGGATTGCGTTACAAAATCTTACAAAACGGAGACGGAAAACAAGCTACTAAAGGAGCTATGGTTTCTGTTCACTATAAAGGTCAGTTATTAGATGGAACTGTATTTGATTCTTCATACAAGCGTAAGCAACCAATCGATTTTGCTATCGGTGTTGGTCAAGTTATTGCTGGTTGGGATGAAGGGATTCAATTATTAAAAGTTGGTGATAAAGCTCGTTTAGTAATTCCTTCAAACTTAGCATACGGTTCACAAGGTGCAGGTGGAGTAATTCCTCCAAACGCTACCTTAATTTTTGATGTTGAGTTAATGAACGTAAAATAAACGTAAAATCAATCATAATTAAAAGGCTTTCGATTATTCGAAAGCCTTTTTTACTTAATTCTAATTTAACATCCATAACATTTTAAAAAACATCAGTTAACCAACTTATGATGTTAAGCTAAAACATTTCCTCTCTATATTTTTCATTTTTACATCAACCAAAAACTAAGAAAATGAAAAATCTACTACTTATTATTTCCTTTTTATTCTTTACACAATTTTTATTTGCTCAAAAAAAAGTATGTACAACACAAGAAGAAAATTCAATTGACCTTAATACTATAAGCTTGAATAAATGTGCTATAGAATCAGAAAAGCCTGAACCGCGAAAAAGAATTCAAAAAAATATAGTTGCAAGAAACCGAATTATAAAAAGAAAACAAGTACAAGAAAGTAAAACGGTTTTAAAAGCTTCTTCAGAAATATCAATAACCACAAACAACAGTTTTGAGATTGAAAATCCAACTAAATTTCAAAACAACGAAATTCTTTTTTCTTTAGTTGATGAAGTTCCGTTATTTCCAAACTGTGATAATAATCTTGGGAATACAAAAAAGTGTTTTAAAGACAACCTTCAAAAGCATTTTTTAAAGTACTACTATCCTGAGGTATTTTCTGAAGAAGGAGTTCAAGGGAGAATATTAATTCAATTTACTATCGATATATATGGTAAACCAAAAGACATTCAAGTAATTAGTTCTAAACCTAATAACAATATTACAAAAGAAGTAAATCGAATAATAAACAAACTACCTACATTAACAACCGGAAAACATAAAGGACTGCCAATCAACGTTAAATACGCATTTCCTATAAACTTAACGTTAAATTAATATTGCAATATTTTAACAAATTCTTTAATAATTCTATATTAGCTTCCTTTAAAAACCCTTACATACTATTAAAACTATGAAATCCCCTTCGTTTATAGTTGTCTTATTACTTATGACAACTTTTTCTTTCGCTCAAGAAAAATGTGAAACTCCTACAGAAAACCTACACGATCCTAACGCTATCACAATTACAAAATGTTCTATTGATGATGTAAAAAGCACGTTAGAATCTGAAGAAGTTAAAGAAATAGCTACAAAAAGACATCGTAAGCTTAGAAAAGTAAATGCTATTTCTACTTCTAATCAAAATCAAGTAACTCAACAACTTATAGAAAACAAAGAAGAGTTAGTTGAAGAGTTAAGTATTAAAAAAGATATTTTAACCACTCTTAAAAAAGTTCCTTTTCATTTGGTAGAACAAATTCCTTTATTTGATAAATGTGAAAAAGCTCCAATTCTAAAACAATCAAAGTGTTTTGAAGAGCAAATGATAAAACATATTGTTAGAAACTTTGATTATCCAAAAGAAGCGATGCAAAAAGGTATTGAAGGTAAAGTTTTAGTACAATTTACTATCGATACAGATGGAAATGTTATAGATATTAAAAAAAGAGGGCCAGAAAATGGGGAACTTTTAGAGAAAGAGGCGGACAGACTTATTGCTTCATTACCTAAGTTTATACCAGGTTCTCATAAGGGAAATTTTGTAAATGTGAAATACGCTCTTCCAATAATTTTTAAAGCTCCAAAAAGGTAAAAATCATTTAAAAGCCACAAATTCAGCCGTTAAGAAAAAAAACAAAAAATCAAAATAAATTTGTGGCTTTTTATTTTTTTCATATATTTACCGCGTTAATTGGTGTACAATTAACATTGTAATCACCTTAAATAGAGCGCAATAATGAAAAAATTCCCCTCATTAGCTGCGGCATTGCTACTAACTGTAGCAGCTGTAGGACAGGAAGTATGTACAACCCCTGACGAGACAATCGCTGATCCTAATAGTATCACAAAGTGTGCAATCGAAGACACTAAAGATGGTGCTAACAAACAATTATCTATCGAAGTATCTACCAGAAGACGTGTTGTTCGTAAGAACAAAGAAGCAGTGTCTACTATTGGTGGTGATATCAATTCTTCTCAAAAAGTAGCAGAAATTAAGAAAAATACTCTTTTAGTTGGTAAACTTGAATTAGAAGATAATTCTGCAACTATTGAAAAAATTCCTTTCAACTTAGTAGAAGAAATCCCATTATTTGATAAGTGTAACAATGTTCCATTAATCAAACAAGCTAAGTGTTTTGAAACTAACATGACTAAACATATTGTAAACAACTTTAGATATCCTCAAGATGCTTTAGATAAAGGAATTCAAGGGAGAGTTTTAGTTCAGTTTACTATCAATGAGTTAGGAAATGTAGAAGATATTTTACTACGTGGTCCTCAAGGTGGAGAGTCTTTAGAGAAAGAAGCTAGAAGAATAGTTAACAATTTACCAAAATTTATACCTGGTAAACACAATGGTAAATCGGTAAAAGTGAAGTATGGTGTTCCAATCTCTTTTAGAGCTCCTGGAGCTGCTGCTAGAAATTCATCTTCTAAACCTGCTACAAGAGTAGCAAAGAAAGTTACTGCACCTAAAAAGACTACTGCAGTTGTGAAAAAAGAAGTTGAAATTAAAGATTTTGTTAAGTTTGCTGAGGTTCATAGTATTCCTCAATTCAAAGCTTGTACAAAAGTAGCTGACATGCAAAAAATGAACTGTTTTAACGAAAGAATGGTTAGCCATATTCAAAGAAACTTCCACTACCCTGCTGCAGCTGCAGATCAGAATATTGAAGGTAGAGTTTGGGTACGCTTTATTATTGACAAGAATGGAGATGTTACCAATATTAAAATGAAAGGTCCTGAGAATGGTCATTTATTAGAGCAAGAAGCAAAGAAAATGGTAGCTAACTTACCTACTTTTATTCCTGCTAAGCATAATGGAAAAACAACAAATGTTGAGTATTACATTCCTATTAACTTTAGATTACAAGAATAAAAACTAACATTATTTAGTTTAATATATAAAAAGAAGCCGTAGGTAAAACTTACGGCTTCTTTTTATATATCATTTATAGCTAAAATTATTAAAGTTATAGAGAACCAAAATTATTTACTATAAATAGTTAATTTGAATAGATTAAAGGATAAAATTTTAATTTAGTATAAAAAGTTATACTCTTTCAATATAATCTAATGGAAATAAAGAGGTAAATAATTACTATTCACTTAATACAAAAGCGGTTTAGCAATTAACTTACTATTACTTATAAAATAAATTAACCTTTCAAAAAATTAATTGAAAATATAGTTTATAAACGCATAATACCTTTAAACATCAACTTGTCAAGTTATATCAACTGTACAATAACATTCCTTAATAAAACTTGAACAATAAAAAAGACTGCCTTTACAGACAGTCTTTAAGATAATTATAATTTGTTACTAGATTTATTTTCCTCCTTCTGGAAATAATATCTTTTTAAGAGCATCTTTATCTTTTTTAACCTTTTCTTTTTGCTCTTCAATTCTCTTATTTAATTCGTCTAATCTTTCGTTAGCTTTACGAACTACTTCTTCTTTTTCCTCAGCTTCTTCTTCAGTTATTTCTTTCTTTTCTTTAGCTTCCTTAATCTTTTCATCCGCTTTTTTTATTTTTTCTCTTCCTCTTCTTAAAACTTCTTCGCTCTCACGAATGTTATCTTCTTGTTCCTCAATTTTTTCTTTTGCTTCATTAGATCTCATTTTTCCAAACTCTCTTCCAGACATCCCGTTTTTATCTCTACCGTAAGCATTCCCTTTTCCTTTGAATTCTTTTTTAGCTTTTTCTTCCTTTACTTTCTCTTTACCTTTTTGCTTCATTTCATCAGCCTTCTGCTTCCCTTTTCCTTTTACTTCATCTACTTCTTGCTCAAGTTCATCTTCGGCATCTTCTTTCTCTTTTTTTAACTTGTCTTTTCCTTTATTTTCCATTTGCTCCATTTTTTTCTCTTTTCCTTTACCTTTTCCTTGTGCAAATGTTTGCTGTGTACCTAGAAATGCTAATAACATTACTAATGATACTATAATTTTAATATTCTTCATGTTTATATTTTTTTAGTTTAAATAATACTGTCTAATTTTTGCAACTGCTCTTCTAGCTTTTTAGTTGTTTCATTTAGTTTTTCGATTCCTGCTTTCACTTCATTTTCGATAGAATCAATTTTTTGAATTGCAGATTCAATTTTCTTTTCATCTTCTTGTTTCTTCTTGTCTGTACAAGAAATCATGAAAAGAATTCCAAATGTTAAAATCAATAGTTTTTTCATAATCTGATTATTAAAGGTTTATCTATTTACTTAAGACACAATAGCTTTAAAAAAGTCACTTTTATAAAGCTATTTGCTATGAACTGAAAAACCAGCAAATTTGCTGGTTTTTCAGTGTATTTAAATTATTACGGTTTTATTTGTTCCTCTTCTGCTAATAAACCGAAGAACTTATCAAGATTTGGTAAAATAACAATTCTCGTTCTTCTGTTTCTTGCTCTATTTTCTGCAGAGTTATTTTCAACTAATGGTACTGAACTTCCTCTACCTGATGCAATTAATCTACTAGCATCTACTCCATATTTTTTTTCTAATAATCTTACTATAGATGTAGCTCTTTTTACACTTAAATCCCAGTTATCTTGTAATACACCTGAGTTATATGATCTTGCATCTGTATGTCCTTCAATCATAACATCCATACTAGGTTCAGAGTTAATTACATCTGCTAATTTTTTAATTAGTTTATGAGCATTTCTCTTAACTTTATAACTAGCAGTGTTGAATAACATTTTATCTGAAACAGAAATCATAACCACTGTTTGATCAATATCAATGTTTACATCTTCATCATTTTCTAAATCTGAAGAATTAATTGACTTTTTTAAATTGTATGAAACTGCAACATTCATTGAATCTTTTAATGTTTTTGCATTTGCTAATTCAGCTGGATCAACATTTTTAAGTGTTTCACGCATTTTCTCTTTCATCGAATTAGATATCACTGCAGATTTACCAACCATATCTAATTTTACGCTATTCTCTTCTTGTAGCGACTCGTTTACGTCTTTTAACGAGTTAATTTTTTGATTATAATCATCTACCCTTTTTTCAATTTTTGCAAATTTTGCTTCTAATTCTTCTTTTTCTAAAGTTGTTTTCTGCAAGTTTCCTCTAGTATCATTGTATCGCTGTTCTAGTTCAGCATACTTCTTCTTTGATACACAAGACGTGGTTGCCATAGCTAAAATTACTATGGGGATAAATAGTTTTTTCATAATTAATAATAATGATATAAGTTAATGTATAACTATAACTCATTTATGCTTATATTATTGTGATTATTGAATAAAAAAAGCTCCTTTAAAGGAGCTTTTTTATTGACGTAACACTACGAATTATGAAGGGGAAACTTAGTTCTTATAATCTACTTTAAATTCTTTGTCTTTTTTATCGCAGTTTTCTTCTTCACCTTTAAAACACTTGTTCTTTTCAGGACTTTCATTCCCTGATCTTCTAAGGTTTTTTCTTAAAAATTCTAAGAAATTACTTTTTTTAGATTCTACTTTCTTTTCAGTAACTCTTCTTTTAATTCTAGTTTTTTCAATAGCTTGTTTTATCTTAATAGCATCAGCTCCTTTTACAATATAAAAGTATGAGCGTCGATTAGCTTGATAATCTTTTTCTGAACACTTCTTACCATCTATACAATCGTTAAGTGGTTTATCTTCACCATAACCTATTGCGCTTTCAATTCTATCAGCAGCTATTCCTCTAGATAAAATGAAATCTCTTGTAGCTTTGGCTCTGTTATCAGATAACATTCTATTATAATCTCTAGATCCGCGACTATCAGTATGTGATTCAATTTTAATAACAATTTCTGGGTGGTTACTCATAACTGTTACAATATTCTCTAACTCATATTCAGCATCATCTCTAATCAGCGTTTTGTTATAGTCAAAATAAATAGGTTTGATTACAATTTGATCTCCAACAATTAATGGTACCAACTCTAAATTAGTAGTAAGCTCGTTATTTCTAACATCAGTTGTTGAAATAGTACTTTTAGCTGATCTATGGTCTAGTTTGGTAGCAGTTATAGTATAATTACTGTTACATGGTATATTTTCAAATGTATAATTACCAAAATCGTCTGAAATAACTTCTGAAACAACTTGCTTATTGCTATTAATCAACTTCACAGAAACCGCATCAATAGGGTCTTTTGTTGATTTATTTTGAATAGTTCCTCTTACTATTTGAGTACAAATAGGTGGATCGGTATAAATATAAAAGCTATAAATATCGTCATCTCCTTTACCATTTTCTCTATTTGAAGAGAAAAAACCTTTTTTACCATCATCAGCAACAAAAAATGAAAAATCATCTTTTTTACTATTGAATGGATACCCTAAATTTTCTGGTGAAGAAAAAGTACCGTCGATAGTAATCTTTGATTGGAAAATATCTAAAAGCCCTAAACCTAAATGTCCGTTTGAAGAAAAATACAACGTGTTATCATTCCCGATATACGGAAAAACTTCTTTCTCAGATGTATTTATTGTACTTCCTAAGTTTTCTGGAATTCCATAATCATCTTTACCATTAATTTCTACTTTATAAATATCGGAGTCTCCATATCCCCCAGGCATATTTGAAACGAAATACAACGTTTTTTCGTCAGGACTTAAAGCAGGATGACCTGTAGAATATTCATCATTATTAAATGGTAATTCTTTAACGTTTACCCAATAACCGTTTACAAAACTTGCTTTGTAAATTTTTAAGTTAGAAGTGTTGTTTTTATTTTTTCTCGCTCTTTTACCATCTGAATTATTACGTGTAAAATACATCGTTTTTCCATCTTTTGTAAAAACTGGTGTTGATTCATGAAATTCTGAAGCAATTGGCTCTCCTAGTTTTTCAATGTTACCAAGAACCAAAACAGTGTCTTTTTCACTGTCCTCAAGCGTTTTAATATCTTCTTCTGCTCTATAAATATTTAAAAATGGTTGATTGTTCCATTTGTAAATGTTTTGTCTTTTAGCATCTGTAGGTGCTGAAGATGAATAATATGCTTTTCCATTAAGCAAGAAACCACCAAAATCAGAAAATGGAGTATTTATGGCTAAATTTCTTACCCCTATCCTTTTTTCTTGACTTGAATAATTAAGTAAATAGTCTTCATTATTCAATTCTTGCTTTAAATTGCTACTTTCTGCATTCGCAAGTTTTAAAAATATAGAATCTGACTTTTTATACTTACCATTACTTCTCAACACCTGTGCATATTTAAACAAATGCCTACCCTCAATATTTTCATTGAAATTGGCAATTAACTTTTGGTACCATATTTCAGCTTCTTCGGTATCTGAATTGTTGTAATACGATTCTGCTAACCTACTTAAAACATGTTTAGAGCTATCGCCCTTGACAAGTACTAAATCTTTGTAAATCTTTGCTGATTGTACGAATGAAAATTCATCAAAATACCTATCAGCTACTTTTTTACTTTGCCCAAAAACTCCTACTGCCAACACTAATAAACATAGTGTTGGTAACCTCTTTAAACTCATAATTTCTTCTTTTTAAAAGAATCTCGGGGATCTGTATCTTATTTCTTTAAATATTTCGTAACGTAACATAAGTTCGTGTGTTCCTGAATTTGTTACGTTATAATTTGAGGTGGTTAAATCATATGAATATCCTATTAGGAATGAATCGTTTACTTGGAAACCTAAAAGGGCACTAATTGAATCATCCCATCTCCATGATGCTCCTACTCTAAACTTTTCACTAAATAATAAGTTCGCTGAAACATCTAAAGATAAAGGCGCACCAGATACTGCTTTTAATAATGCTGCTGGTTTAAATTTTAAATCTTCATTAATATCAAAAACATATCCTGTAATTAAGAAGAAGTGCATTCTTTCTACAGCTACTTCTCCTGGTGTTTCAGCATCATAATGTTCCATTCTTAAAATATTAGGAACAGATAGCCCAATATACCATTCAGGTTCATGATAATAAACACCAGCTCCTACTGTAGGTAAAAATCTATTGACATTATTAGCAAATATTTGCTCTTCATCTCTGTATAAACCTTTGGTCCAATCTATATTTAATAATCTACCTCCTAAACGTAAACCGAATGCTAAATTACCCTCATTACCAGTTTGAATAGTGTATGATAAATTTCCATCTAAATAAATTTCACTAGAAGGTCCAATTTCATCATTCATTAAGTTAATTCCTAATCCTAAACCAGAATATCCTAAAGGAGTATCATAAGTTAAGTTTTGGGTGTTTGGTGCTCCTTCAAATCCAACCCATTGTAACCTACCTAAAGCTGTAATTACAGTATTTCCTCTAGAACCCGCGTAAGCAGGGTTTACATTCATAGTATTATACATATACTGTGTATACTGAGGATCTTGTTGTGCATGAGCATCTGTGATTACACAAACACTCATAACACATATTAAGATTAAACTTAAATATAATTTCATCTGATTAAATTTTTTATTTATTAATCTAACGTATTGTAATACTTATTATCTATTAATATAAATCCAACCTTTTCTTACCTTACTTCCATTTCCAAGGTCTAATATATAGAAGTATGTTCCAACTGGCAATTTATCATCAACATTTATGTTAACACGTCCGTTAGAAATACCTTCAAATCTCTTATCTCGATTAGTATTAGAGTATCCTTTTACTTTAAATACAGTATTACCCCATCTATTGAATATCTCTAATTTATTATTAGAGAAGTTTTCAATACAATCGATGTGTAAGTAACTATTAGCTGAATCTCCATTTGGACTCATTAAGTTGTTTACCTTAACACAAGTACCCTCATCTATTGCATCACCAAATCCGTCTAATCCATCTACTGAATCTGCAATACCATCACCATCTGAATCTGTTCCGCTATCACCAACAACTCCATTTCCTCCATCATTTGGATCGGTTGGATCTGAATCGTTATCTGGATCGTTTGCATCTCCATGACCGTCTAATCCATCTACTGAATCTGAAATACCATCGCCATCTGAATCTCCTCCGTTATCATCATCTGAATCAATTGTTCCATCTCCGTTAGTATCTAAATCTCCATTTCCTCCTTCAACAACATCGTTTACTCCGTCATCATCGCTATCTAGATCTTGATAATCTGCAACACCGTCTCCATCGGTATCTACTGTATCTCCTTCATTGTCTCCGAATCCATCTAACCCGTCTACTGAATCTGGAATACCATCACCATCAGAATCTCCTCCGTTAGTATCATTTGAATCAATTACTCCATCTCCGTTAGTATCTAAACCTCCGTTTCCGTTTTCGATTACATCATTGATACCATCGTTATCTGAATCTAAATCTTGATAATCTGGAACGCCATCTCCATCTGTATCTGGCTCTTCATTAGCATCTACTGAAGCATCTGCTTGACCGTCTCCATCTGAATCTACTCCTGATGCTCCATCATTTGAATCGATTACACCGTCTCCGTTGGTATCTAAATCACCATTTCCTCCTTCATCTACATCTAAAATACCATCGTTATCTGAATCTAAATCTAAACTATCTGGAATACCGTCGCCATCTGTATCTATTGATCCATCTCCTTCTTCTTCATCTGGTATACCATCATTATCATCATCTGCATCATCTACATCTGGAATACCATCACCGTCGGTGTCTAATTCAACTACAATTGTTAATACTGCTGTATCACAATTAGTAGGATTAGCTTTTTCGCACACTTGGTAAGTTAATGTATATGTCCCTGCAGGTGTACCTGGAGCTATACTTACAAAACCTGTTGTTGGATCTAGTAAGATAAATCCGCCTACATTTCCTCCAATAACCCCCCAGTTCATATCATCGACAACTATTGAAACTCCATCAAACAAATCATTATCTGCAATATTCAAAACATTTGTTGCTCCTGTTGAAGAATAAATAGGAACTGCATTAGTATCATCATTTGCAATAATCTCTTGTATAACTTCCTCTACTGTAATATCTAATGTAGAAGTTACATCTGTTCCGCTTCCATCGGTTACCACATACTCTATCGTTGGTACTGGTCCGTTATAATTTGGTGCTGGTGTGAAGCTAAACGTTCCGTCACTGTTTAATGTGATTGTTCCAATTGGATTACCTGATCCATCTACAATAGCTGTTGCTACTCCTAATGGTAATGCATCTGGTGTTCCGTCTCCATCAACATCTACTGCTGCACTTGAAACACTTACTGGTCCGTCTACTGAACTTGTGCCTGTTAATACATTTCCTGTTAAGGCTGTATCTTCTGGAGTTGTTAAGTTCTCACTCGCATCTGTAAAGCTATCATCTACCGCTGTTACCTCAATGTCTAAGCTAGAGGTTACATCTGTACCACTTCCATCAGTTACCACATACTCTATCGTTGGTACTGGTCCGTTATAATCTGGTGCTGGTGTGAAGGTAAATGTTCCGTCACTGTTTAATGTGATTGTTCCAATTGGATTACCTGATCTATCTACAATAGCTGTTGCTACTCCTAATGGTAATGTATCTGGTGTTCCATCTCCATCAACATCTACTGTTGCACTTAAAACACTTACTGGTCCGTCTACGGAACTTGTTCCTGTTAATACATTTCCTGTTAAGGCTGTATCTTCTGGAGTTGTTAAGTTCTCACTCGCATCTGTAAAGCTATCATCTACCGCTGTTACTTCAATGTCTAAGCTAGATGCTACATCTGTACCGCTTCCATCGGTTACCACATACTCTATCGTTGGTACTGCTCCATTATAATCTGGTGCTGGTGTGAAGGTAAACGTTCCGTCACTTTTTAATGTGATTGTTCCAATTGGATTACCTGATCCATCTACAATAGCTGTTGCTACTCCTAATGGTAATG
>NZ_CAZELE010000006.1:0-450561 GCF_964512405.1 Tenacibaculum crassostreae
TAAAGTCATCGCCCGCACAAATACTTCCTGCTGCTCCTGCTTCTGCAGTTGGTGCTGGACTTATCGTTACAGTTATACCATCACTAAGATCATCACAACCAGAAGGTGTATTTTTAACTGCTCGAACTGTTACAACTTGTCCGTTTGTAAGCGTTGTAGTATCATAAGTATTATCAGTAGATAATGCTTGAACACTCACTCCATTTACAAAAAACTCATATTGATCTCCACCAGATCCTGTAAAAGTTATACTATCTCCAGCACAAATTGTATTGTCTGCATCACTACTTGTTAAAACAGCTGTTGGCGGATTAACCGTGTTTTGTGAAGTATCTGAAATACTAGCCGAAATATTATTTGCATTAGCTGTAGCCGAGTTTGTTAAAGTCAAACATTCTGTACCACTATCTACAGTAACATCAAAAGAGACTGTTATAGTCTCTCCTGGTTCTAAATCTATATTCTCTGTCGATTCTACTAAATTCGTCACGGTACCTAATGCATCTGTAACAGAACTTCTAGTTACTGACTCATAAGTATAATTAATCGTAAACTCTGCTTTAGTAACATTATTAGTATTTGATCCTTGAGGATCAATATCATACCAATCAAACGCATAAATACCAAAAGGGCTTCCTGAAGCACTAATAGACCTTGTAACAGTATTCCAGGTTCCCGAATTATCTCCTCCAAACTCATCATCATCAACATCAACAGTACCATCATCTACAATAACAATATCTCCTGGGTATATACCATCCAAAGACACATCACTTCTCCAGTCATCATCAAATTTATCTGGAGTATTCCCTCTTTGCGGCGTATTACCCTGAACTTCAAAAGAATAAGAAGTCAAAGTTGCAGAACTAGGAATACTTCCAGAAGTTAAAATAAACTCTTGAGTGCCTGGGTTTTGATTACTGAAAGAAAATGTTCCTAAGTCTTGAGTAAAACTACCAGATAAGGTAGTAATATTATCTTTATTATATGTTCTTGATATTGTATTACTAACATAAGAAACTCCAGAAGGTAACACATCTTGAAGTGATATATTTTCTACCGTTTCTGTAGTAGAATTGTTAGTTACCTGAATTGTATACGTAATTGTGTCTCCAACATCTACATTAGTATTCGGTGTAGATTGTTTGGTTATTGTTAAATCTGTAGAAGGAATTTCTACAGGACAACAAACATTAAAATCTCTTATTAATATTTTTTGAAAATCACCAGCAATACCAGCAGTAAAAACTAAAGTTAATGTTGTAATTTTCTCTCCTCCAGAATTAACTAAAACAGCACTATCATCAGATGTATCATCTGCGTTATTTGTATCTCCTGATGCAGTTTGACCGCTGATAGTATAATTTGGAGTTCCTGCACCAGCATTAGTTAAAGTTAAAGGTATATCTATACCATCTTTTTCAGCTGTAAAAGTTATAATATCTTGAAATGTCCCTGCATCAATATCCCCCACCTTAAAATCAACTAAAGGTGTAGGTTCAGAAAAAGTTATAACATACGTTATGGCATCACCAATTGTTGCACTTGTCATACTCAATTGATTACCTGAAACAGCCCCAACACTAGAAGGATCAGAAAAAATTGAAGTAACTGTTGCTTGTGAATCGGAACAACTAGTAGTTGTAAAACCAGAAACCGAATTTAAACTAGTAAAATCTACCGTTTGCGAACCATTTGGACACTGAGAGTAAGAAACGTTAGTAAACGACGTTATAACAAGAAACAATAAAAAAACAACTTGTGTCTTAATCTTAAAAACTGAATTGTAATAATTCTTCATAAAATTATTTTTAGTTTACACTAATTGACTTAAACCTAAACAACTATTTAATTACACTATAGGACATGAAAAAACCCCTCGAAACTAAACATTAACCATTTGGCATAAAATGGCTTAACACTAGTTTCGGGGGGCTACTAATTAAAACACAAATATAAAATATTAGTTTATCTATTTATATATTTAGATGCTTTTTTATTTTGGACGGTCACAAAAAAACAAAACAATAAATAAATTTTATATAATTTAAAATTGTATAAATATCTCAAATACAAGCAACCTTATTTAAGCTTCTTTTAAGAGTTTTTTTAAAAAAAACGAACAAAACCTTTAAAAAAAATAAAAAAACTCTTAAATCTATTAAAAATAGATTTTTTTAAATTTTTAACGCATTTTTTAATTTTTCAACTGCATAATCAATCTCGTCTCTTGTATTCAATTTACTAAAAGAAAATCTTACTGATGTTTTCTCTGACTCTTCATCATTTAAAAAAGCACTTAACACATGCGACCCTTTATTGCTTCCGCTTTGACAAGCGCTCCCCCCAGAAACAGCAACACCAGAAATATCTAAATTAAAGAGTAACATTTTATCTTTAACCGGAAATCTAAGATTCACAATAGTATAACTTGTCTTATCTATCGATTCACCATTAATTTCAACCTCTGGAATTTCTTCATGTATTTTACCTACAAAATATTTTTTTAACGCACCTATATACTCTTCATCATATTCCATGCTTTCACAAGCAATTGTCAATGCTTTTTCCATACCTATTATAGCATGAACATTTTCTGTACTCGACCTTACACCTTTCTCTTGCTCCCCACCAAACAACATCGGCTTAACTGATATACCTTTTTTTACATACGCAAATCCAACTCCTTTCGGACCGTGAAATTTATGAGCGCTCGCAGCTATAAAATCAACCTGAATTTTTTGTAAATCAATTTTATAATGACCAATAGCTTGCACAGTATCTGAGTGAAAATAAGCATCGTAACTTTTACATAAGTCCGACACTTTATCAATCGGTAATAAATTACCAATCTCATTATTAACATACATTAAGCTTACCAAGGTTTTCTCAGTTGATTTTGCTAGAATTTCCTGTAAACTATCCAATACAACAACTCCAAATTCATTTACCCTAACATATTCAACAACAATTTTATGTTTTTTTTCTAAAAACTGAATTGTATTTAAAACTGCATGATGCTCTAATTTTGAAGTAACTATTCTTTTAACCCCAAGAGTTTGAACAGCATTTTGAAGAATTAAATTATCTGCCTCTGTACCACCTGCTGTAAAAATAATTTCACTAGAAGACACATTAAACTGTTTTGCTATATTCTTTCTTGCAGTTTCTACAGCAGTTTTCGCTTTTCTACCGTATTGATGAGTTGAAGAAGGATTACCATAAATAGTTTGCATTGATTGTTGCATAACATCAATAACTTCAGGCAACATAGGTGTTGTTGCAGCATTATCTAAATAAACAGAATTCATGCAGCAAAAGTACAATTAATTCGGATTCTGAAAAACATACACTTCAGTAGCTCCTTGACCGTATTTTTGATACGAAGCATCATAATAGTTTACCGAATAATTATTTAATAAATAGTAAAGTTCAGTTTTTAACACTCCATCGCCAACACCATGAATTAACACTAATTTTGATATCTTTTTAGATATACAGTATTCAATTTTTTGTTTAGCAACACTAATTTGAAGCGAAAGAATATCGTAATTATCCATCCCTCTTGTTGATTTCACCAACTTCTCAGCATGTAAATCAACCTCCATAACTACTTCATTTCTATCTTTAGTAAAGATTGTTTTTTTTCTTTTCTGAGTTCCTTGAGTTTTCTCTTTTAGCATAGAGTTATTAATATCAGAAAACTTACTCAACTCGTTTTGGTCTTGCTCTATTTTAACCAACTCTTCTTTAAAAAATCGATATTCCATCCCGCTATCATCCTTAACAAAAACTTCGTCTTTATTAATTTTTGTTACGAATCCTCTAACATTCGCATCTATAACCGCTACTTTATTACCGATTTCTAAACACATACTTAACCTTTATTTAATTAACTAAAAGAGTTTTAGCTTGTATTTTTGCAAATAATATTACAATGCAAAAGAACTGCAAATAAATGATAAACACTAAAAATATCAACACAAAAGTTTTTTTTGAAGAAGCTTATAAAGAACTAATAATTACTGATGATCGTAAAAAATTATTGGTATCGATTTCTGATATTATCTTCGATGAATACCTTGAAAGAGAAAAAATAAACCTAAACTTTATTTGCACTCACAATTCACGCAGAAGTCAATTTGCGCAAATTTGGAGTTTTTTTGCTATTGAATATTTTAACCTAAAAAACATGTTCACGTATTCTGGAGGAACAGAAACCACTTCTTTTCACAGAAATACTGTAAAATGTTTACAAAAAACAGGATTTACCTTTAGTGTAGTAGATTTTTCACACCAAAATCCTCGATATTTAATTTCTTTTGAAGGAACTAAAAAATCGATTCTTGGATTTTCTAAAGTGTTTGATCACCCACAAAATAGCTATCCATTTATAGCAGTTACTACTTGCGATAGCGCCGACCAAAACTGCCCGTTTATTCCTGACGCTATCGAACGTTTTCATTTGCCTTATACAGACCCAAAGGCTTCCGACAACACAGATTTAACTGAAGAAACCTACTTAAAAACCAGCAAACAAATTGCAGGTGAACTGTATTTTATTTTTAATGAAATAAAACAAAGACTTATTTAAACCTCGATACTTTTATCGTAAGGAATACTTTTTAAAACGTGATTAATCACACTTATACGAGCCGCCGTTTTTCTGTTTGCACGTATAACTTTCCATGGAGAAATTTCAGTATTTGTTTTAGAAAACATCGCTTTTTTATACTCGGTATAATCATCCCAAAGTTCTTGTGCTTTAGCATCAACAGCGGTCATTTTCCACTGTTTTAACGGATTTTCTTTAATATCATTAAATCGCTTTGCTTGCTCTTTTTTAGTAATAGACATGTAAATTTTAACTAAACGAATTCCAGACTCTAAAATCATTCGCTCAAAATCATTTACCTGATTCATAAACACCTCATATTCTTCTTGCGTACAAA
Source organism: Tenacibaculum crassostreae (assembly GCF_964512405.1). NCBI lineage: Bacteria > Pseudomonadati > Bacteroidota > Flavobacteriia > Flavobacteriales > Flavobacteriaceae > Tenacibaculum > Tenacibaculum crassostreae. Next base: position 4,953 of record NZ_CAZELE010000006.1, read on the forward strand.
ATCCATTTACAGGCTCTACCACAGCACGGTTATACCAACTTCTATCAAAAAACACAATCTCACCCGCTTTAGGAAGCTGCTCTACATATCTTTGAAAATACCATTGCGTTTTTTGATCTTCATTTGGCTTAGGTAACGCCACGATTCTCATATGACGTGGATTGATACGCTCAGTAATTCTTCGAATTGCACCACCTTTTCCGGCTGCATCTCTTCCTTCAAAAAGCACAATAATTCTTTCGTTTTCTTTTATTGCCCACGCTTGTAAACGAATCATTTCTACTTGCAACTTCTTTAGTTTACGCTCATAGTCTGTATAACGAATCGCTTTTTCTATATTAAACGGCTTAGACAACAAAGCTTTTAAACCTCTTGCGCTACTAAGCTTATTCACATCTCCCTGCGTTAATCTTTCCATACATTAATTATTTTTTCTACTGAGCGATGGTAACGCATCACTATATTTGAATCTGGTGTTAAAACTGTTTGCGCTCCTTCTTTTCCGTCATAATTAAATTGTGACAAAACATGACGCATACACTCCACTCTAGCTTCTTTTTTATTATTTGTTTTTACCAAAATCCAAGGGCTATAAGTTGTGTGTGTTTTGCTAAACATTTCATCTTTATAATAGGTATAATTATCCCAAAGCTCCTGCCCTCTTTTATCTACAGGACTAAACTTCCAGCGTTTTAAAGGATTATCGTTTCTTGAGTTAAACCTTCTTAACTGTTCATCTTTTGAAATTGACAACCAAAACTTTATTACCACTACTCCATCTTCATACAACATATGTTCAAACTCAGGAACTTGCGCTAAAAATTTTTTATACTGATCTTCTGTACAAAACCCCATAACAGGCTCTACAACTGCACGATTATACCAGCTTCTATCAAAAAACACTATTTCACCTGGGTTAGGCAACTCTTTAATATAACGCTGAAAATACCATTGCCCTTTTTCTACATCTGTAGGTTTATTCAATGCAACTAAACGAGTAGAACGCGGATTTAAATGCTCCATAAAACGACGGATACTTCCTCCTTTACCAGCAGCATCTCTTCCTTCAAAAATAACTGCTACACGTTTTTTGTTTACCGCAATCCAATGTTGAAGTTTTACCAACTCTATTTGAAGTTTTTTTAATTCTTCTTCATAATCTAACTTCACCTGAACTTTAGCTATAGAAATTCCTTTCTTTTTTACAATCGCTAACAATTCATCATTAGACGAAACACTTTCAAAATCTTCAATAGTCAACACTGGTTTTTCCTTCATAAATCTGGATAATTAATCTTAATCAGGATTTAAACCTGAGTTGTGCTAAAATAATACGATATTTACAGCTATGAAAAAAAATATCATACTTTTATTTGTACTATTTTCACTTCATACTTTCTCTCAAAGAAAATACTCTAAAGAAATTAGTTTTTTAAACGACAACGATTTATACATTTCTACTCACCAAGATCGCTACTATACAAATGGAATGTTTTTAACGTATAGATACGTAAGCAATAAACAGCTTAAAAGTGTAGAAAAACGCATCTATGAAATTCAAGCTGGACATCATATGTACACTCCTTTTAAAGCTGTTGTAGAAACAGTTGAAGAACACGACCGTCCTTTCGCTGGTTATTTATACGGAAGTTTTGGTATCCATAATTTCTACAAAAACAATTCTATCCTAAAGCTTTCAGGTCAAATAGGAACAATTGGCTCTTCAGCAATGAGTAAAGAGCTGCAAGATTTTATTCATGATATATATGGATATAAAAAAGCCATTGGTTGGGAGTATCAAATAAAAAATGCTTTTGGTTTAAACTTAAATACAGAATTCATAAAAAAAATTAATAAAGACGACGTCTTTGACCTTAACTGGGTAAATAAAGCTCAAGTTGGAACTGTTTACAGCAACATATCAACAGGTTTCTATGGTCGTGTCGGATTTAAACCTTTAGAAGAAATTATCAACTCAATTGCTTTTAGCGGAAATTTAAACAACGAAAACAGTAGCTTCAACAACAAACCTGAAGTTTTCCTATATATAAATCCAATGCTTCGCTATGCGATATATGACGCTACTATTCAAGGTAGTTTTTTAACAGACAACAATCCTGTTACTTTTGAATTAGAACCTTTTGTATTTACTACTGAATTCGGAATTCGTTTTACTGCTAATAGATTTAATTTTGGATACGCAGTAAATTATCACACTAAAAAATTGAAAAGTATCAGGGTGCCTAAGGGAAATTTCTACGGTACAATTCAATTAAATTATCAGTTTAATTAGTAGTAAAATCAGCTTTAAAAAAATAATTTTTAAAATCATCAAATTAAAATATATTTGTAAGTCTAATAAATAGAAAAAATATTCAATGAAATTTATCGTATCTAGCTCACAGTTATTAAAACAGCTACAAGTTTTAGGAGGAGTTATAAACAGCAATAACACATTACCAATTTTAGATAACTTTTTATTTGAACTATCTGAAAACGAATTAAAAATATCAGCTTCTGATTTAGAAACAACCATGTCTTCAGTTATCGAAGTAGAAAGTACTGATACTGGAGCAATTGCTATTAACGCTCGTTTATTACTAGATACGTTAAAAACCTTTCCAGAGCAACCGTTAACTTTTAAAGTTGAAGGCGATAGCACTATTGAAATTATTTCGGAACAAGGTAAATACGACATGGCTTATTTTAGTGGAGATGAGTTCCCAAAAGCAATGGAATTACCTTCACCAAGTAGCACAGAAATTCCTTCTGATATTTTAGCTACCGCTATTTCTAAAACTATTTTTGCTGCTGGGAACGATGATTTACGACCAGTAATGAGTGGAGTATTTTTTCAATTCAACTCTAAAGAATTAACTTTTGTTGCTACTGATGCACACAAATTAGTAAAATATACTCGTACCGATATCACTGCAGAGAAATCAGCAGAATTTATCATGCCTAAAAAACCTTTAAACTTATTAAAAGGAGTTTTAGGAGGAGCAGAAAACAATGTAACTATTGAGTACAACGACACAAATGCTAAATTCACTTTTGATAATGTGGTTTTAATTTGTCGATTAATTGACGGGAAATACCCTAACTACGAAGCAGTTATCCCAAAAGAAAATCCAAATAAATTAACAGTAGACAGAGCTTCTTTCTTAAACTCTGTTCGTCGTGTGTCTATTTTCTCTAGTAAAACAACACATCAAATTCGTTTAAAAATGGCTGGAACTGAGTTAAACATTTCAGCTGAAGATTTAGACTACTCAAACAAAGCAGACGAACGTTTACACTGTGATTATCAAGGCGATGACATGCAAATTGGTTTTAACTCTCGTTTTTTAAGTGAAATGTTAAACAACTTAAACTCTAACGATGTTTTAATTGAAATGAGTTTACCAAATAGAGCAGGAATTTTAACTCCGATTGACGGAACTGAAGAAGGTGAACAAATTACGATGCTAGTAATGCCAGTTATGTTAAACGGATAAAAATACACCTCAAATAAAACCACAAAAGCCACAGAATCAATCCTGTGGCTTTTTTTATTTGTTGTTAACATCTTTCACTTTCAAAAACCATAAATAATTGTAAATTTACCTCTTTCAAACTTTATAAATTATAATGGGTAGAATTATTGCAATTGCAAATCAAAAAGGTGGCGTAGGTAAAACTACTACATCGGTAAACTTAGCTGCGGCTTTAGGTGTTTTAGAAAAAAAAGTGTTATTAATTGACGCTGACCCCCAAGCAAATGCTACTTCTGGTTTAGGTTTAGATGTTGAAAGTGTAGAAATTGGAACATATCAAGTTTTAGAACATACAGCTTCAGCAAAAGACACAATTTTAAAAACCGATTCTCCAAATGTTGATTTAATTCCCGCCCATATAGATTTAGTTGCTATTGAAATTGAATTAGTAGACAAGCAAGAACGTGAATACATGCTTAAAAAAGCGTTAGTAGACATCAAAGATGAGTATGATTATATTTTAATTGATTGTGCTCCTTCTTTAGGTTTAATAACCTTAAACTCTCTTGTAGCCGCAGATTCTGTGGTAATTCCAATTCAATGTGAATATTTTGCTTTAGAAGGTTTAGGAAAACTGTTAAACACTATTAAAAGTGTTCAAAAAATTCATAATCCAGAATTAGAAATTGAAGGATTACTATTAACCATGTTCGATTCTCGTTTACGCTTATCTAATCAAGTAGTTGATGAAGTTCGTAAACACTTTAGCTCTATGGTTTTTGAAACAATAGTACACCGAAATATCCGTTTAAGTGAAGCACCAAGTTACGGTGAAAGTATAATTTCATACGATGCAACCAGTAAAGGTGCTGTAAATTACTTAAATTTGGCGAACGAAATCATAACTAAAAACGCATAATCACCATAAATGGCAAAAGCAACCAAAAAACAAGCTTTAGGTAGAGGTTTATCTGCATTATTAAAAGAAACTGCTGAAGTAAATTCAGCATCAGACAAAAATGCTGATAAATTAGTAGGAAATATTATTGAAATTGATATTACTTCGATTGAAGTTAATCCATACCAACCTAGAACTTATTTTGATGAAGAAGCTTTACGTGAATTAGCTAGCTCAATTAGAGAATTAGGCGTAATTCAACCAATTACAGTTCGTAAATTATCGAGTGATAAATTCCAGTTAGTTTCTGGTGAACGTCGTTTTAGAGCCTCTAAATTAATTGGAAACAAAACAGTTCCTGCTTATATTCGCTTAGCGAACGATCAGGAAATGTTAGAAATGGCGTTGGTAGAAAATATTCAACGTAAAAACTTAGATCCGATTGAAGTTGCGCTTTCGTACCAACGTTTAATTGATGAAATTCAACTTACACAAGAAGAATTAAGTACTCGTGTTGGTAAAAAACGTTCGACAGTTACCAATTATTTGCGTTTATTAAAACTAGACCCTATTATTCAAACAGGAATGCGTGATGGATTTATTTCTATGGGGCATGGACGTGCGCTAATTAATGTTGATAGCACTACAGATCAGTTAAACATTTACGAAAAAATTGTTCGCGATAAATTATCGGTACGTCAAACAGAAGAATTGGTTAAAAACTTAAAAGCTGGTACAGTTGCAAAAGCTGCTAAAAAGAAAGTTTTACCAACTTATATTTCTGATAGCGTGAAAGATATTAGCGATTACTTTGGTCATAAAATTGATGTTACTGTAAATAATCGTGGAAAAGGAAAAATATCAATTCCTTTTCATTCAGAAGAAGATTTTAACCGTATTAAAAACTTATTAAAGTAATTGAACATACGAGTAATCATATTCGCTTTTTTTAGTCTTTTTTTGTTTCAAAATACCTTTGCTCAAAAAGATTCCATTGCTGTAAGAGCAAAACAACTTCAGTTAACAAGCGACAAATACAATCCGCTTTCACCATCAAAAGCAGCGTTTTATTCAGCTATTTTTCCAGGTGGGGGTCAGATTTACAATAAAAAATATTGGAAAGCACCTATTGTTTGGGCTGCTATGGGTACAAGCGCTTACTTTTATATTGATAACAGTAACGAGTACGACCGTTACCGAACAGCTTTTAAGCGTAGAGGTCAGGGTTTAACAGACGAGTTTGATGGTAAAGATGGTAATCCTTTTATCTCTACTAACGGGTTAGAATCCGCTCAAAAAACATTACGTAAAAACAGAGATTTATCACTACTTACAGGTGTTTTATTATACGTGTTACAAATTGTAGAAGCTAGCGTTAATGCGCACCTATTACAGTTTGACACTGATGATAGTTTGTCACTAAATCCGGTAATCACCCCAGATCCTTTATTTATTGAAGCTCCAAAAGTGGGGTTAACATTAAAATATTCCTTTTAAGATGAAAATAGCCTTACTCGGTTATGGAAGAATGGGTAAAGAGATTGAAAAAATCGCTTTACAAAGAGGGCATGAAATCGTTATAAAAACCTCAGGAAAAGAAACATACGATATTACAACTGCAAATGTAGCTATAGATTTTAGCGTTCCTTCATCAGCATACAACAATATTAGCAATTGCATCAACCATAAAGTTCCTGTTATTTCTGGCACAACTGGTTGGTTAGAAAAATATAATGAAATTGTAGATTTATGCAACGACAAAAAAGGAGCATTTATCTATGCTTCAAATTTTAGTTTAGGCGTAAATGTTTTCTTTGAATTAAACAAACAACTTGCTAAAATGATGAATACTCTTGAGCAATACAATATATCTCTTGAAGAAATTCATCATACCAAAAAGTTAGATGCACCAAGCGGAACTGCCATTACTTTAGCAGAAGGTATCATTGAAAATTCAAACAAAAAAAATTGGGAGTTAGAAAAAATAACTTCCGAAGAAAACATTCCAATTACAGCAATTAGAACTCCAGACGTTCCTGGAACTCACACAGTAACTTACAGTTCTGATATTGATACAATTGACATTAAACATACCGCTCATAACCGCCAAGGTTTTGCATTGGGCGCGGTTATTGCTGCAGAATGGCTGCACAACAAAACTGGTGTTTACACCATGAGAGATGTGTTAAACTTAGGTTAATAACGTAACTAACTTAATTTTAAAAACACTAATAAATTTAGAATTTTATATCCGAAAAAGGAGACGCAAAAAATATAGATTATGACTTTTACTGAATGGTTTTTATTCTTTTTAATAATTCAAGTTGTTCATTTTTTAGGTACTTGGAAGTTATATGTGAAAGCAGGTAGAAAAGCTTGGGAAGCAGCTATACCTGTATATAACGCAATCGTACTAATGCAAATTATAAACCGCCCTAAATGGTGGGTTATTTTACTATTTATTCCAATAGTAAACTTATTAATGTTTCCGATTATTTGGGTTGAAACTTGCCGCAGCTTCGGATTTAACAAAAAACCAGATACATTTTTAGCTATTTTAACTTTAGGATTCTACATCTATTACATCAACTATGCAACTGATGCAAAATATATAGAAAACAGAAGTTTGCAACCTAGATCAGCAGCAGGTGAATGGGTAAGTTCTATCGCTTTTGCAATTATTGCAGCTACTTTAGTTCACACCTATTTCATGCAACCTTACACCATACCAACTTCTTCATTAGAAAAAACCTTATTGGTTGGTGATTACTTATTTGTAAGTAAGTTTCATTACGGCGCGCGTATACCTATGACAACAGTTGCAGCACCAATGGCACATGATACTATTCCACTAGTAGGAACAAAATCATTTTTATCAGATGACAAAAACAAAAACGGATTATTAAATAAATTATCATTACCCTATATGCGTTTACCTGGTTTTCAGAAAATTAAGCGTAACGATATTGTAGTTTTCAGTTGGCCATCAGACTCTTTAGCTACTATGTGGGGCGACAATTCAGGGAATTTCACATACAAACCGATAGACAAACGTACAAACTATGTTAAGCGTTGTGTTGGTATACCAGGTGATAGTTTAGAAGTTCGTGACGGTTATGTATTTATCAACCGTGAAAAAACAGTATTACCGGATAGAGCAAAACCACAATGGTATTTTATTGTAGATACAGATGGCGAAAAGTTTAGTCAAGGAGCTATTGCTAGATATAATATCAGAGAAGGTCAAATGACTAATGATGGAAAATATGCTTTAAATCTTACCGATGAAGAAGCTGCTTTAATTGCTAAAAATCCTATTGTAAAAAGCGTTGAAAAATACTTAACTCCTAAAGGATTTTATGACAAGTCGGTTTTTCCACACGACCCAAGGTATGCATGGTCAAACGACAATTTCGGGCCAATATACATTCCTAAAAAAGGAGCTACAGTTGAGTTAAACTCTGCTTCTATTCCTTTTTACGAGCAAATCATCCGAAGATATGAAAACAACGATTTAACTATTTTTGGTGATGACATTTACATAAACGGAGAAAAAGCGAAAACCTACACTTTTAAGCAAGATTATTTCTGGATGATGGGTGACAACCGTCAACGTTCTTTAGATGCCAGAAATTGGGGTTATGTACCTTTTGACCATGTGGTTGGTAAACCCGTAATGATTTGGTTAAGTTGGGATGCAAATGCACCAAATTTTATGGCAAAATTAGGTTCTATTCGTTGGGATAGAATGTTTACTACTGTGGGGGGTAGTGGTGAACCTGTATCTTATTTATGGTTAGTAATGCTATCAATTGCTGGATACATTGTGTATAGTTTTAGAAAAAGTAAAAAGAAGAAAGCATAATGTCACTTTTTATTCCTACTTACTTTGCTCCTATTTCTCAATATGCAGCTATTTATCAATCGGAAGAAATTGCTTTTGAAGTAGAAGATAATTTCCAAAAGCAAACCTATCGTAACCGCTGTTATATTTATGGTGCTAACGGTAAATTAGGATTGAATATCCCTGTAAAACACAAAACAAAAGAAGGTAGAAAAAAAACAAAAGACACCTTGGTTGAAAACGATTTTCCTTGGCAACAACAACATTATAAATCGTTACAATCTGCCTATAGATCATCTCCTTTTTTTGAATTTTTTGAAGAGGATTTATTAACCATTTTCAACAAAAAGTATACTTTTTTACAAGATTTAAATATTGATACTCATTTATTTGTTACCGATGCACTGCAAATGAATCAGAATTTTGTTAAAACAGACAAATATGATTTAGTGCCAAATCAAACTGATTATAGAGATTTAGCTATCGCCAAAAAAGGAGTTGAAATTGAAATGGATTCATACATTCAAATGTTTGATGATAAACACGGTTTTATTCCTAATCTATCAATTTTAGACCTTCTATTTATGGAAGGACCAAACACTATTAGTTTTTTAGAGAAAATTAACGTAAATTTGAGTTAAACAGAACTTTAACTCTTCTTCTATGGAATTTTTCAAAAACTTTTCAGCAAATTTTCATCCTATAACAGATGATTCTTTAGAAGAAATTTACGGACTTCTTAAGGTTAAAAAATACTCTAAGAATCATCAAATAGTTAAGTTAGATCAGACTCCTAAAAATTTTTACATTCTAAAACAAGGTGTAATTAGAGCATATAGTATAGACGAAAAAGGAAAAGAACATACCAAAACAATTTACACACCTATAAGCACTTCTGGTGATTTAGGTGCTTTAATAAAAAAAGCCCCTTCTACTCTAATTTATGAATGCTTATCTGATTGTGAGGTAATAGAATGCAGTTATCAAGATTTTTATAATTTATCTTTAAAACACCACGATGTTTCTATTTTTCACTATAAAGTTTTACAACATATTTATGTAAGAGAAGTATCTAAAATACTAGAATTACAAACCTTAGATGCTACTCAAAGGTATAAAAGTCTACAGGAAAAACATCCTGGAATAGACAATCTAATCAATCAATATCATATTGCTTCTTACTTAAATATTACTCCTGTTCAGTTAAGTAGAATTAGAAAGAATTACATTTATTAACATATGTTAATGTTCTGAAAAACAAACCTATATATATTTGTAGTGTAATTAACAAGTTACAACACCCCTTATACCAGACCTAATCCCCTTAAAGTAGGTCTGTTTTCTCATATTTATACTTTAAATTTTTTTTATTAACTTAGTAACTTACCCATCACAAACAACTTGTTAATTATGAATGATGATATTAAAAGATTTATTCATCAATATATAGACTTATCTGACCAGTTAATTTCTATTTTCGAAAATTTGGTAACCTATACTGAGCTTGAGCCAAATGAAATCTTCACAAAACAAGGAGAATATCCTACAGATTTTTTCATCATAAAAACTGGAATTATACGCTCTTTTTTAGTTAATGAAAATGGAATTGAAAACACTCGAGCCTTTTTTACTTCAGGTGATGTATCTGGAGCAACAGCAAGCATGATGCTTAACGCCCCATCAGATGCAAACTACCAAGCTTTAACTAATGTTACAGGTTATAAAGGCAATTTTTTCGACTTATTAGATTTAACAAAGAAACAACATGAATTTAGTCTGTTTTATTTAAAAGTCTTAGAAGGAGCTTTTTTAAAAGCCGAAGATTTACTTTTAAATATATCTTCTTTATCTTCTACCGAAAGATATTTGGCATTAAAGGAAAGAATACCGAACATTAACAACTTAATTACTCAAAAATATATTGCTTCATACTTAAACATAACACCTGTTCAATTAAGTAGAATTAAAAAAAAATTACTTTCGGAGTAATTTGTTAACATATGTTAACTTTCTAACTAAATATCTGTTCTATATTTGTAACAGAAACAAACCCCTTATAATTGTTTCATTTCCCCCTTAATAAAAGACTTACCCTTGTGTGTGTAAGTCTTTTTTATTTTCTATACTTTTTTACAAGACCGTTAATCTGTTCTGAAACAGATAATTTCACTACTACAACACTATAAACTGCTATAATAATAATGCTCTTTAAAATTATATTAACTATTGGGTGAATAGGGAACTTTAAGATATAAAATTCAGGTACAGAAAAATCCCAAAAATTGAATCCAAAAAACATAATTAGAATAACTACAATCATCAATAATGTTTTATTGGTAAATGGGGTCATATTAAATTTATTCTTAACAAACCACAGCTTAAAAGCATTAAACGTAACTACCGTTATTAAAGTAGCTAAAGCCAACCCTTCAGTTCCCATTCCTAAATCGTTATAAAAATAAGTATTCAAAAAATAGACTGACAAAGCCATCCCTAAACCTACAGGTAAGGTAATACGATAAAACTTAGAATTATTAATTATAGCTCCGTTACTCCCTAACAACATTAAAAACAATTTAGCTGATGAAATTAGTAAAACAACCAAAGCTCCACCTTCAGCATAATTCTTGTTAGGCATCAACTTAAACAACTCTTCTACATTACAGTTTACTAGCACAAAAAACAATCCACCAACCAATAATAAATTAATGGAACTCTTTTTATACAAACTCTCTGTTTCTACAGAGTTATTTTCATTAATTGCTTTAGAGGTTAACGGTTGTAATATTTGCCCCATAGCTCTACTTGGAGCCTCAATAAAAGACCCAATAAATACTGCTACCGTATAGTATGCTGCTGTTTCAAATCCGTCTTTTCCAGGAATCATTACTTTATCAATATCTAAAATAACAGCTCCTGCACTTCCTGCTAAAATGATATAAAAAGTATAGCGTAAAACTTCCTTAAAGTTATCTGGTAATGATAAAGAAAATTTAGGCATGTACAAGCGAAAAGCATACAACATCATTAAAAGAGTTCTTAACACATATGCTGCAGACATATACACCAAAAACTCTTGTTTTGTGATAAAACTAAAATAAACAGCAAACAACATTATCATCACTGCTACTCTATTGTATAACTCTTTTAGTACATTTCCAAAAACCGATTGCATTTGCACTTTAGCCCAAGAATAAAAAACCTCAAAATAAGCACAAGCAACTGCTATTATATAAATGTGAATTGTGTAATTTTCTACAATTAAATTTTCTTTTGAATTACTTTTAGCCACAAAATCCATAATCCAATTATGGAAAAAATCCCAAAAATACCCGATTGGTATTGCAATTAATAACGGAAGAAAAATGACTGAGCTTAAAAACTTATCTTGCTCTTCTTTGGAAGTATATGCTGAAAAAAACTTAATAATAGTAAAATGGATCCCAAATGCTGTGATTGGCATAATTAAGTTAGAAGCCGAAAACACATAAGTAGCCAAACCATAATATTCATCACCTAAAAATCGTGTGTATAATACAACGGTGTTAATCCCTCCTATTAAAAACCCTAGATAGATTATTAGTGTGTTTTTGAATGATTGTTTAAATACGATTCCCAATGTACTATTGAATTAAATTTTTAATAGATTGATATATCTTTTCTCCTACGTTAGTACCGTATAAGTTTTCTGTAAAACTTTTATTTTTAGTTAGAAATTGGTTAAAACTTAAAACTAAATTCTCGGTACTTGTTCTTGCAATAGTAGCATAACCATTAGTAACCAACTCTTTCCATTCGGTTTCTTCACGAGCAATTACACAAAACTTTTTATTAAAAAAAGCTTCTTTTTGTAATCCACCACTATCGGTTACAACCATACAACAATTTTTCAACAACTCTAACATAGAAAAATATCCAACAGGATCAATAAACGTGATATTAGGTTTTAGTTGATACTTTTCTAGCATTTTTTTTGTCCTTGGGTGTAAAGTAAGTACAACCTTTTTAGTTGTATGAATTGTTTCTAACGCTGAAAAAATATTGCTTAGTTTTTCTTTATCATCAGTATTCTCTTGTCTGTGAATTGTTGCTAGTACAAATTCATTCTTAACTAAACCTAAATCATGTACTATGGATGATTTTTCTTCTGAAACTTTGCTGTAAAACTCTACAGCATCTTTCATAATATCACCATGTTTTTCTATCTGGATATCAAAACCATCAAAACCTTCATTTTTTAAATTTGATACCGCTATTTCTGTTGGACAGCTTAATAAGTTTGAAATTCTGTCGGTTAAAACTCGATTGACTTCCTCGGGCATTTGCATATTAAACGAACGTAAACCTGCTTCAATATGCACCACTTTTACACCCAGTTTTTTAGCTGCTAAGGCTCCTGCTAAAGTAGAGTTTGTATCGCCATAAACAACAACAGCTTCTGGTTTTTCCAGTAACAAAATTTCTTCAATCTTTTCCAGCATCTGCCCTGTCATTGCACCGTGGTTCAACCCGTTGATATTTAGATTATATTTTGGTTTCGGAATTTGCATTTCTTCAAAAAAAACAGCACTCATATTGGCATCAAAATGCTGACCTGTATGTACAATTATTTCTTCAATTTCATTATGTTTTTGAAGTATTCTACTCAATACAGCTCCTTTTACAAACTGTGGACGCGCACCTAATATTGTTACTATTTTTTTCAAGAATTAACGACTTGTTTAAGTATGATAGATAGTTGTTCTGTTAGTTTTTTTCGATGATATTGTTCTATATTGTTTGAATCGACTCTCAAATTACCTTTCTTATAATCTGCATACAACCGCATGATTTCCTTTTTCAATTGCTTCTTGTCATCAAAATCAACTATTACTCCTGCATTAGTTTTAGCTAGTATTTCAGCCAAATCACCATCTTTAGGACCAATTGCTAAGATAGGACGTTTTGCTTGTAAATATTCAAAAATTTTACCTGTGATAATTCCCTTTGCGCTAGGCACATTATTTACCGCTAACAACAATACTTGAGAGGTTTTTTGATATTCTTGAACTTCACTATGAGGTACATACGATATTTTAATAATATTCTGAAATTTAAATTTACTCAGCTCCTCTTCTACTTCATTTGCTATTTTTCCAATTAATTTTATTTCTAAATCGGCAGCAAAGTCAGTATTTTCATTACTTAATTCTGATAATGCTTCCCATAATATTTTTGGATTTCGGTCAGCATTCATCAAACCAATGTGAGTAATCGAAAATTTTTCATCAAGTTTAACATTCAACTTTTTATCAACTTCTGAATCAAAACCATTTGTTACAACGTGAATATTGTTTGAAAATTTCTCGTAATTTTTCTTCATTGTTTTCCCTACCACCAAAGTTGCATCAGCACATTGCAAAACTTCTTGCTCTAATTGATGATGCTTTGATTTTGCTTTTTTGGTAAGTGGTAGCTGATGAAAATAATCAATATCTGTCCAAGGATCACGAAAATCAGCAATCCATTTTATTCTTAATTCTTTTTTTAATTGTAAACCTATTAAATGTAAACTATGTGGAGGACCTGTTGTTATAATTGCATCAATAGAATTTTCTTTTAGATGTTTTTTCAGTTTATTTACCGAAGGTTTTATCCAAAACTTACGAGCATCAGGAATAAAATAATTCGCACGTATATAGTGCATTACTCTTCCAAAAAAACTAGGATTAGCATCTAAAAAACCTGCACTTGTTTTAGTTTCTTTCTTTTTTATTACCGAAAGCAAATCATTAGGTTCCCATATAAAGTTTTTAACCACTTCTATTCCTTTTGGAATGTCTTTCTTTAGAGAAGTATCAATTATTGGATAGTTTGGGGCATCTACTGTAAAAACTACCGGCTCAATGTTAAAATCACGTAAATATTTTACAAATTTCAACCAGCGTTGTACTCCTGAACCACCTGCTGGCACCCAATAATATGTTATAATTAAAACCTTCAAATTATAAATTATTGTAGAGGTTTATTAATTCTTTCGAGGTTTTATCCCAAGTAAACTCATTTCTAACAAAATTCTTTCCGTTTTCCCCAAATTCATCTCGTAACGACTTGTCCTGGTATAGCTCTAATACTTTTGCTGTAAAATCTTCTACATTTTCTGCTTCATGTACCAAACCTGCTCTAACTTTTTCTATTAAGTTTTTTTGAGCAATAGCGTCACTGACTAACAGCGACTTACCTAAACTCATGTATTGAAATAACTTATTCGCGTATGTAGTATCATGATGTATGTTTCTGTGTAAAGGAGACAAACACACATCACTTTGTTTTATATATTTAGGAAATAAAGTTTCGTCTTGCCAGCCTTCAAAACTTATCAACTCTTTAACTTTTAATTCTTCAGATAACTTTTTTAATTCAGTGGTAACACTACCTACAATTACTAACTTAATATTTTGTATTTGATTTTTTAACACAGGTAAACTTTTAATTACAGTAGAAAGCCCTCTTCTATTACCTGTATCACCCATGTAAAGCAAATTAAAAGCCTTATTGTTGTTATCTTCAATTTTAGTTATAAACTCTTCCTTAAAAAAAGATTTTCTAACCGTGTTAGGTACTACAACAACTTTATCTGAATTCAAATTAGTTCTCTTACATAATTCCTCTTTTGCTTCTTGTGTCACAACAATTACTTTGTTTACTGTTTTAACAAAACTCTCCTCTTTTTTCTTCCATTTTTCTGAAGAAATCAATACGCTTTGTGGAAACTTTTGTAAATGAGGATAGTATTTCATTATTTGTGGTCTATTCTCGTGTAAATCTAATATAACAGGTAGTTTTTTCTTTTTATTAGCTTTTAATACAGCTTGAGCAACTACCATATCATGTATATGAATAGCTTCAATATTATATTCTTCTAAAAAATGAAAAATCTTTTTTTTCATTTTAAAAGAATAAAAAGGAAATGAATAGGCTAAAGCAGATAATTTATATTCAAAAATATTTGATTTATATCTTTTTATTTTAATTTCACTTATTACATCCTCATAAGGTTGATTTGTATAGGTTAAACAAAATAAAAAAACTTCGTGACCAGATTTTATTAATTCAATTGCTTCATTATGCACCCTAGGATCTGGAGGAAATGTTTTATCTAAAATCATCCCTATTCTCATCCCAAATTCTTTTTTTCTGCATAAACTGCATAATACCTAGGTGTAAATTTTCTTAATAAAGGTCTAATTCCAATTTTATTTACTGGACTTGTCCATTTTTCCGAATCAATAGTATTCCATCCTGATTTTTCTAACAACCAGTCATATTGCCAATCTTCAAATTCATGATAATGCCTATCCCACATATCTGATTTACTTCTGTAAGCATTTGCAAACCATAATTTGAGCGGTATTGTTGTTATTATCTTTGTTGTTTCAATTTCTCTTAACACATTAAACGGAGCTACCAAATGTTCAAAAATTTCAAAAGCTGTTACAACATCAACTTCATATTTTTTTACTATTTGAGGTAACACGTCTAAATCTTCTCCATTAGTATTATAAACCGTATATCCATTTTTTTCCATTATTTCGGAAAAAGGGTTACGAACACCTAAATCTAAAATAATTGCTGGGGCTGGAATGTGCTTTTGTAAAAATTTTAAAGTATTATCGTACCTTTTCTTTGGTAATTTAGCATACATGAATCTTAATTTTAATAACAAATGTATTACTATTTTATCATTTGAAACCAATAGATGTAAAATTACATTAAGTATGAGGCATACTTTTTAAAAAGTAAATAAGCGAAGAACAATTCTTCGCTTATTTTTTTAATTTTCCATAGCAATTCGCACTATAAAATGTGCTTTATTTATTGCAAACATACTACCATTTACCATCTAGGTAAAATGATAGTATGCATTTTTTATAAAAAGCACAATTAAAAAATAGTATATTTGAGTTCAACTTTTGTGCTTTTCACAAAAAGTAATTTTTAGTGACTTTTACATTAAATGGATAAATTATTAATTTTCATATTTCTAGCTTTATTTTTTTTTACAAAAGTATCATCCCAAACAAAAAAGCTAGATTCTATACATCTTGAAAAAATCAACTATTATAAAAATATTAATAGTGATAGTCTTTTTTTTTACTGCGATAAATTGGAAAAATCTGCAACCTTTTGTAAAAAACTTGAAGCATATACAGGTAGAGCTTATGGATTACATAGACTGAAAAAATATAATGAAGCTGAAAACTTAATTAATAAAGTAATCATTAAAGTTGATTCTGCTTTAAAAAAAGAAAATGAAATTTGTCTTATCAATAGAAAAATAGCAGCACTAAACAGACTCTTTTGGATTAAAAAAAATCAAGAAAAACATGAAGAAGCATACGATCTACTTATAAAAAATGAAAAGCTAATACTTAACCACCCATTAAAAGACAATATAAACTTTAGAAATATTTTAGGTTTAAACTTAAGTAAAGCCGTAATACAAAATAAACTTAACATGCAAGATAGTGCTAAAAGCATCTTGCTTAAGTCTTTACGTGATGCTAAAAAACCTATTTTAAAAGATGTTCAAGACGATGATTTTTTTATCCAATGGAAAGCTAATTCATATAACTGTCTAGGCAACACCTATTTATCATTAAATAATAAAAAGGAGAATAAAAGTTTTTTAGATTCAGCTAACTACTATTATGACAAAGCCTATGAAGCAGCAAAAAGCTTTAAACCTTTGCATAAAGATTCTGAGATTATATATAACTTCAGAAAAACTGAAGTTTTAATGGCTAAAAAAGAGTATCAAAAAGCGATTAATATAATCAATAATTATAAAAACATTAGTAATGGTTTTCACTATTTCCATCGAGAATATTTTCAAAAAGCTATTTGTTTTCACAATTTAAACAAGCCAGATTCAGCAATATATTATTCTAACAAGTTGTTAAAAGATCATAAAAAATGTGAAACTAGTAAACTGATAACCATTTATGATATTTTATCTGAACAATACAACAAGCTAAACAAATTAGATAGTGCTTTTAAATATTCTAAACTTACTTTAAAACAGCACGATATAGCTAGAAAAAACAAAGAAAAAACATTTAATTTATTTTACAATAACAGCTTTAACAAAGCACAAGAATTAAATGAAACTATTAAAAATAGAGAGACAAAAAAACAACGCAACCTTGTTTTTTCTTTTACTTTTTTACTTTTAACTCTTATTACTATAACTATCTACCTTTTTAAAGGAGAAAGAAAAAAGAAAAAAGACCTACTCTTACAAATTAATGAAAACAAGCCTAATGAAACTGAAAGGAAAGAGTATAATATAGATGAAGAATTAGAAAGTAAAATCCTTAATGAGTTTAAAAATACTAGTACAAACCTAGACTTTTTAAAACCTGATTTTTCAATCAATTATATTGCTGAAAAATTAAACACCAATACCACTTACGTTTCTTTTGTTTTTAACAAACATAACGAAGAATCTTTTAAACAATATTCTACTCGTTTAAAAATAGATTATGTTGTTGAAAAGTTAAAAACCGACAAACTTTTTAGAAAATACTCAATACAAGCTATTGCAGAAGAAATTGGGTATACCAACGCATCTGCTTTTACAAGAGCTTTTAAAAAACAAACAGGAGTAACTCCTTCTATTTTCCTTAAAAATTTAGAAGATTAATCTTTCCTCTTTTTTGAAATCACAAACCAACCAATAGGCACCAATATCAATAAACCGTAGCATAGCAACGATAATAATCCCCCTGTTTTTATTACTGTTGGTTCATATTTAAAAACTATGGTATGTTGTCCTTCTGATACTTCTAATCCTCTCAGTACATAATTTACTCTGTAATGAGGAACATTTTCTCCATCAACATAAGCATTCCAACCGTCTTTGTAATAAATCTCTGAAAACACAGCAAATTGCTTTGAACTTGAGTTCGTTTCATAAGTAAGTTCAATTAAATCATTCTTAACTAACTTAATTGTAGCTGTAGAATCTTTTTCAAAAACATCCACTCCATCATACTTAAAATCAGAAACATCTATAACTGCTTCAGATTTCGTTTTTAAACTATCTAACGCTTTTATTTCTTCATTTGCTGAAGTTACTTTTTGCAACGAATTCACAAACCAAGCATTACCATTAGCTTCAGGGTTTTCTTGAAATTGTTCTTCACCTACAATAATATATTTTGCATTTAGCATGTTAAGAACTTCAAAATTATTTTTAGCAATTTGATAATCAAACAATTCTTGATAACGCTTCATTTTCGCAGCATGATAACCTCCTATCGAGTTATGAAAATAGGATGTTCTACCATCTTGCAAAGGACTACCAGCAAAATTAGCTACTCGATAATAACTTTTATCTTTTAAGATTTCTTCGTCTGCTTTGGTAGGTAAAAATGGTTTTTGAACCTTTCTTGCCGTGGTAAAATCTTCTTTGTTTACGTAATTTAAATCTATCGAAACTAAATCAAACACTATCAATCCACCAACAACAAACAAAACTGCAACTTGTTGTAACTTTCCTTTAAGATATAGCCATAAAGCTCCAGCGGTTAATAAAACCAAAACAAGAGAACGCAAACTATCGTTAAAAAGCATTGATTTTCTATCAGATATTAATGCGTCGATTAACTCTGGAAGTTGTTCGTAATTCGCATCTCGCAATCCTTCAAAAGCAAATAAACTAGAACCAAACAACATGAAAAGTAAAGAAATTCCTCCAACGATATAAAATGATTTTTTAACTGCATTTTCTTTTTCTTCGGATAAAGTTTCAGATGAGAAAAATTCTTTTAACGCTAAAACTCCTAACAATGGAACACACAATTCCGCAATAACTTGAATAGATGAAACCGCTCTAAACTTATTATACAACGGAATATAATCGATAAAGAAATTTGTTATCGCAGGAAAATTCTTTCCCCAGCTCAACACTATCGAAAATACAGTTACAGCCACTAACCAATATTTTAATCTACCTTTTACTAAGAAAACCCCTAAGAAAAATAAAAAGAAAATAATGGCTCCAATATAAGCGGGCGCTTCAACAATAGGTTGTTTCCCCCAATAGGTTAATGCCGAACTAGCATACTCTTTAGCTACACTTTTACCTGCATTTTGTTCTAAAACTTGATAAAAATTAGAATCTTCTCCTAATGTTTCAACTGTTCCTCCACCTGTAAAACGAGGAATCATTAAATTAAATGTTTCAGCAATTCCGTAACTATACTCCGTAATATATTCTTTATCTAAACCTGTTGATTTTTCTTTTGGTGTACCATCAGGATTTATAGTCAACTCCGATTTACCACGAGTACTATAATCTCCATACTGCTTCATTGCCATTAATCTTGCTGAATTAGCCCCAACTCCAATTAACATAGCAGCAACTAAAATCGATGCTTGTTTTAAAAACACTGATATTGTTTTGGTTTTAAAAGCTTCGATAAACTCAACAATTCCTAAAATCAACAAACAAAACCCTAAATAATACGTCATTTGCGGGTGATTCGAGTAGATCTCTAACGCCATTGCCAAGGCAGTAAGAACAAATCCGAGTAAATATTGTTTTCTAAACACATAAATAACACCAGCAATTACCATAGGCATATATCCTATTGCATGTGCCTTAGCGTTATGTCCTGCTCCGAAAATAATTATCAAATAAGTAGAAAACCCGAAGGACAAACTTCCTAAAACGGCTAATTTCCAATCAACTTTTAATGCTGTTAGCAACAAAAAGAAGCTTAAGAAATATAAAAAAAGATAATCTGCTGGTCTTGGTAAAAAGCGAATAGCTTTATCAATATATCGTACAAAATCATTCGGATAATAAGCACTAACTTGATATGCTGGCATACCACTAAAAGCATTATCTAACCAATACGGTTCTTCTCCTTTTTCTGCTCTGTATTCATTTACACTTTTCGACATCCCTATAAACTGAGTAATGTCACTCTGCTTCATCTGTTTTCCAGTTAAAACAGGGTTAAAATACAACACCGATGCAATTGCAAAAACAATAATTGCAATTACAAATGGCAAAAATTTCTTTAAATTCATAGTTAGTCTATTTCTTCATAGTCAACGTACTCGCCAACCGAATTATTACTTTGTTTCGTAGTATTTGGCTTTTTATCAATAACAGTTTTTCCTACTTCAACATCAGATTTTTGTTGTTGATTTTGATACTGTTGCGCTGCTTTCTTTTGAACTTTATCTACTGCTTTTTTAATTAAGTAAGGTGCAAATAATTTTGCTAAGAATTTTAAAGCGTAATAAATTATCAGAATTATTAATATAGTTTTAAAAAAATTCACTGGTCCAGCTTCATTTATATATGTCATCTTCTCTAAAAAATAAAAAAATCAACCAAAAATAACAATTTGATGCAAAAGGAAGCGTTAAGACTTTACAAAACTTATATTACATTGGTATTTGTATTTTTATGTATGTTTGTAAAACCTGAAAAATCTGGATTCATTATATGATTAAGAAACTCCTTACATTTTTTGTTTTTTGCTCAATTATAACTGTAAATGCTCAATACACTCCAGTTATTAATTCGAATAGACCAGGTTTTTCTGAGAGCCCGTATAGTGTAGGCACTGGTGTTTATCAGTTTGAATCAAGTATTTTTTATCGTAAAATAAACGCTACACCTACTTTTAGCAATCCTGAAGCTTTAGGGTTAAACTTGTTTTTTAGAACAAGTTTGATTGCTGAAAAACTAGAATTAAACTTAAACACTTCTTTACAAAGAGATAAAATAGCTTTTAAAAATATTTTTGAATCCTCATACAACAAAACAGGATTAAGTCAATTTAGTTTAGGTGCAAAATATTTAATATACGCTCCAAAATATGACGACAAGAGTAAAGAAATAAGAAGTTGGAAAGCTAGACATTCTTTTGATTGGAAACGATGGATTCCTCACGTAGGAATTTCCGCAGGAATTAATATTGGAAGCTTTTTAACAGATTTTCACGAAAGAGGCGGTTTTAGTCCTAAAGTAGGTCTTTTATTACAAAATGAATTTTCCGATAAATTAAATGTAGTTACCAATCTTCATTATGATTTTATCGGGACAGATTTTTCTCAGTTTTCTTATATCGTAACAGGTACTTATAACTTTAATGATTATTGGTCCGGTTTTGCTGAAATGCAAGGTATTTTCGAAAAGTATGAGAAAAAAACCAATATTGGTGCAGGTGCAGCATATTTATTCAATGAAAACTTGCAATTTAACGCTTCAGTTAGAGGAAATTTACAACAAGATGAAATTGGTATTTATACCTCATTGGGAGTATCATACAGAATTAACAGACACCAAGACAAATTTGTTGAGATAGACGAGTTTGGAAATAAAATTGAAAACGAAAAACAAGTTAAATACGATGAAGATAGAGGTTTCTTTGGACGTATGTTTAGTAAAGTTAAAAAGTTATTCTCTAAAAAACGTGAGCAAAAAGTTGATTTAGATATTTCTCCTGACAGTGAAGAACTTTCTCAAGAAAAACCGAGAAGAGAACGTCAAGAATCGTTAGTTGATGTAATTGCTAAAGAAGACAAAAAGCTTAAAAAGAAGGCAACTAAAGAAGAGAAGAAAGCAGCTAAAAAAGCACAAAAGAATGCCGAAAAAGAAGCTAAACGTAAAGAAAAAGAGCGTTTAAAACTTGAAAAAGACATTAAAAAAGAAGAGGAAAAAGAAGCCAAACGCAAAGAGAAAGAACGTTTAAAGCTTGAAAAAGAAATAAAAAAATTGGAAGAAGACATTAAAAAAGAAGAACAGAAAGAGAAAGAAGATCAAGAAAAAGATGATAATTAAAATCTTACATTTGCTGTATGATTCATATTAAAGAAATAATTACCAAAAAGGAAATGAAACAGTTTGTTAAATTTCCTTTTTCTCTTTATAAAAACAATAAATACTGGGTTCCGCCAATTATTAAAGACGAAATTGAAAGCTTTGATAAAGATAAGAATCCAGTTTTTGAACACGCAAAAGCTCACTTTTTTGTCGCTATTAAAAACAATGAAATTGTTGGACGAATTGTTGCTATTATCAACACCTATGAAACCGAAAAACAAAACATTAAAAAAATGCGTTTTGGTTGGTTCGATGTAGTAGATGATATTGAAGTCACCAAAGCTTTATTAAACAAAGTTGCTAAAATTGGTCGAGAAAATAACTTAGAATATCTAGAAGGCCCTGTTGGATTCAACAATCTAGATAAAACCGGAGTTCTTATCGATGGTTTTGACCATATAGGAACCATGATTACTTGGTATAATCATCCGTATTATTCAAAACATTTAGAACAATTAGGTTTTAAAAAGGAAAAAGAATACATCGAGAATAAATTTCCTTTTAAAAATATTCAAATAGAAAGATATCAAAAGGCAAGTTCAATAATAAAAAGAAGATACGAACTTACAGCTTTAAACTTTACTTCTACCGATAAAATAATGCCTTATGTTGATGAGATGTTCGAACTATTTAGTAAAACATACTCTAAACTATCAACCTATGTACCTATTTCAAATGCGCAAATAGCTTATTTTAAGAAGAAATATATAAGTTTTATCAATCCAGAATATATAAAATTTGTTGTTGATAAAAACCATAAGCTAGTTGCTTTTGCAATCGTAATGCCTTCTTTTTCTGAAGCATTGCAAAAAGCTAATGGTAAGTTACTTCCATTCGGAATTTTTCACTTGTTAAAAGCCAGAAAAAACTCAAAAGACGTTACTTTTTACCTCATAGGTGTTCATCCAGAATATCAAAACAAAGGGGTTACAGCCGTTATTTTTGAAGAATTTCATAGAGTTTTTAAAGCTCGAGGAATCGAAAATTGTATTAGAACACCTGAATTGGAAGACAATCATGCGATTCATCAAATTTGGAAAGATTTTAACCCAAAAATTCACAAACGAAGAAGAACCTATAAACTTGATTTATAATGCAATTATTTTATAATCCTGATTTAAAAGTTACCTCAAAACAAATCACTTTCGATAAAGACGAAAGCCGACATATTGTGCGTGTTTTACGAAAAAGAGAAGGTGATATACTACATATTACTAACGGTGAAGGTTTTCTTTTTTATGCTGAAATTAGCATCGGAAGCGATAAAAAATGTGTTGCTAACATTATTAAGTTTGAAGAAAAAAAACGCACGAGAGATTATTATTTACATGTTGCTATAGCTCCTACCAAAAATAACGATCGTTTCGAATGGTTTTTAGAAAAAGCTACAGAAATTGGTATTGATGAAATTACGCCTATCATTTGCGATAATTCTGAAAGAAAAATTGTAAAAATTGATCGTTTGTCGAGAATTGTGCAATCTGCCATGAAACAATCGCTGCAATTCACCTTACCTAAATTAAACGAACCAATAAAATTTTCTGATTTTATAACTCAAAATCATAATAACGAGACTTTTATTGCTCATTGTGAAGAAAACATGGAAAAGAAACTTTTAAAAAATATAGCTACACCAAATGCTTCCTACACAATTTTAATTGGACCTGAAGGTGATTTTTCTTCTCAAGAAATTCAACAATCTTTAAATAAAAAATTCACCCCTATTTCTCTAGGGGAAAACAGATTACGTACTGAAACAGCTGGATTAAGCGTAGTTCAAAGTATTGCATTCATACATCAATAATACATTTTTTGTATATTTAGCTACCCAATAAATCATATATTTTGACTGTAGTTGAATTATTCAATCTCTTTTTAATAGTTAGTGCCTTACATGGTTTTGCTTTTAGTATAATCCTTTTCCTATCGAAAAACGGAAGAGAAAAAAGCATGATATATCTTAACTTATTAATATTATCCATTTCAATAAATAATTTACAATCTTGGGCTCTAGAAAGAGGTTTATTACAAAACAGATTTGAATTAGAATACATGCAATTCTCTTGGCATTTTTTATCAATGCCTTTTTTATATATGTTTCTAATACATTACTTAAACTTAACAGATAAATTTTTTAATATCTTAAAATTTGCCATTCCTGGTTTTCTTCTTTTAGTAGCAGCTCAAGTGAGTTTTGTACTTAGTTCTAGCGGAACAGATTCTAAAGAAAACCTAGACTATATTTATGAAGTATATGCTTCTTTGGAAGAGTTCTTTAGTATGATTACTTCTTTGAGTATTTTTATATACTCTATGTACATTCTAAACAAAAAAGAAAATCTATTTCAAAAAACATTATCTTTTGATAACTTAAAGTGGTTAAACACCTTCTTTATTCTTTCTTCTATCGGGTATCTTTTTTGGATTGTAGCTTTAGTTGTGAAAATAAATCTAAACTTTACAGGATTTTTATTTTCATATTATCCTTTAAGAATACTTACAACTGTTTTAATTTATTGGTTAGGATATCAGGGGTTACGACAATTAAGAATAGTAAAAGAACGTAAAAAAATTAGAGCTTCTTTATTAATTGATTTAAACGGTGAGTTTAATCTTGATACAGTTGATTTAAATACCAAAAAAACTTCTTTAGAAAGTAATCAATTAGAAAGACAATCAGAACAATTTAACGATATAGATAATTTTATTAAGTCGAAAAAAAAATACTTACTTAGTAAATACACGCTTCAAGATCTTTCAAATGATACTCAATTAGGTTCAAGTACACTTTCTTCAGTTATAAATAACATTGCTAAGAAATCTTTTACTGACTATTTAAATGAAATGAGAATTGAATCTGCAAAAAATTTACTACTAGATCCTGATTATTCAGAATACACAATTACTTCCGTAGGTCTTGAATCTGGTTTTAACTCTAAATCTACTTTTTATACCGTTTTTAAAAAGCATACTGGGCATACACCTGTAGAGTATAAAAATTTATCTTTAGCTATGCTAAAAAGCTAAATTTTTCTTTCTTTTTATAAAAAGGGAGTTCAACAATACCTGAATTGGACGTTTCCGAACTCTGTTTTTTTACTTAAACCGTATTTTTACCATGTGAAATTAAAAAATTAGTAATTGAAGATAAGTGAAGGGGTTTTCAATTTATAATTTAAGATTTCAAAAAAATTATTGGAAGCTACTGCTTTTAATACGAAAAAGAGAGAGCTTATAAAGCTAAAAACACCAAGTTTCTTTTGGTGTTTTTTGTTTTTTACAACTTATCCTATCTTTTATTATCATTCAAAAAAAACATTAATTTAAATACTTTTTATAAAAAGCACAGTATAAAATCCCTGTTTGGATGTATTCGAACTCAAGAAATAATCATATTATATAATTTTGGTTAAAATATTATTGCTTTTTGAAAAAATTAGGGGATTTTTCAATAAATAAGCAACTATTTAATATTAAGGGGAATAAAAACATCAACACTTTGTGTTGGTGTTTTTTTATTGTTGATATTTACTATATTGCTATTGAATTCAATAATATTTATGAGAAAAATTATACTACTTGTTTTTAGCCTTACTATTTCAAACTTATTTTCTCAACAAATAGCAATTATACAATATAAAGGCGGAGGTGATTGGTATGCAAATCCGACGGCTTTACCAAACCTAATTAAGTATACAAATCAAAACACCAAAACCTCTATTAATAGCGATATTCAAACCGTAAAATTAGACGATGAAACTATATACAATTATCCAATTACCTTTATTACAGGTCATGGTAATGTTTTTTTCTCTGATGAAGAAGTAACTACACTAAGGAATTATTTAATCTCAGGAGGATTTTTACATATATCCGATAATTACGGTTTAGACAGTTATATCAGAAGAGAGTTAAAGAAAGTATTTCCAAAGTTAGAATTGCAAGAAATACCAAAAGAACATCCTATTTATCATCAATCGTTTTCTTTTCCTAACGGATTACCCAAAATTCATGAACACGACAAAAAACCTCCTCAAGGCTTAGGAATATTTCACGAAGGTAGATTAGTTCTCTTTTATGATTATGAAAGTGATTTAAGTGATGGTTGGGAGGACCCAGAAGTTCACAACAACCCAAAAGAAATACGAGAAAAAGCTTTAAAAATGGGTTCTAATATTATTGAATATGCTTTTAAACATTAATAACATTCAAATAGACGAAATCAAAATAAATTTTGATACCGATGCTTTATGGATACTAAACATAGCTTTAGCAATTATAATGTTTGGTATCGCATTGGATATAAAAATTGAGGATTTTAAAAGACTTATAAAAAATCCTAAAATATTATTTGTAGGTCTTTTATCACAGTTTATTCTACTCCCATTTTTAACATTTATTCTTATAAACATTATCAACCCCTACCCTAGCTTTGCTTTAGGAATGATAATGATTGCTGCTTGTCCTGGAGGAAATGTTTCTAACTTTTTTAGTAAAATGGCAAACGGAAATGCCGCTTTATCTGTTAGTTTAACAGCTTTTGCAACAATAATTAGTTTAGTTATGACTCCGCTAAACTTACATTTATGGGGAAGTTTGTACGAACCTACAAACGAGATTTTGAAAAGCGTTTCATTAAACCCGTTCGAATTATTCAAACTGGTTCTACTAATTTTAGGAATACCGATTGTATTAGGAATGTTGGTTAATCATTACCATCATGAAATGGCAAAAAAAATCAACAAAATATTACGCCCTTTTTCAATATTCTTCTTTCTACTCTTAATTGTAATAGCTCTTTACGACAATGCTGATGTATTTAAAAACTACATACATTTAGTACTTTTTCTAGTTATATTTCACAACATTTATGCTTTTTTAATAGGCTACCTAACAGCAAAGTCTTTTAAACTGAATAAAAAAGATTGTAAAACAATTTCAATAGAAACTGGAATTCAAAATGGAGGTTTAGGGTTACTATTAATTTTTAGTTTTTTTGATGGTTTAGGAGGAATGGCTTTATTAGCTGCTTTTTGGGGAGTTTGGGATATTTTTTCAGGAATGGTCTTAGCTACTTATTGGGGGCGAAAAAAATAAGAAATGAGAATTGTATTATACTACTTTTTTAAAGTTTATGTAAAAACCGGATTATTCTTTTATTCCAAGAAAACAAGAGTCTCTGGAACAGAAAATATCCCAAAAAATGACGCAGTTTTATTTACTTCTAATCACCCAAACGGACTAATTGACCCTTTATTTATAGCAACAAACATCAAAAGGAAAACACATTTTTTGGTGCGTGCTGCTGTATTTAACAATCCAATGATTGCTAAGTTTTTTGATTTGCTTGGAATGATGCCTGTATATAGAATTCGTGACGGAATTCAGCAGTTATCGAAAAACGAAGAGATTTTTAATAAATGCGAAGAGTTGTTAAAAAACAATAAAGCTTTATTAATTTTTCCTGAAGGAAGTCATTGTAAAGACCGAACTATAAGACCTCTTAGCAAAGGTTTTACTCGAATAATTTTTAGAACTTTAGACAATAATCCTGCTACTAAAATTCATATAGTTCCTATTGGAATTACTTATCAAAATGTATCAAATTACCCTTCTAAAGTAGCCATCAATTTTGGAAAACCTATTTTGGCAAATGATTTTTACGAAAAAAAAGAAGTAAATAATTCTGTAAAAATTTTAAAAGAGTTAGTCTCGAATCAATTAGAACAGCTTAGTGTTCATATAAAAAACGATGAGTCTTACCACAGTAAACTATCTGAACTAAACAATGCTCAAATTGATTTTACACAGGTAGAAAAAGTAAATTCCTTAATTGACAACAACAATTTCCTTAAAGAAAAAAAACGTAGTAACAACTACGCTTTCCCTATATATTGTCTTGTTGTTCTGAATAGTTTTATTCCTTTTATATTGTGGAAAATAATGAGCAAAAAAGTAAATGAAACTGAATTTATAGACACTTTTCGCTTCGGAGTAAACGCTGTTTTATTTCCGTTATTTTATTCTATTCAAAGCTGGATTGTTAGCTATGTTTTCGATAATACAACAGCTTTGTTGTATTTCGCTTTTTCTTTATTACTAGTGTTGTTATATACAAAAACAGCTGCTACTCCGCCATCAGAATAGCATTTTGAATATCTTGTTGAATTTTAGTACGCATATTACTTTTTACCAATCCACTGTTTTTCATCGTAGGATAAACCCTATTAGATAAAAACACGTAAACAACACCAGTAGCTGGATCTGCCCATGTGTATGTTCCTGTAAATCCACTATGCCCAAAACTAACATCTGACACACAACCACAAGTAGCCTTAACATCTGGATCTAATTGAGGTTTATCAAAACCTAAACCTCTACGTACTTTTTTATCTTCATAATAACGTTTATTAAACTTTTCTACAGTTTCGGGTTGTAAATATTGTTTACCTCCATAGCTACCTTCCTGTAAAAATAGTTGCATAATTTTAGCTACATCATTAGCATTTGCAAACAATCCTGCATGTCCACCTACACCACCTAACATTGCTGCACCCATATCATGCACATACCCTTGCAATAACTGATTTCTAAAATAGTCATCCTTTTCAGTAGGTACAATTTCATTTTTCTTAAATCTAGCCAATGGTAAATAGCTCATTCTATCTGCACCTAAAGGTTTGTAAAAATGTTCATCTGCTAATTTGTTTAGTGGTTTATTGTATTTTTTTTCGATGATTTCTTTAAAAATATAATAACCCAAATCACTGTACTTGTAACCCACTCTTTCTCTTTGCTCAGAATCAACAATATGCTTATAAATCGTATCCCTATACTCTTTAGCTAAGTATAAATTCTTAGCTACCTTAATATTGAATTTTGAAGAACGCTTTTTTCGATAATATTTTACTGAATTCTCTCCTGTTACCTCATCTTTGGTATTCAAATAAAAAGGAATCCACGAACGTAAACGTCCGTAATGAGATAAAACTTCTTTTAACAACAAAGTATCTTTGTTTGAGTTTTTATAACGCGGTAAAACATCTCCTAAACTAGAAAACAAACTAATTTTCCTTTCTTCTTCAGCTTTCATAATCATTGGTAATGAAGCTAAAATTTTAGTCAACGATGCTAAATCATATACATCAGAGTTTTTTACAGCTCTTTGTTTTAATGATGTATGATGTCCAAAACTTTTGTTGTAAACTACCATTCCATTCTTTGCTACTAAAATCTGTCCTCCAGGAGCCATTTTTTCACTCAGAATAGTATCAATTCGTTTATCTATAATTGATAATTTTTCTGATGACATTCCCGCTTCTTCAGGAATAGTATATTGTAACACATTTAATCCTTTCACTTCCAATCCGTCACCTAGATTGAAATCAGATTTTATAGATACTGGTAACTTTCCTTTTAAATCAAAAGCTCCAAAAAGCGCTTGCGCTGATAATTCTTGCGACAATTTACTGTTTTGATACGATAACACTACTCCTTCAATATTAGTAAAAGAAGAAACTTGCAACAAGCTGTACGGACTCGCAAAAACATCTAAAATAACCTTGTGGCTTCTTGCTATTTCTTGTAACCAAACTAAATCTTTATTAGAAAACTTGTAACTCTTCCATGGGTTACTGTTCGATTTATGTCCACCAATAATGACTAAATTATACTTCTGTAATCTTTGTAATAAAACACTTAAATGCTCTTCAGAAATCTTATCAACCTTTGTATAGTTTTTTAACATTTGATAAAAATCACTTCCCTCGTCATTTCCTAATGAAACATAAGCTATTTTTTTATCTTGTAAATTTTTGATTGGTAAAATATCCTCTTGATTTTTCAAAACAGTTATTGAGCTTTTAATTAATCTACGATGTAAAACCTCATCATACGGAGAATTTAAATCTTCAGAAATATGCTCAGTTGCTATAGATTTATATTCGTTTAAACCAACTAGGTATTTCGCTTTTAAAATCTTTTTTACTGAATGGTTTAACCGGTCTTCTGTCAATGTTCCGTCTTCTAATGCTTTTTTCATCAATTTTACTGAACCTGGAACATCTTGAGGAATCAATAACAAATCGTTTCCTGCTAAAATAGCAGCTAAATCTATTTCTGCGGAAGTAGAATAGTTTGCAGCACCTTTCATGTTTAACCCATCTGTAATAACTAATCCTTTAAAACCTAACTTTTCTTGTAATAGATTCGTAACTACATTTTTTGATAATGAGGATGGTAACTTAGTATTTGACTCTAAACTAGGAATACTTAAATGTGCTGTCATTACACTTCCTACTCCTGCATTAAATACTTTTTTGAAAGGGTATAACTCAATAGAATCTAAGCGATTTTCACTAAAATTAATCGTTGGTAAGGTATGATGAGAATCTGTTTCAGTATCTCCATGCCCAGGGAAATGCTTTGCATTGGCTAACACACCAACTCCTTGCATTCCTTTTGTAAAAGCAATAGCTTTTTGAGCAACGTTTTCTTTGCTCTCTCCAAAAGAACGATTTCCTATAATTGGGTTATCAGGATTTGTGTTTACATCAACAACTGGGGCAAAATTGACATTAATTCCTACTCGTTTGCAATGTTCTCCTATTCGCTTACCAACTTCTTCGAGTAATTTTTCGTCTTGAATAGCTCCTAAAGTCATATTCCAAGGAAAACGATACGTATTTTTCAATCGCATATCTAATCCCCATTCACCATCAAAACCTACTAATAAAGGTACTTTTGCTATCTCTTGATACTTATTATTTAATTCTACCTGTTTATCTGGTGTACCTTGCATAAAAATGATATTTCCTACATGATATTTTGTTATCAGGTTAGAAATAAATTCTTCATGAGCTTTATCTTTATTTGAATACGCTTGTACCATAAACAGCTGTCCTATCTTTTCATCTACAGACATATTTTTTATGATACTATCCACCCAAACAGCTTGAGCCGTGGAATCCTTAGATAATAAAGGATCTATTTGTTGCGCTTGTAGTATTTGTATAAAAATAAATGCTATTAAAGTAAGTGCCTTTCTCTTCATATACCTTTCTTCTTTTAAAACTTTTGGGGAATTAAATAAATTGTTTAACAAAACTGAATCAATAGTTATACCAAAAATCGAGAATGCCAACTCTTATTTGCCGGTACTTCCCACTTTGTTTCAAAATCTTCTTTGGTGTTTACCATGTTGTTAAAAACTACAGTTTCAGCAGTAATTTTTTGTGCTTTTGCAAATTTTTGAAAATCTGAAAGCTTTACAATATTGATGTTTTCCCCATCTTTAAAAGAAACGTTCATTTTATCCATCAAATCTAACTGCAATTCTTTTTCTAATTCCTGAACAAAACGAACCGAAGCATCGATAGAACAACCCGAGACATTGTTAAAGTTTTCATCAACCGCTAATACTAAAAATTGGTTGTATTTAATAGTAAACGATCCTTTTAAATCATCTCCATGACGTGTCCAATTATCAATAAAAAGGAGTGCTTTTGCACTGATATACTCTATTTCTTCTTGGGTAAATTCTCTATCTGACTGATATACCCAAACTCTTGAGTTTTGGGGTAAGTTTTTATATTCTGTAAACATTTTTATGCTTTATATTTCTTAGTTACTCAAAGTTACGGAAATTGCTGGTTGTATGGAATTTCCTTTATAAAAATCTTTTAAACAAAAAACTCTCATAACTTAATTTTTAACGAATGTAAAAATTGAAAATTATAAGAGTTCTTAAGTACTTGTTAATTTATTTAGAATGTTACCTTAAATTAAATTTTTGCTGTAAGGCTTGTAACTTTTCTTCATCTGTCATTGAATCAGTTTTAGACTTAGACATTCTTTCTTTAATTTCTCGTAACACTTTTTTTGTATACAACGGAAAATCGGCATTTTGTATCCAAGCATTGTATCCTGGATTTTCTTTTAACACCTCTTCTACTGTTCTTCCTTTGTACTTTCCAAAAGAAAAAATTTCTTGATCATCATCATTATAAAGAACAAAACCTGCAAAATCAGCTCTCTTACCATGGGTAGAAAACTCACTTAACGCTTCAACTGTGTTTTCTAAATCGTCATATTTATCAACCTGTGCTAATAGAATTTCATAAGTTGCATTGGTATCTGCTTCTGCTGAATGTGCTCCTTCTAAGTCTTTTCCGCAGTAAAATTTATACCCTGCACTTAACGTTCTTTGTTCTTTTTTATGAAAAATAGTTTGAACATCAACAGCTTTACGATTGTTCATGTCAAAATCGATTCCTGCTCTTAGTAATTCTTCTGCCAATAAAGGAATATCAAATCGATTGGAATTGAATCCTGCTAAATCTGCATCGGCAATCATTTCATTAATTTGTGATGCCAATTCTTTAAACGTTGGTTCAGTCACAACTTTTTCATTGGTTATTCCATGAATGTCTGAAGCTTCTTTTGGAATTTCAACTTCAGGGTTTACCAACCACGTTTTACTTTCTTTATTTCCGTTAGGAAATACTTTTAATATTGATATTTCTACAACTCTGTCTTTTGCTATGTTTATTCCTGTGGTTTCTAAATCGAAAAATACAATTGGTTTTGTTAATTTAAGTGTCATTTTAGTAAGGGTTTGGCTTCAAAATACAGAAACCTTATTTATTTTTAGTTCTAAGTGGTTATTTATTCTTGATTTAGTTGATTTTTAAACTCGTC
The DNA here is from genome assembly GCF_964512405.1 of Tenacibaculum crassostreae. NCBI lineage: Bacteria > Pseudomonadati > Bacteroidota > Flavobacteriia > Flavobacteriales > Flavobacteriaceae > Tenacibaculum > Tenacibaculum crassostreae. The sequence continues at coordinate 37,757 of NZ_CAZELE010000006.1, forward strand.
GATTTGGTCTAAAACTTTTTGAGATAATGTTGGTTCTTTAAAGTTATATTTTTCTAGCTCTTCTTGCAAAGTTTTGGCTACTATATAACGTGCTGTTGGTTTATCATCTGCTGGAACTACGTACCAAGGAGCATAATCAGTTGATGTTCTTTGCAGCATATCTTCGTAACATTCTTGATAATTATTCCACAATTTACGTTCTTTTAAATCTCCTGCAGAAAATTTCCAGTTTTTCTCTGGAATGTTTAAACGACGTAACAATCTGTTTTTTTGCTCTTCTTTTGAAACATTTAAAAAGAATTTAAGAATAATTGTTCCGTTTGCTGAAATATGTTTTTCAAACTGGTTGATGCGTTCCATTCTATCGTGATAAAAAGCGTCATCTAAATCCTCTAAACTTTTAACTGTTGGAATATTTTCAGCAAAAACATACTCTGGATGCACTCTTGTTACTAACACATTTTCGTAATGTGTTCGATTAAAAACACCTATTTTACCTTTGGCTGGTAGAGCAATATAATGGCGCCACAAAAAATCGTGCTTCAGTTCTAACTCAGTAGGTACCTTAAAACTATGAACTACTACTCCACGAGCATTTACATCTTTAAAAACTTCACGAATTAAACTATCTTTTCCAGCTGTATCCATTCCTTGCAAACACAATAAAACACTGTATTTACCTTCAGCGTACATCGTGTCTTGTAATTCACTAATTTTTTTTCTAGCTTTTTTTAATTTCTTCTTAGCGTCTTCTTCTACTTCTTTGGTTACAAAGTCTTTTAAGGTATTTTCTTTAGAAAACTTATATGTAGTTACATCCATTAATTTGCCTATTTAGGCATAAATGTACAAAAATATAGCCTTTTACTATTGTTTTTTCCTTGAGTGTTATCAATTTTAAAAATTGACTTTGTTACTATTCTTTGAATTGTTTTTAGAGTTTTACATCATATCTAAACATAAAGTAAAATGAAAAATACTGTTATTATACAAGCTAGCTCTAAAAGCAACGGAAATACCAATACAATTATCAATTATTTTAACGAAAATAATTCTTTTGATGTAATTGATTTAAAAACTAAAAATATTGGTGTTTTTGAGTATGATTTCAGCAATGCTGATGATGATTTTCTTCCTTTAATAGAAGATGTTATTAAAAATTACGACACTATTATTTTTGCAACTCCTGTGTATTGGTACACTATGAGTGCTACTTTGAAAATATTTTTTGATAGACTTTCTGATTTATTACACTACAAAAAAGAGTTAGGTAGAATGCTGCGTGGAAAAAACATGGCAATGATTAGTAATTCTGGGGAAAACGATTTAAAAAATGGTTTTGAAATGCCTTTCATTGAAAGTGCCAACTATTTAGGCATGAATTACCTTGGTAGTCTTCATACTTGGTTTACTGAAGACGGAAAAGACATTCACCCAGAAGCAAAACTAAAAATTGAAGCTTTTAAAAAGAAGCTTAATCAATCCAATTCTTAAAATCTTTTACACGTTCTCTGCTTACAATAATTTCTTGTTCGTTAAATGAGTTTAATTTTAGTTGTAAGCGAGAGTTTGTGTAAGAAACTATATCGTTAATTGCGTTTACGTGCACTATAAATGTTCGGTTAACTCTAAAAAATTGCTCTGGATCTAATTCTTCTTGCCAATTTTCTAACGAATTATCTAACAAATAATTTCTATTTGAATGCGTATGAATATAAGTCGCTTTATTTTCCGAATAAAAGCACTCTATTTCATCAATTGGAATGATTTTTAAATGCTGACCAACTTTTATCGTCAAACGTTTTTTATATTTTCTATCAATAGGGTTGATTAATAGCTTTCGAATGTCTTCAATATTAACTTGTAAATTCGATTGTTTCGGCTGATTTTCTTTAAACTTATCTACTGCAACTTTTAATTCATCTTCATCAATAGGTTTTAACAAATAATCAATAGAATTTAGCTTAAATGCTTTTAATGCATACTCGTCGTAAGCTGTGGTAAAAATAATTGCAGACTTAACTGTAACTTCTTCAAAAATTTCAAATGACAATCCATCTGATAATTGAATGTCTAAGAAAATTAAATCAGGATGTGGATTGTTTTGAAACCAGTTGATTGATTCTTCTACCGAATGCAGCATTTGTTGCACTTCTATATCTAATTCAGCTAACATTCTGCTTAAACGTCTTGCTGCAGGTTTTTCGTCTTCAATAATTATAACATTCATAGTTTGGTTTTCAGCAATTATTTGTTCATGTATTCTTTTATTTTTCGTTCTTCCCAGGCTTTAGAAAACAACTTTGATCTTCCAAAAACGTTAATTCCATGAAAAAACAACGCTATTCCCCACCAAAAAAACAAATTATAATTATCAATATCTAAAAAAGCATCAGTAAAAGATTCATCTCTGTAGGCAATATCTTTGTAAATTCTCCTTCCAATAACAAATAAATTAACAAGGATATATACGATTAGATGTTTATAAAACTGTTTAATTTCTTGAACTCTTTTCTGAGCTCGATATAACTTTTCTTCTTTATTTTCTACTATTTCCATGTTGTTATTTTTTTGTTTCGTCTATATACTGTTGAATTTTACGTTGTTCCCAATCTTTACTAAAAAAGATATTCGTTCCAAAAGTTCCTAACCAATGAAAAAACAATCCTATTCCCCAAAACAACCAAGTTGCATACACTCCGAAATTAGATATTGCTTTCGAAAAGCTAAGTTTATCATCACTCATCAACCCTAAAACAATAACAGTTGAAATAAAAATATTCACACCTATATAAGCTACTAAATGCCAATAAAACCCTTTTATTTTTTCTACTTTCTTTTTTGCAAGAATGTATTTATGTTCTTCTGTATAATCTTCTTTCATTTTACTTTTTCTCGTTTAAATATTCTTGAATTTTACGTTGCTCCCATTCTTTCCCGAAACCAAACTTCTCTTGCCCGAAAACTAACATCCAATGGATAAAAGTTACGATTACAATACCTATTACTGCAAACCAAAACCAATGAAACCATGGCGAAAACATTAAATTTATCGAAACAATAATTAGAATTGAAATTACATTAATTATTAAATGAGCATAAAATCCTTTAACTTGTTTTACTCTTTTCTTTGCTTCTAAATATTTCTTTTCTTGAGTATAATTTTCCATTTTTTACTTTTTCTCGTTTAAATATTCTTGAATTTTACGTTGCTCCCAATCTTTCCCGAAACCTAGTTTATGAAAACCGAATACGCCAAACCAGTGAAAAAACACACCTAAAGACATTCCTATAATTGGAAACCAAAACCAATGATAGTGTGGAACAAATTTTAAATTGATAAACACTAAAACTGGTATTATTAAAATGGTAACAATCAAATGAACATAAAATCCTTTTATTTTTTCTACTCTCTTTTTTGCTTGAATATATTTTTGTTCTTGTGTAAAATCTTTTTCCATTTTAGTAGTTTTTTTTGTCTTCGTCCATTAATTCTTTAATCTTGCGTTCTTCCCAGTTTTTTCCAAGAAAAATATTGTAATTGTTTATTTCTAAGAAATGGAAAATCAACCCTATTCCCCAACCAATCATTGGAAACCAAAACCATTGAAACCTTGAATATGTTTTTAAATTGATAAAAATTAAAAATGGAATTACAATACAGTACGATACTAAATTCTGATAAAACTCTTTTAGTTTTTCAACTCGTTCTACTGCTTTTACATAGTTGCTATTTTCTAAATTATTTGCGCTCATAGTCATATCTTTTGCGTGAGTTAACAAGGGTAAACTCACCGTAAATGTTTTTTTATTATTGAGTATTTCTACATTTTTATCAGTAATTAAACCGTAACGATCGGCAATATTTCTTAATCCTACTTTGGTGCTTTTACCAATAGCTTCTTTAGGATTGATGTTATTTTGGACTTGTAAAAATCCGTTTTCTTCAAAAATTTGTATTTCTAAAGGTTTTGTTGAAGAAACTACATTGTGCTTCACTGCATTTTCTAGTAATAATTGTAACGAAAGTGGTACTATCTTTAAATCAGGATTACTAATTTCATTCGGAATTGAAAACTTAACAGCATCTTCAAAACGCATCTGTAATAATTCCATATAAGTTTTTGCAAATTGTAATTCTTCTTGAATTGGTACCAACTCTTTATTTCGTTGTTCTAACACATACCTATATACTTTAGATAATTTTGTAGTAAACTTTTCAGCTTGAACAGGATTTTCACCAATTAAAGACGTCAATACATTTAAACTATTGAATAAAAAATGAGGATCTATCTGACTTTTTAAGGTTTCAAACTTCGCTGTTTCTGTTTTTGCGACAATTTCATGCTGCGCAGTTTCTTTTTTTACAGATGCTTTCCAGTTTATCATAAACCCTTTGGCGTGAAAAAAAGTAGCGATCCCTAAGGAAAGTATAATAGCAAACAAGTGTGCAAAAAGTAAGTTTCGTTGAAAAAACACACTCATATCATTTCCTAAAATTAGAATGTACTGTATGTAATGAATTAACAGAACTGCAACTATTGTATATACTACTGTTGAAACTACTCCTGCCCAAACTCGTTGATTGGTTTGTGTAACCCAATCCCACTTTGAACTTAAATAATCGTTTAACAACCCATTACCTAATCCTAATGTAAAAGAATACATTGCCGAAAACAAAAACACTAATCCTGCTCTTTCTAATGTAAAAGCCTTATTTACAATTACAAAAAAGATTCCGAAAATGATGGTTAACTTAAAACAAACCCAAACATCATTTTTAAAGTTCTTGATAGAATTAGATAGTGGTGACTTCATTTTTATTCTTAAAATTTGATTTCTAAAGATACATCTTTATCGGTTACTTGAAACTTAGAATCTTCGTACATCGGTGGTCCCATTCGCATTATATTATTAGATGCTCCATAATCTTCTAAAGGCATTCCGCTAGGTTCAAAATCCATTTTATCATTATCATTTTTATCGTGAAAACAAATTACTGAATATTCTCCTGCAGGAACATTTTCAAAAACTACCGTACTCTTCCTATCTACTACCTTTGAACTTTTTGCTTGAATAGGCTTCTTCATATAATTTACTTTATCATACAAAGCATAACTTACTTTTCCTTCATTAGAAGTTACATTTACCACCGTTGCAGTAATAGAAAATTCTTGAGCTTTTATTGTTTTAACTACAAACAATAAAACCAAAACTAAAATGTGTGATACTAATTTCATGATGTTTATTTTATGGTTAATTACAGTTCAAATATCTTTCAGGTTTGTCATTTTTAAAATTTAAGAGTACTCAACTGTATTTTTTTACTGACGAACTGTAACATTTTATATTTTTGACCTACTTATTATACATCAACATTTAAAAACAAGGGTAACCAAGCTTAGTGGAAAAGGAATTAGAAAATAAATTTTTAACCGAATTTGAAACCAATCAAAATATTGTACATAAGGTGTGTAGAATTTACACAACCAATCAAGATGCACATAACGATTTGTTTCAAGAAATCACAATTCAGTTATGGAAAAACTACAGCAAATTTAGAGGAGATGCCAAATTTAGTACTTGGATGTATCGTGTAGCATTAAACACAGCGATTTCATTATATAGAAAATCAACCCGAACAATACAAACCCAAGATATTACTGAGTATTCTTTTAAAATTAAAGCTGAAGATTATGACGACACTGAAGAGTTACAGTTAAAGGCATTGTATAATGCGATTCGTAAATTAAATGATATTGATAAAGCTCTTATTTTTTTATACTTAGAAGACAAACCGTACAAAGACATTTCTGAAACTTTAGGTATTAGTGAAGTAAATGCAAGAGTAAAAATGAATAGAGCAAAGGATAAGTTAAAAAAAATATTAAACCCATAATTATTAAATGGATTTAGATAAATATAAAAAGGCATGGGAAAATCAACCAGAAGAAACCAATAAAGTTTCTAAAGTTGATATTTATAAAATGGCGCATTCGCGCTCTTCATCTATTGTAAAATGGATTTTTATAATTGGTTTATTGGAATTTGTTTTCCTAAATTCTTTCTATTTTATTTTTGATATGGATAAAGCATATGAAGAATATAGTAAATTGGGATTATACAATTTTATTATTTATTCTCAATTTGTCACATATCCAATATTATTATTTTTCTTAGTAAAGTTTTATTTAAATTATAAAAGTATTTCTGTAGTTGAATCTACCAAAACATTAATGAGTAAAATAATTAATACTAGAAAAACTGTTAAGTATTATGTTATTTTTAACCTAGCATATGTATTTATAATATTTTTAGTTGTTTCAATTGCAACAATTAAAACACATCCTGAGTTTGATTCTGCCCATATTATTATTTTTATTATTACTACAACAGTAATAGCTTTAATTGCTTTAGTAATGTTATGGTTATTCTATCAATTATTATACGGAATACTACTAAGAAAATTAAACAAAAACTATAAAGAACTTGCCAAACTAGACGAGTTAAACTAAAAAAGAGAGGTTTATAAACCTCTCTTTTTTGTTATTTAAAATTCTTTATTTCCTTTAGTAACTGCTGATGCATTACATCAGTATAATCTAAATGGGTTACAATTCTAATTTTACCCTCTCCCATAGAAATTAAGAGAATTCCTCTGTCTGCCATTTTCTTCATAAAATCATCAGGATTTATAGCATCATCTACATAAAAAATAACAATATTCGTTTCTATAGGCTCTACCTTTTTTACATACGAACAACTTTCAAGCATCTCACCTATCTCTTTTGCTTTTTGATGATCTTCGGATAAACGTTCAACCTGATTATCTAAGGCATAAATTCCTGCTGCTGCTAAAAAACCTGCTTGTCGCATTCCTCCACCGAATAACTTACGAACTCTTAAGGCTTTTTCAATATGTTCTTTAGTTCCTACCAACACAGAACCTACTGGTGCTCCTAATCCTTTTGATAAACAGATAGAAATAGTATCAAATAACTCTCCATATTGTTTAGGTGTTTCATTTTTAGCCACTAAAGCATTAAACAAACGTGCTCCGTCTAAATGATACGCTAAATTATTAATTTTCGCTACTTTTTGATTTTTTTGTAATTCTTCAAAATTCCAACAAGCTCCTCCTCCTTTATTCGTCGTATTTTCAACACAAACCAATCTACTAAAAGGTGTATGAATATCATTTCTTCCACCAACTAAACTTTCTAATTGTTTAGCAGTAAACATTCCTCTATCACCATCAATCAAACAAGAAGTTACTCCAGCATTAAAAGCTGCTCCTCCTCCTTCATAATTATACACATGTGCCCACTTATCACAAAACATTCTATCTCCTGGTTGGGTATGAATTTTAATCGCTGTTTGATTTGCCATCGTTCCCGAAGGAAAAAATAACGCGTCTTCCATTCCAAACATATCCGCAACCTTTTCTTGCAATAAATTTACCGTTGGATCCGCTTTAAAAACATCATCACCTACGTTGGCTTTCATCATCGCCTCTAGCATACCTTTCGTAGGCTTGGTTACTGTATCACTTATTAAGTTTATTTCCATTTCTAACTACGATTTATAAAATGTATTTTTGCATTTATGATTACACACGAACAGCTAAAAAATATCTCTGAACGCATTGGCAAGTTAAGAGGTTATTTAGAAATTGACAAGAAGTTAATTGAAATTACGAATGAAGAAGAAAAAACTGCAAACCCAGACTTTTGGAACAATCCGAAAGAAGCTGAAATCTTAATGAAGTCATTACGTATGAAGAAAAAGTGGGTGAACGATTATAATGAAATTGTTACCCTATATGACGATTTAGCTGTTTTATATGATTTTTATAAAGAAGGTGATATTGAGGAAGGTGAAGTTTCAGAACAATTTGAAAAAACAGCTACTTTTTTAGAAGATATTGAGTTTAAAAACATGCTTTCTGAAGAAGGAGACAACTTAAGTGCTACGATACAAATTACAGCGGGTGCTGGAGGAACCGAAAGTTGTGATTGGACGGAAATGTTGACTCGTATGTATACCATGTGGGCAGAAAAAAAAGGCTATAAAATAAAAACCTTAAACTACCAAGAAGGCGATGTTGCAGGAATTAAAACTGTTACATTAGAATTTGAAGGAGATTATGCCTTTGGATGGTTGAAAGGTGAAAATGGCGTACATCGTTTGGTTCGTATTTCTCCTTTTGACAGTAATGCGAAACGTCATACTTCTTTCGCTTCGGTATATGTGTATCCTGTTGCTGATGATTCTATAGAAATAGAGGTAAATCCAACGGATATTGAAATAACAACTGCGCGCTCAAGTGGTGCTGGTGGACAAAATGTAAACAAGGTAGAAACTAAAGTTCAATTAGTTCACAAACCTACCGGAATTCAAATTCAGTGTTCAAATTCTCGTTCGCAACACGATAACAGAGCTACGGCAATGCAAATGTTAAAATCGCAATTATATGAGATTGAATTACAAAAACGTTTGGCTGCTCGTGAGGAAATTGAAGCGAATAAAATGAAAAACGAATGGGGAAGCCAAATTCGTAATTATGTAATGCATCCGTATAAGTTAGTGAAAGATGTTCGTACCGCCCATGAAACTGGAAATGTTGATGCAATTATGGATGGAAATATCAATCCGTTTTTAAAAGCCTATTTAATGATGATGGGACAAAAAGAAGAATAAACAACACCTTAAACATAAAAGAATGATCAAAATATATCATAACAATCGCTGTAGTAAATCTCGCTGCGGCTTAGAAATTTTAGAAAATTCTGGAAAAGAGTTTGAAATAGTTAAATACTTAGAAAATACTCCTTCTGAAGAAGAATTAATAGAAATCATCAACCTTTTAAACATCTCTCCTATTCAATTAGTTCGTAAAAATGAACAAATCTGGAAAGATAATTTTAAAGGAAAAGAGTTATCAGATTCAGAAGTTATAAAAGCTATGGTGGACAACCCTAAATTGATTGAACGTCCCATAGTTATTAATGGTAACAAAGCGGTAATTGGCAGACCACCAGAAACCATAAAAGAAATTATCTAACTTACAAAAGCTCTCAAGGAATTGGGAGCTTTTATATTTAACACTAATTAACAACTAATCTTTTAGTTTATGTAATAATCAGTGTATATTAGCCCTAAATTAAAAATCATTCACTATGAAAAAAACTTTATTGGGGCTATCCCTTGCCTTCTTTATATCTACGGGGTATAGTCAAGCTTTAAAAGATTCACAACAAAGACTTGTTAAAAAAGAAAAAGTTGCTGCTATGAACATCCCAACTGATCCTTCAGTTAAGATAGGTAAACTATCAAACGGGATGACTTATTACATCAAACAAAATCCGAAACCAGCCAACAAAGTAGAATTACGATTAGTTGTAAATGCAGGTTCAATTTTAGAAGATGATGACCAATTAGGATTAGCTCATTTTATGGAGCACATGAATTTTAATGGTACTAAAAACTTTAAAAAGAACGAATTGGTAGATTATTTACAGTCTATCGGTGTAAAGTTTGGTGCCCATTTAAATGCATATACAGGTTTTGATGAAACTGTATATATCTTACCAATACCAAGCGATGACCAAGAAAAATTAGAAAAAGGAATTCAAATTCTTGAAGATTGGGCGCATGGTGCATTATTGGAGGGAAAAGATATTGATGAAGAACGTGGAGTTGTTTTAGAAGAATATCGTTCTCGTAGAGGAGCAGATAGCCGTATGTTAGAAAAGTATTTACCAAAAGTAATGTACGGATCTAAATATGCAGAAAGACTTCCTATAGGTACAAAAGAGAACTTAGAAAACTTTAAACACGAAAGTATTCGTCGTTTTCATAAAGATTGGTACCGTCCAGATTTAATGGCTGTTGTTGCTGTTGGTGATGTAAGCGTAGAGGTTTTGGAAGAAAAAATTAAATCTCACTTCGGTAAAATTCCTGCAGTAAAAAACCCTCGTAAAAGAGAAGTAGCTCCTTTAAAAAATCATAAAGAAACATTTATTGCTATAGAAGCAGATAAAGAAGCTCCTTTTGCTAGTGTTCAATTAATGTACAAAGATTACGACGAAGCTAAACCAGAAGTTACTGTAGCTGATTATAGAAACTCTATCGTTAAATCGTTATTCGCTCAAATGATTAACAATCGTTTTGACGAATTACGCAACAGCGAAAATCCTCCTTTTGTTTACGGATTTAGTTACCACGGAGGAACATGGGCTCGTGGTAAAGAAGCATACCAATCAAGAGCAGGTGTAAGTGCTGATGGTCAGTTAAAAGGTTTTGAAGCTTTATTAGATGAAAGTGAGCGTGTAAAAAGATACGGTTTCCAACAAGGAGAATTAGACAGAGCAAAAATGAATGTTAGTGCTCGAATGGATAAAGCTTTTAAGGATAAAGATAAAAGAGAATCTAACAGAATTATTGGTCAGTATGTAAACAACTTCTTAGAGCAAGAACCAATTCCTGGTATAGAGTGGGAACACAAAGCACATCAAATGTTATTACCAACTGTAACATTAGAAGAAGTAAATAAACTTATTAAAAACTATTTACACGACGATAACCGTGTAGTAGTTATTACTGGACCTAAAAAAGTAGTTACCGAACAACAAGTACTAGATGCTTTAAACAATGTTAAAACTAAAGAGTTAAAGCCTTATGAAGATAAAGCTGTAGCAGCTTCATTAATTACAAAGCAACCTGTACCAGGTACCATTACTAGCGTAACTGAAAATAAAGATTTAGGTACCAAAACTATGGTATTAAGTAACGGAGCTAAAATTACTTTTAAGAAGACAGATTTTAAAAATGATGAAATCTTATTTGAAGCGTTTAGTTTTGGTGGAACTTCTTTATACTCTGATGATGAAGTAAAAGCTACTGCTTTTGCTAATGGTGGACTTTCAGAAGCAGGAATTAACGGATTTACTAAAACTGATTTATCAAAAATGATGTCTGGTAAAATAGTTCGTGTTTCTCCGTTTATTAGTGGTTTAAGTGAAGGGTTTAGAGGTTCTGCAACTCCTAAAGATATAGAAGAACTATTCCAAATGGTACACTTGTACTTCACTTCTTTAAATAAAGATGAGAAAGCTTTTAACTCTTATATTAACAAGAATAAAAGTTTCTTAGGTAATTTATTAGCAAGCCCAAATTTCTTCTTCCAAAAAGAAATGAGCGAGTTTATATACGGAAAAGATCCTCGTCATACAGGATTTCCTTCTCCTGAAAAATACGATGCTGCAGATTATAATTTAGCTTATCAAAAATACCAAGAGCGTTTTGCTGACGCTGGAGATTTTAACTTCTACTTTGTAGGAAATGTTGACGAAAAGAAACTTGCTGAGTATGCTATGAGGTATATTGCGGGTTTACCAGGGAAAAATTCTAACGAAAAATATAAAGTTTCAGATTTCAGACCATTATCAGGATCACACACTAAAACAGTTGTAAAAGGTAAAGACCCAAAAAGTAATGTAAGAATTACCTATAGAGGTGAAGCTGATTATAATAAAAACGAAGCTTTAGCTTTTGAAGTTTTAGCAGAAGCTGTAAAAATTAAATTAACAGAAAAGTTACGTGAACAAGAAGGTGGAGTTTATTCTGCTGGGGCTCGTGGTAGTATTAACAAAATGCCATATGCAAGTTACAATTTAACAATTAGTTTTCCTTGTGCACCAGAAAACGTTGAAAAATTAAAGACTATTTCAGTTCAAGAAGTTGAAGCTATTGTTAAAAACGGACCTACTGAAGAAGACTTAATGAAAACCAAAAAAGCAATGATTTTAGATCATAAAGAAGATCTTAAAAAGAATCGTTTTTGGTTAAGTGTTATTAAAAATGTAGATTATCAAAACGATGACACATCTGATGCGATATCTTTTGAAGATAGAGTTAATGCTTTAACTAAGAAAGATGTTCAAAATGTTGCTAAAAAATATTTAACAAACGGATATATTCTAGGGATTTTAAATCCAGAAAAATAATTCTTAGTTAACAGTTAAACATACAAAAGCTCTCAAGAAATTGGGAGCTTTTATTTTTTAAGAAACTTAGACTCTAAAAATCCGAGTCCGTAACCATAAAACTGCGTAATAGTTGTAATAATACTTAACAAAGCCACTTTTACATTCTTATTCTGAACTAAGGAATCTAAAAAAATACAGAAAAAGTAAACCGCATAAAAAGCTAATAATTGCCAATATCCAAAGAAAACTGAGATGATGGAAATATCAATTCCGATAATAAACAAACTGGGAAACCAATACGTTAATTTAGCTGTTTCAGGGTATTTTTTGTTTAAAATAGGTCTTGCAGTACCAAAAGCAAAAGTTTGCTTAAAAAATTGCTTAACAGTGCTTCTACGTTTATGATACACAAAGGCGTTAGTTATTAATTGCGTTTCAAAACCGTTTTCCCATAAACGGAAAGTTAAGTCGATATCTTCACCTGCTTTCATTTTAGAAAAACCCTTTGTTTTTTCAAAAGCAGCCTTTGATAACCCCAGGTTAAAACTTCTTGGTTGAAATTTCTCAACGGATTTTTTCTTTCCTCTAATTCCACCTGTAGTTAATACTGAAGTCATCGAATAGTTAATCGCTTTTTGTAAAGACGTAAAATTAGGATGTGCAGCATCAGGACCACCAAAAGAATCGGTATACTTTTCTTCTAAAGCTTTTTTTACTTCGGAAAGGTATTGTGGCGGGACAATTACATCAGAATCTAAAATAATAAAATAGCTTCCTGAAGCTCTTTGCATTCCGTAATTACGACTCGCTCCTGCTCCACTATTTTCTTTATAAAAATAATGGAGGTTAAGTTGAGAAGTATATTTTTTCACAACTTCTTCTGATGAATTTTCAGAACCATCTTCAATAATTAACACCTCAAAATCGTCTTGAAAGTCTTGTCTTGTCAAGCTTTCTAATAACTCATCAATTTCTTGTGGTCGATTGTAAACAGGTACTATTATTGAAAATTTCAAATTCATTACGCTAAAACTGTTTCATTTATTTGTTTAGCAATTCCATCCCAAAGCTGAATTCTTTTCTCTAGTGATTCTTTTGCATAGTACAACACATCATCCCATTTTTGTAAATCATCTCCACATAACTCTTCAATCATTTGTAATGATAATGGTCCGTGTTCATCACCATCCAATTCAATATGTCTGTTTAAATAATAAGTTAATTTACTATATGAACTTCCTTCTTTTTCTTCCGTGTTTTTAACGATTTCTAAAAACATATCAGGAATTACATCTTCTCTTCCAAAAGTAAAACTAGACGCTATTATATGTGCTTGACCTGTTTTAATAACTTCAAAAGAAAAGTTTACAAAATCTTTTACTTCCTCAATTATTGAACAATCATTAAGACTTTCTTCAACAGGTTTTCCATCAATAATATTAGAAATAAAATTTGATATTTGATCAATACTTGCTCCTGCTTGACGCATGGCATCAATATACATTTCAAAATGACTTTTAGGCTCTCCTAATTCATTCACATCGGTTTCTTCGCCTAAAACTATTTCATTGATAAAACGCGCCGTTTTAGTGTTTACAGCAGGTAACCAAGGTAAGGTTACGCAAGTAAGCTCTCTTTGCAAAGCTTTAAGTAACGACATAAAATCCCATACCGCAAACACGTGAGATTCCATAAACAATTTTACATCATCTATGTGCTGCAATGAGTCGTATAACTCATGTTCTTTTAACTGTTGTCTTAGTGGCGCTAACTCCTTTTCTATCTGTGAAATATTCTTCATTTTGTAGCTATCAATAAAAAATGCAAATCTAACGATTTGCATTTTGTTTGTCTTTATAGTTTGTAATTACTCTTCAGTAAATCTTTCCATTACAGCATCGCTTACTCCCATATTAGAGAATCCTCCATCGTGGAATAAGTTTTGTAAAGTTACTTTCTTTGTTAAATCAGAGAATAACGAAATTGTATAATCTGCACATTCTAACGCTGTTGCATTACCTAATGGAGACATTTTTTCAGCATACGAAATAAATCCGTCAAATCCTTTTACTCCTTGACCTGCTGTGGTTGGAGTTGGTGATTGAGAAATTGTGTTTACACGTACTTTGTGGTCTCTTCCGAAGAAATATCCGAAACTACGAGCAATACTTTCTAAATATGCCTTGTTATCAGCCATGTCATTATAGTCTGGAAATACACGTTGAGCAGCCATATACGTTAACGCTACAATACTTCCCCACTCGTTCATTGCTTGCTTGTTGTATAAAACATTCATCACTTTGTGGAAAGATACTGCAGAAACATCCCATCCTTTTGTTGTAAAATCGTAATTCTGATCTGTATAATGTTTTCCTTTACGAACATTTACTGACATACCAATTGAGTGTAAAACGAAATCGATTTTACCTCCTAAAATTTCCATAGATTTTTCAACTAAGTTGTTTAAATCATCCATAGAAGTAGCGTCAGCAGGAATAATTTCTGACCCAGTTTTTGCTGCTAAATCTTTAATAGCTCCCATACGCATAGCGATAGGTGCATTCGTTAATACAAACTCTGCTCCTTCTTCGTGAGCACGTTCAGCAACTTTCCAAGCAATAGAATTTTCATCTAATGCTCCAAAAATAATTCCTTTTTTTCCTTTTAATAAATTATACATAGTTAAAATATTTTAGTCTATCGTTGTTTGTTTAGAAAGCAAATATACTCTTAATTTAATAATTCTTTCGCATGTGTTAATGCACTTTCCGAAACCTCTTTACCACTCAACATTTCTGCAATTTCTACTACTCTTTCCTCTGAACTCAATTGTTTTAAACTAGACTCCGTTACTCCGTTCATTTCTTGTTTAAAAACCTTGTAATGTTGAGTTCCTTTAGCGGCTATTTGTGGTAAATGTGTAATCGTAATTACTTGCATATGCTGCGACATTTGCTGCATTATGGCGGCTATTTTATTAGAAACTTCTCCAGAAACACCAGTGTCAATCTCATCAAAAATAATAGTTGGTAGTTGGCTATTCTCTGATAACACTTTTTTGATTGAAAGCATAATACGAGACAATTCACCACCAGAAGCTACTTTTTTTAACTCTCCAAAATTACCTCCTTTGTTCGCAGAGAATAAAAATGACAGTTCATCTTTTCCGTTAAAAAAGAATGTATCAGTTAATGAAACTTCTATTGAAAAACGAGCATGAGGCATTCCTAATTCAGAAAGTAACTCTTCTAATTCTTTCGTTAGTTTTGGAAGCACTTTTGTTCTCGCTTCTGAAATAGTTTGCGCTAAATCGTTTAATTTAACCTCTACCTCTTTAATTTCCTGCTCTTTTTTATGGATATTCTCATCAGCTCCTTCAACTTGTGCTACTTTATCAGCAAGATTATTATGCACTTCTTGTAATTCTTCAATTGTGGTTACCAAGTGCTTTTTTTGAAGATTATAAATTAACTGCAATCTGTCATTTAACTCTTCTACTTCATTCGGATTGTATTCAACCGAATCATTCTCATTCTCTAACTCAGTAACAATATCATCAATTTCAATTTTTACACTTGAAATTCGTTGGCACAGTTCCTCATATTCTTTTGAATACGAACTAATTTTCTGTAAGTTATTTTCTAAAGAATATAGTAAATTTTGAACACCAACTTCTTCATCAACACTTTTTTGAAGCGCCTCTAATAAGTTTAGTTTTATCTCTTCAATATTATTGAGTTTCTCTAACTTTTCTTCTAAACTTTCTTGTTCTCCTGCTTCTAAATTCGCTTCTTCTAGCTCAGTAAATAAATGGAGATTATATTCGTACTGTTGTTTTGCTTCATCTTGATTTTGAAGCAATTCTTTTAGTTCTTTTTGTAAACTATTGTACTTTTTTAATCCACGCTTGTAAGAAGCTATTTTAGCATCGTTTTTTGCTAAAACATCTATAATATGAAACTGAAAATTAGCGTCAGACAATTCCATCGTTTGATGCTGAGAATGAATATCTAACAACTCATTTTTTAGAGTAGTTAAAGTTGATAAATTAACAGGACTGTCGTTTACAAAAGCCCTTGATTTACCTGAAGGAAGAATTTCTCTTCGTATAATAGTTTCATCTTCGTAATCGATATCTAACGACTCAAAAACCTCTTGTAATTTGTAATTTTTAACAGCAAATTGAGCTTCAATAACACATTTTTTATCAGTATCTTTTAATGACGATAAATCAGCGCGATTTCCCATCACCAAACCTAAAGCGCCAAGTAAAATAGATTTCCCTGCTCCGGTTTCACCAGTAATTATTGACAATCCGTTGGTAAAATCAATCGATAACTGATTGATTAACGCGTAGTTTTGTATTGCTAAATGTGTTAACAAATTTTATGCTTTTAAAAAGAATAAAAGTAAGGATTTTGATTGAAATATATCAACCAAAAAATGTCGGTTTTTAATTAGTTTAGTTTTGATTATGGAAAATAAAAAACTACTTAATTTTTTTCCATTTCCCTTTATAAGTCGGAGCAACTCTATCTAAAACGGTAAGCATTTGTGCTTGATTTCTTGTAGGAGTACCGTCTGAAAACACACTCACTATTTCATCCCCTTTAGCATCAAGAAAAACACGAATCATGTAGTTTCCTACTGTAATATTATGCAGTTTATCTAAATCTATTACGCTTTTTTCTATTGCTTCTTTAGCAATTCTTTTGTTATCAGCTAAATTATCAAATCCGTTACGATGGTATGCATAATATACACTTCTAAGCGCACTAAATTTAGAAGACAACAAACTATCAATCAACGCAAAACGATTTTGCTTTCCTATTTCATTTTGCCAACCAGATTCACCACTAGATTGTGCCAATAACATAATATTTTCAGCTTGCTTTAAATAAGTCTCACCACCTTTTAAAGCAAACGTATCAGCATCCACACCTAAAATCGTATATACATAAAACGTTATTAATGAAATTAGGTTTGACTCGTAAACTGTAGGATTGTAAATTAACGGATCAAACTCATTATAACGAAAATTAAAGTTTGTATCGTTGATATTTAAAACTGGCGTTGCGTAGGTTGAATTATATACTGGTCGGGTAGATTGCACTTGCAAAGTACCCGCAAAATTACTTCCGTTTTGCTCGTTTATAATGATGTTAAACGCGCAATTGATACGTTCTTGTTGCTTAAAGTTTCTATTCGTCCATTGTGTATCATTGATAAACTCAGTCAATGCTTTTTGTAACGTTTGGTATACTTGTTTGTTACTACTTTGAACTTTATCTGAATTGATAATTACAGTAGCATTCAACTCTTGAGATTGAGAAGAAAAAACAAATGAAAAAAGAAAAACTATAAAGAAAAACTTACGCATTTAATTTTTGTATTATTTCGTTAACGATATCTTTTGATACTTCTTTTTTTGACTTTAAATCAAACGATTTCTCATTAAAATTAGCATCAATAATTGTAATTTTATTAGTGTCGGTTGCAAAACCAGCACCTTTATCACGTAACGAATTTAATACAATAAAATCTAAATTTTTGCGTGTAAGCTTACTTTTTGCGTTTTGTACCTCATCGTTCGTTTCTAAAGCGAACCCAACTAACAATTGATTCTTCTTAACTTCACCTAAAGATTTGAGAATATCTTTTGTTGGTTCTAACTCAATACTTAACGCTGCTTCTTTCTTTTTTATTTTTTGAGTTGCCACATTTTTTGGTCTATAATCGGCAACTGCTGCAGATAATACAGCTACATCTACATCAGCATAGTATTTATGACAAGCTTCGTACATATCTTGTGCTGACTTCACATCAATTCGATGTATAAAAGAATGATTTACTTGTTGATGTGATGGTCCTGCAATTAAAAAAACCTCAGCACCTAAATTAGCTGCAGTTTTTGCAATTTCAAACCCCATTTTACCTGAAGAATGATTTCCAATAAAACGAACAGGATCTATCGCTTCATAAGTTGGGCCTGCTGTAATTAACACTTTCTTCCCACGAAGTGGCAACTTAGATACGATATCTTTTTCAATAAAATTAACAATATCTTCAGGTTCAGCCATACGACCTTCACCGACCAATCCGCTTGCTAATTCACCTGAAGTAGCAGGAATTAAAATATTACCAAAGCTTTGTAACTTATCTAAACTGGTTTTTGTTGACGGATGCTGATACATGTCTAAATCCATCGCTGGCGCAAAATACACGGGACATTTTGCTGATAAATAAGTTGCTAGTAGTAGATTATCGCAAGTGCCATTTGTCATTTTAGACAAGGTATTGGCTGTTGCTGGAGCAATCAACATAATATCTGCCCATAAACCTAAATCTACATGATTATTCCACAATTCATTTTCATCTTCTTTATCGTAAAAAGTAGAATGAACAGGATTTTTTGATAATGTGGAAAGTGTAAGAGGTGTTATAAAATCTTTAGACGCAGGAGTCATAATAACTTTGACTTCTGCGCCCGATTTTATAAATAAACGAACTAAGTTCGCTGTTTTGTATGCCGCTATACCGGCGGTAACACCAAGTAAAACTTTTTTACCGCTTAGTACAGACATCTTATTTTGTCTCAGGATTTCTATAATATACCTTATCGTTTAACCACTCTTCAACTGCAATAGCATGTGGCTTAGGTAAACGCTCGTAAAATTTAGAAACTTCGATTTGCTCTTTGTTTTCAAAAACTTCTTCTAAACTATCATTATAAGTAGCAAACTCATCTAACTTATCTACTAATTCTTTCTTTAAGTCAGAATTAATTTGTGTAGCTCTTTTAGCTATGATTGAAATAGCTTCGTAAATATTACTTGTTGGAGCTTCGATAGCTTCTTTGTTATAAGTAATAGTACTTAACGCCGCTTTCGTTTCTTTATAATCCATTTTTTAACCTTTAACTAATTGTTCTTGTTCTTTATTTAATGCTGCTAACATTTCATCTGATTCTTTCATGAATTTAGATTCAGGAAAGTTTCTTTTCAACTTATCGTATGCTTTAACAGCTTCTTGAATTCTTTCTGCTTTTCTACGTTGGGTACTTTTCATAGCAAAATCATGCGCCGCTTTTAAGCGGTAGTACAATGCTTCTTCTTTATATTTTGTACCTAAATAATCTTCCAATAAATTATCAAAAGCTACAATGGCTGCTTTGTAATTTCTAGGATCATAATCTGCAGTTCTATAATATGTTTTTGCTATTTCAAAAGACTTCTTTTCTAATTTAGCGCGTAATTCAGCGTGGTATTTATTCGCTTCTTCTTGCTTATCAGAATCTGGATATGTATCTATAAACTTTTGAAATGCCTCTAACGCTTTGTTTGTATCTGTAGGATCTAAACTAAAACTTGGAGCTGCTTTATAATAACTTAAAGCTGACAAAAAGGCTGCTTCTTCTCTTTTAGAACTTTTAGGATAATTACCTGTAAATCTGTTAAAATAATATCCAGCCAAACCGTAGTTTTTCTCATTAAAGTTAGACTGCGCCACCATAAATTGAATACGTTCCATTTGAGGTTTACCTCTGTATGAAGGTGTAATTTTTTCAAATAAACGCAAGGCTTTACTGTACTTTTGAGCTTCGTACATTTTTACAGCCATTTTATATTGGTCTTCTTCAGTTCCTTTATTCAAAACTTTTTGGTACTCTCCACACGAAGTTAGTACTAAAAGCATGATAACAATATACGCTAGATTTTTCATTTTTTGCATCTGGCAAAATTAGTGATTAATTATGGATTATTAAAACGATTTTTTCACCCTAAATATGGGATGACAAGAAAGGACAAAACCTGTTATAATTTTTCCAAGGATTTCCTAAATGTTTGTTAATCTTATTGCTGAGGAGCACCTGATGTTTGTGCTACAATTTGCTTTACATCGTTATCAAATAAATACAATCCTCCTTTATCGTCTCCAATTAAGTTGATTTTATCTAAAATGTTACGAGCTAAAGCCTCTTCTTCAATCTGTTCAGATACATACCATTGTAAAAAGTTATGTGTAGCATAATCTCTTTCTTCTAACGTTATGTGTACTAAATCGTTAATAGATTTCGACACCATTACTTCATGATCAAACAACGTTTGAAACATATCTTTAAAAGATCCAAATTTTGCTGGTGGCTCTTTTAAATCTGATACACGAGCATGCCCTCCTCGTTCGTTTACGAACTTCACTAATTTTAACATGTGCATACGTTCTTCGTCAGAATGTGCATACATAAACTGTGCTACACCTTCAAAACCTTGAACTTCTGCCCAACAAGCCATGGCTAAATATATTTGTGATGATTCAGCTTCTACTCTAATCTGATCATTTAACGCTTTTTCTATTACTTTTGATAACATATTTTAAGTTTTAATATGGTTTACTCTTTATACAAAGATGATAAAAAAGACTACAATAACGAAATTGTAGCCTTTTGTATTGTTAATTTTTGTTTAGACAAATTACATATTGTCAATAAAATCGGAAATTTGAGTTTGTAATTCTTCTGATGCTTTTACCAATGGTAAACGAACTTCATCTAAACAAATTCCTAATTTTAGTAATACTGCTTTAATTCCTGCTGGATTGTTTTCAGCAAAAATCAAACTAATTACATCCATCAACTTATAATGAATATCGTAAGCTTCTTTTACTTTTCCTTCTAATCCTAACTGAATCATTTTTGAAAATTCTTTTGGTAAAGCTTGTCCGATTACCGAAATAACTCCAGATCCTCCAGCTAGGGTAACCCCTAATGCTAAATCATCATCACCTGAAATCACTAAAAAATCGGCTGGTTTATCTTTTAACAACTCATAATACTGTTGTTGATTGTTTCCTGCTTCTTTAACCGCTATAATATTTTCAAAATCTCTAGCCAATCTCAAGGTTGTTGCTGGCTCCATATTTTTTGCAGTTCTACCAGGAACATTGTACAAAATAATTGGTTTAGGACTTGCTAACGAAATTGCTTTATAATGCTGATAAAATCCTTCTTGGGTTGGCTTGCTATAATAAGGAGCTACCGATAATATTGCATCGATATCAGATAAATCTAACGATTGTAGCTCATCAATAACAGTTTGCGTATTATTTCCTCCAACACCCAATACTAATGGCAATCTTCCTTTGTTTTCCTCTACAACAACTTTTATAATTTCTAATTTTTCTTCTTTGGTTATGGTAGCACTTTCACCAGTTGTTCCATTTATTACTAAATAGTTGGTACCGTTTTCAATATTATAGTTTACTAACTTTCTAAGCGCATCAAAATCTACACTTAAATCTTCGTTAAAAGGAGTTACTAAAGCGACTCCCATTCCAACAAACTTTTGCATTATATTTTATTTAAAATCGTTAGGTATTTTTTTAATTCTTGATTTAAAACTGCTTCGTTAAAACTGGCATCATGTACAACTATGTCGTATAATCTATCATCAATTTCAGCAAAACCTGCTTTAAAATCTGCTTGCGACAACAAAGTTACCATATTCGTTAGTATGTTTGGTGTCTTTGTATAATTTATAAGTAAGTCAAAATTAATTTTAACGAAATCTTTTAAATTGTCAGATTTTAAACTCGCTTTAAATCCCAAATCTTTTTCAGTAAAAAACTGCGGAGAAGGTTCGTCTTTTTTAGCATATTCTCTATGCACTAAAACCGTTATATCTTCTTTTTGAAACGGAAAATTATTGGATAAATTTGCCAACACTACGTTTATCAACGCTTCATTATCTAACAATATTGCTACTTTTTTAACCTGAGATTTTAGGTGCATTTTTTCTCCTTGTGCACTTATTAGCTTATTGTATTCTTTTTGAATGGATTTACTTTTTAACTTACTAATCATTGATAAAAATTAGAGATAGCTAATTTATTTAATTCTCTTGAATTTCTAGTAATAAAAACTGATTCAATTGCCTGCCATATACTTGAAAATTATCATCGGAAACAAGTAACAGCGATTTGTTTCCATTAGATAATATTGGACCGAAAGTTATCCCTTCAATGTTATCAATAATCTTATCAGTTAATTGATCTTGAATTATACTAAAATCTAACAACAATTCCTTTTTTAAAGGGATATATTCCTGCTCTTTTAAAGATTGAACTTCTAATGTATTGGTAGAATTTCTATCTATTTTAGCGTTAAAAATTCGAACCACATTACCATAACTTCCATAACCACTTTGATATATTCTTTCTATTACAAAAAAGTGATTTTTCTTGTACTCTAAAATTGCGGTAACGCCATTCAAATTCACATCTCCTTTTGCCTGTTTATCAATTTTTTCTAATTGATATGCAAACTGTTTTGTTGCTTTATTTGATGCGTTATCGAAATATGTAATCCTTACAGGTGATTGTGTTTTATGAAAAGTTGGTTCTTCTCCGTCTGCTTCTAAAGGAGCTTCCATTGCAACCCAAAAACCCTTATTATCAAAACTTTTACTAGAACCTTCAAAAACTCCATTATGCTTTGGTTTCGCTTTAGAAGTTGCTTTAAAATAATCTGGAATTGATGTTTCTTCAACAAAATTTCCTTCTAGATCAACTTTAAAAATGCTTGGGTCTTTTTCTAACTGAATAGAACCTTCACTTGTTAGATTAATCAAACCTTTATCAACAAAAATTGATTCTAAATCTAATAAGTTCTGTTTAGCAAATTGACTACTAGTATCTAATTTAATAAGATTTTTGATTGTTATATTTTGAATTGAATCTTTTTCTACTGAAATATCTCCTACTAAAACCCTAGGATTTGCAGCATCATCAACCACCATATAATATTGGTTATTGTAGTAATCAATTCCAGAAATTCCGCCAATCACAGTATTTTCTATCAATAAAGAATCTTTTACTGTGTACTCATTTAAAAACCTAAGCGTTACCGATTGTTTTTTACAAGATACAATACCTAAAAACAATAAAACAAATGCTATTTTTTTCATACATACAAAAATATTGTTTTTAGTTTACGTAAGGAATAAAAAACACTTCGTCTAAAAAAACAAACCAATAAATAATGAAAAAATATTTACCAACCGTCTTAAAATTAGTTGCAGCATTTATTTTGCTTCAAACTTTATATTTTAAGTTTTCTGGAGCCCAAGAAAGCATCGATTTATTTACAAAATTAGCAGGAGAAAATGAAGCTTACATGAGAATTGGAACAGGAATCTTAGAACTTATTGCTTCAATATTATTGTTTATTCCAAGTAAAACTTGGTTAGGAGCATTCTTAACAGTTGGATTGATGAGTGGTGCAGTATTTAGCCACCTTTCTAAAATTGGAATTGAACATAATAATGATGGAGGTACACTTTTTACACTAGCTATAATTACCTTAATATCTGGTGGAATATTGCTTTTTATAAACAAAAAAAGCATTCCTATAATTGGTGAAAAATTTTAGTTTTTAATCTGATTTGTTAACAAAAAGCAGTGATTATAATAAAACATAATCACTGCTTTTTTTTTATCAATTTACCTCTTTAGCAATAACCGCTCGCACTATTAAGTATTGAGAAACCACATATAAACTTATTATTGAAATATCAAATAAACGTTTAGGGGTATGAAAATTGTTCAATGCAATTAAACTATCAGAAGCTATAAACAAAACAGCACCTAATAACAACCAAGTATTGGCAGTTGATTTTTCTTGTTGATAATTTAACAACGCTAATGTACCAAAGGTAGAAATCGCTACTCCGTATACTAAAACTGGAAGTAACATTTCTCCTAAATTATCAATTATTAAACTTAACAAGCCAGCAAATAGCACTATAAATGGAATTGCAGCTACTATAATTTTAGAAACCGAGTTCTTCTTTACATATCCTGAAGATATTTTTATATAAACAATATGAGCTACTAAAAATGACGCTAAACCAAACACAAAAAAATTTGCTTTATCTAACAGAAAAACATCTCCCCAGAAAGAAAAAAACAATGCTGACAGCAACCAAAAGTTTGGCTTTTTTACCGATACTAAATACACAACCGCCAAAGTTGTCATTAATAAAGGTTTAAAAATCATTTCAACTGTTTTGTTTTGCGTAATTACTGCATATACGTCTGCAATAGCAACGATTAAAAACACAAGTGTTGCGATGGTTATTTTAGTTTGTTTGGTCATTTTGTTATTAAATTAAAAGATTACTTCGTTATACTCGCAATGACGTAATTTTTCTGATTCTCAATTATTAATTAATCATCTCAATAAAATCTTGCTCAGAGATAATTGGCACCCCTAAACTTTCAGCTTTTTCTAATTTGCTAGGTCCCATATTATCACCCGCTACTACATAGCTTGTTTTTTTAGAAATAGAACTCGATACTTTTCCTCCGTTATCTTCTATTGCTTTCTTTAACTCGTTTCTGCTCATTTGATGAAAAACTCCTGAAACCACAAATACTTTTCCTGCCAATTTATCGGTTTGTCCTTCTAAACTTTCTGCGGAAACTTCTAATTGCATTCCATAAGATTTAAGTCGATTTATTAATTGAATATTTCCTAAATCGTTTGAAAAATCTAAAATACTTTGTGCTATTCTATCTCCAATTTCATCTACTGAAACTAAAGTTTCAAAATCGGCAGTCATTAAATTATCTATCGATTTAAAGTGTTTCGCTAATTTTTTTGCTACTGTTTCACCTACAAATCGAATTCCTAAAGCAAACAATACTTTTTCAAACGGAATTTCTTTTGATTTTTCTATGCCTTCAATCATATTTTGAGCTGATTTTTCCGCCATTCTTTCTAACGGGATAATCTGTTCAATTTTTAACTCGTATAAATCAGCATAATTCTGAATTAATCCTTCTTTGTATAACAATTCAACTGTTTCTCCACCTAAACCATCAATATCCATGGCTTTTCTACTAATAAAATGTTGAATTTTTCCCGTGATTTGGGGAGCGCATCCAAATTCATTTGGACAATAATGTTTTGCATCACCCTCTGTACGAATTAATTCGGTAGCACATTCAGGACAATGAGTTGCGTACTCGGTAGGTTTTGAATCAGTTGGACGCATACTAAGGTCTACCCCCATAATTTTGGGAATGATCTCTCCTCCTTTTTCTACATAAACAGTATCTCCTACTCGAACATCTAACTTTTCAATTTGATCTGCATTGTGCAACGAAGCTCTTTTAACTACAGTTCCTGCTAAATGCACAGGTTCTAAATTCGCCACAGGCGTAATTGCCCCTGTTCTTCCTACTTGATACGTGATTTCATTCAACACCGTAGCTACTTGTTCTGCTTTAAACTTGTAGGCAATCGCCCAACGAGGTGCTTTAGCTGTATATCCTAATTCATCTTGCTGCTGAAAAGAATTAACTTTAATTACCACTCCGTCAGTCTCATAAGGCAACTCATGACGCTTTGTATCCCATGCATTTACAAAAGCCAAAACCTCATCAATAGAACTTGCCAAAGCTATTGTTTCCGGTACTTTAAAACCAATATTTCTTGCCGCTTGTAAACTTTCAAAATGAGAAGCATATTTACGTTCATCGGTTACTACTTGGTACAGCAAACAATCTAACGGACGCTTAGCTACCTCGGCACTATCTTGCAACTTCAAACTTCCACTTGCTGTATTCCTAGGATTTCGATAAGGTTCTTCTCCGTTTGCAATACGCTCTTCGTTCATTTTTTCAAATCCATCTAAAGGTAAAATGATTTCTCCTCGCATTTCAAAATCGGTTACGAAATCACCATTTAGCACAAGTGGAATTGATAAAATTGTTTTAATGTTTGTTGTTACATCATCACCTTGAAAACCATCACCTCTTGTAACCGCTCTCACAAATGCTCCATTTTCATAAGTAAGATTAATTGATGCTCCGTCGTACTTTAGCTCACAAGTATATTCAATATTGGTAGTACCAATAATTTTTTGAATACGCTTTTCCCAGTCTAACAAATCTTCTTTAGAATAGGAATTGTCTAAAGAGTACATTCGGTTTTTATGTACAACTGTTTCAAAGTTTTTTGTTACCTCTCCTCCTACTCGTTGGGTAGGAGAATTTGGGTCGAAAAACTCAGGGTTTTCATCTTCTAACTGTTGTAATTCTTTAAGCTTTATATCAAACTCAAAGTCGGAAATTATTGGGGCATCTAACACATAATACTTATGATTGTGTTGATGTAGTTCTTCTCGTAATTGTTGTATTTTTTGTTGAATTGTCATTATAAAATTAGCTTATTTAATCTCATTAGGATTAAAAATCCCTAAAGCCATTTTAACATCGATATCGGTATTTACACCTTTTAAAATTTGAATAGAGTCATTTTGTTGAATTACGACTCCATAGTTAAGCTTTTCTTTATCTCTATCAATAAAAAGAGTATCATTTTGAGTATTAATTACAGCTAACAATCGTTGTTCAACAAAATAAATTTTATAGTTGTCTTTTTGCTCTTTATAAAACTCGTTTGCATAATAATTAAAATCTCCATCAACCTCAGCAATTCCTTCTTCATCTTTTAAATGAGACTTAAAATATTCTTCTGATGGTTTTAAAAACAACACGCAATCACCCGTAGTATAAAAAGTAGATTTCTTTACGACTTGCTCATTAATTGTTTTAGAATCTTCATCTGTCTTCTTTTCCGCTTTCTTACAAGCAACTATTGAAATTAAAATAAGTAAAACTAACTTCTTCATTTTTTATCTATTTACTTTACCTGTTAAAAAACTTGGTCCTTTTGGCAGTGGATTACCAGCTGAACGACGGAAAGACACTAATTGTCCACAATGCCAAATAGCATCAGCAATTGGTCCGTTTAATTGATTCCAAAAAGGGTATTCTTCTATTTTACCATTTCCTCTATTAATCTTCATTACAAACTTTGATAAGTCTTTTGATGACTTTAAAATATCACTCGTCTTTTTAAAATTTTCTAACGTTTGTTTTCTTATTTCTTCAAATGTTAACGAACCTTCTTCAGGAAAATCCATTTCTGTTCCTTCAACCGCGCTTAATGTCATAATTGATAAAATAAAAATATGATCAACCGTATCAAACACATCTCTAGCATCTTTACTAGGTTTAAACTTTAAATCTTCTTCTTTTAAACCTTCGGTAGCCCAATAATAACGAAAACCAAGTCCGTCAATTAATCTACTAGTTACTGTTCCTTCAGTAAACTCTTTTGGAGCTTCAGGAATTTCATAATACGGCAATTTGTTTTGAGAGTAAGTCATGATAGAAACTAAAAATATAAAAGTTGATGTTAGCAATGTTTTCATAATATAGAAATTTATTAATTGCTAATTTACACAAAAGGTTTTAGTGTTAGCTTAGTTGTAAAACATAGTTTTTAACATAAAAAAAAACCGAAGCTTTCACTTCGGTTTTTTTATAATTTGACAATATGTCTTTTATTTTTTTAATACCATTGTATAAACTACATCTCCTTCTAATGCAGAAACTAACATCTCTCTTTCGTTTAATCTTTTAATTTTAAGATTTTTTTTGAATGACTCTTCATCCAATTCTAATTCATTACTCTCATCATTCAACTTCCAAGTACCATTTTTTTGCTCTTCATTTAACACAACTTGGTATTTTCCATCTTCATTAAACTCCATATAGTTTTTATCACCTGCAAATTGAACTTTCTCAGTTCCAATTTCCATAGATTCAACATTCCATTTACCTAATGTTAATTGATTTACTTCTAAAGATTCTTGTGAAAAACCTACTGTAGATACCAGTAGCAAAGAGAAAAACGAGAATAACTTGACGAAAAGTATAAATACTTTCTTCATAATTTGGGGGTTTAGGGGATTACTGTTGCTTCAAAAATATAAAAAAAACCGAAACAAAAAAATGTTTCGGCCTTTTTTACTGTATTTATTATACTATGTTAATAATATGTATAACGACGAACTTTAGCGATATGCTTCGCTAAACGCATTACTTGGTGTGAATATCCGTACTCGTTATCATACCACACATAAATTACAATTGTATCTCCATCAGCAATCGTTGCTTTACTATCAAAAATAGAAGGTGCAGTAGTACCTACAATATCAGAAGATACTAATTCATTACTTAAAGAGTATTGAATTTGCTCTACTAAATCTCCTTCTAAAGCGTATTTTTTCATAATCGCATTTACAGATTCTACTGTAGCTGAAGAATTTAATTGTAAGTTTAAGATTGCTAACGAACCGTTTGGTACTGGTACACGAATAGCACTTGACGTTAATTTACCTGCTAATGCTGGCAACGCTTTTGCAACTGCTTTTCCTGCTCCTGTTTCAGTAATTACCATGTTTAACGCTGCTGCTCTACCTCTACGATATTTTTTATGCATATTGTCAACCAAGTTTTGGTCGTTTGTATAGGCATGAATCGTTTCTAAGTGTCCTTTTTTAATTCCGAAGTTATCTTCTAACACTTTTAATACTGGAGTAATTGCGTTTGTAGTACAAGAAGCTGCTGAGAAAATATCAATATTATCTGGATTGTTTTCTTCGTGGTTTACACCGTGAACGATATTAGGAACTCCACCTCCTGGAGCTGTTAATAATACTTTACTAGCTCCTTTTGCTGTTAAATGACGACTTAATGCTTCTTCATCTCTAAAAGCACCTGTATTATCTATAATTAACGCATCGTTAATTCCGTATTTAGTATAATCGATATCTTCTGGTTGATTTGCAGAAATCATATATACTGTAGTTCCGTTGATGATTAACGCATCGTTATCAGCATCAACCTGAACAGTTCCTAAGAAATCTCCATGAACAGAATCTACACTTAATAAAGAAGCTCTTTTTTCTAAAACTGTTTGATCGATTTTACCACGAGTAACCACAGCTCTTAAACGTAATTGAGAACCTTTACCCATTTTGCTACTTAACTCACGAGCCAATAAACGTCCAATACGTCCGAAACCATATAATACTACATCTTTAGGTTGAATGTTTTCTGCTTGAGTAGCATCTTTTAATTGCTCTTTTACAAAGGCAACTTTATCTGATGAAGCATCATCTTGTAAGTGAAATTCATAAGCTAATTTACCGATATCTAATTTTGATGGTGGTAAATCGATTGATTGAATAGCTTTTGCAATTTCTAAAGCATCTTCAATTGTAATAGGTTTAGCTACAAACTCTTTAGCGTAGTTGATTAAGTTTAAAACCTCACTAGCTCTTTTATCTACTAATGGATTTCTAAATAATACTAACTCGATAGATTTATCGTACCATAAATCGTTAACGATGTTAATAAACTCAACAGTAGCTCTTCTAACTTGCGCTTGATTTACTACTTCTTTTTCGTAATTTGTTATTGTTGACATAGTTGTGTGTTAACTAATGATTTTAAAATTTGTGCAAAAATAGGTATTTCTAGTTGATTTTATCTCTGTTTTTTTCAAGAAAAAATCTCGTTAAAAATGAATTTAACGAGACTTTATAATTTATTGAAATCTTAACTCTTTTAATATCTAAATCTTTCTATTTGCCCTGTTGGACTTATCATTTCTAATAAAAGTCTGTTTCTGCTATTATAAGAATTATCTAGCATAGACACTGCTTCTTCTGCAGATAGAACTTTTTTGCCATTAATTTTAGTTAAAATATATCCTTTACCAACTTCAAACTGCTTAAATGCTAAGTTTTGAGTTTGTCTAATTTTAGCGCCTCCATCAATATTAAACTTCTTTTTATCTTCTTTTGAAATATTTTCAAACTCAGTGTTTAAAACTTTACTAATTGGTAATTTAATAAGCTTTGTTAACTTAACTACTTTCGTAAATTCTTCACCATCTCTATCAACTGTTACATTTACGTATTCACCAGGTCTTTTTGCAGTTAACTGTCCTTTTAAATCTGAGAACTTAGCTATTTTAACATTATTTACTTTAATAATTACATCACCTACTTTTAAACCTGCTTTTTTAGCGCCTCCATCTTCTGTGATATTTCCGATTTTTACTCCTTCAATATCTTTTACTGAAGAATCTATGTTAATCCCTAAAATAGCTTCTTGCACCATACCAAATTCCAACAAATCATCAACTATTTTTTTTGTTATGTTTGAAGGAACTGCAAACGAATACCCAATAAACGATCCTGTTTTTGAAGAAATTGCTGTGTTAATTCCAATCAATTCTCCACGAGTATTTACCAGTGCTCCGCCACTATTTCCTGGGTTAACAGCTGCATCTGTTTGTATAAAAGCTTCAATATTATTATTTCCATCTAAATCACGTCCTTTTGCACTTACAATACCTGCGGTTACTGTTGATGTTAAATTATATGGATTCCCTACTGCTAACACCCATTCGCCTACTTTAATATTATCTGAATTACCAAAAGGTAAATTAGGCAACTCAAAATCAGCATCAACTTTTAACAAAGCTATATCATTGTTTTTATCTGCTCCGACTAAAGTTGCTTTTAGTTTTTTCTGATTGTTTAGCGTTATTTCAATATCTGATGCATTCTCTATTACATGGTTGTTCGTTACGATATATCCATCAGGAGAAATAATTACACCACTACCCGTTCCTACTTGCTTAAATTCACGAGTACCGCTTCCACTACCATAAAACAATTCTGCTAACGGATTTTGTTGAGTTCGAATCGATGTGTTTTTAACGTGCACTACCGCATGTACAGTTTTATCTGCTGCTTCGGTAAAATCGGTCGGAGTTGATGATGAATTGATAACCGTTGGTGTATAACTTGTTTGAACGGTTCGTAATGTTGGTTCAACCGATTCTTCAACTATCACTTGAGGTTTTTCTATTAGTGTTTTATATCCTGCAAGTGCTATCACGCCTCCTAAAAAGGCAATTCCTAAAGTTCCAAATATTTTCTTCATATGCTTACAAAATTTTATAATTCAAATATAGTATTTTAACATTTCTGATAAATGTGTTTAACTTCTATTTAACGGATTTTAACCCCTATTTAACAATCTACTTTCCTTGATAAAATATGTATCTTTGCTCTGAATATGGACTTAGATTTTTACAAATATCAAGGAACAGGAAACGACTTTATTATAGTCGATAATCGCACAAAAACCTTTCCAAAAAGTAATACTGACGTAATTGCAAAATTATGCGACCGACATTTTGGTGTTGGTGCTGACGGACTTATTTTATTGGAGAACGATGCTAACACCGATTTTAAAATGGTGTATTACAATGCTGATGGAAACGAAAGTACCATGTGCGGTAACGGTGGTCGTTGTATTGTTTCATTTGCACATCAATTAGGCTTATTTGAAGACAATACTACTTTTATGGCTATTGATGGACTACATCACGCATCAATAAAAGACAATATTGTTTCTTTACAAATGATTGATGTAGATCATGTGAAAATTTTTGAAGACTATATTTTTACGAACACTGGTTCTCCTCATCATGTTCAATTAGTAAACAACATAAATAGTTATGATGTTTTTTCTAACGGAAAAAAAATAAGAAACGAAGTTTATGGTACCGAAGGAAGCAATGTTAATTTCGTAGAACAAATAAACAACAACACCTTTAAAGTCCGCACTTATGAACGTGGAGTTGAAGATGAAACCTTAGCTTGCGGAACAGGAGTAACCGCAGTGGCTATTGCAATGCACGCTACAAAAAAAACAAACCATTCAACAATAAAATTACCTGTTGAAGGTGGCGAGCTTGAAGTTTCTTTCGAAGAAAAAAATGGCTACTATACCAAGGTGTTTTTAAAAGGACCTGCTACTTTTGTTTTTAAAGGAAAAATAAAAATTTAGTGCAAACGTTAACTGGTACACATATAAATTTAAGAGCTTTAGAACCTGAAGATTTGGAATTTTTATTTCAAATTGAAAACAACGAACTTTTTTGGGAAGTAAGCCATACACAAACCCCATTTTCTAAATTCATATTAAAACAGTATTTAGAAAATGCGCACTTAGACATTTATGAAGCAAAACAATTACGCTTACTTATTGAGGAAAAAACCACAAAGAAATCTGTAGGAATGATTGACTTGTTTGACTTTAATCCGCAACATAAAAGAGCAGGAATTGGTATTTTAATCCATCCTGACTTTCAACAAAACGGATTTGCTTCTGAAGCATTACAACTATTAATACAATATTGTTTTACACACTTACAGTTACATCAACTATATGCAAATATTACCGATGATAACTCAAACAGTTTACTTCTTTTTTCTAAACACAACTTTAAAAAGGTTGGAATAAAAAAAGATTGGATTTACGATAAAGGAACTTATAAAAACGAAATTTTATTTCAATTAATCAATGAATAAAAAAATCATATTAGGAATTGTTACTACCATTTTAATAATTGGTGGAATTATTGGATTTAACTACTATCAAAAAATATTCGGGAAAGCCGTAACTAAAAATGGCGCTGTATATATTGGTTCAAATGCTTCTTTTGATGATGTAAAAAACCAACTTTCTAGTTTTATTAACAATCCTGATTTTTTTGTTTGGGTTGCTGAAAAGAAAAAATTCACAAAACCTAAAGGTGGGAAATACATATTAAAAGAAGGGATGAGTATTAACGATGTAATAAATTTATTACGAAGCGGAAATCAATCTCCAATAACCTTATCTTTTAACAACCAAGATACTTTAGAAAAATTAGCCGGAAGAATTGCAGAACAAATCGAAGCAGACTCTACCTCTCTTTTACAAGCAATGACCGACAGTAACTTTTTATCTAAAAACAACTTTACACAAAAAGAAGCTTTAGGAATGTACATTCCCAATAGTTATGAGTTTTACTGGAATACTTCCGCAGAAAATTTCCGTGATAAAATGTTACGCGAATACAATCGCTTTTGGACTTCTTCAAGACTTGAAAAAGCAAAACAATTAAATCTTACAAAAGAAGAAGTTATCACTTTAGCATCTATCGTTCAAAAAGAAACTGCACAAAAAACCGAAAGACCCATTGTTGCCGGATTATATCTTAACCGTTTAAAAGATAATTGGCCTTTACAAGCTGATCCGACTGTAATTTATGCTATCACAGAAGTAAATGGACCTGATTTTATAATAAAAAGAGTTTTGAATAAAGATTTACAAATCAATTCTCCGTACAACACTTACAAAAACATAGGTCTTCCTCCTAGTTTAATTTCTATGCCTGATATTTCTTCTATTGATGCAGTTTTAAACTATCAAAAACACAATTATTACTATATGTGTGCTAGTGTAGATAAGATTGGTTTTCATGAATTTGCGAACTCTTTAGCGCAGCACAATAGAAATGCTGCTAAATACCAAAGATGGATTAATCAACAAGGGATTAGGAGATAATTTTAACAAAAATTTATTTTCTACAAAACCATGTTAAAAATTATCAAATAAGCAAAATTATAATAGCTTAAATGAAAAATCCTTAATTAAAAACAGGAAAAACATCTTTATTCGCAACAGGAAAACATCTGTAATTTACTGGTTTTTAGATTCTTATACAAAATTACCGTATCTTTGCCTCGCTAAACAGAAAGTAATTAATTATCAGACATTTAGTATTAACAATTATAGGATTTGTATTATTAACCAGTTTTACAGAGACTACAAAAAAGAAAAAAACTACTACTACCACACCAATACCTATCCACAAAGTTGAGAAGGTAAACATTCCTTTTTTAAAGAAAAATTTTGTTGGTTTTAAAGAAGCTGTTGGTTTTAAAGAGTCACAAGGTAGATACCGAGTTGTAAATAAACTAGGCTATTTAGGTAAATATCAATTCGGAAAAGAAACTCTTAAAAGATTCAGAGTTTATAACACCGATTATTTTCTTAAAAACCCTGAATTACAAGAGCGTACTTTTGAAGCTTACTGTAAACTAAATAAGTGGATTTTAAGAAAAGACATTAAAAGAAGTGTTGGTAAAACCATTAACGGTATTAAAATTACTGAATCTGGTATTTTGGCTGCAGCTCATTTAAGTGGTGCAGGAAATGTAAAAAAATACTTACGATCAAACGGAACAATTAGATTTAATGATGCTTTTGGAACTTCAATCCAATCTTATTTAAAGAAATTTGCAGGATATGATGTATCAAACATTAAAGCGAACAAAAAGCCAATTGTGTAAAAAAACACGATATATAAACCAACAAAAGCATCGAGGATTCGATGCTTTTTTTTATTTGTGAATGATAAAAATTGCTGGACGCTTATGTAAATCTGGCTTTACATTTTTCCATTCTTTTACCGTGTAAGTTTTAATATATTCTGAAGGAAGTGTAATATCACATGCTACACAAACTCTGGTATCTAGGGATAATGTTGCACGCAAATCATCTAACATTTTCTCATTTCTATAAGGAGTTTCAATAAATATTTGAGATTGATTTTTGTCTTTCGACAACTTCTCTAAATCTTTTATTGCTTTTTTTCTATCTGACTTATCAATTGGTAAATATCCGTTAAACGCAAAACTTTGTCCGTTCATTCCAGATGCCATTATTGCCATTAAAATAGAAGAAGGCCCCACCAACGGGACTACTTGAATACCTTTTTGATGTGCTAATTTTACAATATTCGCTCCAGGATCAGCAACCGCAGGAACTCCAGCTTCAGAAAGCAATCCTACAGAAATTCCTTTCTCGCAAATATCTAAGTAATTCTTAGTTTCTAAGTCATCAGAATATTTATCTAATAACATTAACTCTAATGACGGTTGCGATTTTGTTGGGGTAATTCGTTTAATGAAGCGTCGAGCAGATTTTTCATTTTCAACAATAAAATAATCTAATTGCTCAACTACTTTTTTTACTGATAACGGCATCACCTCTAAAGGTTCGGTATCTCCTAGTGTAGTAGGAATCAAGTATAATTTACCTTTCATTATTCGTTTTCTAATTTTGAAGCAATAATACTACATGCTTCGTCTAACATTTGGTATACGTTTTCAAAACCTTGATCTCCTCCATAGTACGGATCTGGAACACTCATATTCTCTTTCGGATATAATTCGTTCAAAATCATCTTCACTTTTTCTCGTTGAGTATTATTTTCAGACATCGTTATAATGTCATCATAATTACTTTTATCCATAGCAAAAATCACGTCAAATTTATCAAAATCTTCTTTAATGAATTTTCTTGAACGCTGATTTGTGATATCAATTCCGTATTTCTTTGCAACTTCAATCGAACGTCTATCTGGTAACTCACCTACATGGTAACCAGCTGTACCGGCAGAATCTACATAAAATTTATCCGAAGCTAATTTTGATTGTAAAATACCTTCTGCCAACGGAGATCGACAAATATTACCCAAACAAACCATTACTATATTTTTCATACTCATAAAAAAACCTCACTTGGTGAGGTTATATTTTAAAGTGTTAACTTCTTCGTTAAATCTTCAACGTACTTTTTAAATTGCTTATCAGTTTCAGTTAAATTATCTACTGTTTTACACGCATGTAACACAGTAGCATGATCTCTCTTTCCTATTTGACTTCCAATACTTGCTAATGATGATTTTGTCATACGCTTTGCAAAATACATTGCTAACTGACGTGCCTGCACAATATGACGTTTACGCGTTTTTGACTGTAAGGTTGCCACATCCATATCAAAATATTTTGATACTACTTTTTGAATATAATCAACCGACAATTCTTTTTTAGTATTCTTTACAAACTTGTCAACAATCTGTTTTGCTAATTCTATCGTAAACTCTTTTCTATTGAAAGAAGCTTGAGCAATCATCGAAATTATTACCCCTTCTAACTCACGAACATTCGATTTGATATTTTTTGCAATATACTCTACAATCTCCTCTGGCATTTCAACACCATCTCTATACAATTTATTTTGTAAGATAGAAATTCTTGTTTCGTAATCTGGTGCTTGCAACTCTGCTGACAACCCCCATTTGAAACGAGATAACAAACGTTGTTCTATATCTTGCATATCAACTGGTGCTTTATCCGAAGTTAAAACAACCTGCTTACCATTTTGATGTAAATGGTTAAAAATATGGAAGAACACATCTTGCGTACCTGCTTTACCAGATAAGAACTGAACGTCATCAATAATCAACACATCAATCATCTGATAAAAATGAATAAAATCATTTCTAGTATTCGATTTTACCGAATCAATGAATTGTTGTGTAAATTTTTCCGAAGAAATATATAAAACTGTTTTATCAGGGTATTTATCTTTTATCTCAACACCAATAGCATGTGCTAAATGTGTTTTACCTAAACCTACTCCTCCATAAATTAATAGCGGATTAAATGAAGTACCACCAGGTTTATTCGATACAGCCATACCTGCTGAGCGTGCTAAACGGTTTGAGTCTCCTTCAACAAAATTCACAAAATTGTAATTTGGGTTTAACTGAGATTCAATCTTTACCTTTTGCAACCCTGGAATTATAAATGGATTTTTTAATTCGCGTTTTGATTCTAAAGGAACTGTTACCTTTTGAGGTTTTAAAGGATTTCGGTTTGAACTAGGTATTTTTACCGTTTGTGGGCTGTTACTACTATACGTATTTTCCATACGTACATCGTAAATTAACTTTGCATCATTTCCTAACTCACGTACTAAAGCAACTCTTAACAAT
Organism: Tenacibaculum crassostreae; assembly: GCF_964512405.1. Lineage (NCBI taxonomy): Bacteria > Pseudomonadati > Bacteroidota > Flavobacteriia > Flavobacteriales > Flavobacteriaceae > Tenacibaculum > Tenacibaculum crassostreae. The sequence goes on from NZ_CAZELE010000006.1 coordinate 74,354, forward strand.
TTAATGTAATGCTCCTCTAACCATTCATAAAAAAATTTACTAGGTACTTGTATTGTTAAAGCTTCCCCTGCCAATTTAATTGGCTTAATAGGCTCGAACCAAGTTTTGTATGCTTGAGGTTTAATATTGTCTTTAATAAAAGACAAGCATTCCATCCAAACTGAATCGGCTGTTTTAGTCATATTGGTAAAAAACAATTTTAGTTGTTAATTTTTATTCAGATTTAGGGGACACCAAACATCATAGTCTGGGCGAACAAAAGTGTGAATAAATTTTAGTATAAAAAAATCAAATCGCTATTGATTTTTATTTTTTTTTTGCGTAACCTTAGTGCAATTTAAATTTAAAAATCTTTGCAAAAAAATCACACTTCTATACGTGTTCGGTATGCTGAAACAGATCAAATGGGAGTAGTTTACCATGGTAACTACGCACAATTTTTCGAAATAGGTCGTACCGAATGGCTACGTTCTATGGGCGTTACATACAAATATATGGAAAAAACAGGCATTATGCTACCTGTAATTTCTTTATCATGTAATTTTAAAAAATCTGCCTTGTATGATGACGAATTAACCATTACTACAGTATTAAAAAAAACACCTACTGTTAAGATAGAATTTGACTATAAAATAACCAATCAAGACAACGAGTTAATTTGCACAGGTAATTCTGTCCTTGCATTTATAAACAGTGAAACTAAAAAACCTATGCGCTGTCCTGATTATATATTGGATAAATTAGCTCTTTTAAACATCTAAACTAAAACTACATGAAAATATACACCAAAACTGGTGACAAAGGTACTACTGCTCTATTTGGTGGTACTCGAGTGCCGAAATACCATTTACGAATTGAAAGTTACGGAACGGTTGACGAACTTAACTCTTACATCGGACTTATTAGAGATCAAGAAATTGACGATTCTTTAAAAAAGAAATTAACCACAATTCAAAGTGAATTGTTCACATTAGGCGCAATGTTGGCTACTCCGCCAGAAAAAGAAGTTTTAAAAAGTGGAAAAGAGCGCTTGAATATTCCCAAAATTAATGATGGTTCTATTCAATTCTTAGAAAATGAGATAGATGCTATGAATGAAAATCTTCCTCAAATGACACATTTCGTTTTACCAGGAGGTCATCAAACCGTGTCATTTTGTCACATAGCACGCTGTGTATGCCGTAGAGCGGAACGATTAACTGTCGCATTAAACGAAGAAGAGAATATAAACAGCAATGTTTTAATGTACCTAAACCGACTTTCTGACTACCTTTTTGTGTTGGCACGAAAGTTGACCCAAGACTTACAAGCTGAGGAAATTAAATGGATTCCTGAAAAGCTATAATTAAGTTCTTTTTTTATTGATTCACATTTTTTAAAAAAAACTTGACTTTTTACAAAAAAAAATTATTTTTGCGAGAAATCTTATAAAACAGATAAAGAAATGTATTGGACACTTGAATTAGCATCGTATTTAGCAGATGCACCTTGGCCTGCAACTAAAGACGAATTGATAGATTACGCTATTCGTACAGGAGCACCGTTAGAAGTGGTTGAAAATTTACAAGATATCGAAGATGAAGGTGAGGCATACGATTCAATTATTGAAATTTGGCCAGATTACCCAACTGAAGAAGATTATCTTTGGAACGAAGATGAATACTAATAAAATACAACCTTAAAAAGTCTCTTTTACAGAGGCTTTTTTTTTGCTTACTTTTAGGCACCTTAATAACAAACAAAAAACATGTTGATTAAAACAGCTTAATCAACTATAAAACAATATTTTACAAATGAGCGTTTTAAATTCGATTATAAAACTATTTGTTGGAGACAAACAACAAAAAGACCTTAAATCTTTACAACCGATCGTAGAAAAAGTACGATCTTTTGAAAATTCATTAAGCAACTTATCTAATGATGAGTTACGTGCAAAAACAATCGAATTTAAATCTAAAATAAAAGACGCTACAAAATCTTTTACCGATAGAATAGCTGAACTTGAAGAAGAAGCAAAGAATGCTCATATCGATCGTCAGGAAGAAATTTATACTGAAATCGACAAATTAAAAGACGAAGCTTACGAAGCGTCTGAAGCTGTTTTATTAGACATTATGCCTGAAGCTTTTGCAGTTGTAAAAGAAACAGGTAAACGTTTTGCAAACAATACAGAACTAGAAGTTACCGCTACTCCTTTCGATAGAGAATTATCTGCAACAAGAGAGCACATTACTTTAGAAGATGATAAAGCTTTTTGGGCGAATTCTTGGGATGCTTCAGGAAAAGAAGTTACTTGGGACATGGTTCATTACGATGTTCAGCTAATTGGTGGATCGGTTTTGCACCAAGGTAAAATTGCTGAAATGATGACGGGTGAAGGAAAAACATTAGTTTCTACATTACCTGTTTATCTTAATGCTTTATCTGGTAACGGTGTACATGTGGTAACCGTTAACGACTACTTAGCAAAACGTGACCGCGCATGGATGGCTCCTATTTTTGAGTTCCACGGATTAAGCACCGACTGTATCGACTATCACCAACCAAATTCTGAAGCACGTAGAAAAGCATACAACGCCGATATCACTTACGGAACCAACAACGAGTTTGGTTTTGATTACTTACGTGATAACATGGCTAATGCTAAAAAAGATTTAGTACAACGTGCTCCTAACTACGCTATTATTGATGAGGTGGATTCTGTATTAATTGATGATGCTCGTACTCCGTTAATCATTTCTGGTCCTGTACCACAAGGAGATCATCATGAATTTAACGAGTTAAAACCTTTGGTTGCTGATTTAGTTTCACTTCAAAATAAATATTTAGTTGGTGTTTTAGCAGAAGCTAAAAAGTTAATTACTGAAGGAGACACAAAAGAAGGTGGATTCTTATTATTAAGAGTATACAGAGGTTTACCAAAAAATAAAGCCTTAATTAAGTTCTTATCACAAGAAGGAATTAAACAAATTCTTCAAAAGACCGAAAACTTCTACATGCAAGACAACAATAAGTTGATGCCAGAAGTTGATGCCGAATTATGGTTTACTATTGAAGAAAAAAACAATCAAATTGATTTAACCGATAAAGGTATTGCGCACCTTTCTAACATCACTAAAAATGACACATTCTTCGTTTTACCAGACATTAGCGTAAAAGTTGGTCAAATTGATAATAGCGACGCTACACCAGAAGAAAAAGCAAATCAAAAAGAAGAGTTATATCGCGAGTTTAGCGTAAAGAGTGAGCGTATTCATACCATGAACCAACTTTTAAAAGCGTATACAGTTTTTGAAAAAGATGTTGAGTATGTAGTTATGGATAACAAGGTAATGATCGTAGATGAACAAACAGGTCGTATTATGGACGGTCGTCGTTACTCTGACGGATTGCACCAAGCTATCGAAGCAAAAGAAAATGTAAAGATTGAAGATGCAACACAAACCTTTGCTACGGTTACTTTACAAAATTACTTCAGAATGTACCGTAAATTATCTGGTATGACAGGTACTGCGATTACTGAAGCTGGTGAATTCTGGGAAATTTACAAATTAGATGTAGTTGAGATTCCAACCAACAAACCAATTGCTCGTGATGACAAACAAGATTTAGTTTATAAAACTACTCGTGAAAAGTACAATGCAGTAATTGAAGATATCGTAAAATTAGTTGGAGAAGGAAGACCTGTATTAGTAGGTACAACTTCTGTAGAAATCTCTGAATTATTGGGTAGAATGTTACAAATTCGTAAGATTCCTCACAATATCTTAAATGCAAAATTACACAAAAGAGAAGCTGATGTTGTTGCTGAAGCAGGTAAACCTGGTGTTGTTACTATTGCAACAAACATGGCTGGTCGTGGTACCGATATTAAATTATCTGACGAAGTTAAAGCAGCAGGTGGTTTAGCTATTATTGGTACAGAGCGTCACGATTCTCGTCGTGTAGACCGTCAGTTACGTGGTCGTGCAGGACGTCAAGGAGATGTAGGTTCTTCTCAGTTCTATGTAGCTTTAGACGATAACTTAATGCGTTTATTTGGTTCTGAAAGAATCGCTAAGATGATGGATAGAATGGGATTAAAAGAGGGAGAAGTTATTCAGCACTCTATGATTTCAAAATCTATTGAAAGAGCTCAGAAAAAAGTAGAAGAAAATAACTTTGGTATTCGTAAGCGTTTATTAGAGTATGATGATATTATGAATGCACAACGTGAGTTTGTATACAAGCGTCGTCGTCATGCCTTAGATGGAAAGCGTTTACAAATAGACATCGCTAATATGATTTATGATACATGCGATGCTGTTGTTAAACAAAATAAAGAAACAAAAGATTTCCAAAATTTTGAATTTGAATTAATTCGTTTTTCATCAATGACTTCTCCTTTTTCTGAAGAAGAATTCAATAAAAAACCAGAACAAGAATTAATTGATACGCTATACAAATTAGTTACCGAAAACTATAAAAGTGATACTGAAAGAAATGCTGCAAATGCTTTCCCAGTAATTAAAAATGTTTTTGAAAACGAAGGTGATCGTTACGAACGTATCGTTGTTCCATTTACCGATGGAAGTAAAACTTTACAAGTAGTTACTAATTTAAAAGAAGCTTACGAAAGTGAAGGAAAATCATTAGTAAATGATTTTGAGAAAAACATCACTTTAGCAATTATTGATGAAAACTGGAAGGATCACTTACGTAAAATGGATGAACTAAAACAAACAGTTCAAAACGCTACGTATGAGCAAAAAGATCCTTTATTAGTTTATAAGTTTGAAGCTTTTGAATTGTTCCAAGAAACGATTGACAAGATTAATAAAGAAGTATTATCATTCTTATTTAAAGGGAAATTACCAAGTCAAGAAGCTTCTCAAGTTTCAGAAGCTCGTGAACAACAACGTGAGCAATTAGACTTACGCAAAGACGAGGTTCAAAACTCAACACAACAAGCTATTAGCAATGCTCGTAATCAACAAACACAAGAGCAACAAGCTGTAGAAACTATTGTACGCGAACAACCAAAAATTGGTCGTAACGAAAAAGTTACTATCAAAAATGTGATGAGTGGTGAAGAAAAAGAAGTAAAATTTAAACAAGCTATTCCGTTATTAGAAGAAGGAACTTGGGTATTATACAACAAGTAATCTTATTCTATAATAGTATGTATATAAATAAAAAAACTCGGTTAAAAACCGAGCTTTTTTTATTACATCTTTGTTTTATATAGATACTCCTAATTCTTTCAGTAATTTTTCTGAATTAGCTTTAACATTTGCAGGTGGATTCATCGATAATGATTTCTTTAAATACTTTATTGCATTCTTTTTATCTCCTGCTACTTTATATGCTTCCCCTAAACTATCATAAGCATTTGCACTTTCAGGGTTATTGTCTACATTCATTTTTAAATACTTTATAGCTCGAGTATAATCTTTAGCGCTGATCATTGCATACCCTAACTGATTTAATTGAGGTGTACTAGCTAACGATGCTGCTTCATCCATCAGTTTTCCATACGCATCACTTTTTCCCATTTTATTCATGATTTGTGCTTTAATAGAAACATTTCTGAAGTTTTTCTGGCTATAAAACTGCCCAGAAATAGCATTATCAATCCATCCTAAAGCTTCTTGTAAATCACCTCCATTATTTAAAGAATAGTTTGCAGCTTGTTCCCAAGATTGACGATTAAATCCTGCTTGCCCTTCTAATTGCTTTCTAATGTTTGCTAAAACTTCATTAGTAACATCAACTTCTATTTTTACAGGAATTTGTTTCTTTTCCCACTTTAAAGAAAGTATTGCCGAATTTGCTTTTACATCTGTAAAATCAAACGCTAACTGCTCTACATGTGATGTAGGTTTCATAGCAACATCAACCCTAAGAGCATCTTCAGATGGTTTGTAAAAATAGCTACCCCAAGCAGTATTGTTTTTTGAAAAAATTACTGTGGCTTTATCATTATCATGAATAATCATGTGTAAACCATATTTACCAGCCTTTAAAGCTTTACCTTCAACAATTACATCGTTTGTAAATTTTACAATCGTGTTTTCATTAGCTCCTGCTCTCCAAGGAGATTCTGTTGCAGTACCAAAACCTAAATTATTCATACCAAATGGTACTAGCTTACCCCAAACTTCTCTCTTATTAACACTTGGACGAGAATATTTTACATAAACATCGGTAATTCCAATACGTTGTGAAACGGTTGCTTGTTGACTTCCTCTAGGTAAGTTAAGTTGTGAATACGCTTCGATATTTGCTACCATTAAACAGCAAATTAAAATTTTAAAGTAACGGTTTAGTTTCATTTTTTAGATAGTTTAAATTAACTATCACAAATTAGAAACTATACAAAATAGTTTTTGTTATTAATAAGTTAAAATCAGTAAACACACAGTTAATTAACACTTAATTAACTTTTTAAACAGTCATTCAACTACCATTGAATAGTCTTATTATCTGTACTTTTTAGAAAAGAATTCGTTTTTGAAAAATGCTGATTACCAAACCAATAACCACGGTTTGCACTTAATGGTGATGGATGCCCTGAAGTTAACACGTGATGCTTATTTTTATCAATAAGTTTTGTTTTGTTTTTTGCGAAACCACCCCATAGTAAAAACACAACATCTTTTTTTTCTGAAGATATTTTTTGAATTACAGCATCGGTAAACTGCTCCCATCCTTTTTTTTGATGACTCCCCGCCTCACCTGCTCTAACGGTTAACGTTGCATTTAACAACAACACCCCTTGTTTTGCCCATCGTGATAAATCACCACTTATAGGGTATGGGATTTCCAAATCGGTTTCTATCTCTTTAAAAATATTAATTAACGAAGGCGGATGAGTAATACCATCATGAACCGAAAAACACAATCCATTTGCTTGTCCTACTCCATGATACGGATCTTGACCTAAAATCACCACTTTTAAATCATCAAAAGAACAATAATCAAATGCAGCAAAAATATCAGTCCCTTTTGGATAACAAGTATGTGTTGCGTATTCATTTTTCACAAAATCGACTAGATTTTTAAAATACGATTTCTCAAATTCTGTTTGTAAAATATTTTTCCAACCATCGTTAATTTTTACTTGCATTGTTTGTTATTTTTGCTTTGGTTTCAAATATACTATTTTGACAAAAAACATATCAGAAAAAACACTTCAAGATTTAGAATTCACTACAGTTTTAGAACAGGTTGCAGCACATTGCATCTCTAATTTAGGAAAAGAGAAAACGTTGGAAATTCAACCCATATCAAACAAGAAAAATTTATTTTTTGAGTTGAATATGGTAAACGAATATTTGTCTTCTTTTGAAAATGAGAACAGAATTCCGAATCATTATTTTGAAGATATTTCTGAAGAAATTAAACGATTAGCTATTGAAAATAGTTTTTTAGAAACAGAAGGTTTTTTAAAAGTTGCCGCAGTTTCAGAAACAGTAAATGAGCAAAAAAAGTTTTTAAAAAAGTTTGAAACCTACTATTCTACATTATTTACCTTAAGTGAAGAAATAGAATTCACCTCCATAATTGTTGATAGTATTAAAAAAATTATTACTCCCTACGGTGAAGTTGCCGATAACGCTTCGGCTGCTTTAAAACAAATACGAAAAGACATTGGCGCTGTTAGAGGAAAAATTTCTGAAAGTTTTTCTCGTGCTTTGAGTAAAAATATTGCAAGTGGCTATTTAGACGACATTAAAGAAACAGTTATCGACAACCAACGTGTATTGGCTGTTTTAGCAATGCACCGACGTAAAGTTAAAGGAAGTTTATTAGGTTCGTCAAAATCAGGAAACATTGTATATATAGCTCCTCAAGCTACACTTTCGTACAGCAGAGAACTACAAAACTTGCTATATGAAGAAAAACAAGAAGTAGTTCGTATTTTACGAATGTTAGCGACTGAAATACGTCCATTCACACCACTTTTAAATGAGTACATTCAGTTTTTAACCCACTTAGATGTTGTAGGTGCCAAAGCTAAATATGCAAAAAGTATTAACGGACTATTACCTAAAATCACCAAAGAGAAAAAGGTATTTTTAAAAGATGCTTTTCATCCTATTTTGTGGCAAAAAAACAAAGCCAAAGGTATAGAAACCATTCCGCAAACTCTAGAGCTAAACGAACAGCAACAAATTATTGTTATTTCTGGTCCTAATGCAGGTGGAAAAAGTATTACACTAAAAACCATTGGTTTGTTACAAGTAATGTTACAAAGCGGACTACTTATTCCTGTGCATGAACGCAGTGAAACAACGCTATTCAATACTATTTTAACTGATATTGGCGATAATCAATCCATAGAAAATCAATTAAGCACATATAGCTATCGATTAAAAAACATGCGTTACTTCCTTAGAAAATGCAACGATAACACCCTGTTTTTAATTGATGAATTTGGAACGGGATCTGACCCTGAATTGGGAGGTGCTTTGGCTGAAATTTTCTTAGAGGAATTCTACGAGAAAAAAGCTTTCGGAATTATTACTACGCATTACGCTAACTTAAAAGTGTTGGCTGATGAGTTAGATAATGTTACCAATGCAAATATGCAGTTTGACGAACGTACTTTAGAGCCGTTATACAAACTATTTATTGGGCAAGCAGGTAGTTCTTTTACGTTTGAAGTAGCTCAAAAAAACGGAATTCCGTATAGTTTAATTAACCGTGCTAAAAAACGTGTTGAAACCGAAAAAGTACGTTTAGATAAAACAATTTCTAAACTTCAAAAAGAACGAAACCGTTTACAAAAAACCTCGGAAAGTTTAGACAAGCAAAAATCGAAAGGGCAAGAGCATATTGAGAATCTTCAAGAAAAAGAATTAAGAATTCGCGAAAAACTAGAAGGTTTTCAAGAATTGTACGATAACAATCAACGTATGCTTTCGTTAGGAAGAAAAGTAAACGAACTACTGAATAAATACTTTCAAACGAACAACAAGAAAGAATTGTCTGCCAACTTTTTTAAGTGGGTAACTACCGAAAAAACAAAGCATTTAAAAAAGAATCCACCAAAAAAGAAAACGAAAGTTGAGAAACAAGAAGAAAAAGTTGCTGCACAAAAACAACAAGAGGCAATTAAAAAGGTAGAAAAAGAAGTGCTTGAAAAGGTGGTAAAAGTACGAGAAGAAAAGAAAAAAGAAGCCGAAAAAATTGCCCAAGAAAAAGCAGCCTATGTATTTAAGGTTAATGACAGAGTTCGTTTAGTAGATGGTAATGCAGTAGGTACTATTGATAAAATAGAAAAGAAAAAAGCTTTTATCAATTACGGATTGTTTACCACTGAAGCTAAAATAGAGCAACTAGAATTGGTAGAACGTGCTAAAAAATAGTTAATTAACTCTTTAAAATTTAGTTTGATTTTTAAACTTTAAAACGATAACTTCGCTACACGTGCTGAACTTGTTTTCAGTATCAGAACGATATCAGTTGATTAAAACGACGGATACCTTAACCGTTAGCTGCAAGCAGAAAAACCATCCTGAGAAAATAATGCCTGAAGAAATAGTTGAATTAAATATAACTAACGAATATTTTAATACTGAAGAAAATCAGGAACAAATATTCAAATTATATGATTCAATAATAGAGAATGCGAAAAAATTAGAAGTCTGGTCTGATTCGATTAAAAAAATTATAATAACTGACAATTTTATTGAAGAAGTAAAAGAACAATCGCAAAAGTGGAATTTTACATCTAATATTTCAAAAGAAAAAGAATATGCTGTAGTTAGTAAAATTCTATTCAATCACAAGCTAGATGCACCAGAATACTATATATACTTTAATTTTCAATCATTTTATGAAGAACAATTTCTTCATTGGGAAATAGCATTAGGTCAAATTTTAAATATTTACAGTAATAAAATAATTCCAAATTCAATTAGGAAAAAACATATTGAGAACTACCCTAGTAGTTTAACCGAGCATATTGAATTCGCCTCTGTAGAATGGTGTAAAGCTGTTCATTCAAGAATAATATTACAGAAAATATTTTCTGAGCCAACTTTTCCAATGAATCAGAATTCTTTCCTAATTACCTTTAAAAGAAAATTAAAACGAAGTCTTTATGAATATAATAGTGATAAATATGAAAATTCAAAGCGTTTAGATACTTTTTGGTATGAATATTATGATAGTATTAAAACACTTTTCTTAAGACTGGTTGAAAAGGAAACCACAGAAGAATCTTTAAAATTAAAAGATGAGGAATCTTGTTATGAACTAGTTAACAATGTAATTATTGAAATAAATAATTTAACTGCCAACCTTATTGAATCAAAAGAATTTGATGTTACAAATCTAAAAAAAGCTGTAGTCACTTTTTCAGAGCATTTTGAAGTTTTCTTAGAAAACGAAACTGATAGAAATTTTAGAATTAGATTAACAAAAAACCCAAAGGATTATTTCATTGATGAAATAGTTGAAACCGAACCAAGAATGGTATGCTTTATGGATATTCTAGGGTTCAGTGAATTAATTAATCGATACGATTCTGATATAACATCAACTGTTTTACAAGATATTCAAGAATCATTTGAATTGGCTAAAACTCAGCTATTAGAAAAAAATCCATCAGGAAATGACGATGTTGTTAAACATTTAAGATATCAAACATTTTCGGATAATATCTGTATCTCAATACCATACTTTGATAATGAAAATGATTTCTTGTCAAATTTCAACTTATTGGCAACATACATAAGAGGTTTTCAAAATGTTATGATGTCAAAAGGAATATTTATGAGAGGTGGGATTTCAACAGGTTCTTACTACGCAGACGATAACATAATATTCTCTAAAGGATTAGTAAATGCATATTACTTAGAAAGTAAAAAAGCTATTTATCCTAGAGTAATTATTGATGACTCAATAATTAATAAACTATTCAGCTATAAAACCGAAAGGTTAAGGTATTTTGGATTGGATAAAACTATAATATTTGATTGGGAAAATTGCGCTTTCTTAAACCCTTTTGGACTTATTCAATCTTCAATTAGTCAATTTGAATCCGTTGCGAATGAACTAAAATCTGAAATTGATGATGAAGACGATGAGTTTACAAAAGCGATTTCGACTTTTGCCACCAGCATGACTGATATGACAATTGGTCTTATGAAAAGTTTAGCGGATAATGATGATAAAGTTTTAGAGCCAATTAAGTCTGAAATAGTTAAGAATATATATTACTATCAATCTAATTCTAATGTAGCTTCCAAATACATTTGGCTTAATGAATTTATAAAATGGTTGGAAAAAGATGATTCAGCTAAAATGAAATTTGAGACTATGAGCGAGAGGTTAAAAAATAATGAGGAATAAAATGCCAGCAGCTAACAACGTGTATAGCTCATTGCGGCTGAATTCCTAATCGGAATTCATTGTAATTTGCTATCTTTCGGTTATGACGGAAAATCATAGCTGATTTTCCGCAACGAGCCATACACAAAACCGATAGCGAAACATTTACTCTAACCCTTCCATTTCAGCATCATAAAACAAACCTGCCGCTTCAATAAGGCTTTCTAGTTCATTCGCTAAATCTTGCTCGTTTTCATCAGAAAGATCTTCAAACCACTCAATTTCATCATCTTTTAAATTGATTAAAAAACGTGGATATTCGGTATGCAACACAAAAATATCTTCAGGATGGTTGCTATTATCTGCTAATAAAAATTTAGGTAAGTTCATTAATGCTTGGTTTTAATCAATTGCAAAGTTAATTTATTAAATCGTATAAATAGTAAAATAGAAGCGGTTGTTAATCCTGCAAGTAAACCTAACCAAATTCCAAAGCTCCCGTATTTTTCATCAGTTCCTAAGAAAAAACTAACAGGAAAACCAACAACCCAATACGATATAAACGTTATAAGAGTTGGTATTTTAACATCTTGCAAACCACGTAAAGCTCCTAATACCATTACTTGAATACTATCGCTAATTTGAAAAATAGCAGCTGCGATTAATAAGTTGGCTGCGATTTTCATTACTTCCATATTATCTGCATAATTTTTCGCATCACTTAAATCAACATACAAATTAGGCAACGACTTGTGAAACACAAAAAATATGGTTGCGAAAACGACCGCTAAAATAGTTCCTAAGAAAAAGATTGAAAAAGCAATACGTCGTAACTCTTTGTAGTTTTGCAATCCTTTTTGGTTTCCTACTCTAATCATAGAAGCTACACTTAACCCAGTGGCTACCATAAAGGTCATAGATGATAAGTTTAACGCGATTTGATTTGCTGCTTGCGGATTTTTTCCTAACAAACCACTTAACCAAATAGCTGCTGTAAAAATAGCTACTTCAAAAAACATTTGCATAGCACTTGGAGTGCCTAAATTGATGATTTTACGAAGCATTAACGTGTCTAACACAAAAAACTTAATGTTAGTTACCAATTTTTTTGAACGTTCTTTTTTACTTAACAACCACCATAAATACACTACCATTACAAATCTTGATAGTAACGTACCATATGCTGCTCCAACAATTCCTAACTGCGGAAAACCAAACTTTCCGTAAATTAATAAGTAATTCAATATTACGTTTAACACGTTCGCCAGTAAAGTAGCATACATTGGGTAACGTGTCATCGACATTCCGTCACTAAACTGTTTGAGTGCCTGAAAAACAATCATAGGTATTAACGAAAAAGCGACTAAATCTAAGTACGGAATTGCTAATTCTACCACCTCCGTTGGTTGCTTCATCAAATACATTAAAGGTTTAGAAAAATATACACCTAAAAACAGTACAATTCCCATCATGGTGCATAAAAAAAGTCCGTGTTTAAAAGTAGCTTTAGCCTGAGTAAAATTATTTGAAGCATCTGCCTCAGCAATTAGCGGTGTGATTGCTGTAGAAAAGCCAATTCCTAACGACATGGCTATGAACATAAAACTGTTTCCTAACGAAACCGCTGCCAATTCAGCAGTACCGAGTTGCCCAACCATAATATTATCAATAAAACTCACAAACGTATGTCCTAACATCCCAAGCATTACAGGGGCTGCAAGTTTCCAATTGTATTTAAATTCAGAAGTATATTGTTGTAAATCCAATTTGAATAATATTTTCAAGTTGCGAAGATAAGTTTTTTAATGCTGAACCGTTTCGGTTCTCTATTTTTAATTAATTTAATTACCTTTGGTTTTCTTAAAAACACATACAAAATGGCTACAATAACTTTACAAGGAAATACTATAGAAACCATTGGTAATTTACCTCAAAATGGAACAAAAGCTTCTGATTTTTCATTAGCTGCAACTGACTTATCAGTAAAAAGTTTAAACGATTTTTCTGGTCAACGATTGATTTTAAACATCTTTCCAAGTGTAGACACAGGTACTTGCGCTACATCAGTAAGAGAATTCAATAAAAAAGCTGCTGACTTAGAAAACACCAAAGTTTTATGTATTTCGAGAGATTTACCTTTTGCTCAAGGTCGTTTTTGTGGTGCAGAAGGAATTGAAAACGCCGTAATGTTATCTGATTTTGCTACAGGTAAGTTTGGTAAAGATTACGGTTTAGAAATCACCACAGGACCTTTAACAGGTTTACACTCTCGTTGTATTGTTATCGTTGATGAAAATGGTGAAGTTATATACACTGAACAAGTAAGTGAAACAGTAAACGAACCTAATTACGAAGCAGCTTTAAAAGCCTTGTCTTAGTATATGAAAAACCCAAGTGATGGTTTTATAAAAGGGCGCCTTCGAGGTATTAAATTTGCGCTAAAAGGTATGTGGTTATTAATAACTACTGAAGATAGCATAAAAGCACAACTTAGTTTTGCGCTTATTGCTACTTTTTTAGGCTTTTATTTTAATATTTCTTCAGTAGAATGGATGATTCAATTCTTAGTAATAGGATTGGTATTAGTAGCTGAAGCTTTAAATACTGTTATTGAAGAAGTAGCCGACTTTATACATCCTGATTATCATAAAAAAATTGGTTTTATAAAAGATATTGCTGCAGGTGCACCTGCATTCGCAGCAATAATATCTTTAATTATCGCAGCAATAATTTACCTTCCTAAAATAATAGCTATATTGTAGCGTTCAATTTATTTCTAACAAAAATACATGGCAAAAAAGAAAACAACTGTTCAAAAGAAACAACCTAAAACTTCTATTTTTAAAAAGATTTCTTCTTTTTTTTCTAACAAACAAAACCAAACTATACTTGGTTTTTTCTTGTTATTGTTTTCTGTGTTTTTAACGGTGGCTTTTATTTCTTTTTTCTTTTCTTGGCAAGAAGATCATAGCACATTATCTCAATTTTCAAACAAAACCATTCCAACCAAAAACTTATTAGGAAAAATTGGAGCAAAACTGAGTGACTTTTTTGTTTATAGAGGCTTTGGTTTAGGTGCTTTTCTTATTCCAATCACTTTATTTTTAACAGGAGCACGAATTTTATTACAAACTAACTTAAAACGCATTGTTACTTCTTGGAACTGGGGTATTTTAATAATGTTATGGATTTCTACTTCTTTAGGTTATGTTGAAAAGAAAAATGCTTTATTATCGGGAGTTGTTGGTTTTGAATTGAACGAATATTTACAAACCTTTTTAGGAAAAACAGGATTGGCTATTTTGTTATTATTCTTTTTAATAGCCTATTTAATCATCCGTTTTAGCATTACACCTGAAGCTATTAGCGAAAAGGTAAAAGCTCAAAAAGAAAAAAACAATTCTATTCTAGAAGATACAGATGAAGCAATACAAGAAAGTAAAGATTTCATAACTGATGAAAGCACTACTTCAGAAATAGAAGACACAAAAACTGACAAGTCTAATTTTGAATTGTCTGTTGAAAATTTACAACCAACAATTTCTAACTATTCGAGAGTAGACAATCCTTCTGAAAAAGAAGAAATTACTTTAGAAGTTGAAAAAACAAAAGATACTACTTTAACTATTTCTGAAGATTCTAAAAACGAAGTTGAAGTTGCCATAGAAAAGATTGCTGAAGAAAAAAGTGTTTCAGAAAACTTATCAGACCAACTAGTAAAAGACTTTGGTGAATTTGACCCAACATTAGAATTAGGAAATTTCAAATTCCCGAGTTTTAACTTATTAAAAGAATACAACGAAAGCATTTCGGTTGACCCAACTGAATTAGAAGCTAACAAAAATCAAATTGTAGAAACTTTAAAAAACTACAAAATTGGTATTGCTCAAATCAAAGCTACGGTTGGACCAACAATTACCTTATACGAAATTGTTCCTGAAGCAGGGGTTCGTATTTCTAAAATTAAAAATTTAGAAGATGATATTGCCTTATCGCTTTCAGCTCTAGGAATTCGTATCATCGCTCCCATTCCAGGAAAAGGAACCATCGGTATTGAAGTTCCAAACAAAAAAGCTACGATTGTTTCAATGCATTCTGTAATTGCTTCAAAGAAATTTCAAGAATCACCAATGCAACTTCCTATTGCTTTAGGAAAAACAATATCAAACGAAACTTTTATTGTCGATTTAGCTAAAATGCCTCACTTATTAATGGCTGGAGCAACCGGACAAGGTAAATCGGTAGGATTAAACGCTATTTTAACTTCGCTTTTATATAAAAAACATCCTGCGGAAGTAAAATTTGTATTGGTCGACCCTAAAAAAGTAGAATTAACATTATTCAATAAAATTGAACGTCATTATTTAGCAAAACTACCTGACGAATCTGATGCTATTATTACCGATACTACCAAGGTAGTAAACACATTAAACTCGTTATGTATTGAAATGGATAACCGTTACGACTTGCTAAAAGAAGCCATGGTTCGTAACATTAAAGAGTACAATGTTAAATTCAAGGCTCGTAAGTTAAATCCTGAAAACGGACACCGATTTTTACCATATATCGTATTAGTAATTGATGAATTTGCCGATTTAATTATGACGGCTGGTAAAGAAGTGGAAACTCCAATTGCCAGATTAGCACAGTTAGCACGTGCTATTGGTATTCATTTAATTGTGGCAACTCAACGTCCGTCAGTTAATGTTATTACGGGTATTATTAAAGCAAACTTCCCTTCGAGAATTGCTTTTAGAGTGACTTCAAAAATTGATTCTAGAACCATTTTAGATGCTCCAGGAGCCGATCAACTAATTGGTCGTGGAGATTTATTATATTCTGGAGGAAACGACATTACACGTATTCAGTGTGCGTTTGTTGATACACCTGAAGTAGAAAAAATTACCGATTTTATTGGTTCTCAAAGAGCGTATCCTGAAGCGTATTTATTACCAGAATACGTTGGTGAAGAAGGTGGCACAAATCTTGATATTGACATTGAAGACAGAGATAAACTGTTTAAAGAAGCTGCCGAAGTTATTGTAACTGCGCAACAAGGTTCGGCATCGTTATTGCAACGTAAATTAAAGTTAGGATACAACAGAGCTGGTAGATTGATTGATCAGTTAGAAGCAGCAGGAATTGTTGGTCCTTTTGAAGGTAGCAAAGCTAGACAAGTTTTAGTTACCGATTTAATAGCTTTAGAACAGTTATTAGAAAACGAAAAGAATTAATAATTATAAACTATTCCGAAAGCGGAAAATAGAAAGACGATGAAAAAAATAGGATTATTATTTATTGGATTATTCATTAGCATTAGTGTTGTAGGACAATCAAAATCTTCAGACGCAAAAAAATTATTAGATGAAGTATCTTCAAAAATGGGTGCTTATAAAAATATGGTAATCGGTTTTAACTCTTCTTTAGTTAATAAAGCAGCGGGTATTACCAACGACCCTCCGATTAGAGGAGAAATCACTTTATCAGGAGAAAAATATAATTTAGACTACTTGGGTAACACTTTTATTTTTGATGGAAAGAAACTAGTGGTTATCAATCAAGACGAGAAAGAAGTTAGCATTACAAATGGTAATATTGAAGAAGAAGACGGATTTATCTATCCTTCAAAATTATTAACTTTTTACAAAGAAGGTTACAATTATACAATGGGAGATTTAAAGAACAGCAACGGACGTAAAGTTCAATACATCAACTTAACACCTATTGATAGTAATTCTGACATTGTTAAAGTTCAATTAGGTATTGATGCTAAAACAAAACACATCTATAAACTTACTCAAATAGGTTCTAACGGTGCAGAAACAACGTTTACCATTACTAAGTTTAAGAGCGACCAACCTATTTCAGAAAAAACTTTTTCATTCGATAAAGCTAAGTACACTAAACTTGGTTACTATATCGACTAAAAGCTCACAAAAGTTTTGTTAGTGATTCACTTATAAAATCATTAACAAAACTTTTGTGTTTATATGCCACTAACCTACTACCTTTGCATCTGTGAAAACATTAGACAGATATATATTAAAAAGCTTCTTAATTCCTTTTTTAGCAACCTTCTTTATCATCTTATTTGTACTGGTAATGCAAGCGTTATGGCTAGTTTTTGATAATCTTGCAGGGAAAGGTATTAGTGTAGAAATTGTCTTAAAATTCTTGTGGTATACAACCCTTATTGTAGCTCCACAAGCCTTACCCATTGGTGTACTTTTATCTTCTATTATGACTTTAGGTAGTTTGTCTGAAAACTACGAATTTGCTGCAGCAAAATCAGCAGGAGTTTCACTTCAACGAATGGTAAGACCTATTGTTTTCTTAGCAATCTTTTTAAGTGGTATTAACTTTTTATTTTTAAATTATGTATACCCTTATGCGATGCTAAAACAGCTAAACATGAAGGTTAACATTAAAAAGAAACAACCAGCTATTGCTTTAGTTGCGGGTGGATTTAACACTGAAATACCTAATTTTCAAATAAAATTTAAAGAAAAATACGGTGAAAATGACAACCTTTTAAAAGAAGTAATGATATACGATTTGTCTTCAAAAAAAGGAAACAATGTAATTATCACTGCTAAAGAAGGTGAAATCTTGTCTGAAGAAGGGAGTAGATATATGACCTTAGTGTTAAAAAACGGACATTATTTTGAGCATCATTTTAAAAATGGCTCTACCTTTAAAGAGCGTCAAAAAATGCCTGCTTCTTATGTGGATTTTGAAGAATATACTATTAATATTGACATTTCATCTCTTGATAGTGGAGATTTAACAGAAGAAAAATACAAGACTCAATATAACATGTTAAGCTTAGCGCAGCTTAGAGACACTTTACCTACGATGAAACAAAACTATGATGCATTTATTTCAAGTAGAGCTAAAAACCTTTTTTTAAGTATTGATATTGAAGACCTACACCAATACCCAGATTCGTTAATTAACAAAAAACTATCACCTAACATACTAGATAATTTCGATTTAAGCGAAAAAAGAAATATAGTTTCTACTGCTATTTCAAAATTAGAACGTACCATAAACAACAACGTACAAAATAAAAACTCTTTGAAAGACAAGCGTAAAATTTTAAATTTATACGATATTGAGTTTTACAATCGTGTAGCATTTTCTCTTTCTTGTTTATTGCTTTTCTTTATTGGAGCTCCATTAGGATCAATCATTAGAAAAGGCGGTATGGGATTACCTATGATTCTTGCAATTGGTATATACGTGTTATATTTTTTCTCCAATACTTTTGGGCGAAATTTAGCCGAAGAAAGTTCTCTTACTGCTATTACAGGATCATGGTTAAGTGTTTTTATAATGCTACCTTTGGCTATTACATTAACCGTAAGAGCAACACAAGACAAAGGTCTTTTCGATATTAATAGCTTTTTTGCACCTGTAAAAAACTCTATAAAAAACTTATTCTCTAAAAAGAGAAAACAACATAACAATGACAACACAAACACCAACTAACATTCAATTAAATACAATTGAAGAAGCCATAGAAGACATTAAAAACGGTAAAGTAATTATCGTTGTTGATGATGAAGACCGTGAAAATGAAGGTGATTTTGTAGCAGCTGCTGAAAAAATCACTCCAGATATGGTCAATTTTATGGCAACTCATGGTCGCGGATTAATTTGTACACCACTTACCGAAACTCGCTGTAAAGAATTAGAATTAGGAATGATGGTTAGCAATAATACCGACCCCATGGAAACTGCCTTTACCATTTCGGTAGATTTACGTGGTAACGGAGTAACTACTGGTATTTCTGCTTCCGACAGAGCAAAAACTATCGAAGCGCTTATCAACCCTAATACCAAACCTTTTGATTTAGCAAGACCAGGACATATTTTTCCTTTAAAAGCAAAAAACGGAGGTGTTTTACGTAGAACAGGACATACCGAAGCTGCTATCGACTTTGCTCGTTTAGCTGGATTAGAACCAGCTGGGGTAATCGTTGAAATTATGAACGAAGACGGTACTATGGCTCGTTTACCTCAACTTATGAAAGTCGCTAAAAAGTTCGATTTAAAAATCGTTTCTATTGAAGATTTAGTTGCTTACAGAATGGAGCACGATTCTTTAATTGAAAAGAAAGAAGATTTTAATATTCAAACTCGTTTTGGAGATTTCCGCTTACGTGCCTATCAACAAACCACAAACAACCAAGTTCATATTGCTTTAACTAAAGGAACTTGGACAAAAAACGAACCTATTTTAACTCGTGTAAATTCTACTTTAGTAAACAACGATATTTTAGGTACGTTGACCAATAATGCTGATCAAAAACTAGATCAGATGTTTAAGGTGATTAATGATGAAGGTAGAGGTGCTATTTTGTTTATCAACCAACAAATGCAATCTTTAAACTTATTGAATAGATTGCGTGCGTTAAAAGAAAACCAAGCAAAAGGAGAAATGAAAGCACCGAATGTAGTGATGGACAATAAAGATTTTGGTATCGGAGCTCAAATTTTACACGATTTACACATTCATAAATTACGTTTGGTTTCTAACACCAAACAAACCAAGCGTGTTGGTATGATTGGCTACGGATTAGAAATTGTTGATTACGTTAACTACTAATCAAAACACTATAAAAACAAAAAGTCCTGAGTTTAATAACTCAGGGTTTTTTGTTTGATACAATTTAAACTTCTATTCGCCTTTTTATTTTTCTATATTTGGATAAAATTGTTATTAACTCACCTCTTTATTGAAAGAAAAAATTAACAGCAATTTTTGATTATAAGTTAAGTTGGTATCAATAAAGAAAAAGATTTTATGAAATCTCACAAAGAAAAGATTGATGAATTAATTACACTTGAAAGAGAAAATAATTTGCTAAATCATATTTCAACAAGTCTATTCAATAGAGGAGAAACAATTGCTGATAAAAAATTAAATGAATACATTATTTGGATACGAAATAATTGGGTTGGAACTTTTTACCCAATATTTAAAATAAACTTTAATGAAAAAAATGAAATAAAGAGCATCAAAACTGAATTAAGCTTAAACGGAAAATTGTGGACTATAATATTATGTGGATTGATTATTTCTTTTTTTTTATTTGCTTTGATTATCCCAATGATTCAAGATTTTAAATATCTTGATTATACCGCTCTAATAGTTTTAGGAATATTTGGGTTATTAACTTTTGGTTTTTATACAATATTTAGAAAAATATATTTAAACGAGACAAGATACTTGTTAAATGATTTGAAAATAGCTCTAGGAATAGAAACTAAAGAGAATTTTGAAAAAATTGAACATAAAAAAAATGAATGGAGTGTAAAAATGATTTTGTTTAGATTATTTTCATATCCTTTTTCAATTTTTATCATTTTTATGTCAATTTATGCTATTAATAATGGTGTTTATTTAAAAAGTATATTTGGGGGTGTAATAGGAATCGTATATTTATATTCAGATATTAGTATCATTCTAAAAAAAAGAAACAAATAAAACCTACATTACTCACCCTACTCCACAGGAATACAAAGATCTACGATACTTTTCCCTTCAGGGTGTTCATTTGGGTTGTTATGATATATTTCAAACGGATCTTTATCTGCTTTTTTATATCCATGTTCACTCATCCATACAAAGCTTGATTCCCAAGCTTGTTGAAATTCATGAAATCCTAACTCAAACCTAGAAACAATACATTTGGTTGCAGGTAAGGTTTTTAAATTTACTTCGTCCTCACTATTTACTTCAGAACTCAACGTCATACAAGCACTCATTCTAAGGTTATTCGGGTCTGTAATTTTAGGACTATCATGATAAATAGTAATCATTTTTAAATCTGGCTGATTCATCAATCCTTTAGGTATTGCCCAACGCATTAATCTGTTATAAACATCACCAATTACATCCATTCTCCCTTGGTGACTTATATAAGCAACCTTTATTTCAGGAACTATTTTTACCTCAGTTTTTGCGTTCATTTTAATCCAATTTAAAGCATTTTGTATGTTACAAATATATTCTTCAAATCGAACTTCAACTTGACCATTCTTGCTTTCTTCTTTACAAATCTTGCTAAATTTACTGGGAGTTTCTTTTCTAAATTCAGCAGGACTTAACCCGTAAAACTTTTTAAAAGCTCTAGAAAATGACGATAAATTCGTAAAACCTATAGCTTCAGCAATTTCTGTAACAGATTTTTCTTTTTTATGAATTAAAAACGAAGCTGCTTTTTCAATTCTTTTTCGGGTAATAAAATCGTTTACCGTTTCTTTTGTTACAATTTTAAAAAGCCTGTGAAAGTGAAAGCTAGAAAAATAGGCTTCTTTGGCGATTTCTTCTAAAACAAGTTTATCGCTCAAATTCTCTTCAATAAAAGAAATTGCTTTGCTTATTCTTACAATCGTTTTATTTGGTAGTTTTTCGTTTAAACTCATTCCTCTTTTTGTTGAAGATAGTAAAAAATTAATCCGCCTATAAAATACAAACCGACATCAATAAAATCAACAGTGTATCTTACATGAAATTTGGGTAATAAATATTCAAAAAGTACACTATACAACGCGCAAAAATATAGTACTGCACCCAAAGGAATTGTATAACTTTTGTTAGCCCTACTCCACCTTAAAACATACAAACATGGTATGAGCACTATAGGAACAATTAAAAAATCATTTACATAATTGTTAATCAACTTAGGAAGTTGAACTCCTAACTTTTGCATCGCATAAATACTACTTCCAATAACTACAGAAGCTATAAAATAATATGGAAGTATTTTTTTATTCATACAACTATCCTGCAGCTACCATGGCTACAAACCAAGCTACTAAAGCACCTATTGCGCTAATTAATAAATATGCTGAATATAAAATCCACCCAAAAATCCTAAACAACCAAAATTTGTGCTTTTTTAATCGCTCAGCTAAATTTGGATTTTCAATTTTGTGTTGCGCCTTTTTAATTTCTTCTTGTTTAAAAGCTGCTACTTTTTGTTCTTGCTTTTTTTCAAAAGAAATTAAGGTATTACAGTTTTTGCAATAATCTCTATTGGTATTAAAAACTCCGCAATTTGGGCATTTAATATTCTTAGTAATTGCCATCTTCTTGTGCTTTAAAACTGTACTTGTTTTTATTTTTATACGGACGAATAATCAACCTTGTTTCTCTATCAAAACGGATGTAATTATATACCCAATTCATAAAAACAATTACTTTATTTCTAAATCCGATAAGCGAAAATAGATGAACAAACATCCATACAAACCAAGCAAAAACACCTTGAAATTTCCATTTAGGTAAATCTACCACTGCTTTGTTTCTACCAATGGTTGCCATAGAACCTTTATCATTATACTTAAATGGTTTTTGCTTTTTACCTTTTAACTTGGCTAAAATGTTTTTCCCAACTAAACTACCTTGTTGAATGGCAGGTTGTGCCATCATAGGATGCCCTCTTTCATAGTCTTTCGTTTGCATACAAGCTACATCACCAATTGCATACACATTATCGTAGCCTATTACCTTACTGTACTCGTCTACTTTAAATCTATCAGCTCTTTCTACCAAACATTCTTGCTGCAATCCGCTAACTGTTTCTCCCTTCACACCAGCTGCCCAAATAACAGTTTGTGCTTTAAAATGATCTTCACCATCTGTTTTTACTGTTTCTCCATCATAATCTAACACTCGTAAGTTTTTCCATACATCAACACCTAGTTTTATTAAAAAATCTTCGGACTTTTTTGAAGCTGAATTACTCATTCCTTTTAATAATTCCCCCGAACTTTGAATCAGGTTAATTTTCATTAAACGGATGTCTAAATCGGGGTAATCTTTAGGAAGGATTCCTTTTTTCATTTCTGCTAACGCACCTGCAAGCTCTACTCCTGTTGGTCCTCCACCTACAATAACAAAGTTCATTAAAGCTCTTCGTTTTTCTAAATCGGTGACTAACAGTGCTTCTTCAAAATTTTCTAAAACCAAACTACGAATATTCAATGCTTGCGGAACGGATTTCATTTCCATCGCATATTTTTGAATGTTTGTGTTTCCGAAGAAATTGGTAGTTGAACCCGTAGCAATAATTAGCTCATCGTATTCTAAATTACCAATCGTAGTTTCAACTATATTTTTATCTGTATTAATATTGGTAACCTTCGCTAAACGGAAATAAAAATTTTCAACATCGTTAAATCTTTTTCTTAACGGAAAGGCAATACTATCGGGTTCTAAACCTCCTGTAGCAACTTGATATAATAAGGGTTGAAACGTGTGGTAATTATGTTTATCTATTAAAACAACCTGTAATTCTTGATTTTCTAATGCTCTTGCAGCTGCTAATCCTGCAAATCCTCCTCCTATAATAATAACTCTAGGAAAACTCGTTTGAGGTATGTTCATGTAGTGTAACTTTTTTGAATTACAAATTTAATTAAAACAGAAATGGGAAACTTGAAATTTATTTTTTAGTTTTACGTTACTCCTTAACAAATTGTTACTTTAACGAAAAACACATTTATTATGTTTAATTTTTTAAAAAAGAAAAAAGTAAAGAATTTGGTGATTGAGTGCGACACCGATATGGTTTCTATAAATAAAAAGTCGCTTACTTTTCCTACAGATTATGACACGCTCATTACTATTTTAGGAAAACCTAGTAGAGAAATTACCCGAAGTAATAACTATATGATTTGGGATGCACACGGTGTTTTTTGTGGATATACTGATGGTGATAATATCTTATCGATTAATATTTATCAAAACAAAAAAGACAAGAGTGAGTACAACACCAAAAAGCAATTTAATGGTAAATTGTTTTTAAACAATGAAGAAATAACCAACAATGAGTTTGGTAAAATTCCGCTAGGTAAAATTGCTATTCACAGATTAGGTAGTGAAAATGAAATTCGTTTTGGTTTTAGTCTTGGAGTAAATAGAGATTATAAAGACTCATAACTCTAATTTTAGTTGTTGTAAACTTTTGGTAGAACTTATCAACTTATCTATTAATTGTTTTCTTAAAACAGTGATATCTTCTTCATAATAATTCGCCCATTTATGCTCTTTAAATAAGGTTTGAATTTGTTTTAATCGTTGATGTGCAAACTCAGAAGTCATTAAAAATTTAGAAGACTCATTATTTTTTTGAATTCTTTTGATTTTTGCTTTCCCTTCAACATAATCAACCTCTAAATAGAATACTTTATCGGTACTATTTAACGGATAAAAATTTGACCAACTCGCATATCCTACATAATATTGCTGATTTTTATAGTTTTCAATCCCATCAATTTTCCATCGGCAATTGGCAACTCGTCCCCAATGGTTTGAATAGCGAAAAACTCCCTCTTCAGTATAATAATAGTAACTACCTGATTTACTTTGAAAATGCGCTTTCATATCTTCAAAAAAGTTGATATTATGCATTTCAAACTCACAATAGGTACTTCTGTAAAAATTGAATTTATTATATTGTTTCATTTATAATCTATTTTTATTTTTTTTATTTAACATCATTTCATCATAAGACTCTTGTATACTTGCAGGAAATTTAATTTATCATAATATGAAAAAAATTGATAATGGAACAATCGCCCTCTTTTCAATATTGGGAATTATAATTGTTGTACTCTATTTTATAGTTAAAGGCAGAAATGATTTATTGGAACGTGATTTTACAATCACCCAAGCTAAAATTATAAAATTAAAAATGAATGCAGACAAAGGCTTTATTAGTAAACAAAATCTTGCTACTTGTGTTTATACTTTTGATAATACACATTATGAAAAAGTTATTGACATTTATTTTCTTGAAGTTAAAATTGGAGATTGTTACAATATAAAAGTTTCTAACAAAAACCCAAACGTAGTTAAAGTAAATCTAGATCAAAGAGTAAAATGTAATGAATAGAAAGTCTACATTATTATTGTTGCTATTTTTAAGTAGCATTTTGTTTTCACAAGAAAGGGAAAGCACTTAACAAGATATCAGTTATTAAGTGATAACCTCTTTTAAACTCAGGTAATTGAATTTCTTTTTGGTAAAATTTCATAGTGCAAAAATACGCAACAACAAATAGTATTAGAAATATTAATACCAAAAACCGAATAGACGAATCTATTCGGTTTTTTAAAATTATGTTTGATTTTAACTTATTTAATCACTCTAACAGCTTTATTAAACGGATCTGCAGCATATAACGTATTTGTAGTTTTGTCATACTCCATACCATATACATCATTGAATCTTGCTGTTTTTGAATCCCCATCAGCAAATAAACCTATATTATTATTATTCTCATCATAACCTGTTACTGTAGTTACCTCTTTTGTGTCAAGATTTAAAGCTCTAATACATCTTACCCCTTCTCCACTTCCATTAGCTATATATAAGTAAGTTTCATTTGGACTTAACGCTAAACCTCCAATTGCCTGAAAACGTGCTGCTGTACCAACTCCATCAACAAAACCAGATGAATCGTTTCCTGCAATTGTTGTTGCTTTACCTGTACTTAACTCAATTTTTAAAACCATTGTACGATTCGCCATATAAAGATATTTATCTTTTGAGTCTACTACCATATACCCTGGATTAAAAGTGCTTGTTAAGTTATTAAAACCAATCGATTTTACTTCTTTTGTAGCTAAATCTATTCTACGCACCCTCTTTATATGAGCGCTCCCTATCTGAATAATATTTTCGGTAAGATATAATGCTGTTCCTGCATTATTAATAATAAGACTAAATGGGTTACTTGTAAAACTCGCTTGCGTACCAATACCATCAACACTATTACCTCCACCAGCTATTGTAGTTACCTCATTCGTTTCCATATTAATAGCTCTTACATAATACCAAGTAGAAACATATAAGGTTTTATAATCTTTACTAAAAACTAAACTTTTAGGGAAGGTGAACCCTGCAGTAGTTGTTGTTCCATCAGCATGTCCTGAACTTCCGCTCCCTGCAAAATTAGTTACAAGGTTGCTTCCGTTTGATGTTCTTATTTTTTTTATTCTTTTATCGTTACCATCAGCTACATATAAGTCTCCATTTTGATCAATAGCAATATCAGTAACTCTAGAAAAGACATCTATTACTGTTGGTGTATTTTTATTACTTACTGGTTTATTTGAAGGTTGATTACCAATACTTGTTACATTTCCTTTTAAAATTTCGTCTTTGATAGGTTCTTTAATAGCATCATCTTTACTACAAGAAACTAATTGAATAGCTGCAAAAGCTATAAGTAAACATTTTTTCATATTTGATATAATTTTATTTACCGTCAAATATGAGCCTTCTTTAGAAACTTATTTACCATAAGTTTCCTAGTGATATTTTTAACTTTCCGAATGAATTATTTGAAAATTATGAATAAAAAAGGGCTTCAAAGCTTTCTTTGTAACTTTTACTAACTGGTATTGTAAAATTGGTATGTATAGTTATCTTTTTTTCTTTTTTTGAATAGATTTCTACTTTGTTAGCGTTTGCTATCCAAGATCTATGTACTCTTATAAAATCTCCTTCTGTAGAAAATAATTCTTCATAATAACTTAATTTTTTAGCGACTATAAATTTTTTATTATCAGCAGAGTGAATTATTGAATACATCCTATCTGCTTCAATACAAAGAATATCATTTACATTTATAATTGCATAATCATTTTTATAGGGTATAGCAATTCTCTTTATTTCTTTTTTATTTGATTTTAAAAGTTCTAATTGCTCAGAATTAAAAGTAGCTCCAATAATTTTTGTTGCTTTTATTACCGCTTGTTTTAATCGATTTATCTCAATTGGTTTTAATAAATAATCTATTGCTGCTACTTCAAAAGCTTGAATTGCATATTTATCGTAAGCTGTTATAAAAATGATTTGAAAATCAATAGTCGAAAATTCATCTAATAATTGAAATCCGTTTCTTTTTGGCATTTCAATATCTAAAAAAACTAAATTTGGTTGGTGCTTGTTTATTTCAATAATGGCTTCATCTACATTAGTTGCTTCTGAAACAACTTCAACTTCTTTACAAAATGCTTCGAGTAAAAAACGTAAGTTTTCACGTGCATTTAATTCATCATCTACTATCAGTGCTTTTACTTTATTCATTATATCTCAATAAACGATTACATTGCTTTTTAATAGTTTTGAAATCTAAGTTTTACACTTGTTCTTTTTTACAATAAGCTTCCAAACTAATATAAATAACTTCCTAAAGTTTAGTGTAGGGTATTTTAATAATTACTTTAGTACCTACTTCAACCTTTTCATAAGTTACCCCAATATCTGTTTTATAATAATCTTTTAAAAATTTCATTCGGTCTTGAATTGCACTGGTTGAAAAAGATTTTCTACTTTTATTTTTAGATTCCTTTATTTTTTGCGCTTTTTCAACTCCCACACCATTATCTTCGACTGTACATCTAAGCACATCAGTTTTTTCAAAACTTAGTTTTAATTTTCTCTCTCCTACTTCTTTATTCAATAAACCGTGTTTAACAGCATTTTCTACATAAGGCTGTATTATCATTGTCGGGATTTTAATATCTGAAATGTCATTTACAATTACCACTTCATACTCGAAACGATCTCTAAATCTTAGCTTTTCTAAATCGAGATATTTAATTAACATTTTTAATTCTTCATCAAATGTTACAAAACTTTTCTTACTCATATTTAAATTTTCTCTAATTAATAATGAGAATTTTGTTAAATAGTCATAAGCTTCAAACTTATCTCCTTTTAAAATTAAATTTTGAATAGAATTTAACGCATTGAATGTAAAATGAGGATTCATTTGCGACTGTAAACTTTCTAATTTTGAAGCAACCAACTGTTTTTGCATTCTTTCTTTTTCAACAGCTTCTCTTTGCTTTATCTTTAACTTTTTTATTCTATTTGAAAAATAAACCCATAAAAAAGAAAAGAGTGATACTATCGCCAACATTATAAACCACCATTCTTTATAAAAGGGAGGTTTTACAGTTAATTCAATAGTTTTTACAGTCGTTTCTTTTTTACCGTTATGTTGAACACCTTTAAGTTTAAATACATATTTTCCAGCTGCCAAATTATTAAAAGTAACTTGATTAACTCCTTTACTAACAATACTCCATTTTTCTTTTTTATTAGCCTCTTCTAATTTATAATAGTAGGTGATATTATCTTCAGACAAATACCCGTTTGTATGAAAGTTAAACTGTATCTTCTTGTTTTGAGGATTTAAACTATAACTCTTGTTTTCTTGAACTTCTTTATCATCAACTAAAATTGATGTAAAGTAAAAATCAAAAATATTACTACTTTTAAATGCTTTGTTTTTATCTATTTTAAAAAGACCTTTATTTGAGCTAAAAAAAACATTGTCTTCCAACGGTACAATTTCAGAAATATTAAAAGAACTAAGTCCGTCTTTTCTACTAAGGTTTTTAAATTTTTGAGTATTTACGTTCAACGCCTGAAGCCCTTTATCGGTAGCTATCCATAAAGATTCACCATCTCCTTTAATTTTATTTATTTGATTAGATAGTAGTCCGTTTTTTGTAGTATAATTTGTAATTGCTACTCCGTCTTTTATACCAACTACACCATCTTTAAAAGTAGCTACCCATATAATTCCGTTATTTGTTTCGTCAATATCAATAGCGAAAATGGGTTTATTTTTGAATAAAATTTTTGATTCTTCTCTCTTCTTATTATACTTCATTAACCCATCAACATACCCTACATACATATTTTCTTTATCGAAATGGGTAGTATATGATCTGGCTCTTCTTAAACTATGTTTCTCTTTAGTTTTAAGATTAATAATTGATGCTGAACTATGTGCTGCATAAAGTATATTGTCATCATTTAAAACCGATAAATCCTTAGCATTATTACAAAATTCTTCTTTATGTATTCTTTTAGTTTGTTTGTTGTAGACTAATGATTGTCTTCCTAAACTTAAATACACTCTATCCTTATAATTACATATTGAATATACTTTGTCTTTATAATTCGTTTTAAAGAAATTTATTTTTTTTGAACTAGTATTAACGATACCAACATCTCCTTTTGTAGAGCCCAGAATTAATGAATCTTTACCAATACTTTTCATAGCACTTATATTCATTTTATCTTCATCTATCTCATAATTCTCTATATGCAAATTTGGTATGATGTATACTCCATTTCTAAGGGTAGAAATCCAATAATTATTATTTCTATCTTTTAAAAAACCACTAATTACCTTATTCTTAAAATAGACATTTTTATATAATAAGGTTGTTCCGTTTAATCCGTAAACGTAAATTCCGTTATGAGTACATATCCACAAATCATCTTCATTTTCATAAAAGCGCACTATATCAGTTTCTAATAATTCTTTGGGTAACTGAACTTCCTTTAGTTTACCTCCTATTTCATACAACAGTACCGGTTTTTTCTTTTTATTATCAGTATCGAACGAATAAACCAATAACTTTTCGTTGAATGAGCTTATCATTTTTCTGTTAAACCTATATTTCTTGTACTTCTTTAAATCATATTTTAAGATACCTACTGTATCTTTTTTAGAGGCTTTTATTATATCATCATGTAAATTAAATAGTGTGTCATTCTTCACTAATAATGGGTAACCAAGTTCTCTTTTTTCAAATAACTTTTCTCTATCATTTGTTTTTAAGTCAAAGCTATACACCCCCGTTTCTGCAGATACTACAAGGTTTTCTTTATAAAACAAGAAAGAAGCTAACTGCCCTTTAACTTCTTTTTTTAAATCTTTAAATAATCGTAACGAATCATTTTCTACATAAAAAAATTGCCCTGATATATTATTACACCAAAGTCTATTATTAATATCCAATTCTAACCCAAAAACCGATAAACCTCTTTTTTCAGGATGTGAATAATTTTTGAATTCTTTTCCGTCATAACGAATCAATCCTTTATCAGCAGCCAACCATATAAAGCCTTCTTTATCTTCAACGATATCATAAAATTCAATATCTGGAAGACCGTCTTTTTCAGTTAAATGAGTATAAAGAGGATGCTGCGCGTAGGATGTGAATCCGAATGCAAAACAGAAGAAACAAAATATATAAGCTATCTTTTTCATTGAGTTTCAAAGCTACATATTTTTAAAATAAAAATCCCGATACTAAATTAGTATCGGGATTTTTTATCTATTTCATTTTGAAGATTACTTCACTTCCTCAAAGTCAACATCTTCTACATTATCTCCTTCAGAAGAAGCATTTCCTTGCGCTTGTTGCTCAGCTCCTGCTCCGTTTGCACCAGCTTGTTGTTGAGCTGCATACATTTCTTCAGAAGCTACTTTCCAAGCTTCATTTATTTTTTCCATTGCAGCATCTATAGCGTCTAAATCTTTAGACTCGTGAGCTTTCTTTAGTTCTTCTAAAGCAGCTTCGATTGGCTCTTTTTTATCTGCTGATAATTTATCACCAAACTCTTTTAATTGCTTTTCTGTTTGGAAAATCATAGAATCTGCTCCGTTAATTTTCTCTGCAGTTTCTTTTGCTTTTGCATCGGCATCAGCATTTGCTTCAGCATCAGCTTTCATCTTTTCGATTTCTTCATCTGTTAATCCAGAAGAAGCTTCGATACGGATGTTTTGAGTTTTCCCTGTTGCTTTATCAGCTGCAGATACGTTGATAATTCCGTTTGCATCGATATCAAAAGTTACTTCAATTTGAGGAACTCCTCTTGGTGCTGGTGGAATATCTGTTAATTGGAAACGACCAATTGTTTTGTTATCTGCTGCCATCGCTCTTTCACCTTGTAATACGTGAATATCTACCGATGGTTGGTTATCTACCGCTGTAGAGAATACCTGCGATTTTTTAGTTGGAATGGTTGTATTTGCATCGATTAACTTTGTAAATACGTTACCCATTGTTTCAATTCCTAATGATAACGGTGTTACGTCTAATAATAATACGTCTTTTACATCACCTGTTAACACTCCTCCTTGAATTGCTGCTCCTAACGATACAACCTCGTCTGGGTTTACACCTTTACTTGGTGCTTTACCGAAGAACTTCTCTACTGCTTCTTGAATTGCAGGGATACGAGTTGAACCTCCTACTAAGATGATCTCATCGATATCAGAAGTTGATAAATCAGCATTTTTTAACGCCGTTTGACATGGCTCAATCGTTCTTTTTACTAAATCATCGATTAATTGCTCAAACTTCGCTCTACTTAATGTTCTTACCAAGTGTTTTGGTCCACTAGCTGTAGCAGTGATATATGGTAAGTTAATTTCAGTAGAAGTTGTACTTGATAATTCAATCTTCGCTTTTTCAGCAGCTTCTTTTAAACGTTGTAATGCCATAGGATCTTTACGTAAATCCATATTTTCTTCAGCATTAAATTCTTCAGCTAACCAATTGATGATTTTCTCATCTACATCATCTCCACCTAAGTGCGTATCTCCATCTGTAGCTAATACTTCAAATACTCCGTCTCCTAATTCTAAGATAGAAACGTCGTGTGTACCTCCACCAAAGTCAAATACAACAATTTTCTTATCATCATTTGCTTTGTCTAATCCGTAAGCTAACGCTGCCGCAGTTGGTTCGTTGATAATACGACGAACTTTTAATCCTGCAATTTCACCAGCTTCTTTAGTCGCTTGACGTTGTGCATCGTTAAAATATGCTGGTACAGTAATTACTGCTTCAGAAACTCCTTGTCCTAAATAATCTTCAGCAGTTTTTTTCATTTTTTGTAACACCATTGCAGAAATTTCTTGCGGTGTATATAAACGATCATCAATTTTTACTCTTGGTGTATCGTTATCTCCTTTAACTACTTCGTAAGGTACTCTTCCTGCTTCTTTTTCAGACTCAGAATATTTATTCCCCATAAAACGCTTAATAGAATAAACAGTTTTTGTTGGGTTTGTTACTGCTTGACGCTTAGCTGGATCACCAACTTTACGCTCTCCTCCTTCAACGAAAGCAACGATAGATGGTGTAGTTCTTTTTCCTTCTGCATTAGGAATTACTACTGGCTCATTTCCTTCCATTACAGAAACACATGAGTTAGTTGTTCCTAAATCTATTCCTATAATTTTACTCATAATCTTAATTTATCTTTTTTAAAATTTTTAAATTCAATTTTACGAGTAGAAATAGTCAAAGTGTATGCCAACAGGTTTTAACCTATATTTTGACAGAAAAAGTAAAGAGTTTGATTGTTTTTTATGACAGAGTGTCACAAATCTAAGGTTTCAAGATAGCAATCATAGACATATTGAATGTTTGCATAGGTGTTTTGTAAAGCTTCTTTAGTTGATTCTTCATTTTTAAAAGCAACATCAGTAATTCCTTCTTCTAATTGCGGAGTTAATTTACCTTTATAACTCGAGTTCATCAAATACCAATGTGTTTCTTTTAAACGATATTCATTATCAAATATAAAAAGGTGGTATGTTTGCGTAAGTTTTCTTTCTATACTTAAATTCTCAATTCCACATTCTTCTTCTACTTCTCTTACAGCAGTTTCTTCAATTAGTTCATCTTTTTCTATTCTTCCTTTAGGCAAATCCCATTTATTACCTCTATAAATAAATAAGACTTCTTTCTTATCGTTTAAAACCAATCCCCCACCTGCTACAATTACTTTGAATTTTTGCCTAAACTCTTCCCAATTTTCAGAAAGATTCGTAGAATACAAGTAAACACCTGATATTTTACCTACTTTTAACTTGTAGATAAGTTCTTCAATAGTTGTATTTTTGTAGATATAAACAGGAAAATCCTCTTCATTTTTAATTGAAGTTGTTAAGATTATTGGTTTATCATTAACAAAAACTTTATACATTTGCGACATGGATTTTAACAAAGATACAGCAAAAAAAACTGCCGAACTTCTTTTGCAAGTTAAAGCAATAAAATTAAGCCCTCAAGAACCATTTACTTGGGCTTCTGGCTGGAAATCACCAATTTATTGTGATAATAGAATTACATTATCATATCCTCCTGTTAGAAACTTCCTTAAACAAGAAATTGCTAAACTGGTTGAAGAAAAACATGGTAAACCAGATGTTATTGCTGGGGTAGCTACTGGTGCTATTGCTATTGGCATACTAGTTGCTCAAGAATTAGGGGTTCCTTTCGTATATGTTCGACCTGAACCTAAAAAACACGGTAGACAAAATCAAATTGAAGGTCATATAGAAAGTGGTCAAAATGTTGTCGTAATAGAAGATTTAATCAGTACAGGAAAAAGTAGTTTAAACGCTGTTAAAGCTTTAAAAGAAGTACATGTTAATGTTAAAGGTATGGTAGCTATTTTTTCTTATGGATTTGACATTGCTACCGAAAATTTTAAAAACGAACATGTAGAGCTTACTACTTTAAGTAATTACGAATACTTATTAGAGCAAGCTTTAGATAGTAAATATATTACTAGTGAAGAACTTCGAACTTTAGAAGATTGGAGAATAGAACCTAGTAAATGGAAACAAAACGAAAATTAAAATATTAAAATGAATATAGAAGGAAATACAGTTACTGTACAAAAATCATCTAAAGACTTATTTGAGTTTTTAACTAAACTAGAAAACTTCGAGCAATTAATGCCAGAAAACACTCAAAAATTTGAAGTAGATGGCGATAGCTTTATTTTTGGATTGAAAGGAATGCCAGAAATTAGGTTAGTAATGAAAGAAAAAACAGAATACACTAATGTAACTTTAGGTGCAGCAAGTAGTAAGTTACCTTTTACCTTAGCTGCTGATATTACTGAGGTTTCAGAAAATGAAAGTAACGTAACTTTAAAGTTTAATGGTGAGTTTAACGCAATGATGGCAATGATGGTAAAAGCACCTTTAACAAAGTTTATTGGTACTTTAACTGAGAATTTAGCAAAATTATAAATTCGCAAACGAAACTTCTTTCAAACCAAATTCTTGAATCGTTTCGTTTTCTAATTCTATTTGGAGATTTCCATTTTTTGAAACTCCAATAATTTTACCCATAAATAAAATGTTCTGATTGTTTTTAAACATAGTCGGAACATTTTTTTTATACAACACTTTTAAATACACCTCTTCTAATAGATGATATTCTTTTCTTTTTAAAACCACTAAATTTAATTGTAACTTAATAAGAACACTCTCTAACAAAACATCTAAATCAACCTCTTTCTTAAGTATTCTTTTAATTGAAGAAGCATTTGGTAAATTTTCAAGAAAAATATCTTGATTTACATTAATACCTATTCCAATTACAGAAGAGTTTATTTTACTCCCTTTCAAAGAGTTTTCTATTAAAATACCTGCTAACTTCTTATTCCCTGACAGAATGTCGTTAGGCCATTTAACAGACAAATTAGGTAGTTTTAATTCTTGTAAAGCTTTAAAAACACTAATCGAAACGCAATAATTTAAGTATTTATGATTAGAAATATCTAAATCAAAAATTTCACAAAACACACTAAAAGTCAAGTTTTTACCACTTTCAACCACCCACTCAGAATCCATTTGTCCTCTCCCTTCTGTTTGCGTGTTAGCAACCGCCACAGTAAAATCTTCTACTGGCATTTTTGACAGCATATCTTTCAAAAAAGTATTGGTAGAGTCGATGGCATTAAGTTTGATTATTTTCATGTAAATTTAGTGAGTAAAACAAGTATCAATATTACATAAATTACTCACAAAAAAATAATAACTTTGCTAAAACTTAATATTTTTTAATGACTAAAAAACAAGCAAGCACAGACGACCTATTAGCTGTGATTATTAAAGGGATTGATGATGTAAAAGGTGAGAACATCCAACTACTAGATTTAAGAGAAATAGAAAATACTGTTTGTGATTATTTTGTAGTTTGCTCTGCTAATTCTAACACACAAGTTAACGCCATTTCTGGTTCGGTACAAAAAATAGTGAGTAAAGAACTTAAAGATAAACCTTGGCATATTGAAGGGGTAGGTAATGCCGAATGGGTTTTAATGGATTATGTTAACGTTGTTGTACACATTTTTCAAAAACAAGTACGTGAGTTTTATGACATCGAAAGTTTATGGGGCGATGCTAAAATCACAGAAATTAATCCAGCATAATTGCTAAATTTTACACACTAATTTATGAGTGATAACAAAAAAAATACGCCAAAATTTACGTTTAATTCATTTTGGATATACATACCAATACTAGTTATTTTACTAGGATTAAGCTTTTTTAATTCTGGTAATTTAGGGGCGCGTAATATCTCTAAAAATGAGTTTACAAAAATTTTACAAGCTAACGATATTCAAAAAATTGTTGTAGAAAACAACAATGTTGCTCAGGTATTTATAAAACCTGAAGCTGAGAAAAAGGAAGAGCACAAAAAAATAACCGATAATCCTTTTTATAGAAAAGGAACTCCTCTTTACACTTATAATTTCGGAGATTTACAAAATTTCGAAAACGAAATTAGTAAAGAAAAAAGCGAAAAAAACCTTGATTTTGATAAGATAAACGTTGAAAGAACAAGCATGTTTGACACTATCATCAGCTTTCTTCCGTTCATTTTATTAATTGCTATTTGGCTTTTCTTTATGAGAAGGATGTCAGGAGCAAGTGGTGGCGGAGGCGCTGGTGGACAAATTTTTAACATCGGTAAATCGAAAGCAAAACTTTTTGATGAAAACACTAAAGTTAAAACCACTTTTAAGAATGTTGCTGGTTTAGAAGGGGCTAAAGAAGAAGTTCAAGAAATTGTAGACTTCTTAAAAAGCCCAGAAAAGTACACCAAATTAGGAGGTAAAATTCCTAAAGGAGCTTTATTAGTAGGTCCTCCAGGTACAGGTAAAACTTTATTAGCAAAAGCTGTTGCTGGTGAAGCTGGCGTGCCGTTCTTCTCACTATCTGGTTCAGATTTTGTTGAAATGTTTGTAGGTGTGGGTGCATCACGTGTTCGTGACTTATTTAAACAAGCACAGCAAAAATCACCTTCTATCATTTTTATTGATGAAATTGATGCTATTGGACGCGCTCGTGGAAAAAACAGTATGACTGGTGGAAACGATGAGCGTGAAAATACCTTAAACCAATTACTAACGGAAATGGATGGTTTTGGTACCGATACTAATGTTATTGTATTAGCTGCTACTAACCGTGCTGATGTATTGGACAAAGCTTTAATGCGTGCAGGTCGTTTTGATCGTCAAATTTATGTTGACTTACCAGATTTACACGAACGTAGAGAAATTTTTGACGTACATATTAAACCTTTAAAATTAGCTGACAATGCTAATTTAGAATTCTTAGCACAACAAACTCCAGGTTTCTCGGGTGCTGATATAGCAAATCTTTGTAACGAAGCTGCTTTAATCGCTGCAAGAAAAGGTAAAGATGCTATTGAACATCAAGATTTCTTAGACGCTGTTGATAGAATTGTTGGAGGTTTAGAAAAGAAAAACAAGGTAATCACACCAAAAGAAAAGAAAGTAATCGCTTTTCATGAAGCGGGACACGCAACGGTTAGCTGGATGTTAGAACACGCTGCTCCATTAGTAAAAGTAACTATTGTTCCTCGTGGGCAATCGTTAGGAGCTGCTTGGTATCTTCCAGAAGAAAGAAAAATTGTTCAAACAGAGCAAATGTTAGATGAAATGTGTGCTACCATGGGTGGTAGAGCTGCTGAAAAATTAATTTTTGATAAGATTTCTACAGGAGCATTAAGTGATCTTGAAAAAGTTACCAAACAAGCTCGTGCTATGGTTACGGTTTACGGATTAAACGATAAAGTTGGTAATATTACTTATTACGATTCTTCTGGAAATGATGCTTTTGTAAAGCCATATAGTGATGCTACTGCTCAGAAAATTGATGAAGAAATTTCTGAAATCATAGAAAATCAATACAAAAGAGCGATTGATATTTTAGATAGTAATAGAGATAAATTAACTGAGTTAGCTGAATTATTACTTGAAAAAGAAGTTATCTTTAAAGACGATTTAGTAAAAATTTTCGGAGAAAGACCATTTGGAAAAGAAGAAGAAACTAAAACAATAACAGAAGAATAGTTTTTTATTTGAATGAATTTTTTCAAGAAATTATTTAAATCATATCAAGAGTCATCTAAAGAGAAGGTAATCAAACAACAAGAGGTTTACTTATCTTTAGATGATTCTTTTGTTCACCACTTTATTAATAAAGGAGGGAAGTTTTTGTACTGTACATCAATCAAAGAAGTAACTAACAACCTTAAAAATATTCTAACAGAGAATAACTGGAAAAAAGTTACTTGTACCGATTATGATTTATTAAAAATCATAGATAAAGTCGATGTAACAAATCAAAATTATCCTTCAGATTCAATCCCTTTTTTCACTTCTTGTGAACACTTAATTGCTGATAAAGGTGAAATATTATTTTCATCAAATCAATTAGGAAGCCAAAAACTAGCTGCACATTCTAAACATTTTATTGTATATGCTACTACTAGTCAATTGGTAAAAAACACAGGAGAAGGATTAACTGGAATTAAAACACATTTTAGCGGTAATATACCAACCAATATCAGTTCTGTAAGAAATTACAAGTTTGATGTAGATGATGATTTTTTAAGTTATGGTAACAGTAACACAAAAGATTTATATTTGCTGCTTTTTGAAGACCTTTAAGATATGTCTAACCTTTTAACAAGAACACTTTCTGCACTTGTT
Source organism: Tenacibaculum crassostreae (assembly GCF_964512405.1). NCBI lineage: Bacteria > Pseudomonadati > Bacteroidota > Flavobacteriia > Flavobacteriales > Flavobacteriaceae > Tenacibaculum > Tenacibaculum crassostreae. Next base: position 112,345 of record NZ_CAZELE010000006.1, read on the forward strand.
TACGCTGTACTATTTATTTCTGCGATTCTTTTTTCAGCAGAAACTTATATAGGATTACTAGCTATTTTTGCTACGTTTTGTATTTGGGAGCTTTCTAAAATTTTTAAGTATAAAAATTTTATTCCCTATATAATCTTAGCTTATACAGTATACATGTCTTTACACAGAGAAAATAACTATCAAAACGATTTTCTATTAGGATGTACACTAGTTGGATTGGTTATTTTACTATATTTTTTAATAAGTACAAAACCTATAAAAACAGAAAAATTCAGTCAAAAGGTATTCTTACAGGTAATTTATTTAGTCTTGCCTTTTTATTTTTTAATGAATTTACCTTTCATCAATAATAGTTACCAACCTCATATTATTATTTATATCATTCTAATTATTTGGACGAATGATAGCTTTGCTTTTTTAGTTGGTAAAAACTTCGGAAAGCGAAAATTGTTTGAAAAAGTTTCACCTAAAAAAACTGTTGAAGGTTTTATTGGCGGATTAGTATTTTCAATGATTACTGGGTATTTTATTGGTTTGTATTCAGGTATATTTTCAATTTTAGATTGGGTAATCATAGCTATCATAGTAGCCATATTTGGTTCTTTAGGAGACTTAGTCGAGTCAAAATTTAAAAGACAAGCAAACATAAAAGATAGTGGTACAATTATGCCTGGTCATGGCGGTTTATTAGATCGTTTAGACAGCTTGTTTTTCCTTGCTCCCTTCGTATATTTGTATATACATTATATCTTATAAAGGCTACAACATATAATTACGATCACACCATGGAAGATGATTTAGATTTAAGATTTAAAGAAGCTTACCTAAAAGCATCTGAAATGGAGGAAAAATTACCTCCAGATGTTATGCTACGCTTATACGCTTACTATAAACAAGCTGTAAAAGGTGATCGATTTACATTTAACGATAATAGCGATTTACGAAATGCTTTTAAGTTCAATGCATGGATGCAGCTTAGAGGTATGGAAGAAAAGGAAGCCAAAAAAGAATATATTAACTTAGTAAACTCAATCATAAAATAATCCTCATGAAAAAAATTATCTATTCATTAGTTATCTGTTTTACAATATCTCAAGCAATTTCTTGTAAATCAGAAGCTAAAAAAGGAACAGAAACAACTACAGAAGAAGTAAAAGAAGCTAAAAAGGCATTTGTTTTACAAGACGCAACCAATACCATAGAATGGATAGCTTATAAAACTACAGAAAAAGTTCCTGTAAAAGGTCAGTTTCAAAAAGTAAACATTACTTCTGGTGGTGAAGGAGATTCAGTTAAAGAAGCTATTAATAATGCTGAATTTTCGATTCCTGTGAGTAGTATTTTCACAAAAGACACCAGTAGAGATTTTAAAATTAAAAAGTTTTTCTTCGGAGTAATGGATAAAACTGAATTACTATCTGGTAAATTAGTTTTAGAAAACGACTCTATTGGTTACACAAATTTAACCATGAATGGAGTTACCAAAAAACTTCCTTTTTCATACAGTTTAAACGGAAAAGAATTTGCCTTAAACGCTACGATGAAAATCTCTGATTGGCAAGGTGAAACTGCATTAAACTCATTAAACGAAGCTTGTAAAGATTTACACAAAGGCGCAGACGGAGTTTCTAAAACTTGGGATGAAGTAGCGTTAAATATTACTTCTGTATTCAAATAAACACATTTTCTATATAATTTAAAATTCCAGAGTTAATAGCTCTGGAATTTTTGTTTTTATACAGTGTACTAAAAATGTTAAGATTAAATTAACACATTTACATTCTTGTTTAATAGTAATACTATTATATTTGCAATATTAATTTTTAGAAATGAAAAATTTACTATCAAATTTAAAGATTGAAATTCCTACAGGAATATATATTAAGGATCCTGAAACATCAGATTTAGGAAAAAGAATTATTGAACACAGTATTATTCTTATCGAAGAAATTGGGTTTGATAGCTTTACTTTTAAAAAGCTTGGTCAGCTAATCGGGTCAAACGAAAGCTCTATATATCGATATTTTGAAAGTAAACATAAACTATTAATTTATTTAACCTCATGGTATTGGGGTTGGATTCAATATCAACTAGTAATCGAAACATATAGTATTAGTAATCCTAAAGAAAAATTAATTAAAGCTATTGAAGTTGTTACAAAAACAACTGAGCAAGACAGTAATTTCTCTCATATCAACGAAGTTTTACTAAACCTGATTATTATCAACGAAAACTCTAAATCATATTTAACCAAAGAAGTAGACACAGAAAATAAAGAAGGGGTTTTTAAATTGTATAAAAATGTTGTAAAACGTTTAGCTGAAATAATAGTTAATTATAACAATTCTTATAAACATTCATTAACACTGGCAAGTACAATTATTGAAGGAGCACTACAGCAAGAGTTTAACAAACAGCATTTTAAATCTTTAACCAATTGCGATAGCAAAACCTCTCCTACTTCTTTTTTTATTGATATAACTTTAAAAACAGTAACGAATGACAGATAACAATCAACTAACTCCTTGGCAACGTTTTTTAGGGTTAATAACTCTCGAAAAAAAAGACACATTACAGATTGCTTATTATGCCATTTTTGAAGGTATTGTAGCTTTATCTCTTCCTCTAGGAGTACAAGCTATTATAAACTTATTACAAGCTGCACAAGTATCGGCTTCTTGGATTGTACTTATACTTTTAGTTACAGGTGGTGTAGCTTTTGCAGGTATTTTAAAACTAATGCAGTTTAGAATTATTGAAACTATTTTACAAAGAATCTTCACTAGAGCTTCTTTTGAACTTAGTTATCGTTTTCCAAAAATCAAAATGAGTGAATTACGAAATTACTATCCGCCAGAATTGGCTAATAGATTTTTCGATACACTAACTATTCAAAAAGGAATATCAAAAATTTTAATTGATATACCTTCGGCATTATTGCAAATTATCTTTGCTTTATTATTACTATCGTTTTATCATCCATTTTTTATCATCTTCGGATTGTTGGTTCTTACGCTAATTTTAGTAGTATTTAGGTATACAGCAAAAAGAGGGTTAGAAACCAGTTTAAAAGAATCTAAAAACAAATATAAAGTTGCACACTGGCTACAAGAAATAGCAAGAACTATTATTAGTTTTAAACTTTCAGGTAAAACTAATTTAGCTTTAAAAAAGAGTGATATTTTAGTAAACGATTACTTAAAATCGAGAGAAAGTCATTTTAAAGTATTAGTAATGCAATATATACAAATGATTAGTTTTAAAGTAATAGTTACTGCTGGCTTACTCTTTATGGGTGGATTTTTAGTACTTACGCAACAAATGAACATCGGTCAGTTTGTCGCTGCTGAAATCATCATTTTATTAATTATAAACTCAGTTGAGAAATTAATTTTAGGTTTAGAATCATTCTATGATGTTTTAACTTCTATAGAAAAATTAGGTCAAGTAGTTGATAAACCTATCGAGTCGCAAGAAGGAACAAAAGTTCATACAGACAAACCTTTTACCATAGAACTTCAAGATGTATCGTATTCAACTCCAAATCAAGAAACACCAATTTTAAAAGATATATCGTTTACGATTAATCCAAACGATAGAATTTTAGTTCAAGGTAGTAGTAACTCAGGAAAATCTAGTTTAATCAAACTTTTAGCTGGTTTATTTGAACCAACAACGGGACACATTTTTGTAAACGACCTATCACTTAAAAGTCTTTTAATTAATAGTTATAGAACTCACTTAGGAATGTCTTTAAACGAAGAAACTCCTTTTAAAGGTAGTATCAGAGAAAATATAACTTTTGGAGGCAGCTCTATAAGTGATGAAAAAATATATCAAATTTTTGAAGTTGTTGGTTTAAAGGAATTTTTAAAGCATCAACCTAAAGGTCTTGATACAGAAATAAAACCAGAAGGAAAGCTTATAGGTTACACTATCGCAAAAAAACTAATTTTAGCAAGAGCGATAATTAAAGATCCGAAACTTTTGATTTTAGAAGATCCTTTAGATCAATTTGAAAAAGATGAAGCAAAAAAAATCATCAGTTATATTACTGATTCATCAAACCCTTGGAGTTTAATTATCATTAGTAGTAATGAAAGCTGGAAAGAAAAATGTAACAAACAACTAACCTTATCAAAAGGTAGCATTACAAACTTTAAATCGTAAACAACATGCTAAATATATCTAAGAACAAAGTTTCAGACCATATAGATCTTAGCAAATTTGATTCTGGTAAAGAAATATTTACAAAAGAATATCATAAAAAATTTAAAAAATTTTTGCTAGCCTTTTCAATTATTCTAGTAATAATTCTGTTTTTACCATGGACTCAAAACATTTCAACAACAGGTAAAGTAACCACCTTAAAACCAAATCAACGTCCGCAAACTTTGCAATCGCAAATACCAGGTAGAATTGAAGAATGGTTTGTACAAGAAGGTGATTTCGTTAAAAAAGGGGACACTATTTTAAGGATTTCAGAAATTAAAAGCGAATATTTTGACACAAAATTAGCTGAAAGAACTGACAAACAGTTAAATTCTAAAAACCTATCAGCGAAAGCCTACACAAACAAAATAAATGCTTTGCAAAATCAAATTGCAGCGATTAAAAACGAGCGTGTTTTAAAATTAGAGCAAGCTAGAAATAAATTAAAGCAATCTCATTTAAAAGTTAAAAGTGATAGTATTGATTTAGAAGCTGTAAAAATAAAACAGAGTATTGCTCAAACACAATTTAATCGTACGCAAACTCTTCAAGAAGAAGGGCTAAAAGCGGTTAAAGATGTAGAGGAGAAAAAAGCGAAGCTTCAAGAATTGTCAGCTAAATTGGTTTCTCAAGAAAACAAGTTTTTAAGTTCTAAAAACGATTTAATCAATGCTAAACTTGCTATTAGCGGTATTCAAGCTTCGTACACTGACAAACTTTCTAAAGCTGAAAGTAGCCTATTTACAGCTCAATCTGATGCTTATGATACCGACGTTCAGGTTTCAAAATTAGAAACTAGTTTAGCAAATTACAACAAAAGAACTTCTTTATTATTTATCACTGCTCCGCAAGATGGTTATATTAACAAGGCAATAAAATCTGGAATTGGAGAAACATTTAAAGAAGGAGAACAATTAGTAAATATTATGCCTGCTAATTACGATTTAGCAGTAGAAATGTACGTTGAACCTATCGATTTACCTTTAATTCATATAGATGAAGATGTTAGAGTTCAGTTTGATGGTTGGCCTGCAATGGTTTTCAGTGGTTGGCCCAATGTGTCTTACGGAACTTACGGAGCTAAAATTGTTGCTATCGAAAACTTTATTAGTAGTAATGGTAAATATCGCGTATTAATTGTACCAAATTCTAACGATGAGCCTTGGCCAAAAGCTATTAGAGTTGGCTCTGGCGCAAAAACTATTGCCATGTTAGAAAATGTACCTATTTGGTTTGAGCTGTGGAGACAGCTAAACAGCTTCCCTCCTAACTTTTATCAACCAGAAAGTAAAAGTGATAATGATAAATCTAAGAAAGAGAAGTAATGAAAAAATTATACCTTTTATTTTTATTTCTGACTATAACTTCATTTTCTCAAAACAACTTAACAACCACATTAAGTTTAGAGGAATATATAGGCTATGTAAAAAAGTTTCATCCTGTTATAAAACAAGCAGAACTTATCACAAGTACTAACGAAGCTAAACTATTAAAAGCTAGAGGTGCTTTTGACCCAAAAATTGAAGTTGACCACAACAAAAAACAGTTTAAAGAAACCGAATATTACAATAAACTAAATTCAACTTTTAAAATACCTACTTGGTATGGAATTGAATTAAAAGGAAGTTATGAAAACAATTCTGGTCAATATTTAAATCCTGAGTTCAATACTCCTGAAAACGGTTTATACAGTGCTGGAGTTTCTGTTTCGTTAGCCAAAAATTTATTCATGAATAAAAGAATGGCTACTTTAAAGCAAGCTAAACTCTATGTAAAACAAGGGAAGCTTGAACAACAATTAGCTGTAAATGATATTCTGTTCGATGCTATTACAACCTATTTACAATGGTTGCAATACTATCAAAGTTACGAAGTCTACAACGATTATTATACGAATGCAGATACGCGATTAAAAAACGTAATTAAAAGTTTTAAAGCCGGAGACAAACCTGCTGTTGATACCTTAGAGGCTAATATTAATTTAAAAAACAGAGAACTTGATTTAGAAAAATCAAGAATTAAGTATGTTAAATCTACTTTAGAATTGGCTAATTATTTATGGATTGGAAATAACATTCCTATGGAATTAAAAGACAACATGATTCCTGATACAAATACGATTTCTAAAATTGATACGATTTTAAATTCTTCAGTAGGTACATTATTTTCTGATGATTTCAGCAATCATCCAAAAATGAAACTCCTTGATCTTAAAAGGAAAAACTTAAAAATAAACAAACAATTAAAAGTAAACAACTTGCTTCCACAAGTAGATTTTCAGTATAACTTTTTAAGTTCTAAAATAGATAATATTGATGCTTTTGATGCAGCAAACTATAAAAGTTCGTTACAAGTTAGCATTCCCTTATTTTTAAGAAAATCGAGAGGAGATTTAAAATTAGCCAACATTAAATTACAAGACATTGATTTTGAAATTGAATCAACCAAAGTTTCTTTACAAAACAAAATAAAAGCTACAGAACAAGAAATAGACTCTTATCAAAAACAAAACGACATTTTAAAAAACTTAGTAAACGATTACACTACCCTTGTAAAAAGTGAAGAACGTAAGTTTTTTTTAGGTGAAAGCTCCGTTTTTTTGATTAATTATAGAGAAGTAAAACTTATAGAAAGTAAACTAAAAGAGATTAAAAATCAGTTTGAATACGCTAAAACAAAAGGTAATTTACTACGATTATTAGGTAATTTAAACAACCTATAACTCTTTAAACAATAAAAAACCGAGGCTAATGCTTCGGTTTTTTTTATACTTATTTTAAAATTTTTGAAATCAAATCGTTTTTAGCTTTTTCATCTTCACCAAACAACCATTGCAACACATTATCTTCCCACATTTCATCTCTTTCGGTTTCAGTGATAATTTTTCTATCAATCGCTAAATCCAAAATTTTACCTGGATATGATGATTGTTTATCGCTTTCCATTTCTCCTAACGGATACGGATCATCTAAACCAATTAATACTTGTTTTGATCCTTGGTTTTTAATCAATAAATCCAACGAACCAGTATCGTGCACCAAAGTATCAAAGAAAATATTTTTATGCCCCACCGCTTTTCTTGGATGTGATTTTCCTTCAAACAAATCGGGTCTACCATCAAATCCTTGAATACGACGTCCCAAATTCATTTGTGCTAACTGACCTCCGTGAGCAAAACAAACTCGCATATTTGGATACTTTTCGTAATAACCATTCAATGTTAAAAAATGATATGCATCTGCACATTGTGCCAACATCCAAATTAAGTGAAAACGCCAACTTGTATTTTGTAGTTTGATGAATTTTTCTCCATCATACGGATGAATTTCAACCGCTAAATTGTATTTATCAGCTAATTCAAAAATAGGTTCGTTCTCTTCATCAAAAATACAACGCCAAGTACCTATGGTATCCATGTAATGTGTAGGCAAACATAGCAAGCGCATTCCTAATACCTCAACACAACGCTCTATTTCCCATAAAGCACCTCGAACAAACCCAGGATGTACTACAAAACCTGTTGTGAATTTCGACGGATTTTCATGCTGCACACGTGCATTAAAATCGTTTTGAAAACGTAACGCTTGCTTCATTTCTTCCAAGCGTAAACCATTCCCATATAATTGAGACAAGTTCAACACCACCGCGTGATCGATTTTAAAATGCTCCATCCATGCTAACTTTTCATCTAAAAAGAAACTTGAATCTGTTACTGGTCGACTCCAATCTTTTTGTAGCATGAATTTCCTATCCTTATCAACCCAAAAAATCCCCTTGTCTTTCATAAACTGCGGAATTTGCTCTGGGTAAGGCAGTAAATGTGAATGTCCGTTTATTCTTAATTTACGTTTTTTCATTTTGGTTTCTATTGCAAAATTTATGCTTTGTTTGGTGCTTCCATCACTGTACCACATTTATCACAGGTACATTTTTCTTTATCAGAATAATACTTATCGAAAATTATTGGCATATCCGTTTCAATATTATCTAAAGCAAACTCTTCTCGATATAATTGATGTCCGCAATTTTCGCAATACCACTCTAAAGCATCCATCATACCTTCATCACGCGGATATTCAATAACCAAACCTACCGTATTTGCTTTACGTTGTGGTGAGTGTGGTACTTTTCCTGGTAATAAATAAATATCGCCTTCGTTAATTTCAACATCAATCATTTCACCTTTATCATCAATAATTTTTAGCACCATATCTCCTTCTAACTGATAGAAAAATTCTGGTGTTTCATTGTAATGATAATCTTTACGATTGTTAGGACCTCCAACAACCATCACAATATACTCACCATTATCCCAAACTTGTTTATTTCCTACTGGTGGTTTTAGTAAATGACGATGCTCATCAATCCACTTTTTAAAATTTAAAGGTTGTACTAGTTTGCTCATATTTATTAGGTTTTGTCATTGCGAAGCCAATTTAAAATTTGCTGTGGCAATCTGTTATTATAATTAAAGATTACTTCGTCATGCTTCCACGTAATGACGAAAACTTTATAAATCTACAAAGATTTTGTTCTACCTCCATCAACAGGAACATTAATTCCATTGATAAAACTTGCTTTTTCACTTGCTAAAAACACCACTGCATTCGCAACTTCTTCAGGTTGCGCAAATCGTTTTGCAGGAGATGCATTTTTCATGGTCTCAGCCACTTCTTCGATTGACTTTCCTGTTTTTGATGCTTTGTTGTTGATTATTTCAGATAAACGCTCGGTAGCTGTAGCTCCAGGTAACACATTATTTACCGTAATTCCAAATTGCCCTAATTCGTTAGCTAAGGTTTTACTCCAGTTAGCTACTGCACCACGAATGGTATTCGAAACCCCTAATCCGTCCAACGGTTGTTTCACTGAAGTTGATATAATATTGATTACTCTACCATATCCTGCTTCTTTCATAAACGGAACTATAGCTTGTACCAGCACATGATTACACTTTAAATGTTGTGTAAACGCTCTTTCAAACTCGTCTAATTGTGCGTTGAACACAGGACCTCCAGCAGGACCGCCTGTATTATTAATCAAAATATGAAAATTTAAGCTTGAAGCTTCTACTTTTTCTTTTAATTCTAACGGATTGGAAAAATCAGCAACAATATAATTGTGTTGTTGTCCATTATTTGGTAGCTCTGCTAAAACTGCTTTTAACTTTTCTTCATTACGAGCTATCAACGTTACATTTGCTCCTTCTTCGGCTAATTGTATAGCAGATGCTTTTCCTATACCTTGTGTACTACCGCAAACTAATGCGTTTTTATGTTGTAATCCTAAATTCATTTATTTTTTAGATAAAAGAATCAAGAAACAAGAATCAAGACAATTGTCTTTTTTCTTTGTTCTCTCATCTTGGTTCTTATTCATATTGTATACAAACATTCTTTGGTTCGGTAAAAAAGCGTAATGCTTCAAAACCGCCTTCTCTTCCTACGCCACTATCTTTTTGTCCGCCAAAGGGTGTTCGTAAATCACGCAGTAACCATGTATTTACCCAAACAATTCCTGCGTGCAATTGTTTACTTAATCTCATGGTTCTATTTAAATTGTTTGTCCATAAGGTAGCTGACAATCCGTATTTTACATCGTTTGCCATTTGCAACGCCTCTCCTTCTGTTTTAAATGACATAATGGTAACTACGGGACCAAATATTTCTTCTTGATTGAGTTTACAATCGTTATTTTGCACTTCAATAATTGTCGGTTGTAAATAGTATCCGTTCTCACAATTCTTGATACTGACTCTGTCACCTCCATATAGAATCTTACCTCCTTCTTGTTCCGTAATATCTATATATGATTTCACTTTCTGTAGATGCTCTTTAGACACTAATGCTCCAACATTAGTGTCTTCTTCAAATGGGTTTCCTACTTTAAGTTCTGATACTTTCTGAACAAAATCTTTTTTGAATTGCTCATAGATGCTTTCTTCTACAAAAATTCTACTTCCACATAAACAAATTTGTCCTTGGTTAGCAAATGAAGAACGTACTGTAGTAGCCAACATTTTATCATAGTCACAATCTGCAAATATGATGTTCGGATTCTTCCCCCCTAACTCCAACGACAATTTCTTAAACATCGGTGCAGCTGTACGAGCTATATGTGCTCCTGTGGTAGTTCCTCCTGTAAATGATATTGCTTTAATATTCGGATGTTCAACAATGGCTTGACCTGTGGTAGTTCCTAATCCGTGAACAATGTTTAAAACGCCCTCTGGCAAACCTGCTTCATTACAAATTTCACCCAACAAATAAGCTGTCATCGGAGTTACTTCACTAGGTTTTGCTACTACACAGTTTCCCGCTGCAATGGCTGGAGCAATCTTCCATGTAAATAAATACAACGGTAAGTTCCATGGAGAAATACAACCAACCACTCCAATTGACTGACGTAAGGTAAAATTCATCGCGTTTAACCCTACACTTTCGTGTGCTTCTGAAGAAAACTGCGTGATTGCATTGGCAAAAAACTGAAAATTAGAAGATGCTCTTGGGATATCAATTGCAGTTGCTAAACTCAATGGTTTTCCGTTATCTATTGCCTCAGCTTTGGCTAACTCTGGTAATCGTTCTTGGATTAACTGTGCTATTTTAGACAAAATCTTGCTTCTTTCTTCTAATGTAGTATTTGACCACGCTGGAAATGCTTCTTTGGCAGCTTCGAACGCTAACTCAACATCTTCTTTGGAAGAGTTCGGGATTTGTCCGTATACCTCACCAATAGATGGGTTGTAATTGTCTATCCAATTATTTTGAATTGGGTTTACAAATTGTCCGTTTATGTAGTTTTTAATGTTCATTATTTACAAAGCTGAGCAAATTGAAATTAAAAGAATTTTTTCTTCTAAAAGTTTCCCTCTTAATTGATTATAGTAATTATAATACCCTCCATCAATTTCTCCTTCTACACCCCTCAATTTTTTGATTTTATCGTTTATTAACTTTTTTACTGTTTTTTTTCTTTTACTTAAAGAATCAACATCTCTTAAACTAATTATTACATAAGAGCAATTCTCTGCAAAACTAATTTCTCCTTCTGTCATAACTACTTTATAACTCACCTTAAAACAGCTAATCAATTCAAACTCTTTTTTAGTTAATTCAATCAATCTATCTCCTGATGGAAAACATAAATAGTCAACTAGCTCTAAATTTTCAACTTGAGAAAAACTTAATTTAATATCAGAATCTTTAATTACAAAATCATAGTTAAGGCCTAAATTAATAGTTGTTATTTTTTTGTGAATTTTAAAATCGTTTCTATATGAAGTTTCTTTTAAATAGTTGTAAAAACCTTTTGTTTCATCATATTTTTCATAACTATAATGATACAAATACCCTTCAATTTTATTTCGTTCAACTTCTGCTTTTATATAAAAACGATAAGCATATCCTGCATCAGCAAAAGTTTTAACAGATAGAAAAAACAATGTAAAAAACAATAACCTCTTCATCTATTCTCTTTTCTTATACGCCACAACTTTAATCTCAATCAACAAATGTGGGTGTGGTAATTGATGCACTGCAACTGTTGTTCTTGTTGGTCCATTGTAATCGAAATACTCAGCGTATACTTGGTTATATCCTCCAAAATCATTCATATTTACCAAGAATGAGGTTACATCTACAATATCAGATAAATCTGCCCCTACTTCTTGTAAAATATCACGAATATTTTCTATGACTGCTTTTGTTTGTTTTTTGATATCTAAATTTGTGGTTCCAAATTCATCTACCTCAACACCTTCAAAAGAATTATCAGGTCTTCGAGAACTTGTTCCTGATACATAAATGAAATCTCCTACTTGTTTTACATGTGGAAACTTTCCTCTTGGTATTGCTTTTCCTTTGATTACTTTACTATCCATACTATTATTTTAACGTCATTGTAAAACTTTTAAAAGTTGAAGCAATCTTTTATAGGATTACTTCGTCGCTTCTCTCCTCGTAATGACGATTTAATTTATTGTTGCCATTTCTAGCAACTTTATTGTTGTTTTATAATTTCTTGTGGTAGCTATTACAGCTAGTTTCTTTTCAATAGTATTGTTTGTCAGTTTCGTATTGGCAAAACTTGACGGACAATACAAATACACTACATCATCTACTATTTGATATTGATCTTCGTTCAGTCCTTTTACTTCTAGTTCTTTTTGTTCTGGAACTTTATTTAAAAATGAAAACGCTACTATTTTTTCATTTTCTATTGAAAAAGGATACTTCTCAATCGTTTTTCCCCATTCTTCAGGAGTTCTTGCTAAAACCGGAATATCAAATCCAAACTTATCTTTAATTCCTAAATTAATTTTCTTACAAACTTCTTCTTTAGATAATTCAGATTTTAAAATGATGTTTCCACTTTGAATGTATGTTTGTACTTCTTGAAACTTTAAATCGTTTAGCAACGCTCTTAGTTCTGCCATCGGAATTTTATTTTTTCCTGACACATTAATTCCTCGAAGTAAAACGATATATGTATTCATTATTTCAACCCAGCTACTTTATCTTCCTCTAAAATCTCATTGGTTTCTTCTTGTACTTTTTTAAGCACTTCGTTTAAATCAGAAATTGCATCTAAATCATGATGCGCTACCATGTTTAACAAAGCTTTATCTTGTGCTCTACCTTTTGTCATGGCTTCATGATACCCAATATTTTCATTAAAAGTAACCATTGAATATTTTGAAAAATAATCATTTGGGAATTTTTCCTCTAATGCCATTTCTAATTTTCGTTTCTCTTTAAAAATAGGGTTTGCTACATGATCACGCATTTCGTAATAATTCTCTACAGCTAAATCTCCAATCGCGTCTGCATTTTGTTTTCTTCTTTCTTGATATGCTTTAAAAACAACACTCCAATCTCCTTCATGTTCGTTTAACACCTCATCTAATACCGTTACATCTTCAAAAGAAGCATTCATTCCTTGTCCGTAAAAAGGCACAACCGCATGCGCAGCATCTCCCATCAACAAGGTATTTCCTTTATAGTACCAAGGTGAGCATTTTACCGTTCCTAAAGCTCCTGTTGGATTGTTAGCAAACTCTTCAGCAATATTTGGTATAAACTCCAAAGCATCTGGGAATTGTTTTTGGAAGAAGTTTTTAATTTTTTCTTCGGAATCTAACTCTTTAAAGTTATACTCTCCTTCTTCATGCCCTAAAAACAAGGTTACGGTAAAACTTCCATCTAAATTAGGTAATGCGATTAGCATATACTTTCCTCGAGGCCAAATATGTAAGTGATCTTTACTTATTTGATGTTTTCCGTTCTTATCAGCAGGAATTTCAAGTTCTTTATATCCGTGTGTTAAATAGTTTTGAGAATAACTAAATAAGAATTTCTTTTCTAAATAATAACTTTTTCTAAGTACAGAACCTGCCCCGTCTGTTCCAAAAATTATATCTGCATCTACAGAAAATTCTTCTTTGGTGGTATAACTCTTAAAGTGCGCAATCGTATTCTCAATATCTACCGAAGTACATTTTGCATTAAAATGGATGGTTACATTTTCGTGCTTTTCTGCTTCGGTTAACAAAATCCCGTTTAAATCTCCTCTTGAAATCGAATTGATATACTCATCCGCTCTTCCTGAATAGTTAGAAGCAAAGGTATTTCCTTCAATATCATGAATTAAACGACCGTACATAGGAATACAAATCTCTCTTGCTTTTTTTTCAACCCCAGCCAATCGCAAGGCTTTAAAACCACGATCGGACAATGCTAAGTTGATAGAACGACCCGCAGAAATATCGGTTATTCTTAAATCGGGTCTACTTTCATACACCGAAACTTTATATCCTCTTTGTGCCAAACGAAGTGCTAACAAACTTCCACACAAACCTGCTCCTATGATTAGTATATTATCTTTTTTGTTCATCGATTAATTTTCCTTTATTGTCAAAAATTAGAGAAAAAGAACTAAAGCTTACCACATAATTATTTCCTTTAGGAAAATAACCATGAGGCAAATCATTTTTATTCAAAAACTCTAACAAATCATCCTTTGCTTCTTTAGATTGAGCTATCTTAATTAAGATTGCTCTATCTCGTTCATATTCATTACAACTAGTTTCATAATAACTTCTTCCAACAGCAGAATCAATGATTTGATAAACCCAAAACAAATTAGAAAAAACTAAAACCATCAGAGTAATCCAAAACAAAGTTTTCCATGTACCCTTCATTTTACAATAATCCTTTTAAAATCTCAACCATTCTGAACACGTCTTCAAAACTATTGTACATTGGCACTGGTGCACAACGTATAACATCGGGTTCTCTCCAGTCGGTTATAATATTATTTTCAGTTAGGTTTTGATGTAAACTTTTATCTGCATTCTTTACTTGAATAGATAATTGACACCCTCTTTCTTTTGGGTTTGACGGTGTAATTATCTTAATCCTATCCGTATCAATCTGATTGATTAAAAATTCAAAATATCCAGTTAGTTTTTCTGATTTTTGACGCAGAGCATCCATCCCCACCTTATCAAACATATCTAACGATGCTTTAATCGCTGCCATTGATAAAATTGGCGGATTACTTAATTGCCACCCTTCTCCTCCTGCCATTACATCAAAAGGTTGACGCATATTAAATCGGGTTTCTTTATTATGATTCCACCAACCAGCAAAACGAGGCAACTCTTTATTGTATGCATGTTTTTCGTGCACGAACAATCCTGCTAAACTCCCTGGACCTGAATTTAAATATTTATAAGTACACCAAGCTGCAAAATCTACTCCGCTGTCGTGTAATTTTGGAGAAATATTTCCTGCTCCGTGAGCTAAATCGATTCCAACCATACAGTTTTTAGCATGCCCTATTTCTGCAATGCGTTTCAAATCTAAATATTGCCCTGTATAATAGTTTACACCACCTATTAGTAACAACGCAATTTCATCTCCTTGCTCTGAAACGATTTGCTCTAAATCTTCTATTCGTAATAATTCCTCTCCTGCTCTTGGTTTCCATTCTATTAAGCCTTTTTCTGGATCAAATCCGTGAAATTTTAATTGTGACTGTACCGCATATCTATCTGAAGGAAAAGCATCACTTTCAATAACAATTTTATATTTTGCTTTTGTTGGCTGATAAAAAGACACCATTAACAAATGAAGATTCGTAGTAAGTGTATTCATCACCACGACTTCTAATGGTTTTGCTCCGACAATTTTTGCCATTTTTTCTGTTAAAAACTCATGATATGGCATCCATGGATTTTTAGCTTCAAAATGTCCTTCAACTCCAAACTTAGCCCAATCATCTAATTCTTGTTGAATGTATTGTTGTGTTTGCTTTGGTTGTAACCCTAACGAGTTTCCTGTAAAATACAACCAATCATTCCCTTGTTTATCTTTCGGAATATGAAACTGTTCTCGTAAATACGATAATTTATCTTCTTTATCTAATTGTTGTGCGTATGCTAATGTTGCTTTATACATGCTGTTTTGTTTCAAAAAAACCTTTCTAAAAAGAACACTAAAGATACTTTATTTCTAAACAAAATAAAACAGCAAAGTGTTTCACTTTATGAAACGGTGTTTTATAAATCTACACAATTTTATTATCTTAGTCAATATTTTTTTGACATTTATGAATGATTCTGATAAAAAAGTAAACCAATCTGTCGTAAAAGCATTTAAATTACTTGATGCTTTTACCAATGATAAAACCTCATGGGGTGTACGCGAATTAGCTTTAAAAACAGGTTACAATAAAAGTACTACCTATCGTTTACTAAACACGCTTGCATCACTAAACATTGTTCATCAAAACACAGATGAAAAATACAGCTTAGGAAGTAAGTTATTTGAATTAGGAAACAGAGTTGCTATTTATAAAGCCATCTCAAAATCGACCAACATTCCTATAAAAAATGTTGCTTTAGAAATTCAGGAAACCGTTTTATTGAGTATTTTAAAAGAAGATCAAGTGTTTCATATTAATAAAGCGGATAGTTTACATGGTTTAAAAATAAATACTTCAATAGGTTCTTATCAACCTATACATGCAACTGCTTCTGGTAAATTATTACTTGCTTTTTCTGAAAAGAATACTCAAGAAAAAATTTTAAACAGAATTCCTTTACATAAGGTTACCAAACACACCATTGACTCCATTAAAAAATTAAAAGAAGATTTAGAGCTGATTACAGTACAAGAATATGCATTAGACATAGAAGAATTAGAATTAGGCTTGGTTAGTATTGCTATTCCTATTAGAAATAAAGAGAAAAAAGTAATTGCAAGCATCAGTGCTTCCGGTCCGTTAAGTAGGTTTAGAACCGAAAACATACCAAACTACATTAAAACATTAAAAAAAGGAGTAGTTGAAATTGAAAAAGAGTTTACAGGTTTTGAGAGTTTATAAAAATATAACCCTGCAAAAGCAGGGTTTATTTTTGTTAGTACAATACTCTAAATTTTATGGTTCCATCTACACTTTTTAGCTTAGTAACCACTTCTTGATCATATTCTTTATCAACATCCGTAATTACATAACCAACTTTTTCATCGGTAGATAAATATTGTCCTGTAATATTCAATTCATATTTAGCTAACACCTTATTGATTTTTGCCATCACTCCAGGTACATTCTCATGAATATGTAAAAAACGATGTGCGTTTTTATGCTTTGGCAATCTTATATTAGGAAAATTAACAGCATCAACTGTATTTCCGGAGTTTATATATGCCATAATTTTATTCGGAACAAAATCAGCAATATCTCTTTGAGCTTCTTCTGTACTTCCACCCACATGTGGTGTTAAAATCACATTATCTAATCCTTTTAATTCTGTATAGAAATCTCCGTTTTTTCTAGGTTCTTCTGGATACACATCTACAGCCGCTCCCGCTAATTTTTTAGTTTTTAAAGCTTCAACCAAAGCTTCAATATCAACCACAAAACCACGAGCCAAATTGATTAAATGCGCACCATCTTTCATTTCAGCAATTTCTTCTTTGCCTATATAATTTTTATTCGTGGCATTATCATCTATATGTAAGGTAACCACATCAGAAATATTTAATAACTCTTTTAAGCTATTTACTTTTGTAGCATTTCCTAAGGCTAGTTTATCTTCAACATCGTAGTAATACACATCCATACCCAAAGCTTCCGCCAATACAGACAATTGTTTACCAATATTACCATACCCAACAATTCCTAATTTCTTACCACGAACTTCTCTTGAACCATCCGCTGTTTTATTCCAAAAACCATTGTGCAACTCGGTACTACGTTGAAAAACACTACGCATTAACATAATTATCTCCCCTATAGCCAATTCAACCACAGAACGCGTATTACTATACGGTGCGTTGAAAACTACAATTCCGTTTTCTTTACATGCTTCTAAATCGATTTGCTTGGTACCAATGCAAAAAGCAGAAACTACCATTAACTTTTCGGAAGCTTCAATAACTTTTCGAGTTACTTGAGTTTTAGAACGAATTCCTAACACATGTACATCTTTTAATTTTTCAATCAATTCATCTTCTGATAAACTTCTTGAAACAGTTTCTACAGAAAATCCATCACCCGACAATTTTGTAAACGCATCGGTGTGTACATTTTCTAAAAGTAAAATCTTAATTCTGTTTTTTGGATATGATAAGTTTCTAGGCAATTTGTTAACGTATAAAAATTCATCTAAATTTGGTGTAATATGGTCAGCATTAGCGATTGTTTTTTCTCTTGATACATTTTCTGTATACGCAAAAAAAGTATCGGCAACTCCAGCTTCTTTGGTAACAGCGTCACTATAACCATCGCCAATTACTTGTACTTCACCTTCTAAATTTAAGGATTTTAAACAATCTATTTTCCCATTGTGTTTAGATAATGGATTATCACTATCAAAACCTACAATAACTCCCTCTTTATCAAACTCAAATGTATTTGCAAAAACTCTTTCCGAAGGAATGTTATATTTTGTAACTATTGGATCAATAAACTCTTTAAAACCCGCAGAAATCACATAAATATTATCAGAGAATTTTTCGAAAAATTCTTTATTTCTTTCAATAGAAGGTGATACTTTTTGTTTTAATTCTTCAATTAGTAATGGTAAATCTGAAGCAGTGGCATTTAACAGCTGAATACGTTTTTCTAACGATTCAGTAAAAGAAATATCACCATCAATTCCTTGATTGGTTATTTTTATTATTTGTTGAATAATCTCCTCCTTTTTAGGATTATTGGCTAGCGTGATTTCAGCTAAAACATCTAATGCTTCTACACGTGTTAGTGTGCTGTCGAAATCGAAAACGAAATTTCGCTTTACTAAATTCATGATGAAATATAATCTATTTTGTTGTTGTGTTGTTAAGCGAACGAATGTACAAAGGTTTTTATAAAATTACACATAACTAAGCTCTTAAGTTTCAGTTTTAAGAGGTATTGATGTTTCAACTGTAATTCTGTTACTTTTCCTCTAGAAAATACTGAAATAACTTTATTTTACTAACAACAAAAGCATCCAAAAAACAGGAACCGCTTCTACCAAAAAAGAACTATAATATTTAGTTTGATTCGTTTTTGCTCTCATCAACAAAAAAAGAATTACAAAAAACACTCCTAAAAATACTCTTTTAAATTCTGCATTCGGGCTCATTAAAAACTCTAACACCAAACATAAAAGCAATAAAACATATCCAAATTTCTTAGTACTTTCTACACCTATCTTCTTAGGAATAGTCTGCAAAGAAATAGCGTCATACTGCACATCTCTAATATCAAAAGGAAGAATCAAAATCACCACTAACAAAAACCGTTGAACTGACATTAAAAGCACCTTTGTTGTTAACGAAATTTCTGCTGCATAAACTGGTAATAAAACAGTAGTTCCCATCCAAACAGCAGCTACTACTACCACTTTTAAATAACCAATACTTCTCAAATTCTTTTGAAACCCACTAAAAAAAGGAACTGCATATAAAAAAGTTAACAACCCAAAAGGCACAAAAAACAATACGATTCGTAACGGAAGCAACCAAGCGAAATAGCACATCAACAAAAAACAGAGTAACGAAAAAATCTGAATTATTTTTAAGTGAGTTGTTAAACTACGGTGATGCAATTTTGCAACCCCAGCATACTTCACAAAATTATACCCAGTAACAGTAGCAAAAAACACGAACCAATTTAACGATTCATTAGGTGCAATTCTAAGATAAAACTCCGTTATTCGAACAAATGAAAACACTGCTAAAGCAACATGAATACTAGAGTTTATATAAAAATCGAGTAGTGTTTTTAAAAACTTCATCTAACAAAAATAACTTTTATGTTTATAACCCTTCAATTTGGTTAATAAAATATTGCTATTAACCAAAAAATATATAACAACAAGTCGTGCAATTTCATTATTTTTGAGCCACTTAAAAACAAACAACACAAATGAACACGAATTCGTTTCAATTACGTCATATAGGTCCACGTGCTAAAGACCAAAAACATATGCTTGAAACTATTGGAGTTGAAAGCTTAGACCAATTAATTTACGAAACTATTCCTGATGATATTCGCCTTCAAAAAGGGTTAGATTTAGCTCCTGCTATGAGCGAATACGAATACTTAAACCATATTACCCAATTAGGCGCTAAAAACAAAGTTTTTAAAAGCTACATTGGTTTAGGATACCACGAAGCTATTTTACCTAGTGTTATTCAACGTAATATTTTAGAAAACCCAGGATGGTATACTGCGTACACTCCTTATCAAGCAGAAATCGCTCAAGGACGTTTAGAAGCTCTGTTAAACTACCAAACGATGGTTTGCGATTTAACAGGAATGGAGTTGGCAAATGCGTCTTTGTTAGATGAAGGTACTGCTGCTGCTGAAGCTATGGCTTTATTGTTCGATGTTCGTGATCGTGCACAAAAGAAAGCTGAGGTAAACAAATTCTTTATTTCTGAAGAAATTTTGCCACAAACATTATCAGTATTACAAACACGTGCAATCCCTATCGGAATTGAATTAGTTATTGGAAACCATGAAGAATTTGATTTTTCAAATGAATTCTTTGGTGCTATTGTTCAATACCCAGGTAAACACGGACAAGTTTATGATTATACTGATTTTGTTTCAAACTGTAACAGCAATGGTATAAAAGTAGCCGTTGCTGCTGATATATTATCGTTAGTAAATTTAAAAGCTCCTGCTGAATTTGGAGCCGATGTTGTTGTAGGTACAACACAACGTTTCGGTATTCCATTAGGGTACGGAGGTCCTCACGCAGGATATTTTGCAACGAAAGAAGAATACAAACGAAGCATCCCAGGTCGTATTATCGGAGTTACCAAAGATGTAGATGGCGGACGTGCTTTACGTATGGCATTACAAACTCGTGAGCAACACATAAAACGTGAAAAAGCTACTTCAAACATTTGTACTGCACAAGTATTATTAGCTGTTATGGCGGGTATGTATGCTGTATACCACGGAAAAGACGGAATTCAATACATAGCTAACCGAGTTCATACAAGTGCAGCCACTTTAGCAAACGCTTTAAACAGTTTAGGATTCAAACAAAAAAACACATCTTTCTTCGATACTGTTTTAATTGAAGTTGAAGCTGATAAACTTCGCCCTATAGCGGAAGCTAACGGAATTAACTTTAATTATATTGATGAAAATCATGTTTCAATTTCTGTCAACGAAACTGTTGGTCTAAAAGAAATCAATGCTATTGTTGATTGTTTTGAACAAGCTTTCAATATTCAAGATATTACAATTACTGAGTTTGCATCTGCTGATGTAATTCCTCAAAACATAAAAAGAAACACTTCTTTCTTAGATAATGAAGTGTTTAACACGTATCAATCAGAAACTGAGATGATGCGTTATATCAAAAAATTAGAACGTAAAGATTTAGCCTTAAATCACTCAATGATTTCTTTAGGTTCTTGTACTATGAAGTTAAATGCAGCTTCAGAAATGTTACCATTGAGCAACCCGCAATGGGGAAATATTCACCCATTTGTACCAATGGATCAAGCTCAAGGGTACCAAGAAGTTTTAACGAACTTAGAAAAACAGTTAAACGTAGTTACTGGTTTTGCAGGTACTTCTTTACAACCAAACTCTGGTGCACAAGGTGAATTTGCAGGTTTAATGGTAATTAGAGCATACCATGAAGCTAACGGAGATACACACAGAAACATTTGTTTAATTCCTGCATCTGCACACGGTACTAACCCAGCATCTGCAGTCATGGCAGGTATGAAAGTAGTCGTTACCAAAACGGATGAAAGAGGTAATATTGATGTTGAAGATTTACGTGCAAAAGCTGAAAAAAACAAAGATAATTTAGCTGCTGTAATGATTACCTATCCATCTACTCACGGAGTATATGAGAAAGCCATCAAAGAGATTACGCAAATCATCCACGATAATGGCGGACAAGTGTATATGGATGGTGCTAACATGAACGCTCAAGTAGGATTAACAAATCCTGCAACGATTGGTGCAGATGTTTGTCACTTAAACTTACATAAAACTTTTGCTATTCCTCATGGTGGTGGTGGACCAGGTGTAGGACCAATTTGTGTAGCCCCACAATTAGTTCCGTTTTTACCAACGAATCCAGTAGTGGCTACCGGTGGAGATAATGCAATTACAGCTATTTCTGCAGCTCCTTGGGGTTCTGCTTTAGCATGTTTAATTTCTTACGGATACATTACGATGTTAGGTGCCGACGGGTTAACAAACTCTACCAAAAATGCTATTTTAAACGCCAACTATATGAAAGAGCGTTTAAGCGGACATTTTCAAACATTGTATACTGGTGAGATGAATCGTGCTGCTCACGAAATGATTCTAGATTGTCGCGATTTCAAGAAAAATGGAATTGAAGTTGTTGATATTGCAAAACGTTTAATGGACTACGGATTCCATGCACCTACGGTTTCTTTCCCAGTAGCAGGAACTATTATGGTAGAACCAACAGAATCTGAAAGCGTAGCAGAATTAGATCGTTTTTGTGATGCGTTAATTTCTATCAGAAAAGAGATTGATAACGCTTCAAAAGATGACAATAACAACGTTTTAAAGAATGCTCCTCATACACAAGAAATGTTAACTGCTGATGAGTGGAACTTACCTTACACTCGTAAGCAGGCAGCTTTTCCTTTAGAATATATTGCAGACAATAAGTTTTGGCCATCTGTACGTCGTGTAGACGATGCATTTGGTGATAGAAACCTAATTTGTTCTTGTAATCCTATTGAAGATTATATGGAAGCGGAAGCTTAAAAATTTATTATAGAAAAGAAAATCCCTCAACTAATTGAGGGATTTTTTTTGTTTATGCAACAGCAATGATTCCACTTAACGGAACTACTGTATCATTTTTTAAAATAATTGACTTCTCAGAAATCGTCCATACAGAAGTTTCTATCTTTTGTAACACTCCAAAATCGGTAAAGAAAATTTTTAATCGGGTACGATTTAAGTTTTCTTGAAAGAATGCTCTTTTCAAATTTAAAGCATCGTTTACCTGATCAATTCCGTGCTCTAACACGTCTATTTGTGGGAACCTCAAGAGCCTCTCTTGAGCTTCTTTTTCTGTTTTTGTTTTTTTAAAGAACATATCTGTTGGGGAATTAGGGGTTAACTCAATTATTTGAATCTTAATTTTCTATAATTCAATAATTTGAAAACAAAAATAAACCAGTTATTAACAATTGTTAATAACATATGTTAATAAATTAAACCGAGTCATTACAATATAACAAAAATACAATAAACAAGTTAATCGCTAAAAAGTCTATTGTTATCAACAAAATGAACTAAAACACGGTAAATGCATCAAATTTTACTACTTTCAACAAGAATTTATTTTGATGACATTTCTAACTACAATCATACTGCTAGGTATTTTCTTCGTGCTAACTAAGAGTAAACCTACTCCTGAATGGAAACAACCTACTGCATCTTTTCCTAAAAACTGGAAACTTATTTTAGCGGAAAAAGTCGCCTTTTACAATGCTTTAACTCCAAAAGAAAAAGAACTATTTGAATACAAAGTCTTTGAATTTTTATTAAACCATGAAGTGATAGGAGTTGATGTTTCAATTACAATTACCGACAAGCTTTTAATAGCATCTAGCGCAGTAATTCCGATTTTTAACTTTCCTGAATGGCGCTACCCTAACATCAAAGAAATTATTTTATATCCAGATATGTTCAACGAACATTTTGAAACCGAAGGGAACAATCGAAGAATTTTAGGGATGGTAGGAAACGGATACATGGAAGGAAAAATGGTTTTATCAAAACCCGCCTTACACTTAGGTTTTGAAAACGAAACAGACAAGAAAAACACTGCAATCCACGAGTTTGTACATCTAATTGACAAACTAGATGGAAATATTGACGGTATTCCACATTTACTATTAGAAAAACAATACAGTATTCCTTGGATTGATTTAATCAACAAAAAAATTGAAGAAATTTACAACAACACTTCAGATATCAATCCGTATGGAGGCACTAACAGAGCTGAGTTCTTCTCTGTTGCTAGTGAATATTTTTTTGAACGCCCTAAATTATTAGCTAGAAAGCATCCTGAACTTTATCATTTGTTAGAGCAAATATTCAAACAAGATATGGATGAAATGAACCTGCATTTAAAACGTATTGACATTTCCAGAAACGATCCTTGTCCTTGTGATAGTGGCATGAAGTATAAAAAATGTTGTGGAATGAATTAAACCGTCTCTAAGTAGCTAGCTTCTCATGATCTCTTTTAATAGATTGCTTCACTACGTTCGCAATGACAAACAACACCGTCATAGCGAGGAGCAACAACCACGTGGCTATCTTTTCTTTAATTAGCAGACTTACTTCTTTATAGCTCGCAATGACAGTTACTACAAATCTATTTCTTTTAACGCTTTGATGTTGTTACGCTCTAAAAAGGCATCAATCGTTTCAAAATGTTCGATAACACGCTGGTCTTTAAACTCGAATACTTTTTGAGACAAACCTTGTAAGAAATCACGGTCGTGCGATACTAAAATCAACGTTCCATCAAAGTGTAGCAAAGCTTCTTTTATAACTTCTTTCGATTTTAAATCTAAGTGGTTTGTAGGCTCATCTAAAATCAACACATTTACTGGTTCTAATAACAATTTTACCATTGCCAAACGGGTTTTCTCTCCTCCAGAAAGTACTTTTACTTTCTTTTCTAAGTCATCCCCCGAAAACATAAAACGTCCTAAAATGTTTTTAATCTGCGTTCTGATATCTCCTTCAGCTACTTCATCAACAGTTTGAAAAATTGTCAACTCAGGATCTAATAACGATGCTTGGTTTTGTGCAAAGTAGCCTACTTTGGCATTATGTCCTAAACCACACTCCCCTTCAAAATCAATTTCTCCCATAATTGCTTTAATCATGGTTGATTTTCCTTCTCCGTTTCTTCCTACGAACGATACTTTTTCGCCACGAGCTATAGAGAAACTCGCATCTTTAAATACCGTTAAATCATCATATTTTTTGGTCAGTCCTTCCACTTTTACAGGGTAATCTCCCGAACGTGGTGATGGTGGAAAACGTAATTTTAAGGCTGATGTATCTACTTCATCTATCTCTACAGGAACCAATTTTTCTAACATACGCTCTCGAGAAGCTACTTGATTCGTTTTTGAATAGGTTCCTTTAAAACGCTCGATAAATGCTTTGGTATCGGCAATAAATTTTTGTTGTTCTTGGTAAGCTTTTATTTGATGTGCGCGACGCTCTTTACGCAACTCTAAATAATGAGAATAATTCGCTTTGTAATCATGAATGGTTCCCATCGTGACTTCGATAGTTCGGTTGGTAATATTGTCGATAAACGCTTTATCGTGCGAAATTACCACGACCGCTTTGGCTTTGTTTAACAAGAAATTCTCTAACCAAATTACCGATTCGATATCTACGTGGTTGGTAGGCTCATCTAGCAGAATTAAATCGGGTTTTTGCAGTAAAATTTTCGCCAACTCAATACGCATACGCCAACCTCCACTAAACTCTGAGGTAGCCCTTTCAAAATCTTCTTGCTTAAACCCTAATCCTTTTAAGGCTTTTTCTACCTCCGCTTCGTAGTTTACTTCTTCTAAAGCATAGAATTTCTCTCCTAAATCTGAAACACGCTCAATGATTTTCATGTACGCATCCGATTCGTAATCGGTACGGGTTTCTAATTGTTTGTTAAGATCATCCATTTCAGCTTTCATAGCAAAAACCGATTCAAAAGCTTTGGATGCCTCTTCTTTTACCGTGCAATTGTCTTCCATTAACAAGTGCTGCGGTAAATAAGCGATTACGGTATCTTTCGGACTACGAACACCTCCTTTGGTAGCATTGGCAACTCCTGCAATAATTTTCATCATGGTGGATTTTCCCGCACCGTTTTTACCCATTAAGGCAATTTTATCGTTCTCATTAATTACAAACGACACGTCGCTAAACAAGGTGTTACCACTAAACTCAACCGTTAATTGATCTACCGTAATCATACAAATAATTTTATGCGGCGAAATTAACAAAAACGGTTCATAAGTTGACAAAAACTTTCACTTACACAGTATTTTGATTTTGTTATATTTGAAAGAAG
This sequence comes from Tenacibaculum crassostreae, assembly GCF_964512405.1. Classification (NCBI taxonomy): domain Bacteria; kingdom Pseudomonadati; phylum Bacteroidota; class Flavobacteriia; order Flavobacteriales; family Flavobacteriaceae; genus Tenacibaculum; species Tenacibaculum crassostreae. Next base: position 138,185 of record NZ_CAZELE010000006.1, read on the forward strand.
AAAAATTGCTAAAACTTCATGATATCCCAAGCTATTTTTGGGACAAAAGAAATAAAGTTCGATATATAACAAGTTACCAACAATTAAAACCAAAATATTGAAAACAGGAAAAATAAGATTGACCGACAAAACCAAAATCGCAAAAATTCTGAATAGAAATAATTATATTTTAATAATTGTTGTATTAATTTTCTTGATAGTTGATTATGATTTATTTAATTCTCAACCAAAGTTTTTGATTACTGAAGGCTTCTTTTGGAAAGGAATTGCAATTGTATTTCAATTAACTTTCATTGGAACACTAATACAATGGGAATATAAAAAACAAAAGATTATTGATATTCTCTCAAACGGAACAATTGTTCGTGGAAAACTTGAAATGAGCGAAAGAATAAAACCTAATGATACATCTTCGTTTTATATTCATTTATTTGAATATGAAGTTGACAACAAAAAATATGAAGTAACACTAAAAAATAAAAAAAGTAGTGTGAAATCGGACTTCATAATATATCAATCAAATAATCCAAAAATCGGAATTGTTTATGAGGATTTGAAAAATGAATTAAAAAAGATGGTAGAGGAAAAAGTAATAACTGTTGGTAACAATGTTTAACCGCAATTACGTCGGATTCGACTACGTCCGAATCCACTCGGAATTGCTAAAGTCTGTGCCAAACCAAAATTAACGCATATTAACCCGTAACTGACGGTTATACGAGACCGTTAGCAATAATTAAGAATAGATATGAACCCATCAACATTACAAACTATTTGTCAAATAATTATCGTAATTGGAATTTTATTTACCGCCTTAGGCGGATATGGCTCCTATCATTTCGGGAAAGAAATTGAAAATAAAAAAATTACTCAAGAACAAATTGAACAACAAAACGAAAGACTAGAAATAGTCAGCCTATTAAGAAAGCATACTGAAAGAATTAAAGCTATTCGAGATATATTACTATTCGATATGTATTTTACAGCTGTTACCCAAAACAATGGAGCAGTTGAGTGGCCAAAATCTATAGAAGGAAGTTCTTTTGAAAATTATTATCCTGATCAAGATAGTATCAAAAAATTGACGGATAATATCCCCTTAAACAAAATAAGGTTTGAAGAAAAGAATTGGATTTATCGACTTGATAGAGTTAAAAATCAAACAATACCACTTTGTGAATCGACTCTTAAACTAAGTAATTATTTAACTGCAAACGAAACAAGTCTAATTGGACAATTGATGACTTGTGATTTATTTGCCAAATTAGAGGATCACAAAAAGACTTTAGAATCAGGTACAAAAATTGCAAACGAAAACATCACTTTTCTTGAACCTGAAATCAGAGAGTATCTGATGTTGACCGAAAAGGTAGATAAAGAAATACTAAAAGAAATAACAAATAAATAATATTTCTCAACTAACTATCGCTAACAAGGTGTATAATTAATTGCGGCTGAATTCCCTCACCGGAAACTCAATCTTATTAATTATCTTTCCGCAACATCGGAAAACGACTCGCGTCCTTTTCCCGCAAAAAATCATACAGATATACGTTAATGCAAAATCTTAAACAGCAATTCTTTTAAAATATCAGCATGGGTTTGGTTAGCACCAACCCCTTTGCTTTTTACATCAGCATCGCGTAATAAAGCAATAATTTGCGATACTTTTCGCATCGGGTAGTTACGAGCTGCATTAACATAGTCATCCACAAAATATGGGTTTACCCCTAAGCTTTTGGCCACTGAAGCTTTCGATTTGTCTTTTAATCCGTGGTACATTAATAATTGCGTAAAAAAGCTATTTAGTAAAGAAATTGTCATCACTAACGGGTTATTTTTTGGGTTCTGCGCAAAATAATTGATAATTCTGTTCGCTTTTACAACATCTCGCTGCCCAACAGCTTTACGCAACTCAAAATTGTTAAAGTCTTTAGAAATCCCAATGTTTTCTTCAATATGCTTATCGGCAATAATCGTTTCAGCAGGCAATACCGAAGTCAGTTTATCCAGCTCATTGCTAATTTTACTTAAATCCGTTCCTAAAAACTCTACTAGCATTTGCGAAGCTTTCGGTTCAATAGTAAACTTTTTACCGCCTAATACTTGACGAATCCAATCCGCTACCTGATTGTCGTATAGTTTTTTACTCTCGTAAATAAGTCCGTTTTTAGCAATTGCTTTGTAGGCTTTTTTACGTTTATCAAGCTTTTTGTATTTATAGTTAAACACCAACACCGTACTCGGTTGCGGATTCTCTGCATAACTCTCTATCTTTTCGATAGAACGACTTAAATCTTGAGCTTCTTTAACAATAATCACCTGCTTTTCTGCCATCATCGGAAAGCGTTTTGCAGACGATACAATTTCTTCTATCGACACATCACGACCGTACATAACTACTTGATTGAATCCTTTTTCAGCTTCATCCAATACATTGTCTTCGATATACTCTGAAATTTTATCAATGTAATACGGTTCTTCTCCCATTAAAAAATAAATGGGTTTAATGTTACCTCCTTTTATATCGGATATGATAGATTTAATTTCGTTCATTTATGCTTTTCTATCTTTTTTTAGTGTTGATGAATTAAAATGCCATTATTATGTTTCTTTTATTTCGAGAAACAGATTACTTTACTGCGTTCGCAATGACAATAACTATAACGTCATAGCGAGGAGTGATAATGACGTGGCTATCTCTTTTTCAATTAACAGATTGCTCACAATGACCTATAATTTTCTTACTTTTGGTATATGCAAAAGCTCAACCTTCCTAGCTATACATTCAAGCTCAAAAGTAACGAAAATAAGACGCTTATTTTTGATAATTTGAGAAAAAAATATGTGGTATTAACTCCAGAAGAATGGGTACGTCAGCATTTTGCACAATGGATGATTCAAGAGAAAAACTATCCTATTTCGTTAATTGCTATTGAAAAACAGTTGGTTATTAACAACCTTAAAAAACGTACCGATATTGTGGTTTTTTCTTCGGAAGGACATCCGAATATTATTGTGGAATGTAAAGCTCCGCATATAAAAATCACACAAGATACGTTTGATCAAATTGCACGTTACAACCTAAAACTAAACGCCAATTTTCTTATAGTTACCAACGGACTGCAACACTTTTTTTGCAAGCTAGATAAAGAAAATGAAACCTATGTTTTTTTAAGAGATATTCCTGAGTATTTATAAGTATATAAAATTTTTTCGACAGAACTCGTCATTACGAAAGAGGTTATGGCTAAAGTAATCTAACTATCAACAGACAGATTGCTTCACTACCGTTCGCAATGACGACAATTATAAAGTCATAGTGAGGAGTTATAATGACGTGGCTATCTCTATCAAAAAAATTGCTTCACTAGCGTTCGCAATGACAATAACTATAACGTCATAGCGAGGAGTTATGATGACGTGGCTATCTTTATCTAAGTAAAGAGATTGCTTCACTACCGTTCGCAATTACGGGAAGTTTTTAACCTAATTTCATTAATAAACTGTAAATTTGCCATCTTGAAAACAGCCATCGTCATACTAAACTGGAACGGAAAACAATTGCTTGAGCAATTTTTACCTTCTGTAGTAAATTTTAGCTCACAAGAAGCTGAAGTGTATGTAGCTGACAATGCTTCTACCGATGATTCTATTGAGTTTGTACGAGAACATTTTCCAACCGTAAAAATTGTTCAGAACCTTGAAAATGGTGGCTATGCAAAAGGCTACAACGATGCCTTACAACATATTGAGGCTGACATATATTGCTTGGTAAATTCTGATATTGAAGTTACTCAGAATTGGTTAGTTCCTATTATTGATACTTTTAAAAGAGAGCCTAATACTGCAATTATTCAACCTAAAATCTTAGATTTTAAAGACAAAACCAAGTTTGAATATGCTGGTGCTGCAGGTGGTTTTATTGATGCTTTTGGATACCCGTATTGTCGTGGTCGTTTATTTAATGACTTAGAAACTGACAACGGACAGTACAACGATATTACTGAGATTTTTTGGGCATCAGGAGCTTGTTTTTTTATCCGTTCAGAAGTATTTCATCAACTTAATGGATTTGACGAGGACTTTTTTGCTCATCAAGAAGAAATCGATTTGTGCTGGCGTGCTAAAAATAGTGGACATACCATAAAATATGTGGGAGATTCCACTGTGTATCATGTAGGTGGTGCTACATTAGATACTTTAAATCCTAGAAAAACGTTTTTAAACTTTAGAAACAGTTTACTAAACTTAACTAAAAATTTACCTGCTTCTAAATTATTACCTATTATCTTTTCTCGCTTAGTATTGGATGGATTAGCAGGAATCAAGTTTTTATTGGAAGGAAAGCCAACACATTTATTAGCTATTTTAAAAGCTCATTTTAGCTTTTATGCACATTTCCTTAAGTTCATCAAAAAAAGAAAGGGATTCTCAAAGAAGTCAAGCTATTTTTTACATAAGTCGGTAGTTTGGCAATATTATGCAAAGGGAAGAAAATTATTCAATCAGTTGAAGTAGTTTACAAAACATCTAAACTACCTTTTCCTTCACGAATTACTTCAGGTTCATCAGTCGTTAAATCAATAACTGTAGATGCGTGGTTATCTCCATAACCTCCATCAACCACAACATCAACTATATTTTGCCATTTTTCAAAAATCAATTCAGGATCGGTTGTGTATTCTAAAATCTCATCTTCATCATGAATAGAAGTTGACACAATAGGGTTTCCTAACGCTTGCACAATAGTTCTTGCTATATTGTTATCAGGAATACGAATACCAACCGTTTTTCGCTTTTTGTACGCTTTTGGTAACGAATTGCTACCTGGTAACACAAACGTGTAAGGTCCTGGTAAAGCTCTTTTTAATATTTTGTATGTAGCTGTATCAATCTGTTTAACGTAGTCTGACAAGTGGCTTAAATCGTTACAAACAAACGAAAAGTTTGCTTTTTCGGGCTTAACGCCTTTAATTTTTGCGACTTTATCTAATGCTTTTGAGTTTGTGATGTCACAACCCAATCCGTAAACCGTATCAGTTGGATAAATTATCAATCCGCCTGCTTGTAAAACTTTTACAATTTTTTCTATCTCTCGCGGATTCGGATTGTCGTTATACAGTTTTATAAATTGTGCCATGATTTAGTAATTGTCAAAATCAAAATCGTCTAAACTTTCAAAATCATTAAACTCATCGTCAAATTCTTCGTCTAAATCTGATGAAATATCTTCTGCTTTAAACTCTTTTTCAGGAGCTTCTTCAGGAATTTGACCTATCTCTAATATAGTTTTTGCTTCAGCAATTGTTTCATCAGATTCTTCAATAACTTCTACGTAAAAAGTCCACATTTGTAAAAAATCGTAAACGTAAATTAATTTATCGTTTACCTCTGGCAATGTTTCATTTAAAATACAAGTAGCCATTGAAGTACCTTCACCTGCTTCAGCCATATTAAACAACGGAATTTCTTCTCCTTGATTCCAATCTTCATCGGTACGGTAAAAAGATGCCATTTCTTGTCCGTCAAAACCAAACGCTTTTGCAATATCAAAATGTAAGTTTTCTAACGAAGCTTTTTCATTTACCTTTAAGGTTCTTATCACATCTTCTTTTGTATCTAAAATTACACGTACTTTATACATTCTATCGTTTTTAATCCATGCAAAAATACGTATTTTTGAATGATAATTACAGTAAAATGAACAAGCAAGAATCTCTTACCATCCTTAACAGTTACAACAAAAACACCTTAATGGAAACTTTAGAAATTGAGTTTATCGATTTGGGTGATGATTATATAACTGCTAAAATGCCTGTAACCTCAAAAGTGCATCAACCATACGGAATTTTACACGGTGGTGCCACTGCTGCCTTAGCTGAATCGGTAGGAAGTTGTGCTTCTGCGTTCTTTTTAAGAGATTCTAACAAAATAATTAACGGTATAGAACTCAGTATTAACCACGTAAAAAGCAAAAAAGAAGGTGAAGTTTTCGCTACCGCTAAAGCTATTCATAAAGGAAGAACAACGCATTTATGGGAAGTTAGAATTGTAGATGAAGACAATAATTTAATTTCTCTTTGTAAAATAACCAACATTATTTTAGATAAGAAATAGTATGAAATTGCTAAAGAAAATTTTTAAAATTTTAGCAGCAGTAATTACTGTAATCTTTCTTGTTTTATACTTTTTATTTTGGAATTTTACCGCTCCAAAATCTGATAAAGAAGTACTCAACAAGTTTAAAAACAGTTCCGTTATCCCTATTCTTTCTTATCAAAATTTCAACGGATTCACATACAGAAAACTTTCCATAGAAAAAGATTCCACCTTACCTACGCTAGTTTTTGTTCACGGAACTATAGGTTCTTCTACCGATTTTATCGAGTACATGAAAGACAGCTTACTTTTAAGCAAAGTAAATATGATTTCTTATGACAGAATTGGATATAATTACAACGACAAAAACTCAGTACAAGAAAGTATTGCTTTTGAACGAGACATGTTGCAAGACATTATAAAAAACATTCGTTCTTCTAAAATAATTGTCGTTGGCTATTCTTATGGCGGACCTATTGCTTTAGCACTTCAACAAAAAGTTGATAAAGTAATATTATTAGCGCCAGCTGTTTATAGCAAAGTAGAACCAATGCCTTGGGCTCTAAACTTATACAAATGGAAACTTACCAGATGGCTCATACCACCTATTTGGAGAAAAGCTAGCAAAGAGAAATTATCACACAAACAAGATTTACAACAGTTTGAAAACAACTGGAAATCTACCCCAAACGCTATAGTTAGTATCCACGGAACCAGCGACTGGATTGTTCCTTATGAAAACTCAAAATTCTTACAACAGCAGTTTCCTAAAAACCAGTTCGAATTAATTAGCATTAAAGATGCGGGTCATGGATTTATTTGGAGTAAATTTGACACCCTTAAACAACATTTAATACAACAGTTAGATTGAGTATTTTTTCAACTATAAAAGAAGCTTTAGAAAAGCAACTTCCTTTTGTTGCTTACAAAAAACCTGATAGTCCACACTTAAAGGGATGGTTTCAGCAAAATGACAAGTTAATTACTTCGGAAAATTTTAATGAAAGTGGATTCATTTTCGCTCCGTTTGATAGTAATGAAGATGCTATTCTTATTCCCGAAGAACAATCTGCCTATTTTGAAGAACAAGTAAGTACATATAACATTGATTTAGAGAGTAAGATTCAGGCTTCTGAAACTTCTTCTAAAGAAAATCACATTCAACTTGTTGAAAAAGGAATAGCAGCTATAAAAAACAATCAGTTTAAAAAAGTAGTACTTTCTAGAAAAGAAGAAATAAAACAAACCAACTTCGATATTATTGAAACCTTCCAAAAGCTTCTTAACAACTATCCTACCGCTTTTGTGTATGTTTGGTTTCATCCAAAAGTTGGCATGTGGTTAGGTGCAACACCTGAAACTTTAGTAAGTATTCAACAGAAAAGTTTTACTACAATGGCTTTGGCAGGAACTCAAGTTTACGATGAGAGCATTGATGTTACTTGGCAACCGAAAGAAATTGAGGAACAACAATTTGTAACTGATTATATTACCGATAGACTTTCTGAAATTTGCACAACAATTTCAACTTCAAAAACCGAAACTATCAAAGCTGGTAATTTACTACACCTTAGAACGATTATTAATGGCAAACTTAAAGCAGATAATACTTCTCTGATAAAAACCTTACACCCAACCCCTGCAGTTTGTGGACTTCCTTTAGAAGCTTCAAAAAAATTTATTTTGCACAATGAAAATTACCACAGAAGCTTTTATACTGGCTTTTTAGGCGAGTTAAACCTAAATTTAAAAGAAAGTAACTTGTTTGTTAATTTACGTTGCATGGAGGTGAGGAATGAATCGGTTTGTATTTATGTTGGTGGAGGCATCACTAAAGACAGCGATTCTTTAAAAGAATGGCAAGAAACAGTAGCCAAAACCTCTACGATGAAAAAAGTTTTGTAAGGAAAAACACTTTTGTTTTAATAATATTTTAACTCAAATTTACACAACATTCTGTAAATCAGCTATTTTTTTTCGTATATTTAGGTAAACTCAAAAAAGTATTTTCTATGAAACAAAAATTACTCAGAGTTAACCAGTACGGGGATAAGCTTAACAGTAAAGTAGGTAGAACGTTTACGTATAAGCAACTGGTTGAATTCGCTTCAAAATTACCTAACAAGATTAAATCACTTATTTAAAAAATAAAAACCACCAATTGCTGTGTAACAATGGCGGTTTTTGTGTGTAAATTGAATTTGAATTGATTTTTTTTGGCACTAACCAAACTCTAAACACAAACATTTTTTTGTGTTTAGGGTTGTGCTAAACAGTTTTCTTCTGTTTAAATATCTTCAAACGAAACATCAGTAAAACTTTCAGTAGAAGTAGCTTCAGTAGCTACACCTTCTTCTCTTTTGTAGTCTTTTTGGTGACGCTCACTTATAACTTCTGAACCTTTTTCGTTTACAATATAATCTGTTGCTTTGTTCAACATTTCTGTAAAGTCTTCAAAATCTTCTTTGTATAAGTAAATTTTATGTTTTTGATAATGGAAAGAACCATCATCGTGCGTAAATTTTTTACTTTCAGTTACTGTTAAATAATAATCATCTGCTTTTGTAGATCTAACGTCAAAAAAATACGTTCTTCTTCCTGCTCTTAAAACTTGTGAAAAGATTTCTTCTTGTTCTACTCTCTCGCTCATAATTCGACTAAATAATAGTTGTTTGCTTAAAATTTCTCAACAAATCTAACAAAATATTTTACTTGGCAATACGAAACCCTATATTTCTTTTTCTAAAAGTTGTTGTTCGTATAACTCTTTATAATATCCTTTTTCTTTTATTAATTGATTATGAACACCTTGCTGAACAATCTTTCCATCATCTAACACAATAATTTTATCAGCATTTTTTGCTGAGGACACCCTATGACTAATAATTATTGTTGTTTTATCACTTGAAACACGCTCTAAATTTGATAAAATTCTCTCTTCAGTTTCTGTATCTACCGCTGATAAACAATCATCAAAAATTAAAATTTTAGGATTTTTAATAATCGCTCTAGCTATTGAAGTACGCTGTTTCTGCCCTCCAGAAAGCGTTACTCCTCGCTCACCTAAAATCGTTTTGTACCCTTCTTTAAAGTCTATAATATTTTCGTGAATTACTGCATTTTTAGCCGCTTCAATAATTTCTTCCTCTGTAGCATCCCCTTTTCCAAACTTGATATTATTTTCAATAGTATCAGAAAACAAAAATGGTTCTTGCGGCACAAAGCCTATTTGATTCCTTACATCATACAAATTGCAGGTTGTAATATCTTCTCCATCAATTAAAACCGTTCCACTAGTCGTGTCATATAAACGTGAAATTAAATTAATAATAGATGATTTTCCGCTTCCTGTTTTTCCTAAAACTGCTAAAGTTTCACCTTTTTCAACTTTAAAACTGATGTCTTTAAGAGCTTTAATATTAGTATCTTCATAAGTTAACGATACATTTTTAAACTCTATTTCTCCTTGAACTTCTGTTTCTTTAGAGTTGATATTTTGTATTTCTGGAACATGCTGTAAAAACTCATTAATTCTTTCTTGCGATGCTTCAGCTTGCTGTACCATAGAAGTTACCCATCCAACCACCGCAACTGGCCACGTTAAAATATTTACGTACATTATAAATGCCCCAATAGCCCCAACTTGAATTTCTCCATTTATATATAATGTACCACCAACATACAAAACGATAATATTACTTATACCGATTAACAAAATCATTAACGGGAAAAATAGCGCTTGAACTTTATATAAATCGATGTTCTTTTCTTTATTGAGATCAGCTAATTCATCAAAGTTTTTAATCACTTCTTTTTCGATAGCATACGATTTTACAATGTTTATTCCAGAGAAAAACTCTTGATTAAATGTTGTTAATTTTGATAAATACTGTTGCACAATTGTGCTTCGCTTATTAATCTGTTTGCTTAAAATAAAAACGGATACAGACAGTACTGGAAACGGTATCATTGTATACAGTGTAAGTTTTGGAGAGATTGCATACATCTGGGTAAACCCAATAATAAACGACACCAACATATTTAAGGAATACATAATAGACGGACCAACATACATACGCACTTTTGACACATCTTCACTTATACGATTCATTAAATCACCCGTTCTATTTTGTTTATAAAAGTTGAGTGATAATCGTTGATATTGCTGATAAATCTCATTTTTAAGATCAAACTCTATCATTCGAGACATTACAATAATGGTTTGACGCATTAAAAAAGTGAAGAAACCACCTAGTAGAGTTACCCCTATAATCAATAAAATATTATTTAAAAGAATATCTTTTACTTCAGATAGCTCGGTGATTTTACCCAATTGATAATCTTCAACCACATTTAAAGAATCACCAACAAGATCGGGGATTCTCAGCATAAATATCTTAGCTAATACCGTTATGAATATCCCTAGTAATAACCTCCACTTGTATTTTAAAAAATACTTATTTAAATGTTGTAATGCTTTCAATTATACTTCTTTAAAAAATTAAACTTTAAAAAGACTTCTTGTTAAAGATACCATAAATTAGACACCTTTTTTTGCTTATGTTTTAACGATTTCTTACTTTTGCACTCGAATTTTTGAGATTGCTAAAAACAACTCAAATTAAAAAACAACTAAAAATGACATCAGAAATCATTGATACTAAAGATCTTAAGAACGACCCAGTGTTTGGTCAGTTATCTTTTGACAATCACGAGCAAATCGTTTTTTGCAACGACGAAGATACAGGTTTAAAAGCAATTATAGGTATTCATAACACAACTTTAGGACCAGCTTTAGGTGGTACTAGAATGTGGCAATATAAAAGTGAATGGGATGCTTTAAATGATGTATTACGTTTATCTCGTGGTATGACATATAAATCTGCAATTACAGGTTTAAACCTTGGTGGTGGTAAAGCAGTTATTATTGGTGATGCTAAAACTCAAAAAAACGACGCATTAATGCGTAAGTTTGGTGAGTTTGTAAACTCTTTAAGCGGAAAATATATTACTGCTGAAGATGTTGGAATGGAAACTCGTGATATGGATGTTATTCGTGAAGTAACTCCACACGTTACTGGTGTTTCAGAAGCAATTGGTGGATCCGGAAACCCATCTCCTGTTACTGCTTATGGAGTGTATATGGGAATGAAAGCTGCTGCTAAATACAAATTTGGAACTGATAATTTAGAAGGAAAAAAAGTATTAGTACAAGGTGTTGGTCATGTAGGTGAAACTTTAGTAAAACACATTACTGATGAAGGCGCTCAAGTAATTTTAAACGACATTAACGAAGCTCGTTTAGAAGAATTAAGCAAAAAATACGGAGCTAACGTAGTGTTAGGAAATGATATTTACGGATTAGATTTAGATATTTATGCTCCTTGTGCTTTAGGTGCTACAATTAACGATGCTAGTATTGCTCAATTAAAAGCTAAAGTAATTGCTGGTGCTGCTAACAACCAATTAGCAAACGAGTTAAAACACGGTACAATGTTAAAGGAAAAAGGAATTGCTTATGCTCCTGATTTCTTAATTAACGCTGGTGGTATTATCAATGTATATGCTGAAGTTGTTGGATATGACAAAGCTGAAAGCCTAAAAAGAACTGAAAACATTTACAATACTACTTTAGAGATTTTCAATTTATCAGAAAAAGAAAATATCACTACACATCAAGCTGCTTTTAATATTGCACAAGCAAGAATTGACGCTCGTAAAAAAGAGCAAAATAGCTAGATAAAAAATAAAAAAGTTTTACTTTTGCAGAGCGTTAGAAAATAGTTTCTATCGCTCTTTTTTTTAAAGTTCTTTAGAATGATTAACAGAAGACATATTCGTGTTAAAGTAATGCAGTCGATTTATGCGATGCAACAATCGCATAGCGATGATTTAGTGAAAGAAGAAAAATTCTTAAAACACAGCATTCAAAAAATGTACGACTTGTACGTTTTAAATCTTCAATTATTAGTTGAAGTTCAAAAATTAGCTCGAAAAAGAATTGAGCTTTCAAAAAAGAAAATTCTTGCTACAAAAGAAGAACTAAACCCAAATACAAAATTTATCGACAACAAATTATTAAACTTACTTAACGAAAGTGTGAGTTTAGAAGGATATGTTGAACTTAATAAATTAAACTATTGGGATCTTGACGATGAGTATATAAAAATCTTATTAGATGAGTTACAAAAGAGTGACATGTATGCAAAATATATGGATACCGTTGAAGACTCTTTTAATGTAGACAGAGCTTTTGTTATTGATTTTTTCAGAGAAATAGTTGCCCCTAACGAAAAGTTAGCAGACTATTTTGAAGATAAAATGATTTCTTGGATTGACGATATTCCATTCGTAAATACATGGATTTTAAAAACTTTAAACAAACAAAAAGCTAATAAACCTTTTATTTTAGGAAGTTTATATAAGGACAGTGATGATCAAAAATTTGTAGCAGATTTATTCAACAAAACTATGTTGAATCAGCACAAATACGAAGAAGACATCAAAGAAAAAACTCCTAACTGGGAAGCTGATAGAATTGCAGACATTGATATGATTATCATAAAGATGGCAATTACTGAATTCTTACATTTTGCATCTATACCAAGTAGAGTATCAATAAATGAATATATTGAAGTTGCTAAAGATTATTCAACCAACAAAAGTGGGTACTTTATCAACGGAGTATTAGATAAATTAGCAAAAGACTATTTAGCATCTAACAAGATGGTTAAAATAGGTAGAGGTTTATTATAAATTATTATTTTTACAACAAAACTAAAAACATTTACAATGAAGAAAATAGCAGTAGCATTAGCATTTATGGTTTCAGCAGGATTATTAGTTTCTTGCGGACAAGGAAATGCTTCATCTAAAGTAAAAAAAGAAAACGTTGAAAACGCTGAAAAAAGAGACAACTCAATTAGCCAAGGTGCCCCAGTTATTTCTTTTGACAAAGAGGAATACGATTTTGGTACTGTTAAAGAAGGGGAAGTTGTTGAAACTACTTTCATAGTAACTAACACAGGTAAAAGTGATTTAGTAATCACCAACGCACAAGCAAGTTGTGGGTGTACTGTTCCTAATTGGCCTAAAGAACCAATTGCACCAGGTAAAACAGGTGAAATTAAAGTTTCTTTTAATACTAGTGGTAAGCCTAATAAACAATCAAAGTCTATTACACTTACTACTAATACTGAAAAAGGTAGAGAAATTCTTAAAATTTCAGGAATGGTAACTCCTAAAAACAAAGAAGCATAATGTTTACAACAATCTTTTTACAAGCTGGTTCTCAAGAAAGCTTAATGAGTATGCTTCCTTTTGTAGCTATGATTGCTGTTTTTTACTTTTTAATTATTCGTCCGCAAATGAGACGTCAAAAAAAGGAAAAACAATTTCAAGCTGAAATTAAAAAAGGAGCTAAAATTATTACCACTAGTGGTATTCATGGTAAAATTGTTGAACTTAACGACAACGACAATACAGTTACTATTGAAACTGGTGCTGGCAAGATTAAGTTTGAGCGTTCGGCAATTTCTATGGAATTAAGTAAAAAATACAGTACTGATAGTAAAAACTAACAGTTACATTTTATATAAAAAAGTGAGCTACATAGCTCACTTTTTTGTTTTTTATGTAGATTGCATTTATAAAAACAATCATTGAAAAATAAAATAAACATACCTAAAACCTTTTTCGGTTTTTTAACTGCCTCAATATTTTTTTGGCTTCTAATAAACCTATCAAAAGAATACAATTCTACAGTTCAATACGATTTAGAATACACTCAGTTACCACAACAAAAAACACTAATTGAAACTCCTTTTAAAAAAATTACTATAAACGTAAAAAGTAGTGGTTATAATTTATTGACGTCTAGTATTAACCACAAACCGATTACCTTACAACTAAACAAAGCAATTAAAAAAAGAGGAAACAACTATTACTTCTTATCTAAAAACATACTTTCTGACGTACAAAATCAATTAAAATCAGGTATTCAACTAATCAATATTCAACAAGACACAATACCTTTAACTATTGGTACTTTAAACTCTAAAAAAGTGCCTATAAAACCTAATACAAACATCACTTTTCAATTAGGTTATGATTTATCAAAACCTATCAATACAATTCCTGATAGTGTTTTAATTTCAGGTGATGAAAACGACATTAATAAAATTCAGTTTTTAGAGTTACAAAAAACTTCTTTAGAAAACATTTCTAAAAACACAAATACTACTTCAGCTATTGTGTTTCCTGAAGGAATAAAACTTAAAAGCAGTCATCAATCTGCTCAAATAGAGCTGTCAGTTGATAAATTTACTGAAGGAGAAATAGAAGTTCCTGTTTTTGTAAAAAACGCCCCAAAAGGCATCAATATATTTCCTAAAAAAGTAAAAATAATTTATAAGGTAGGACTTAAGAACTTCAACAGTATAACTCCCGATTTATTTAAAATTGAATGTGACTATTTAGAGTCAACCAAAAAGGAATTAAACTATTTAATTCCAAAGCTAAAAGAGTTTCCCGAGCAAATTTCGACAGTTAGAATTGTTCCTAAAAAAATTGATTTCTTAATTTATGAATAACATGGTAGTAGGATTAACTGGCGGAATAGGTAGCGGAAAATCTACCATCGTTACAATGTTTTCAGAATTTGAAAATATTGCAATTTACATTGCCGATGATGAAGCAAAAAAACTAATGCATACTTCTAACGAAATCAAAACCCAATTAATCTCAGAATTTGGAAGCGAAACTTATATTAATAACGAATTAAACAGACCTTATTTAGCTTCAATCGTTTTTAAAAACAAAGAAAAACTAGCGATTTTAAACGCTATTGTACATCCTGTTGTAAATCAACACTTACAAAATTTCATAAAAGAAAACTCAAGCAAAGCATACATTTTATACGAAAACGCAATTCTTTTTGAAAACGGTAGCGATTCTTTTTGTGATAAAATCATAACAGTTACCGCTCCAGAATCAATAAGAATAAATAGAGTTCTAAAAAGAGATAGTTCTACTATCGAAGAAGTAAAAAACAGAATTAAAAATCAATGGAGTGAGGCTAAAAAAACACTACAATCTCACTATATAATTGAAAATCTTATACTTACACAAACCAAAAAGCAAGTATTAAAGATTCATAATTCTTTAACAAAAAGCTACAGCTGATTTACATTTAATTAACCATAAATGTTAAAAGACTCTTAATTTTATAGTAACTTTGTTAATCTAAGTTAAAACATTATACGCCTACATTTTATTAATTTATTTTTGAATAATGGGTAAGAAAATTTTTATTCTCATTGTTATTTTAATGAGTATTTCTTTAATAGGAATTATTTCAGTTCAGGTGTACTGGATTAAAGATGCCATTAAAAATAAACAAGAACAATTTAAGAATAATGTAACCATTGCTTTAGCTCGCACCTCTGAGAATATTAAAGAAAGAGAGTACAACGAGTTTGCGCAGAATTATAAAGAGTTCTTTGAAAATAATAAGTTTAGAACTGATGCTGAATTAAAAACATTTTTATTTCAACAAATTGATACAGCTAGCAAGACTAAATTTACCTTTGGAAGCTCAATTTTAGAAGAAAGAATAAAACTTCCAGGTGAGTTTGTAGATAACGATTCTATTATCATGAAACGTTATTCTGGTAAAGAAGACATTATGTTTTCTCAAATAATGAAATCTAGTAATCAAGATTTTAAATCTTCAGTAAACGAAAGTCGTTATTCAATTTTTAGAGATTATTCTTCATGGAATAATAAAGAAATTGCACGTGCTTTCCGTCAGAGTAAAAATATTTTTATTCCAATTCATCAACGAATTAGTAATAAAGAGCTAAACAACAGATTAAAAGAAGAGTTTGCTAGAATGAACATAACTCAAGACTTTAAATACGTTGTTTATGAAGACGGATTAGCAACACAGTTAAAATCAGGATATTTCAATATTCAACCAGAAGACATCAACTATCCGTTGCTTGAAGATGATGAAGGAAACAGCAAGTACAAGCTATACATTAAGTTTCCAAACGAACGTAAAAATTTATTATCAGGAATGATGAAGGTACTGATACTTTCTTTATTTTTTATAGGAATTATCATTGCTGCTTTTTCAACATCATTATATCAGTTAATACGTCAAAAAAAGATTTCTGAAATAAAAACAGATTTCATTAATAATATGACACATGAGTTTAAAACACCTATTGCAACTATTAATCTTGCTTTAGATGCAATTAAAAACCCAAAAATCATATCAGACGAAGAAAAAATAAAAAGGTACGTGCAAATGATTCGTGATGAAAATAAACGAATGCACGGTCAGGTAGAAAATGTATTGCGAATTTCAAGACTTGAGAAAAATCAGCTTGATATTAGTAAGGATGCAGTTGATATGCACGACATTATAGAAGAAGCAATTGAGCATATTCAACTATTAACCGACGATAAAAAAGGAAGTGTTACCACACATTTCGAAGCTATTTCAACAGAAATATTAGGAAATCAATTCCATATTACAAATGTGGTGGTTAACATGTTAGAAAACGCATTAAAATATTCAGAAAAAGCCCCTAAAATTGATGTTTTTACTGAAAACACAAATAAATACTTTATCTTTAAGATAAAAGATGAAGGTATAGGAATGAGTAGAAATGCTCAAAAATATGTGTTCGATAAATTTTATAGAGAACACAAAGGAAACATTCACAATGTGAAAGGACACGGACTAGGTTTAGCTTATGTAAAAGAGATTATAGACAACCACCACGGTACCGTTCATGTTGAGAGTGAGAAAGGCAAAGGAAGCACGTTTACAGTTAAATTACCATTAATATAAAAGATTAAGAAATGGGAAGTAAAAAAATACTATTAGTAGAAGATGATCCAAACTTCGGAACAGTTCTAAAAGATTATTTAGCATTGAACGATTACAATGTTACACATGCTAAAGACGGAATAGATGGTTTAATTATGTTTAAAAATGCAGAATACGATTTATGTATTTTAGATGTAATGATGCCAAGAAAAGATGGTTTTTCTTTAGCTGAAGACATTCGTGCTACAAACAAAGAAATTCCAATTATTTTCTTAACTGCTAAAACATTAAAAGAAGATGTTTTAAAAGGATATCAAGTTGGTGCTGATGATTATTTGAATAAACCTTTCGATTCTGAAGTTTTATTACACAAAATCAAAGCAATATTACAACGTAAAGAAACTGAAAAGACAAATGATAGCGATGAGTTTGAATTTAAAATTGGAGGATTTGACTTCAACTCTAAACTTCGTCATTTATCATACAAAGGTGGTGAAGCTCAAAAATTATCACCAAAAGAAAGTAAATTATTACGAATGTTAGCTATTCATAAAAACGATTTAATGCCTCGTGAATTGGCATTAACTAAAATATGGAGAGATGACAACTACTTTACTTCTCGAAGTATGGACGTTTATATTGCTAAACTTCGTAAATACCTAAAAAGTGATGAAGATGTTGAAATTTTAAACATTCATGGTGAAGGGTTTAGACTAATAGACAATAAATAAGAGTAAAAAAACACAATCATATCAAAAGACTTTCTTTAAAAAGAAAGTCTTTTCTTTTTTTATACCTTGTAACAATAATTTATATCAGTCGTCAAATATATATAATCAACAAAACCAAAAAAGCTTGGAAACAATTTTATCTATTCAAAACCTCGATAAAAAATACGGAAAAGTTCATGCGGTAAACAATCTTTCTTTTGATATTCAAAAAGGAAATGTTTACGGAATTTTAGGACCGAACGGAAGTGGAAAATCTACCACTTTAGGTATTATTTTAAATGTAGTTAATAAAACCTCAGGAAACTTTAGCTGGTTCGACGGGAAGTTGTCAACACATGAAGCATTAAAAAAAGTAGGGGCTATTATCGAGCGTCCTAACTTTTATCCTTACATGACTGCCGTTCAAAACTTAGAACTTATTTGTAAAATAAAAGGTGTTTCAAAAGATAAAATTGAAGAAAAACTAAAAGTTGTAAATCTTTACGATCGTAGAAATAGTAAATTTAAAACTTACTCTTTAGGAATGAAGCAACGTTTAGCAATAGCTTCTGCCCTATTAAACGATCCAGAAATTTTAATTCTAGATGAACCTACTAACGGATTAGATCCTCAAGGGATTCATGAAATTCGTCAAATAATTAAAGATATAGCTAAAAACGGAACCACAATTTTATTAGCTTCTCACCTACTCGATGAAGTTGAAAAAGTTTGCTCTCACGTTGTAGTTATTAGAAACGGAGTAAAACTTTACAGTGGTCGTGTTGATGAAATGACTGCTTCTAACGGATTTTTTGAACTTCAAGCTGAAAATCAAGAAAAATTAATACAGTTATTAGAAAATCACACAGCTATTGGAAATATTAAAGAAGAAAACGGAATTCTTGTTGCCAATTTAGCAACAGAATTAACCGCTTCTGAAATTAACAAATTCCTTTTTGATAACGATGTATCTCTTTCTCATTTAGTAAAGCGTAAACCAAGTTTAGAGCAACAATTTTTAGATTTAACCAACAACAACTAACCTCATATTTATGTTACGATTAATACAAATCGAATTTCACAAGCTTAGGCACAACAGAGCAAGTAAAGTTCTTTCAATTATATACTTCGGGCTTTTAACTTCTATTGCGCTTATTGCTGCAATTAAGTTTGATATAGGTCCAATCAAATTTCACTTAGCAGATCAAGGAATTTTCAACTTTCCTTACATATGGCATTTTAACACCTATATGGCTGCTATTTTTAAGTTTTTCTTATTGTTGGTAATAGTATCAATGATGTCAAATGAATACAGTTATAAAACCTTAAAGCAAAATTTAATTGATGGATTAAGTAAAAAAGAATTCATCCTTTCAAAATTCTATACAGTTATTGTTTTTTCAGCAGTTTCTACAATTTTTGTTTTTGGAGTTTCACTAGTTTTAGGTTTAATTTATTCTGATTTCAATGAAATTTCTATTATTTTTTCCAATTTGGAATATCTATTCGCATTCTTCATAAAATTAGTAGGCTTCTTTTCCTTTGGATTATTTTTAGGAATTTTAATTAAACGCTCAGCATTTGCTGTTGCTGCAATGATTGTTTGGTTAATTATTGAGAGTATTATCAAAGGACTTTTATACTGGAATTACAGAAATATTACTACAGGAATTGATGAAGCTGTTAGTTCTATTATGCAGTTTTTTCCTTTAGAAGCGATGGCAAATTTAATTAAGGAACCTTTTTCTAGATTAGGTGCTGTTAAATCTGTAGCAAGTCAAATCGGAGAAAATTTCACAAAAGACTACTCTGTAGGAGTTCTTAACGTGGTAATCGTATTAGTTTGGACTACAATTTTTATTTATTCATCATATGCTTTGTTAAAAAAACGAGATTTATAGAGGGTTTTATGTACTTTAGTTGTTTTATTATTTAGATAAAACTTTTCATAGATGATAAAACAACTATTGTTTGCTCTTTGTATTATAACTTCTATTTCACTTTATAGCCAAAAAGAGGCTAATATTTGGTATTTTGGAAGGAATGCAGGTATTGATTTTAATTCAGGAACACCAGTAGCATTAAATGATGGTTTATTAAATACTGATGAAGGATGTTCTACTATTTCTGATGAAAACGGAAACTTATTATTCTATTCTGATGGAATAAATGTGTGGACAAAAAACCATGAGTTAATGAAATACTCAGATGGTAGGTTAGCTAATAATTTACAAGGTAATCCATCAAGTACTCAATCAGGATTAATAGTCCCAAATCCTGAGGATAGTAATATTTATTACATTTTTACTGTAGGAACAAATTTTATTGGAACAGGTAGTGGCTACCCCAATAATCCAGGATTTAACTTTTATACAATTGATGTTTCTAAAGGCACAGGAGGAGAAATTATTTCTGGCCCAATAAATTTAGCTGACGGAAAAGATTTTTCATGGTCTGAAAAAGTTACAGCTGTACAAGGTAAAGACTGTTCTGAAATATGGGTTCTATCCATAGTTCAAAATACTTTTTATGCATATAAGATTGATAAAACAGGTGTAGATTTTTCTAATCCTATTACTTCTGCCTCTTCCTATTTTTTATCAGACAAAAGAGGTTACTTAAAAGTATCTCCAGATGGAACTAAAGTTGCCTTAGCCGATTATACAAGCGATGGCAGCGGTCGTTTAGTTTTATTTAATTTTGATAACTCAACAGGAAAAATCACTTCTAACGGAGAAATTTTAACTAATGGTTCTTCAGATGGAGCTCCATATGGAGTAGAATTCTCGCAACAATCAACAAAACTATATTCTTCATTATACCATCCTGACAGTAATTCTTTTAGAATTTTTCAATATGATTTGCTAGATAGAGATATAGCACAAACAAAAACTCAAGTATGGAGTGAATCTGGTTTTAGAGGAGCTCTTCAATTAGGTATTGATGGAAGAATATATGCTTCTATCCCAGGGAAATCATATTTAGGAGCAATTGAAAACCCAGAAGATAATGCTTCTGATATTCGTTTCACTTCCAATGCTGTAAGTTTAGGAAGTAAAATTTCTTCACAAGGGCTTCCACCGTTTATTCAATCATTTTTTGCTCCCGTTAAACTAATTAACATAGCTACTAATGAGGTGTTAAACAACAGTAATCAAGTATTTTGTATTGGTGACTCATATACTATAGAACCTGAAAAAAATGATCCTTTAGACACATATACTTGGTTTAAAGATGGTACTCAAATAGCTTCTACTAGAAGCTTAACAGTTGACAACACAAATCATGGAAGTGGACTGTATGAAGTAAAAATTGAATCAGCTAGTGAATGTAAAAAAACTTTCACAGGTAAAGTTCAAATTACTTTCGAACCTAAACCTGTTATAAACACAATTTCAACATACGTTCAATGTGATTTCGATAGTAATCCAATAGACGGATTTACTTCTTTTAACCTTGAATTACTTGAAGCTGATTTAGTAAACAACTCTACCGACTTAACTATAGAGTTTTTTGAAAATTCTGATAGTAGTTTTTCTACACCACTAAATAAAAACAATTATACAAATACAATTGCAACCAACCATTCAGTAACCGTCAAAATAACTAATAACACTACAAAATGCTACCAAACAGATGTAATCAATTTACAAGTTAATCCTACAGGCTTAACATCCTACAGCGACGAATATGTTTGCGAACTTGATGAGAATGCTACGATTCCAAATGCAAAATTTAGTACTGGTTCAAACAATAGCTATTTTGACTTTTCTATTAAAACTCAACAAATAATAAGTAATTCGGATGGTGCATTATCTGAAACCTCTCATGATTTTCAATATTATAGAACAACAGAAGATGCTTCTTTACAAGTAAATCAAATTCTACCTCCATATGAAGATGATATATTCATCAATAATTCTGATGTTTTTGTTCGAATTTCAAATAAAGGAGCTAACTCTTGTGAAGCCGTTGGTAATTTTAAAATCTTTGTTGAAAAAATTCCTGAACCACAGGGTAACTTAGAAGGGCTTATACTCTGTGTAGACAATCCAAGGTTAACACCACAACCACACACGATTACCTTAAATGCAGATACAGGTAACTCTTCGGATATATACAAATGGTATTTAAATGGTTCTTTGATTATTGGAGCAAATTCAGCAGCTTATAATGCTAATTCGGCTGGAGAATATAAAGTTGAAGCATACAGAAAACATCCAAATATTGATATTCCATGTCTTGGCTATAATACATTTATTGTAAAAGAATCTAACCAAGCATTAATTGTTAACATTAAATCGGTTGACGATCAAGATAATTTAGACAACAATAAAATTGAAGTTACTGTTGAAGGTATCGGAGACTATGAATACGCTTTGAACAGCACTAATTTGAGTGATTTTGTAAAAGGAGATGAAAACTTAAACTATACTTTCACAAATATTCCTCCAGGTCTAAATTCTATTTCCATTAGAGATCGTAATGGTTGTGGAATAGTAACCTCTAATCAAATTTCAACTATTTATTTTCAACGTCATTTTACACCAAATGGAGATGGGAAAAATGACACTTGGAGAGTTTTAGGCGTTGATAATGATTATTACCAACTCGTAAAAGTCCAAATTTTTGATAGACACGGAAAATTAATAAATGAAATAACTGATAAAAATCACCCTGGTTGGAATGGAATCTATAATGGTACCATTTTACCAACAAACGATTATTGGTATAATGCAGAACTATTAGATATTAACAAAAAAATTCGTAAAAAAACCGGACACTTTACTTTATTAAGAAAATAACTATGAAAAAAACCTCATTATTTTTAAACCTAATAAGACAAACATTTCTATATATACTTATTCTTAACTCTAGTACTAATTTATTTTCACAAAACGGGTCTTCTACATGTAGCTCCTTAGAGCCTATGTGTTCTGATAATAATGGAATTAAAATTTTTGACAACGTTATTAACACACCTTCTATTGGTAGTTACGGATGTTTATTCGATAGTCCTAACCCTGCTTGGTTTTTTATTAAAGTCCAATCTACTGGTAATTTAAACTTTGAAATTATTCAAGCTACCAATTTTGACAGTAATGGAAACGTTCCTATTGGAGAAAGGGAACTTGATGTTGATTTCATTGCTTGGGGACCTTTTGATACACCTGATTCTAATTGTAACTCATTATCTCGACAATGTTTTGACCTTGGAGGAAGCCCAATTGCTTGTGTTGACAACGTTGCTTCTCCTAATTTTTATATTAATGATAATGATAACTCTAATATTATAGATTGTAGTTATAGTGGAAATACCAGAGAAAGCTTCACTATACCAAATGCACAAGCCGGTAAATTCTATATTCTTTTAGTTACTAATTATTCTGGTGAATCTGGTAAAATAAAACTTCAGCAATCCAACTTTAATCAATCTAACTCTGGAACGACTGACTGTTCCATTGTCGCTGGCGAATTAGGACCTGATCAAACTAAATGTGAAGGCGAAACGGTAACTATCACAACCACAACTAATTCTGTAAACCCTCTTGAATATTCTTGGTCTGTAGACTCTGGAAGCGGATTCAATACTATACCAGGTGAAACATCCTCTTCTTTAACTATATCTAATAATATTTCAGGAACCTATAAAGTTGAAATTACAGATACCGTAACAGGAAGTACTGGTGAAGACGAAGTAGTAATAACCTTTTTAAAGGTTCCTACAATTAACCAACCAAACAATATTTTATTTTGTGATACTGACAATGATGGTTTAAATGTTTTTGATTTACAATCAACCGTTACACCACAAATTTTAAACGGTGAAGACCCAGCTATTTTTGAAGTAGTCTATTATTTAACACAAGCTGATGCAGATGGTAATAACACTGCGAACGCTATTACTAATCCATATACCAACCCTACTCCGTTTAGTAATCAAACGATATATGCTAGAATGCATAATAAAGTAGCTCCTAATGCTTGTTATGATGTTAAAACATTCACACTTGCAGTTACAGGATTACCAACTCCAAAACAACCGTTGCCATACGATGTGTGTGATGATACTGTTTCTGGAAGTGATACCGATGGAATATTCAATAATTTTATCTTAAATAGCAAAGACTCTGAAATTCTTGATGCTTTAGATCCAAACTTATACGAAGTATCCTATCACACCTCATTATCAGGAGCTCAAACTGATAAAAACACCGATGTTATAGATAAAAACGCACCTTACACAAACACATCTGTAAATTCACAAAGAGTGTTTGTTAGGGTTGAAAATAAGAATAATCCTGCATGTAATGACGTTACTAGATTTTTAGACTTAGTTGTAAATCCTTTGCCAATTATAGCAAACCCAATAGTTACATTAAAGCAATGTGATACTGACGCAGATTTAAACACAACCATAAACCTTACTTTAGCAGAAATTAGCATTTCAAATAACTCTGCTAATGAAACTTTTAAATATTACCCTTCTCTATTAGATGCTAATAACGACACTAATGAAATTACTAATACAACAGCACACCCTGTAACTCATGGAGATAAATTTTGGGCTCGTACAATTTCTAACAAAGGATGTTACCGTGTATCTGAAATAAATATTATTGTTGGTTTCGCCGCAGATATTACTTATAATCGTCAGTTTGAAGAATGTGATGATTTCTTAGATAGTGACGGAAATAAAACTACAAACAATAATGATACCGATGGTATTACAAATTTTGATATAAGTGATGTACCTACGGAGGTAAAAAACCTTTTTCCTATTGCTAACAGACCTAATTTAGATGTTTTAATCTTTGAAACCATAGCTGATAGAGACGCGGTTCAAAATCAAATTACAAACCTTACTAATTATAGGAACAAGAACGTTCCTGCTACTACTCCACAATCATTATACATTAAGGTTATAGATAAAACAAATAATGATTGCCAAGGAATAGGTGATTTTACTATTTGGGCGCAACAACCTCCTATTGCTAATACAGTTTCTCCAATTGAACAATGTGATGATTTTGATAGCGGTGCTTATGATGACGGAATAAATATTAATTTAGATTTAAGAAGTAAAGCAACTAGTATTTTAGGAACGCAAAATTCTGCGGATTATACCGTGACTTTCCATACTTCTTCAAATGATGCAAACACAGGTAATAATCCCATAGCTAATGATGATAGTTATACAAATCAAACAAGAGATAAAGAAACCATTTATGTTAGAGTAGTTAATAATACTACTGGTTGCTTTAATGATCATACTTCTTTTGATATCATAATTAATCCGCTACCAATAATTACTAAACCAATACCAAATATTGAGGTATGTGATGATGGTTCAGACGGAAGTTCAATTAATGGACTTGCTCAGAATATTGATTTATCACAAAGAGATGTTGATGTGTTAGACGGAAGAGACCCTAACATGTATAGTGTAACTTACCATAGAACAAGGCAAAACGCTATTGATGGAACATTTCCTTTATCAAAAAACAATTACGCTAACAATCCTACGTACTCAACACCTCCTCCAGCAGGATCTGGTATAGATGCTCCTCATACAGAAGTTCTTTGGATAAGCGTACTTAACACGACTACTCAATGTAGGTACGGTTTAGCTACTATAACTATAGTTACCTATCCTGAACCTATTCTTCCTATAAATATTACTGATTATACCAATTGTGATAATACTAACGATTCTTCTAACGATGATACAAACGGAATTAACGGAGATATTACATTAAGTGCTAAAATTCCTGAAATACTAGTTAATTATCCAACATCTGAACACAGTAACTTTACAGTAACTTTTCATGAAACCCTCACTGATGCTCAAACTGGAGATAATCCGTTAAATGAAAATCAATATGAAAATACAACAACCAACCAAACTATTTATGTTAGGGTTCAAAACAAGAAAACAACATGTATAAATGATGATTTAAGCTTTAATATTGTTATAAACCCATTACCTGATTTTACGGTTAATACACCTGTTATTGTTTGTTTAGGTGAACAAGTAAGGTTAGAAGCTTTAAATCCAGCAGCAACCTATACGTATAAATGGTATAAAAACGGTGATCCTACTAATGTTAGAAGTACCGATATTTTTTATGATGTTGCCGAAGCTGGCGATTATTATGTAGTTGCTACAACTACCAATGGCACTAATTGTGAAAGAAGAAGAGATATACATGTCGACCCTTCTGAAAAACCTACTATAAACACTGATGATATTGTTATAGTTGATGACACAAATAACAGTAGACTAGACAATTATTCTATTACTATAATTACAGAAAATAACAATCTTGGTATTGGAAATTACGAATTCTCTCTAATTGATGAATATGAAAATCAAACACCTTTCCAAGATGAAGCTGTTTTTGAAAATATAAAAGGAGGGATTTATACAATTGTTATTCAAGATAAAAATGGTTGCCAACCAAATGCAACTATTGATGTTTCAGTAATCGAATACCCTAAATTTATAACTCCTAATGGCGATGGAGATAATGATACTTGGAGAATAAAAGGTGCTAACTCTAACTTTTTTCCATCAAGCAGTATTTATATTTTTGATCGTCATGGTAAAGTAGTAGGAACATTTCCTATAGATGGAGAAGGATGGAACGGAATTTATAACAGTAAACCTCTCCCTTCATCTGATTACTGGTTTAAAATTCAATTAGTAGACAGAAAAGGAAAACTACACCAACATCAAGGTCATTTCTCTTTGATAAGAAAATAAGTTTTAAGCTAATTTGGAAAAACGAATAACATTAATGTTATTCGTTTTTTTGTAAATTAGCTTTCAATCAAATTAACTAGCTATGAATAAGTTAACATGTATAATTCTTCTATTTTTTTCTCTTATGTGTTTCTCCCAAGGAGAAACCAATAATTGGTACTTTGGTTATAAATCTGCACTTAATTTTCAGGATTATACTCCTCAAGAGCTAAATAATAGTAAAATGTTTACTAAAAATGGCTGTAGTACAATTTCAGATGATAATGGTAATCTATTATTTTATTCTAATGGTTTTTCCATATATAATAAAAATGGAGAGTTTATGGACGATGCTTTTCCTACTGCAGGTTATCCTCTATTTTCACAGAACTCAATATTTATCCCTCATCCTGAAAATAATGACATAATCTACCTTTTTACAACTACAAAACAAATTAATAATCCTTTTTTTTCAATTGAACCTGGTTTTTACTATACCATTATAAGTAAAAGATTAAACGGAGGCAATGGAGGTGTTATTTCCTCTAATAATCTATTAACAAGTAACTCCGCTGAAAAAATTTCTGCTGTTCATCATGCTAACGGTAAGGATATATGGATAATTACTAATTACAAAAGCGATGATTCAAAGTTTTACAATAAATTCTTTTGTATCAAACTAAACTCAACAGGTCTTTCAACTCCAATAATTTCTAACACAATACACGATAATATATCAGATGCAAGAGGAGCTTTAAAATTTTCACCAAATGGTAAAAAACTTATTTCTGCTAATTATTCTCAAGGTGTACATTTATATGATTTTAATAATGAAACTGGCGAAGTTACTAATGGCGAATATTTAAAGACTGCTATAGGTGACAATAGCTTCATCGATGATGATAAAGATAAAGGTCATATAAAACCATATTCAGTTGAATTTTCAAATGATTCTGAATTTGTATATTACACAGGTAATAACCAAGGTGTAAATTACATATTTCAAAAAAAAATAAAAAAAACCTTTGAACCAACTAAAACAATAATAATCAATAATAAGCTTGGTGATTTTTCATCTTTACAATTAGCAAAAAATGGTAAAATATATGTAACAAACTTTACAGAAAATAATCAAACTAATACCCTTTCAGAAATAATATCTCCAGAAAAATTAGGTTCAGATTGCGAGTTTTCTTCAGAAAAAACAACTCTGAACTACAACTATGTTTCAATTGGTCTTCCGAATTTTATTCAATCTTATTTTAGGACGAGAATTGTAACAAATGATGTTTGTCTTAATAATAAAGCGGAGTTTTCTATCGATTCCTACTCCGACATAACCCCTCTTTTTTGGGATTTTGGGGATGGTAACCAAAGTAATGAAATTACTCCTTCTCACAAATATAACTCACCTGGAAAATATTTAGTTAAAGTTGAGGCGTCAATTAAAGATAAAATCATAACTCTATATAAAGAGATTATTGTTTTTCCTCTTCCAGAATTAAAAGAAAATCAAAAACTAACCCAATGTGATGTTAATAATGACGGTGTAGATTATTTTAACTTATTCACAATTTCTAATAAAATTTCTAATGCTAATAGTCGAGAATTTAACTATTTATTTTATGAAACATTAAAGGACGCTGAATTAGATAGTAATAGAATTCAAAAACCTGAATCTTACACAAGCAAATCGAATCCTCAAACTATTTATATAAGAGTTATTAACTCCCGAAATTGCTATTCTATTAGTAACTTTAAAATAGAGTCTAACTATTTTAATTCTACTAAAATATCTTCTTTAACCATGTGTGAAAATTCTAACGATATTTTAAACGACGGATTAGCTTTATTTAATCTTAAACAAAAAAAAGAAGAGATTAGACTCTATCTAAATCTGCCTGAATCTTATTTAATTTCATTTTACCAAACACTTGAAAATGCACAAACAAAAAAAAATAAACTTAATAATTCTTTTATCTCTAGTAGCACAAAGATTTGGGTTAGAATTGACAATTCTGATGAATGTAGCGGAATTGAATCTTTTGATTTAATTGTCAATTCTCCAAAGATAAACTTAAAAGATAATTATACTATTTGTATAAACCCTTCCAGTCACCCTCCAATTACATTAACAGCTGAATCTTCAAACGATCATTTTGAATGGAAAGACGAAAACAACAAGGTTTTAAGTACTAATAATAATTACACATTAACAAGAGAAGGGAATTTTTCCTTAACAGTTTACAAAACACTTAACGGAATAGAATGTTCAAACTCCAAAAGTTTTACTGTTAATTACCCTCCTCCTGCAAAAGTTGAATCTGTAGATGTAAATGTTGTAAATGAATTAGAAAACACTGTGTCAATCAACATTGATGGTAATAGTAATTATGAATATTCTTTAGATAATATAAATTTTACAGGAAACGGAACATCACATTCCTTCGCAAATGTTCAACCAGGAATCGCTACTATTTATATCAAAGACCTTAATAAATGCGAACCTTCAATTACAACATCCGCTAGCATTATTGGTTTTCCTAAATTTTTAACTCCAAATAATGATGGAGTTAACGATTTATGGAAAGTTTACGGTGTTAGTTCAACTTTTTTTAAGCAAATAGACATTAAGGTTTTTAATAGGTTCGGTAAAATAATTTATTTTTTAAACGACACCAATGCAGAAATTGGGTGGGATGGCTCTTTAAACGGTAAACTTTTACCTTCTAACGATTATTGGTTCCATGCTAAACTAAAAGATCTCAACAATAACATTATTGATAAAAAAGGACATTTTACTTTAAAAAGAGACTAAACTACTTCTGAATAAAAAAAATCTATCCGTATTTTTGTTTTTATGGATTTTCAATTAGAATCAGAATTTAAACCAACAGGAGACCAACCTCAAGCTATCAACCAACTAGCTAACGCTATTATAGAAGGAGAAAAGTTTCAAACTTTACTAGGAGTTACCGGTTCTGGTAAAACCTTTTCGGTTGCCAATGTAGTTGCTCAGGTAAATAGACCTACCTTGGTTTTAGCGCATAACAAAACCTTGGCAGCTCAGTTATATTCAGAGTTTAAACAGTTTTTCCCGAATAATGCGGTGGAATATTTTGTTTCCTATTACGATTACTATCAACCCGAAGCTTACATTCCTGTTACAGGAACGTATATTGAAAAAGATTTATCAATCAACGATGAAATTGAACGCTTACGAATTAGCACCTCTTCTTCCCTACTTTCTGGTCGTAGAGATGTATTGGTGGTTGCTTCGGTTTCTTGTTTGTACGGTATTGGAAATCCTACAGAGTTTAAAAAGAATGTTATTACGATTGAAGTTGAACAACAAATTTCTCGTACTAAATTTTTACATCAACTCGTTACGAGTTTGTACGCTCGCACCGAAACCGAAATAAAAAGCGGAACCTTTAAAGTAAAAGGAGATACGGTTACTATTTATCCGTCTTATGGAGAAAATGGATATCGCATTCATTTTTTTGGTGATGAAATTGAAGAAATTGAAACGTTTGATATTGAAAGTAATCAGGTTCTTGACCGTTTAGACAGATTAAATATTTATCCTGCAAATTTGTTTGTTACCTCTCCTGATGTATTACAAAATGCCATACATCAAATTCAGGATGATATGGTAAAACAAGTCGATTATTTTAAAGAAATCGGAAAACATTTAGAAGCAAAACGCTTACAAGAACGTACTGAATTCGATTTAGAAATGATTCGTGAATTAGGCTATTGCTCTGGAATCGAAAACTATTCTCGTTATTTAGATGGTCGTGAAGCGGGAACTAGACCTTTCTGTTTGTTAGACTATTTTCCTGATAATTATTTAATGGTTATTGATGAAAGCCATGTAACCGTACCTCAAGTACATGCCATGTATGGTGGGGACAGAAGTAGAAAAGAGAATTTGGTAGAATACGGATTCCGTTTACCTGCTGCGATGGACAACCGTCCGTTAAAATTTGAAGAATTCGAAGCGTTGCAAAACCAGGTGATTTACGTATCTGCAACTCCTGCTGATTATGAGTTACAAAAAACCGAAGGTTTATTTGTTGAACAGGTAATTCGACCTACTGGATTGTTAGATCCAGAAATTGAAGTCCGCCCAAGTTTAAATCAAATTGATGATTTAATTGAAGAAATTCAAATCCGTGTGGAAAAAGACGAGCGTACCTTGGTTACCACTTTAACTAAACGAATGGCAGAAGAATTGGCTAAATATTTAACTCGAATTCAAGTGCGTTGTCGCTATATTCATTCGGATGTTGACACTCTAGAACGTGTAGAAATTATGCAAGACTTGCGTAAAGGTTTATTTGATGTATTGATTGGAGTAAATTTACTTCGTGAAGGTCTTGATTTACCTGAAGTATCGTTAGTTGCTATTTTAGATGCCGATAAAGAAGGTTTTTTACGTTCGCACCGATCGTTAACACAAACCGTTGGTAGAGCAGCTCGTAACGTAAATGGTAAAGCTATTATGTATGCTGACAAAATTACCAACAGTATGCAACTTACCATAGATGAAACCACTCGCAGACGCGAAAAACAAATTAATTACAATACCGCAAACGGAATTACTCCAACACAAATCAATAAAAAGATAGACAATACCTTATCTAAATCGGCAATTACCTCATATCATTACGATAATGCAACACAAAAAGCTGCTGAACAAGATTTAGAGTACTTACCAAAAACAGAAATAGAAAAACGCATACGCGACAAACGCAAACAAATGGAAGAAGCTGCCAAAGCGTTAGATTTTATGGCTGCTGCGCAATTACGTGATGAGATTGAAGTTTTAAAAGAAAAATTGTAACTTAAAAAATTTGGTTTGATTCTTAAGTTTTAAAAAGTTAACTTCGCTATCGGACGATATCAGTTCATTAAAACGACGGATATCTTAACCGTTGTAGCACATTTGAAAAAAACCACACTCTACATTTGTAGAAATCAAATTTTATTCTACATTTGTAGAGTAAATAAAGTTAAACACCTTATTGGTGTTTTTTTATTTCTATAACCAAGAAAAAATTTAACATCAATCAAATTATGAAAAGAATTCTACCATTAGCAGTTGCTTTGATAATATCTAGCTGTAATACTCAAAAAGAAGAAAACCAAATACAAACTAAAAATGATATAATAGAAAACTTTATCGAATTAGTGGAAAGTGATGTTAAAGATGATAACATTGACGGTAGTTTTTCTTTCGCAATAATTCATAAAGATTCGATTCTAGCATTGAAATCATACGGAAATGCTGATAATAACACAATTTTTAGAATTGGTTCAATATCTAAATCATTTGCTGGATTTTTAATGTTGCAACTTCAACAAGAGGGAATACTCGATATAAATGACCCTGTTGAAAAATATTTACCAGAAATTAAATCATTAGTTGACTACGATAAGTATTCGCCTATTACATTAAAACAATTAGCAACTCATACTTCAGGATTAGATAGGGAATCGAGAAGTCGAGATGAAAATGTACGTTTTGGAAAAATCGATGAATGGGAAAATAACCTAATTAAAGCCATTTCTGAAACCTCATTTCGCTCAAAACCTGGAGAAAGATTTGGATATTCAAACGTTGGGTTTGCTATTTTAGGTTTAACACTTTCGAAAGCCGCTGACAAACCTTATATCGAGTTGGTTCAAGAAAAGATTTTCAGACCTTTAAAAATGAACAATACTTATTTTCAAGTTCCAGAAGACCAAAAAGAAAATTTAGCAAATGGAATGGCAGGCGGACCAACTGCAGAACTTAATTTCGAAAGACCGAAAAATGAACATAAAGAAGTTGGATACAGAATACCTAATGGTGGTATTTACTCAACACCAAGCGATATGATTAAATTTATGAAAGCTTGTATGGGATATTACGATTTATTGAACGAAAACAATATTACATTATTACAAACAACGCAAACACCAACAACAAGGTTAAGGTCTAATTACAGTTTTGGCTTCGATTTATATTCAGACCAAGGAATAAATACAGTTGGACACGCAGGTTCCAATGCTGGATATACAGCTCATTTCGAGTATGAAAAAGATAGCGAATATGGAGTAATTCTAATGCGAAATTATAATTTTGGTAATACGAATTTAGATTTGAGGTCAAATTCACTACTTCGGAAATTAAGCATCGGAGAATAAAAACTTGCTACAACAACGTGTAAGCCCAATAACGGCTGAATTTCTCAATCGGAAATTCAACACGTTTTTGCTATCTTTTGTGCGTCAACGGAAAATAATCGCGCATTTTCCCGTTACTGACGCTTACACAAAACCGATAGCGAAACATTTATTAAACACAACAAAAAACTCCTCAGTAAATGAGGAGTTTTTTGTTGTCATGTTCCTGAATTCTCAGGAATGACATATTCTCTATTTAAAAAACGAATCTACAAACTCGTGTTTATTAAAAACCTGTAAATCGTCAATTCCTTCACCAACACCAATATATTTTACAGGAATTTGAAACTGGTCAGAAATACCGATAACTACTCCACCTTTTGCTGTTCCGTCTAATTTGGTTACAGCTAATGAGGTTACTTCGGTTGCTTTGGTAAATTGTTTTGCTTGTTCAAAAGCATTTTGTCCTGTAGAACCATCTAATACTAACAATACATCATGCGGTGCATCAGGAATTACTTTTTGCATTACACGTTTAATTTTTGTTAACTCATTCATTAAATTAACTTTATTATGCAAACGACCTGCGGTATCAATAATAATAACATCAGCATCTTGGTTAACTCCCGACTGTACGGTGTCAAATGCCACAGATGCAGGGTCTGACCCCATTTCTTGTCTTATAATAGGAACATCTGTTCTATCTGCCCAAACTTGTAGTTGATCAATCGCTGCTGCTCTAAAGGTATCTGCAGCTCCTAACACTACTTTTAATCCTTGTTTTTTAAATTGCGAAGCTAACTTACCAATCGTGGTTGTTTTTCCAACTCCATTTACTCCCACAACCATTAATACATAAGGTTTCTTGTTTTCAGGAACAGTAAACTCTGTTTCATCACCTGTATTCGTTTCTGATAGTAAGCCAGCTATTTCTTCCCTAAGAATTTGATTTAGTTCATCAGTTCCTAAATACTTATCTCGAGCAACGCGTTCTTCTATTCTCTCAATAATTTTTAACGTAGTATCTACTCCAACATCAGACGATACTAGTACTTCTTCTAAATTATCAAGTACATCGTCATCAACTTTTGCTTTACCCGCTACTGCTTTTGATAATTTTGAGAAAAAACTGGTTTTGGTTTTTTCTAAACCTTTATCTAAGGTTTCTTTTTTCTCTTTTGAAAAGATTTTTTTAAAAAAACTCATGTATACTTTTTATAATCGTTTGGTATACGTTAAAAATTGTACCACTTTTTAAATGCGGTCATAATGTCATTTTAACGATTACATCTCGCGTTAGGGTTTGCAGCTAGCTACCGTGTAGCACAAAAACCCTACCCGAAGGGTAACGCCCAAAAATACAGTTTTTTAACACATAAA
Source organism: Tenacibaculum crassostreae (assembly GCF_964512405.1). Classification (NCBI taxonomy): domain Bacteria; kingdom Pseudomonadati; phylum Bacteroidota; class Flavobacteriia; order Flavobacteriales; family Flavobacteriaceae; genus Tenacibaculum; species Tenacibaculum crassostreae. The sequence goes on from NZ_CAZELE010000006.1 coordinate 172,137, forward strand.
AAAAGCTACTTCCGTTAGAAAGTAGCTTTTCTTTAAACTGTATACAAGAATTACTTTTTTGCTAAAAAGTCATTTACTTGTGTAGGATCCATAATAGCTTCAACAAATGTATAAGCTCCTGATTTTGGAGACTTTACCATTTTGATAGCTTTGGTTAATCTTTTCGAACCTGTTTGTAACGATGCTACTGATTTCTTTGCCATTTTATATAAAATTTACGCCGTAGCTTATTATTTAATTTCTTTATGAACTGTCATCTTCTTTAAGATTGGATTAAATTTCTTTAATTCCATTCTATCAGGAGTATTTTTTTTATTCTTAGTTGTAATATAACGAGAAGTTCCTGGTTGCCCAGTAGCTTTATGCTCAGTACATTCTAAAATTACTTGAACTCTGTTTCCTTTTTTTGCCATCTCTCTAAAATTTTATCTAAGTAAGGAATTATTTAGTTAAGAAACCTTTAGCTCTTGCTTCTTTAATAACAGCAGAGATTCCTTTTTTATTAATATTTTTTAATGCAGAAGCAGATACTTTTAAAGTTACCCATTTATCTTCTTCTGGAATATAAAAACGCTTAGTCATTAAATTAGCGTTAAATCTTCTTTTAGTTCTATTTAAAGCGTGAGATACATTGTTACCTACCATCGCTTTTTTACCTGTTAATTCACAAACTCTAGACATCTTCTTGACAGTTTTTAGTGTTATTTCTAAACGAGGTGCAAATTTATGCATTTTAATTTATTGCACAAAAATATTCTCGATTAAATTTTAAATTATTTTAATCCGTTCAAAACTTAGGTTCAGCATCTAACCTATTTGGAAGCGTAACGGCGGCAAAAATACTAATTATTTTAATAAAACAGCTTGTAAAATTTCTAAAGATTTTGTCACTGTTCTATTGATTACTTTTTCCCTAGGCTGTCCAAAATTAAAGTCATACACCTCTACTCCTTCTTTACTGGCAATCGCAATATATACCAAGCCCACACTCTTGTCGTTATGATCGGTAGTAGGACCTGCATTTCCTGTTACTGCAATTGCGTAATCAGACTGTAGTTTTTCTAAACATCCTTTAGCCATTTCTTTCGCAACTTCTTTACTTACCACCGTGAATTGACTAATTGCTTCTTTCGAAACTCCCAATAACTGTTCTTTTAACATTGCTGTATAGGTAATAAATCCACCAATGAAATAACTAGAAGCCCCTGGAACAGACACTAAGGTTGAAGCTATTTTCCCTCCCGTTAAACTTTCAGCTACTGCTAATGTTTTTCCTTGTTGACGTAACAACTCCCCTACTTTCTTTTCTAAAGAAGTCTCTTCTTCGTAACCAACAATAATATCTGGTATTAATTCATGAAGTATCGATAATTGTTTTAACAACTCAACTTCTAACACTTTTTTATCAGTTCCTTTGGCTGTTAAACGCAAACGAACTTTACCAAATGATGGTAAATAAGCTAACTTTATAAACTTTGGTAAATTTTCTTCCCAAACAGCTATTCGTTCTGCAATAACACTTTCACCTGTACCAACTGTTAACACTGTTTTGTGCATAATAAAAGGTAATTGAAATTGTTCTTGAAGCTTAGGTAATACTTCATACTTCATCAATCCTTTCATTTCATACGGAACTCCAGGTAAGGAAACAAAAACCGTATCACTTTCATAAAACCACATTCCTGGTGCGGTTCCTAAACGGTTCATTAATAAAGTAGCTTTAGAAGGTAACTGCGCCTGATATCGTTGTACTTCATTAAAAGGATGATTTACTTTTTTAAATAGATATTTAATATTATCAATCACTTCTGGATATTCTATAATTTCATCATCCTTAAAATATTCAGCGATTGTTTTTTTAGTGATATCGTCTTTGGTTGGACCTAAACCTCCCGTAATAATTACAATATCCGCTCTACTTTCTGCTTCTTTTAACGCATTTAAGATATGCTGCTTTTCATCTTGAATAGAAGTTATCTGATAAACAGATACTCCTATTTTATTTAATTCAATGGCAATCCATTGCGAATTGGTATCTACAATTTGACCGATAAGAATTTCATCTCCTATGGTGATTATTTCTGCGTTCATATTTTTGAAAAAAGAATCCCGCCTAAGCGGGATATTTTATTTTACTTTAATTTGAAAAGCTTGTTTTCCTTCTATAATTCCTGTTAATATATCTTCTTCAGCTACTTTACCAACTCCAGCAGGTGTGCCTGTAAAAATGATATCTCCTTTTTTTAAGGTAAAATATTGTGATACATAACTTACCAATTCATCTATCTTCCACAACATACTTGAGGTGTTTCCATCTTGCACCACCACATCATTCTTTTGCAACTGAAAAGATAAATTTTCTAAATCGAATTCTTCCTTCGGATAAAACTCCCCCACTATTGCACTTCCGTCAAAAGCTTTGGCTTTTTCCCAAGGTAATCCTTTCTCTTTACATTGTGCTTGTACATCACGTGCAGTAAAATCAATTCCCAAACCAATAGTATCGTAATATTTATGGGCAAATTTTGGAGAAATATGTTTTCCTACTTTATTTATCTTTACCAATACCTCAACTTCATAATGTACATCATTTGAAAAAGGTGGAATAAAAAAAGGCATTTTCTTTGGAAGAATAGCTGAATCTGGTTTTAAAAACACCACTGGATTTTCTGGCTTTTCATTAGCTAATTCTTCTATATGTTTCGCGTAATTGCGACCGATACAAATTATTTTCATTCTATAAAATAAGACGTCATTGCGAACAAAGTGAAGCAATCTTTAAGAAGAGATTACTTCGTCATTCTTCCTCGCAATGATTAAGTTAATTTTAAGGTATCCAAGTTTTTGGGAAGTTAGGCTTACGTTTTTCTAAGAAAGCATCACGACCTTCTTTCGCTTCATCAGTCATATACGCTAAACGAGTAACTTCTCCTGCAAATACTTGCTGACCTACCATTCCATCATCAGTTAAGTTCATTGCAAACTTTAACATTTTAATTGATGTAGGGGATTTAGCTAATATTTCTTGTGCCCAATCAAAAGCTGTTTGTTCTAATTCATCATGAGGAATTACAGCATTTACCATTCCCATTTCATAGGCTTCTTGTGCAGAGTAATTTCTTCCTAAAAAGAAAATTTCTCTAGCCTTCTTCTGCCCCACCATTTTAGCTAAATATGCCGAACCATATCCTGCATCAAACGAAGTTACATCAGCATCGGTTTGCTTAAAAATAGCATGTTCTTTACTTGCCAAGGTTAAATCGCAAGTTACGTGTAAACTGTGTCCGCCACCAACTGCCCAACCTGGAACTACACAAATTACTGCTTTTGGCATAAAACGTATTAAACGCTGTACTTCTAAAATATTTAAACGGTGATATCCATCATCTCCAACATATCCTTGATGACCACGTGCATTTTGATCACCTCCTGAACAAAAACTCCAAACACCATCTTTCGTTGATGGTCCTTCTGCGGATAATAAAACAACTCCAATATTGGTGTCTTCATGCGCATCGTGAAAAGCATCTAACAACTCAGACGTAGTTTTTGGTCGAAACGCATTACGCACATTTGGCCTATTAAATGCTATTCTTGCAACATTATGTGATTTTTTATAAGTAATATCTTCATATTCTTTAGCAACTTTCCAGTCTGGTTGTATCATAATTTTAAAATATTGTCGTTATTTAGTTGTACAAAAATAACACAATAACTTTATTTTTCTTTTCTATATTTGAATGATATAATTTATCCCTAATATGAAACACGCATTTTTATTATTCACCATATTTATTAGCACAAGTCTTTTTTCGCAAAAAGTAATCACACAAAAAGTAAACTCAAAAGAGTTTAAAGACGGAAGAAATGTAAAAATCTACATTCCTGAAGGTTATGACACAGACGAAACCACAAACTATCCTTTAGCAATTGTTTTAGGTGATGAGTATCTTTTCGATTTATATGTTGGGAATGCAAAACTATTTGCTAATGTTGACAAAGCTCCAAGACAAATAGCGGTAGGAATAGACATGAAGGAAACTTATGGTAACGATATTTCTATAATTCCTGCAAACAACGCGTTAACAAGTTCTGCTGTTCATTTTTACAACTTTATAAAACATGAATTGATTCCTTTTATGGAAGGTAATTTTAGAACTTCTCCTTTTATGACTATTGCTGGTGAAGGTAAAGCTGCAAATTTTATAACACATTATTTAAAAGACCAAGAACCTATTTTTAACTCATTTATTTGTATTACACCTGAATTTCCCCAATTTGCTCCTAATATTATTGAATCGTATTCATTAGGAAGATTAGCGTCAATTGATAATTCTTATTTTATTTATTTAAGTAACAATGACAAATTTATCGACTCTAAGCAAGCTGATAGATTCAATCAAATTGGAACATATTTATCTTCTTTTGATGGGAAAAATCTTCATTTCACCCAAGATAAATTTCAAAACGCTCCTAGTTACTTATCAATTATTGGAGAAACTATTCCAAGAGCATTTACAAAAATGTTTGCTTTGTATTCAAAAATCACCAAAGAAGAATTTGAAGCTAACGTAAAAGATTTAGCTCCTTTAGACGCTATTAAATATGTAGAGAAAAAATACTTAGATATTCAATATTTATACGGTTCAAACCTAAATGTTCGTTTAGATGATATTTTTGCTATTGAAGATATCGTCATTGATAGACAAGATGGAGATTACCTTAGAGTATTCGGTGATTTTGTTATGATAAAATACCCAGACTCTCACATGGGAGATTATTACGTAGGTATGTATTACGAATTGGGAAAAGATTATGAAAAAGCAGATTTTTACTACAAAGCAGCTTATGGAAAAATGGATCCGTCCAATCCTAATGCCGATGCTTTTTACGAAAACATAAAACGTGTAAACGATTTAATGGGAAGTAAAAAGAAAGATAGTAACGAAGAAATTATTGAGGAACAAGAAGAAGATAAAGAATAGGTTATTTTAACACTATTCTATCTTCTTGCAATTCTATCTTTTTACTTTTATACAAACTGCCAATAGCTCTCTTGAATGCTTTTTTACTCATTTGCAAGTGAAATTTTATAGATTCTGGAGAGCTTTTATCTGTCAATAGTAAAAAACCTTTTTCTTCAAGTTTTTGTAAAACTTTATCTACATCAGTATCAATAACATTTTTAAAACCTTGTGGACGTAACGATACATCAATCTTTTCATCTTCACGAATCTTTTTTACATATCCTACAGTTCGCATTCCTTCTTCAACATCACTAAAAACTTCGTTGTTATACAATAAACCTTCATACGCTTCATTAATTAAAACTGTATATCCTAAAGCTGTTTGTACACCAATTACCAACTCTACCTTATCACCTTCTTGTAATTCCATTCTATAAATTTTTAAAATAGTTCTTTAAAACTACGTCATTTATTTCTTTCGGAGTAAAAACCTCCATTATTTTTGGTTGATTTGATTCTGTATAAAATCCTTTCAACTCTTTGTTTAGCTCTGCTAAATTAGTAACAGAAACATAGTTAAAACCATACATTTTCGCTAAATGTTCTGCAGTTAGGTTATGCGGAGTTTCAAAATAATCTGTCGCATTTGTGGTTGACGGACCAGGAATAAACCTAAAAATTCCTCCACCTGCATTATTCAATATAATAATTCTAAAATTATTCGGAATATTAGTATTCCACAATGCATTACTATCGTAGAAGAAACTTAAATCTCCTGTAATAAACACCGTTGGTTTTTCATCAGCAAAAGCAGCACCAACTGCTGTACTTGTACTACCATCTATCCCACTTGTTCCTCTGTTACAAAATACCCGAAAAGTAGCATTTACATCAAATAATTGAGAATAACGAATGGTTGAACTATTGCTAATCTGCAATTGAGAGTCACTTGGAATACTCTCTAAAACCATTTCAAATACTTTTAAATCAGAATATTCACAATTTTGTAAAAACATCTTGTGTTTATCCCCTCTTTTATTCTTTTCTTCTAGCCATTTTTGTTGATAATCGCTAACTGTTTTCTCGTTTGAATCCTGTAAACTTGATAAAAATTTAACCGGATTCATTTGCACAAATTCTAATAAGCAATGATACGTATCCATAGCGCTTAACTCATCTAAGTGCCAATGATGTTTAGGCGGTGATTTTCTAAGTAATTGTTTTATTTTTTTTGAAATCACCATCCCTCCTAAAGTCAATAACACCTCAGGTTTAAACACTTCAAATTGCTCTAGTGACAATGGAAAAATCACCTTATCAATACTATTGATAAATTTTGGATGGTATAGATTTGAAGTCGTTTCTGTTAACACAATTACCGATTCATCTTCAGTAAATTGTGATAAGACTTCTTGTAATTCAACATCAGGGAAATTACTTCCTACTAAAATCATTTTTCTAGTTGAAGAATTCCAAATAGAAGTTAGTTTTTCTATATATACAGATTGCTTTGCTTCGCTCGCAATGACGTCTGTTAAATCAAAAGGCTTTAGTTTATCTACCGTTTCATATAAAGGTTCATCAAAAGGAACATTGACATGAACTGGACCTTTTTTATTGATTGAAGTTTGTAATGCTTCTGCTAACAACTCCGAATTGTTTTGTAACTGATTTTCTTCTTCAATTAAATTAGCTGAAAAAAGGATGTGATTTTCAAACACATTTTCTTGACGAATGGTTTGTCCGTCACCAATATCTATCAAGTGTTTTGGTCTATCTGCAGAAATTACCACTAATGGGATTTTACTGTAAAAAGCTTCAGCAATTGCTGGATAATAATTCAACAATGCTGAACCAGAAGAACACACAATTACTACTGGTTTTCTTTTTTGCTGCGCGATACCTAACGCAAAAAAAGCTGCACAACGCTCATCTACAACACTTAATGTTTCTATCTCTGGATGATTTGAAAAACCAATGGTAAGCGGTGCATTTCTTGATCCTGGAGAAATAACAACTGTATCAATAGCGTATTGATGACAACCTGAAATGACTAATTGTGCTAATTCTTTTTTTGGATACATATCTGTAAGCTAAAAAATGTCATCTCGAAAAGCGAAATGACATTTTATATTTAAAATCAACTACGTTGATTAGTTTCCTTTTTTATAATCTGCTAAGAATTTCTCTAAACCGATATCTGTTAATGGGTGCTTTAACAATCCTGAAATTGCACTTAAAGGTCCTGTCATCACATCAGCTCCAATTTTAGCACAATCTATAATATGCATAGTATGACGCACAGAAGCTGCTAAAATTTCAGTATCGAACATATAATTATCATAAATCGTACGAATTTCTTCGATTAAATGTAACCCATCTGTAGAAACGTCATCTAAACGGCCAATAAATGGCGACACGTACGTTGCTCCTGCTTTTGCCGCTAATAATGCTTGACCAGCAGAGAACACTAATGTTACGTTTGTTTTAATTCCTTTATCAGAAAAATATTTACACGCTTTAATTCCGTCAGCAATCATAGGTAATTTTACCACAATTTGCGGATGTAATGCAGCTAATGCTTCACCTTCTTTAATCATTCCATCAAAATCAGTAGCAATTACTTCGGCAGAAACATCTCCATCAACAATTTCACAAATTGCCTTATAGTGGTTAATGATATTATTTTCTCCCGTAATTCCTTCTTTTGCCATTAATGATGGATTTGTTGTTACTCCATCTAAAATACCTAAAGCTTGGGCTTCTCTAATTTGATCTAAGTTAGCTGTATCAATAAAAAATTTCATAATATATAGTGTAAAATTGTGTTCAAAATAAACAAATAGCTTGTATTATCTGTAACGTTGCGAATTTACAACTTATAATGATTCATTAAGAGTTTTTCGTAAACTTTATCAGGTAAAATTCTTTTTAATACTATTGAAAACTTCTCCATAAATCCGCCAACTTTGTAGTGAATTTTAGGGGTTTTATTTCCTATTATTTGATGGATTGCCTTTGCCATGATTATTGGATCTGCACCTGAATCAACATGAGTATCCATCAATGCTAAGTTTTCAGCATATTTCTCTTTATATGCTGAATTTTCAAAAACTGGTGTATGATATCTTCCAGCAGCAATATTCGTAGCAAAATCACCCGGAGCAACATTTACAACATTAATTCCAAACTGTTTTACCTCCATACTCAATGCTTCTGTAACCAACTCTAAAGCTCCTTTACTCGCAGAATAAATCCCTCTAAATGGCAACCCCATATAAGCAGCAATAGATGTTGTATTGATTATTAACCCGCCTTTTTGCTCACGCATATACGGTAACACTTCTTTAATTACATCTATCACTCCAAAAAAATTAGTATTGAAGTTTTCTTTCATTTCATCAGTTGGTGTATCTTCAATCGGACCTGTAATTCCTTTTCCAGCATTGTTTATAAGCACATCAATCTTACCAACCTTTTCTATTGCTTCTGCTATAGCAGTTCTTATGGTTTCTTGGTTTGTAACATCCAAAGCTACCATTTGAAACGGAACCTCAACCTTGTTAGGGTTTCTACTTGTACCTACTACCGCATAACCCTTATTATACAAATACATTGCTATTGATTTTCCTATTCCTGAAGAAGCTCCTGTAATAAAAACTGTTTTAGACATTCTTATAATTTTAAGCAAATATCTTAAAGTTACCCTCAATAAAAAAACTTTAAAAACTTATCTTAGCTTTTTATCTATCAAGAACAAACACTATGCTTAGAAAAACTTTTTTCGCCTCATTTTATATCACAACATTCGCTTTATTTTTTGCTGGATGCGCAAAAACTACAGCTCAAAAAACAGCTTTATTTTCAAAAAACGAACAATTTACACGTCAAGATACGCTTCGCGGATCAATCACTCAAGAAAGATCTTGGTGGGATTTAACTTATTACCACCTAAATGTATCTGTTGACCCAGACAGAAAATTTATCAAAGGAAAAAACACTGTACAATACAAGGTTTTAAAACCTCATCAAGTATTACAAATTGATTTACAACCTCCTTTAAAAATCACGAAGATTACTCAAAACAATGAAAGTTTAGAAGTTGTTTCTGAAGGAAATGCACATTTCATTCAATTAAAATCAACTCAAAAAATAGGAGAAATACATTCACTAGATGTCTATTATGAAGGAAACCCTAAAGAAGCCGTTAGAGCTCCTTGGGATGGTGGTTTTTCTTGGAAAAAAGACAACAACGGAAAGCATTTTGTAGCTACTTCTTGCCAAGGCTTAGGAGCAAGTGTTTGGTGGCCTAATAAAGATCATATGTACGACGAAGTTGATAGTATGGCTATTAGCGTTCGTGTGCCTAAAAATTTAATGGATGTTTCAAACGGTCGCCTACGAAATATTGAACAACACAACGATAATACAACCACTTATCATTGGTTTGTAGATAATCCGATTAACAACTACGGAGTAAACGTTAACATTGGAGATTATGTTCATTTTTCTGAAAAACATCAAGGGGAAGCTGGCGAATTAGACATGGACTATTACGTATTGCGAGATAATCTTGAAAAGGCAAAAGAGCAATTTAAAGATGCTCCTAAAATGATGAAAGCTTTTGAGCATTGGTTTGGTAAATACCCTTTTTACAAAGACGGATTTAAACTTGTGGAAGTTCCCTATTTAGGTATGGAGCATCAAAGTTCTGTTACTTATGGAAATCAATATAAAAATGGGTATTTAGGCAGCGATTTATCAGGTACAGGTTGGGGATTAAAATTCGATTTTATTATTATTCATGAAGCTGGTCATGAATGGTTTGCCAACAATATTACAAACGTAGACATTGCTGATATGTGGATTCATGAAAGTTTTACTGCATACTCTGAAAACTTATTTTTAGATTATTATTACGGTAAAGAAGCTTCTGCTGCTTATGTTATTGGTACACGAGCATCTATTCAGAATGACATTCCAATTATTGGAAACTATAACGTAAATAATGAAGGTTCTGGCGATATGTATTACAAAGGAGCAAACATGTTGCATACCATTCGTCAACTAGTAAATGATGATGAAAAATGGCGACAAATTTTACGTGGATTAAACACAGAGTTTTATCATAAAACAGTTACTACTCAAGAAATTGAAAACTATATTACCGAAAATTCTGGAGTTGATTTAACTAAAGTTTTTGACCAATATTTACGTACAATTAATATCCCTGAATTTGAATATCAAATTAAAAACAATACCTTAAAATACCGTTGGAACAATGTAGTAGAAGGGTTTAACATGCCTTTAAAAGTTATTATTGATGGAGAAACAGAAGTTTTACATCCATCTGAAAACTGGCAGACAAAAGAGATAAAAGGTAATAATATGGAAGTCGATGATAATTTTTATATCAATTCGAAAGCTCTATAATTTAAAACACATTAACATTCTTTAATGATTATAAAATTAGTTGAATATTTTAGTTCACATCCAAAGAAGTTATTTTTAATAGACGGAATAGGCGCTTTATTTTCTAGTTTTCTATTAGGTTTTGTCTTAGTTAAGCTAAAATATATTTTTGGAATTCCTGTCAAGACTCTTTATTTTTTAGCTAGTTTTCCTATAATATTTTCTTTGTTAGATTTTTATAGTTATCACAAAGAAAAACCCAAACAAAAACATTTACTAAAGTGGATTGCTTTTGCAAACATTTTATATTGTTGTTTATCAATTAGTATGACTTTTTACCATTATAATAATGTTACTAAATTTGGATGGATATACATTTTGATTGAAAGCATTGTTGTTTGCACTCTTTCAATCATAGAATTTAAAACATCGAAAAAAATAATATAAAAAAACTCGAATCTAATTAGATTCGAGTTTTTTTATATCATTAAAATTAAATCACGTTTAGTAATCTAACCTTTTTAAATAATCTAGTTTTTCTTGCCAAAGGTCTAATTGATCTTTAAATTCATTTATTCCTTTACGAACATTCTTTACTAAAGGATTATCTTCAGTCGCATTAGAAATAAAGCTCAAATTATTCTCTAATTGTTGCATTTCACGAACTGTTTCATCAATCTTTTTTCTGATAAAGAATTGTTCGCTATCTAACTTTCTATAATCTTCTTGAGATAAATAAGTGTCAACAACGTTTTTAAACTTCATCATTTCTACATCAACCCTATTCAGATTTAATTCTTCTAGGTGAGCATCCATCGCTTTATTGAATTTCTCATCCAAATGACGAGCGTTTCTTGGTAAAGCTCCTAAACCTCTCCAATCTGTTAATGTATTTTGAACATCCTCAATAGTTTTTATTTCTGCAGATTTAACTTGCTCAATAAACTCTTTTTTAGCTTCTACAACAGCTATTTGCTCTTTATTCTGTTCGTTTTTTACTGCATGTAATCTATCAAAATAATGATTACAAGCATTCTTAAAGCGTTTCCAAATATCATCAGAAAATTTACGAGGAACATGACCTATCTTTTTCCAATCTGATTGGATGCGTTTCATTGTGTTAGTAGTTTCATTCCAGTCTTCACTATCTTTTAAACTTTCTGCAAGTTCTACTAACTCAATCTTTCTTTTTAAATTATCGTTTTGTGAGCTTTTTTCATTTTTATAAAAAGCATTTTTTGCAGTATTAAACTTTTTTGTCGCAGCTTTAAACTCTTGCCAAACTGCTTCACTCTTACTATAAGGCAATTTTCCTATATCGAAGTATTTTTTACGTAGTTTTTCTATCGCTACAATACTCTTTTGCCAGTCGTTATGTGTGTTATTTTTAGACGTATCAAAAGCACTAATCTCAGCAGCTACAGCTAACTTAGCATCAATCATTTCTTGATACTTAGATTTTAATTCTCTAAAGTGTTGATGACGTTTATCGTGTATTTTCTTAGTTGCTTCACTAAACTTACCCCAAACATCCTCTCTATGCTCTTTAGAAACCGGACCTACTTCTTCCTTCCATAAACGATGTAATTCTTGCAATTCTTTAAAAGCAATATTTACATCTTCAATATCATTTAAAGCTTCTGCTCTTTCTATTAAGCGAAGTTTTTCTTCAAGGTTATGCTTAAAATCAAGCTCTCTAAAATCTTTATTTAAGTGAAGTAAATCGTAAAAACGCTCTACATGATGATGGTAAGTTCTCCATGTATCGTTATACTTAGTTTTTGGTACTGGACCTATATTTTTCCAACGATTTTGAATTTCTTGAAAATCGTTATACATTGTTTTAGGATCAGCATTCTTAATTAAAGTTTTTAACTCTTCAATTAAATTATTTCTTCTTTCTAAGTTTTCTTTTAATTGTTTTTCTAACTGAGAATAGTAAGCATCTCTTTTAGATTTATATTCACTAAGTAATTTATTATACTCAGTTTTTACAGGACTAGAAAATTGAAAATCGATAGAATTACCACCTTCAGCTAAAAAAGCCGCTTTTTTTTCTGCCAATAAAGCTCCGAACTTTGAGTTAAACGCTGTTTTTATAGCATCAACATTTGATTTTAGTTGCTGAATTGGATAATTTTTTAAAAGTGATTTTAACTCGCTAACTAATTTATCCAACTCCATAGAGTCGTAATCAAGCATAGGAATTTCGTGCTTTTCATCTGCTTTTTCAGATTCATTCGCAACTTCGTTTTCTACTTCGTTAACTGCGCTCTCAGTTTCTTTACTTGATTTTAATTGTTCTTCGGTTTTAGGCTTTTCTACTTTCTCTTCGTTATTTTCTAACATATCTACAATGTTTAAGTTCCTTAAATTTAGATTATAAAGATACGGATTCTTAGAGAATACCAAACTTTATTTTGTGTTTTGACGAATTACTTTTCGTTCCATATTTTCCAAGCTTTTTCTGCTTGTAACTCTAACATTTCTAATCCGTTTTTTACACTAGCTCCTTTTTCTTTTCCTCTCTTTAAAAAAGTGGTTTCTGAAGGATTGTATATTAAATCGTACAACAAATGTTTTTCTGAAATAAGTTCGTATGGTATATCAGGACAGTTATTAATATTTGGATGCGTTCCCAACGGAGTGCAATTAATAATAAGCTGATGTGTATTTATCATCTCTTCAGTAAGATCTTGATAAGAAATTTGCTTTTTCCCTTCTGGATTTCTCGACACTTGCTTATACTTAATCTCTAATTCTTCTAATACAAAAGCCACTGCTTTTGATGCTCCTCCTGTTCCTAAAATTAAAGCTCTTTTGTGATATTTTTTCAATAAAGGTTTTAATGATTTTTTAAATCCGTACACATCAGTATTGAATCCCTTTAACCTTCCTTTTTTAGAAATTCTTATGGTATTTACTGCGCCTACTTTTCTTGCTTTTTTATCGATTCTATCTAAAAAATTAAAAACTTCTAACTTATAAGGAATGGTAACATTCATTCCTTTCAATCTTTTCTTGTTGTCTTTTATTTTTTGAGGTAATTCATGTATTGAATCAATATCAAAATTGATGTATTTATGATCTTTTAAATCTAGTTTCTCAAACTTTTCAGTAAAGTATCCTCGAGAAAATGAGTAAGAAATATTCTTTCCTACTAAAGCATACAAATGCTTACTTTCTTTTTCTGTCATAAAAACCAATAATTAAGATTAATGAGATTCCAATAATAATAAATCCTATTGAAATCCACGTTTCTTGATTGTTAAAATCTGGAATATATCGTTGATAATTTTCGATAATTTTATTTCCGTTTTGATCTAACAAAAAGGTTTCGTTTTTTGTTTTATAAACTGTTTCTTTCCAAGGCCAAACAACACCTAAAGATCCTGCAATAAAACCGATAATAACAGCCGTAACTATTTGATGCCATTTTTTTAAAACATACCCTAATACATGCGAAATAGAAACCAACCCGAATGCTGAACCTGCTGTAAAAACTCCTATTATTTTTAAATATCGAACTTTAACCTCATCTTGTAAAACTTCCAAATTACCTGACACTAAATTTGTAATTACATTTCCTAAAACGTTAACGCTATCAACTAATAGCAACACGTAATTTCCTAACAAAATCAAAATAAATGACCCTGAAAGCCCTGGTAACGTCATCCCAGATACCCCTATAATTCCGCATAGAAAAACAAACCAAAGATTGTCGTTTTCGGTAGCTGGTGTCATAAAACTAATAGAAACTCCTATTGACGCTCCAACAATTAAAGCTATGATTGTTTTATAATTCCAGTCGCCAAAATCTTTTGAGATATAATAAATCGAGCCGATTATCATTCCGAAGAACCACGACCAAACATACAATTCGTAATTTTTCAGAAAAAAATCTAACACTAAAGAAACACTGAAATAGCTAAACATACTACCCGCCATTACCCAAACCAAAAATTGTAAGTTCGTGTAGTTAGCAAAACTTTTAAAGCGACCGTTAAATAAGAGTTTAAACGCCTTTAAATTAATTCTTTGAAAAGTATAGATGAGTTCTTCGTAAAACCCCATAACAAAAGCCACCATTCCCCCAGAAACCCCAGGTACTTTGTTGGCTCCTCCCATTACAAGTCCTTTCAAAAAAAGATTTATTTTTTGTAGTAGCGTACGCTCTTTATACATTTTGTTTGATTAGAACGCTAAGTTACTTATTTTCTATTGCTTTTTTACTGCTATTTTTTCAAGTAATAAAATCAACCCGAAACCTACAATAGCTAACATTGAAGCATACAATAATTGAGAATCTCCTTCAAATGAAAAGGGTGAAATTGATAGCTCATTAAAAGGAACTTGCTCTCCATGAGAGTTTGTGCGATATGTTAACACTTTTTTCCAGGGCCAAATTTTATTTAACGAACCAATAATAAATCCTGTTAACAATACTAAAGTGTAGTTTTTATAATTTTCAAACAAGTATTTTAAAACTCTTGAAAACGACAACAAACCAATTACCGCACCAACAGCAACCACAGCTATTGTTGTAAAATCACGGTTATTAACCGCTGCTAAAACAGGTTTATAAGCTCCTAAAAGCACTAAAATAAAAGACCCTGAAATACCTGGTAAAATCATAGCGCATATAGCAATAGCTCCTGCTAAAAACATAAACAACATCGATGAATTTTCAGAAACTAACGGGTTTAATGTAGTTATATAATAAGCTACCGCAGCTCCTAAAAAGAGCAAGAACACAGAAATTACATTCCATTTTGTTACTTGCTTTGCTATATAAATAACACTTGCTAAAACTAATCCGAAGAAAAAAGACCATACCAAAATAGGGTGATTTGCTAACAACCAAGAAATCACTTTCGCTAAAGAGACGATACTTACAAAAACACCAGTCAATAACGCTGCTAAAAAGTTACCGTTTGCTTGTTTCCATGCTTGCTTTAACCCTTCATCTCGTAAGGTTTTTAACAACTTTAAATTTATATTGCTAATTGAACCTAAGAGTTCTTCATAGATACCTGAAATAAATGCAATGGTACCTCCTGAAACGCCAGGAACAACATCGGCAGCTCCCATAGCAATTCCTTTTAACATGATTACCAAGTAATCTTTACTTGTTCTACTCATAAAAAGTTTGGTTATTTTTCTTCTTTTGATTTAAAGTTTATTAAGCTTTTCTTCTTTTTTGGAAGCGTATCTTTTTTTACTTCTTTTTTATCTTTAGCTAATCCTAATTTTTTACCAAGGTCGCGCAAGTTATTAAAATTAACTTGATATGAAATACCAACACCTTGAGTATATCCTTCTTCTTCTGTAGAATATTGCACTTCGTTTTGACGATTAAACACCGTTCCTCTTAAGCTACCTTCTTCATTTAACAACACTTCAACTTTTACCTCACCTACAACACTGGTTTGTGTATTTGCCCCAACTGGCACTCCTACCTTACCGTTTACTAAAACTCGATCACTTAATTGAGTAGAAACAGAAACATCTACCTGATCATCTGAATTTAGATTATTTACATTACTTCTATCACCTTGTGTATATCCAACTCCTAATTGGAATTTATTCCCATCGCTATTTAACATGTTTGTTAAAATACTTGATGCTATTTCTGATGCTGTACCCGTAATTCCAGAACTTGCACTTGTACCGATGGCTTCAGGGTTATAAAATGTACCAAATGCTAATAGGAATGAGAAATGCTGCATTTTGGTATTCAAATCATTTTCGTTCAAAATAAATTCTAACTCAGATGCCACCGTAGAGTTGGCGTTCGGAATTTTAATATCGAATTCTTGTGTTGAACTAAACAATCCACCAGTAATTTTGGTATATAAATCAATTGGGATTTTACGGTTGGAATTGATGTTATCTAACAACTGTGCTGGATTTGCTTTCGTTCTGTAAACAGCAGTAATATCTAATTCAGCATCATACGGATCTCCGTTCCAAGAAATAGTTCCTCCTTTTTGAACAATAAATGGTTTTGTTATACCTGCGTATTTAAAGTTATAAAAACCGTTATCTACTGTAAAATCTCCAAACATTTTAAACTTTCCACGAGTATCAATATCAATAAATAAATTACCTTCTCCACTTCCTTTTAACTCACTTCCAGAGACTTTATCAATCACAACTTGCGCAACAGCATCTTTCGTCACTGCCAAATTCAGTTTTAAATCTAAACCTTTAATATCTTTAATAATTCTGCCTCCAGCTTGCTCTTCTTCTTTTCCTGTTTTAAAACGGATAAGCTTGTAATTATCAATTGTTTTAACATCACTTAACGGAATTACAAATACAGTTCCTTTATTTGTTTTACCATTTACGTCAATATCTAAATTACTAGTAAGTCCCCTAATTTTAGCTTCTCCATTTAAAAATCCTGTTCCATAATAGGCAGATTCTTCTGTTTCTTGAGTGTCTAGTACTAATAAATTTTGCGTATTAATATCAAAATTCAAATACCAGTCTTTAAAGTTTTGATGTGCGATACTACCCGAAAAATCTCCTTCAGTAAAGTATTTAGTATCTTTTAAAATAAGATCTTTAAAAATAAATTCTTGTTTATCTAAAACAACTTTGGTATCACCTTCTAAATCAAAATCGACATTTAAGTAAGGAAACGCTAATCCTGCATTTTCAAATTTTAAACTTCCATCAAAATCGGGATTTCTTAAAAATCCTTTGGCTGTAAAATCTCCAGAAACTTGCCCTCTTAACCTTGACAAAACATCTTCTCCTAAAGGGCTAAACGCCGATATATCATATTCTTTTAGGGATACGTCTAAATTTATTGTTGGTCTTTTTGCTGACAAATCAACCATTCCTTTTGCCGAAATGTTTTTTGCTTTTTCACTCTCTAATGAAAGATTTACATTGTACTTTTCATAAGAATTATCTCCCTCAACATCTAAGATTAAGTTTCCTTGAGAATAATCATTGATATGAAGATTTTCAACATATAAATTTCCTTTCGGAATTATCGTTCCTTGTTCTTGTTTATAATCTAACTTTCCGTTTAGCTTTCCATCTAGTTTTAAACTATCTATAGGTGGTAAAAAACTTGCAAGTTTTACCTTATCAAAATTAGCCTGTAAATCTTTATAAGTACTGTCTTTAACAATACCTTTAAAGTTAATTTGTTGCTCTCCTGATTTAAAAACAAACGGACTAATGGTAAAATCGTTCTTGTTTAAATTAAAAGTTACCTTGTTGTTTTTATCTTCTTTAGGGTTTATCATCCAGTCAAAACCGCGATAATGCAACGTCGATTTTTGCACACCTACCACCGATTTTTGAAACTCGTTAATCGTATAAAAGAAATCTAAGTTAAAATTCTCTGCATAATTTTTTCCTCCTTTAAAAACAGATTTAAAGAACAACGTATCATTTTGTGTTCTGTTTAAGAGGTTTAACTTTTCAATGTTATAATATTCAGTATTTATTTTATTAGCTGTTAAATGGGTGTTATATAACGGGTTCTTATTATCCATCCTTAAAACCACGCCTTCAATAATATTTTTATACGCGTTTATTTCTGGCGATTCAAACGTTAACTTTAATGAGTTTTTATCAGAATTTATTCGCCCTTTTAATCTTGTATTACTTCCTATTGAAATATTTGGTAAAAAAACACCGATAATTTGATTGTAAATCGTAAAATCGAAATCTAAAAATTGATTTGGAGCTACTTTATGCGGACGATAATTTGTGTACACGCTACCAAGTGCATTTTGTGTAATTGGCAACAACTCTTCAAAAGTAAACTTACCTTTTAAGTGTCCTTTAACAATATCTTCTGAGTTAACTTCAATTGTTTTTATACTGTCTTTAACCGATGAATTAACTTCAAAATTCTTGAAAGAATAACTATCTATTTGATTAGTATAAACTAAGTTTTTAAACGTTGCTTTACCTACAATATCATCAAGAGTGTTTCCTGAAATATTTAAATTGATATTTCCTTTAAGTTCAGCAATACTATCACGTGTAAAAAGATTTGTCTTTTTTAAATCTATTCTATCAACATTTGCTATAAAATCAAACTTATTTATTTCTGATGAAAAATCTGCTAACCCTTCAAATTTCAATCTAAAGTTATCATCCTCAGCATTTAATAATCCATCAAATTTTTTGTTTTGAAACTGCCCATTAACTTGTAAGTTCTTGTACTCATATCCTTTAAAATATAAGCTACTTACCTTACCTATTATGGTTGTATTGACATTATCTACATTGAATCCACTACCATTTACATCAGCTTTTAAAGAGACTGTTCCTAAAACTGGATCGTTAGCAAAAACTCCTAAATCAAAATTTTTAAATTCAACTTCACCTGTATACTCTGCTTCATCAATATTATCAATATTCGTTAATTGTAAGTCAGAAATAGTAGTTCCAATTTCAGATTTTACCGATAAGGTAGCATCCATCTGATCTGGAGTAACTTTTACCAATCCAGTCATTGTAAAAGTTCCTAATCTTTGAAATTCAGTTGGTAACGTTTTACCTAATAAATTTGGCAGTACATTTCTTAATTGAAAGTAATTTGCAGTTAGATTATCTAAATCGGCATCAAACACAAAACCTCTATCGGTATTTAGTGCGTTTAAAAAGCCCATATCGCCGATTATTCGCATTCCTCCTTTTGAATGAATTCGAACATTATTAGCACTAAAATTGTTAAGAACACCGTTTATATTTCCGCTCAAATACAAAAGATCATGCCCTCCTATTTCATTATAAAGCTTGTTTAAATCTTTAACAGAAACTACGCTTTCTTTAAACGCTGCTTTAATTTTTACTTTATCATTAAAATTTGCAAAATCTTTTCGATTATAAGTAAACTTAACATCTCCTTGAATTTTAGAACTATTGTCGGTTTGAAGCAGCATTTCTTTAAAATCCATAGCAGATTTTGTGTAGGTGAAATCGGTGGATAAATTTGACACCTTTACATTTCTATTTTCAATAAAATGCATATTTCTAATTTTCATAGAAACATCTGGTCCAACAATTGAAAAACCTTGTAACTCCCCGCCACCTTCAACAGCTGAAAACTGAAGTAATTCTTCTTTGTTTTCATCCATCAACTTAAACGTTAAATCGTCTAATACAATTTTATCACTTTTTAAAATAAACGGATTTGACAAACTATCTCTAGGCTTACCATCTTCAAAACTATCAACAAAAACCGCCATGTTATCGTCTTTTTCACCTTTATAAGTTTTCATATGAAAATGAATTCCGCTTAAAGAAGCTTCACCTAAATCAACTTTATTGTCAAGTACTCGTTTTACATTTGATATTGAAGTAGTAAGATTTTTAACAAAAATTAGTGTGTCTTTATGATGATCTCTAATTTCAATTTCTTTTAACTGAACTTGACCAAACCACGATAAATCAATTTTCTTAACAACAATATTGGTATTAAATTCTTTATTAACCCAATTCGTAGCTTGCTTCGCTATTCTACTTTGCACAAAAGGAAGCGACAGCAAAATAAAAAGCAACAATAAAAAAAGCACCGCGTACTTTACTATTCTTACCGCTATTTTACCTGCCTTTTTTATGATTTCTTCTTTTTATGCTTTAACTAACAAAAGTAATGAGCAAACTGCAAAAATGTTGCCTTATTTTAAAGAAATATCAATTTTAACGAAAATCTAACGCATTATGAATATTTTTGCAATCTAAAGATCGAAATGATTTGAGTAAAAATAACATTTACATATTAGGTATTGAAAGTTCTTGTGATGACACAAGTGCTTCGGTAATTTGCAACGGAAAAGTATTAAGCAATGTTGTTGCCAACCAAGAAGTACATGCGAAATACGGAGGGGTAGTTCCTGAGTTAGCCTCAAGAGCGCATCAACAAAACATTGTTCCTGTTGTGCAACAAGCTATAGAGCAAGCAGGTATTACTAAAAACGATTTAAATGCAATTGCATTTACTCGCGGTCCAGGGTTAATGGGCTCACTACTTGTAGGAACTTCTTTTGCGAAATCTTTAGCTTTAGGATTAAACATTCCTTTGATTGATGTAAACCATATGCAAGCGCATATTTTAGCGCATTTTATAGATGAAGAAGGTAGTAAAATCCCTCCTTTCCCTTTTGTTTGTTTAACCATTAGTGGCGGACATACGCAAATTGTAAAAATCACCAATCATTTTGAAATGGAAATTTTAGGTGAAACTATTGATGATGCTGTAGGTGAAGCTTTTGATAAATCTGCCAAAATATTAGGACTACCTTACCCAGGGGGTCCTTTAATTGATAAATACGCTCAACTTGGAAATCCTAAAGCTTTTAAATTTACCAAACCAAAAGTGGGTAATTTAGAGTTTAGTTTTAGCGGTTTAAAAACAGGAATTTTGTATTTCATTCAAAAAAACACAAAAGAAAATCCGGACTTCATCAAAGAAAACCTAAATGATATTTGTGCATCAATTCAACACACTATTATTGAAATATTGATGGATAAGCTAAAAAACACCGTTAAACAAACTAACATTAAACATATAGCTATTGCTGGTGGTGTTTCTGCTAATTCTGAAATTAGAAAACGCTTAACTTTAGCCGAAAATCATTGGGGTTGGACAACCTACATTCCTAAATTTGAATACACAACCGATAACGCTGCCATGATTGCCATTGCTGGTTATTTAAAATATTTAAACAACGATTATTCTGACATTTCAGTTACTGCACAAGCACGTTTAAAAGTTACAGAATAATCCATTTCTAGCTTAAAATCCATTTTGTTACATTTACCGTATGAAATGGATTTTAACTTTTTTACTAGTTACTTCATCAGTAATTCAGTCTCAAAACTTACCCAAGGGGTTTTCTTACGTAAAAGAACTTGTTCCTACTATAAAAAGTGACTTACGATATTGCTACGAAAACAATTTTATCGGTAGTTCTATCACCGGATACAACGAAAACGTATTAATCGTAACTACAGTTACCGCTGAAGCTTTAAATAAAGTTCAAAACGAATTAGCTACAAAAAACTTAGGATTAAAAATATTCGATGCGTATCGTCCGCAAAGAGCCGTAGATCATTTCGTTAAATGGGCTCGTGTTTTGAACGACACAATTATGAAACAAGAATACTACCCTGATGTAGATAAACGTCAATTATTTAACCAAGGATATATAGCTTCAAAATCTGGACATTCAAGAGGAAGTACAGTAGATTTAACTATTATCAATTTAAAAACTGGAAAAGAATTAGACATGGGTAGCCCTTACGATTTCTTTGGGATTTCATCTCATATTACTTATCAAAACCTTACTGAACAACAGAAAGAAAACAGACAATTATTGCAACAAATAATGCGCAAACACGGTTTTAAACCTTACACAAATGAGTGGTGGCATTTTACTTTAAAAAATGAACCTTTTCCTAAAACTTATTTTGATTTTTCGATAAACTAATTTTTAACGCTTTATTTAGATTGAAAAATAAAATCGGCATTATATTTGCTTAGATTTATTTGCAATGACAAAAAACATACAATTACTTTTTTTTCTTTTAGCTCTTGGCATTACATCTAACAGCTTCGCTCAATTAGATGGTTCTTCTAGCGGTAAAAACAAAGGAAATTCTTCTTTTGGAGCTATTGCTGCTCCTGCTAAAGAAGTAAAAAAACCAGAAGTTATTGGTTTTAGTAATGATGATGGTTTTAAATCTGCACATCAGAAACAACAAGAAGAGCAACAAAAACAACAAGCTCAACGTGATTTAGAAAACAAAGGCATTTTAACAAAAGCTAAATTAGCTGAAGAACAATATTTAAAAGCCTTCAAAAAAATCAACGGGGCTTATCAATACCCTGTAATCGATCAAGATCTAGGAAGTTTCAGTACAAAAGGTGGTAGTGTAAATATTATTTGTAGAGATTACCAATACCCTGACGGAGATAGAGTTACTATCTACATTAACAATATACCTGTTGTTACCAACCTCACACTTCAACAACGATTTCAATCTTTTAATATTCCTTTAGATGAAGGAATCAATACTATTGAAATTGTTGCGCTAAACCAAGGAACTTCAGGTCCCAACACCGCTGCATTTAAAATTTATAACGATACAGGCATGTTAATTTCATCAAACGAATGGAATTTAGCTACGGGCGCAAAAGCAACTATAATTGTTGCTAAAGAGAAATAATTTTCTACTTTTTTTATTTTAAAAATTCTTTCCAGAACTTTTAACCTTAACTTTTTTTAAATTACTAAAAACTACTTACTTTTGTAGCTACGTTTTGTAACAAGCAAACTTTAAAATAAACAACTAATATATAATGAAGAAAATCACCAAAGAAACCTATATCAACTGGTATAGAGATATGCTATTTTGGAGAAAGTTTGAAGATAAGCTAGCAGCTGTTTATATTCAACAAAAAGTAAGAGGTTTTTTACACTTATATAACGGTCAAGAGGCTGTTTTAGCAGGTTCATTACATGCTATGGATTTGACTAAAGATAAAATGATTACTGCATACCGTAACCACGTGCAACCAATTGGTATGGGAGAGGACCCAAAACGTGTTATGGCAGAATTATATGGTAAAGCAACTGGTACTTCACACGGTATGGGTGGCTCTATGCATATTTTCTCTAAAGAATACCGTTTTTATGGTGGTCACGGAATTGTAGGTGGACAAATTCCTTTAGGTGCTGGTATCGCTTTTGGAGACAAATACAAAGGTAGCGATGCGGTTACTTTATGTTATTTTGGTGATGGAGCTGCACGTCAAGGTTCTTTACACGAAACCTTTAATATGGCAATGAACTGGAAGTTACCTGTAATATTTATTGTTGAAAACAACGGATACGCAATGGGAACTTCAGTTGAAAGAACTGCAAATCACACTGACATTTGGAAATTAGGTTTAGGATATGAAATGCCTTGTGGGCCTGTAGATGGAATGAATCCTATTAAAGTTGCCGAAGCTGTGGATGAAGCAATTCAAAGAGCTCGTCGAGGTGACGGACCAACTTTCTTAGAAATGAAAACGTATCGTTATAGAGGTCACTCAATGTCTGATGCGCAACATTACCGTACGAAAGAAGAAGTTGAAGAGTACAAGAAAATAGACCCTATTACTCAAGTTTTAGATATCATCAAAGAGAAGAATTATGCTACCGAAGATGAAATCAAAGCAATTGATAAAGAAGTAAAAGATTTAGTTAAGGAGTGTGAAAAATTCGCTGAAGAATCTCCATATCCAGAATTAAATCAATTATACGATATGGTATACGAACAAGAAGATTACCCATTCATAAAATCTAAGTAAACTATGGCAACAATTATAAATATGCCTCGCTTAAGCGATACGATGGAAGAAGGAGTGGTAGCTTCTTGGTTAAAAAATGTAGGAGACAAAGTTGAAGAAGGCGATATTTTAGCTGAAATCGAAACTGATAAAGCTACGATGGAATTCGAGTCTTTTCACGAAGGAACATTATTACACATTGGTGTTCAAGAAGGTGAAACTGCTCCTGTTGACAGCTTATTAGCTATTATTGGTGAAGAAGGTGAAGATATTTCTGGTTTATTAAATGGAAACACTTCTGCTCCAGTTGAAACAAAAACTGAGGAAGCTCCAAAAACTGAAGAAGCTAAACCTGCAAATACAAGCACTACTATTCCTGAAGGAGTAAAAGTTGTTACTATGCCTCGTTTGAGTGATACAATGACAGAAGGTACTGTTGCTTCTTGGTTAAAAAACGTAGGTGATACAATTGAAGAAGGCGATATTTTAGCTGAGATTGAAACTGATAAAGCTACAATGGAGTTCGAATCTTTTAACGAAGGAACTTTATTACATATAGGAGTTCAAGAAGGAGAAAGTGCTCCTATAGATAGTTTATTAGCTATTATAGGTGAAGCTGGAACTGATGTTTCTTCATTAGTAGAAGCGCACAAATCGGGTACTTTAACAAGCTCTACTTCTAATGAAAAACAAGAAGAAGCTCCTAAAGCAACTGAAGAAAAGAAAACAGAAACAGTAGCTACTCCTGTAGCAACTGTATCAAATAATAACGGAGGAAGAATATTCGCGTCTCCTTTAGCTAAGAAAATAGCAAAAGACAAAGGGATTAATTTAGCAGACGTTAAAGGTTCTGGAGAAAACGGACGTATCATTAAAAAAGATGTAGAAAACTACACTCCAGCTGCTAAAGTTGAATCACCTGTAGCAGCAAGTACATCTACTCCATCAGCTGTAACTAATTTTGCAATTGCTGGTGAGGAAAGCACATCAGAAGTTAAGAATTCTCAAATGCGTAAAGCAATTGCTAAAGCATTAAGCAATTCTAAATTCTCTGCTCCTCACTTCTACTTAAATATTGAAGTAGATATGGACAATGCGATGGCTTCACGCAAAACCATCAACGCTATTCCTGACACTAAAATATCTTTCAACGATATGGTAGTAAAGGCATGTGCAATGGCATTAAAAAAGCATCCACAAGTAAATACTAGTTGGACGGATAATAACACATTATTCCACAGTCATATTAACGTAGGGGTTGCCGTAGCTGTTGATGAAGGTTTAGTAGTTCCTGTAGTAAAACATACTGATACTTTAAGTTTAACACAAATTGGTGCTGCTGTACGTGATTTAGCAGGTAAAGCTAGAACTAAGAAAATTACTCCTGCAGAAATGCAAGGAAGTACTTTTACGGTTTCTAACTTAGGAATGTTTGGTATTGAAAGTTTTACTTCAATCATCAACCAACCTAACTCTGCTATCTTATCGGTAGGTGCAATTGTTCAAAAACCAGTGGTTAAAAACGGAGAAATTGTTGTGGGTAACACTATGAAATTAACCTTAGCTTGTGACCACAGAACTGTTGACGGTGCTGTTGGTGCTCAGTTTTTACAAACATTAAAAACGTATATTGAAAACCCTGTTACTATGTTAGCTTAGTTTTCATTTCAATAAAATAATTTACAAATAAAAAAGCTCACCTTCGGTGAGCTTTTTTATTTCAATAACTTTTTTGCTTGTACTATATGACGTTCATTATGATAAATCACAAACCGAAACGTATCCCCTAACCTGAATTTTAATAACGGAAGTGTTATCGCTGTTTTAATTTTTGTTACGTTTTTTTCTTCAGCTAACTCTAATAATTCAACCAACTTTTTCTGGTTATTTACAAAATTATTAACAACCTCTTTGGTATTCAATTTTGAATAAATTGGATTTTTACTTTTAAAAGTATTCATCGTTTTCATTCCTTCCCTCGGAAGCATATCTAACGCAAATTTATTCCCAAAAAACCCTGATTTAAACTCATCTGACTTTGGTATTTTAGAGTTCTGTAATTGCTTTTCTATTTCCTTATTATAAAAAGCAGCATATAAATTTAAATGTTCTAAACACTCTACTACCGACCAAGATTTCTCGTTCTCTTTTTTCTGTAAATCAATTTCTGAAAGTTTATTTAACGATTCTGTAAACTCGATATGAGAATTTACTAATTGCTGTAACTCTTTTAATAATTCTTCTGCTTTAAAAACCATTCTTAAATATTTTATTCAAAATTGAACATTTTAAAACTCATAATTCTTGAGGTAAATCAAGAGTTTTTTAAAATTCTAGACAATGTTTCTGGTGTCATTCGTAAATAGGAAGCTATATATTTCAATGGAATTTCTTGAAACACTTGCGGACTTCTTTCTAAAACTCTTTCAAACCTTTTTTGTGGTGAATACGTTATCAAATCTATTTCTCGTTCTATTTGTTGGTATACAAAACTTTGCAAAAGTTGTTCCCAAACTTTTTTATTTTCTTTAGAAAATTGCATCAGTTGATTAAAACTTTTTTTAGAAATCATTTTTAACTTACATCTTTTCAATGTTTGAATATAAAACTCGGTTGGTTTATCAGTAAGAAAACAATCTAGTGCAGTTATAATCGAGTTTTTATATCCAAACCGAATCGTATGCTCTTCCTCTTCGTCGTCAATAAACACTCGTAAACTACCTTCTTCTACTAAATATAAATCAGTATTTATTTCTAATTTATTTACTAAATACTCATTTCTTATAAGAACAATTTCTTTTTCCCAGTTAGGTTCTAGAATTTCTAAAAGCTTTTGATAAAAGTTCATTTTTTTTTAAATTTTTGTAAACAAAAAAGCTGAACTAAGTTCAGCTTCTTATTATATTTTCCTCATTTTATCTAGCAACCAAAAATCTGCCAATACCAGAGCTGTTAACGCTTCTACAACAGGAACAGCTCTAGGAACTACACAAGGGTCATGACGTCCTTTTCCATGAATATCGGTCGCTTCTCCTTTTGAATTTATAGTCGCTTGATTTTGCATGATTGTAGCCACAGGTTTAAACGCTACACGAAAGTAAATATCCATTCCGTTTGAAATTCCTCCTTGAATTCCTCCTGACAAATTAGACTGTGTTGTTTCGTCAGGATTAAAAATGTCATTATGTTCAGAACCTTGCATCTTTGCTCCACAAAAACCACTACCAAACTCAAAACCTTTTACGGCATTAATCGACAACATTGCTTTTCCTAATTCTGCATGCAGCTTATTAAAAATAGGCTCTCCTAAACCAACAGGTACATTTTGAGCAACACAAGTAATTGTGCCTCCAATAGTATCACCTGCTTTACGAATTTCGTTAATTTTATCAATCATTATTTCTGCAGATTTTTCATCTGGACAACGAACAATATTACTTTCAGTCTTAGAAAAATCTAATTCTTGATAAGGTTTATTAATAAAAACATCACCAACCGAAGATGTAAATGCATTAATGTTAATATGATTAATTAATTGTTTAGCTAAGGCACCTGCAACTACCCAATTGGCTGTTTCACGAGCTGAAGTTCTTCCGCCTCCTCTATGATCTCTGATTCCGTATTTTTTATCGTAGGTAAAATCAGCATGTGAAGGACGATACACATCTGTATTATGATTATAGTCTTTACTTTTTTGATTCGTA
Source organism: Tenacibaculum crassostreae (assembly GCF_964512405.1). NCBI lineage: Bacteria > Pseudomonadati > Bacteroidota > Flavobacteriia > Flavobacteriales > Flavobacteriaceae > Tenacibaculum > Tenacibaculum crassostreae. The sequence continues at coordinate 199,535 of NZ_CAZELE010000006.1, forward strand.
TTTTTTATTACAAAACCAATAGAAGCCCCAGTAGTAACACCTTCAAAAATACCCGATAAAAATTCAACAGTATCTGGTTCTTTACGTTGAGTTACTATTTTTGACTGACCTGGTTTACGACGATCTAATTCATATTGAATTGCTTCAAAATCTACTTTCATTCCTGCAGGAAAACCGTCAATAACACCTCCTATTGCTACTCCATGAGATTCCCCATAAGTAGTTAGTTTTAATATATTACCAAACGAATTAAACATATTATGCTATTTTAAGACGAAGGTAGAGTTATTTTAAATAAAAAGCCACTATTTAAAATGGTATTTTATCTAAAAAACTACTGTTTTACATAAAGGCTTTTGGTTACTAAGTAAAAAACTTTTTTTTCACATCTCACTCGAACTTATTGATAGTAAAAGCGTTATAAATAGCAAAAATTTCAATTATAAAAAAACTAAAAAAAAGTAGTTGAAATCTTTTTTTGAATTGAAAAAAGGTCATATATTTGCATCCGCAATCAGGAAATACCTGATAAGGCAGTCAGGAGAAATGGCAGAGTGGTCGAATGCGGCGGTCTTGAAAACCGTTGTCTGTAACAGGACCGGGGGTTCGAATCCCTCTTTCTCCGCAAGTCCGAAGCGATAAGCTTCGGATTTTTTTTTAGGGGATTAAAGAAAAAAAGCTTACGATTTTGTAAGCTTTTTTTGATTTCATATTATGTTTATTAATCTCTATTTATTTAAGAATCCTATTTTCTTCTCTAAGAACAAATACAAACAATAGAACAAATTCCCTAAGATGATTCCTACTAAATACCCTGTAGTAATATCCACAGGAAAATGTACTCCTAAATAAATTCTACTATACCCAAACAATAATGGGAATAAAACCATTAGATAAATCAACCTATAATGCTTTCTCAAAAGCAAAATCATAAAAGTTGTTATCGTTGTAGATAATGCTGCATGACCCGACCAAAAGCTAAAACTTCTTGGTCTATACGAAAGTTGGCGCAAATATTCTTTTACACCTTCAGTATTACACGGTCTTAATCTTTCTGTAGTATTTTTAACTAGATTGGTAAACTGATCGGAAAAAGCAACGACAACAGCTATAAACAACAATGTAAAAACTCCTTTTTTCCATCCAAACTTTTTGAATACTAAAAAGAGTACAAAAGCAAACAATGGTGTCCAAGAAAATTGATTTGTTATTGCAAACCAAAAACCGTCCCATTGTTCACTCCCTAAGTTATTAAGATAAATAAGAAGCTCTTTATCTTTTTGTATAATATTTTCTATCAAAACTACTTACCTACTTTTAACACTTCTACTTCAAAAATTAAATCTGATTTCCCAGGAATAGGTCCAAACTTAACATCTCCGTATCCTAAATACGATGGAATAAATAAACGAACCTTATCTCCTTCACTCATCGTTTTTAAACCTTCTTTAAATCCTGCAATCAACGGATACTTTTCATTGTCAATTGTAAAAACAAAAGGCTCACCTTTATCAATACTTGAATCTATTCTTCTTCCATCTGCTAAATACAATGTGTAATGTGCTGTAGTTGGAAGTGCAGGATTAACTTTTTTACCTTTTCCTTGTTGTAAGGATAAGATTTTTAATCCTGAATTAGTTGTAGTAGCCTCGTTGATTCCTTGCTCTTTTTGATACTTTTGTTTTAATTCTTCAAGCTTTTGTTTGCGTTCAGCTTCTTTCTTCTCTACATTTTCTAGTTCATGTTCAAAAACCGATGCCGCATTAAACTTTTTTGCTTTATCTCCAATTCTTAAAATCTCAACTTTTTTGATGTAGTCACCTTTCTCAATCGTATCAACCACTGGTTGTCCTTTTAAAACACGACCAAATACTGAATGACCACCATCTAACCAAGGAGTTGCTTTATGAGTGATAAAAAACTGACTTGAATTGGTTACAGGTCTCGAGTAGTTTGCCATTGATATTACTCCTGGACCATCGTGTTTGTATAAAAACTCTCCGTTTTCATCCATTGGAAATTCATCTGCAAAAACATAACCAGCATCTCCACTACCTGTACCAGTTTTATCACCTCCTTGAATCATAAAATCTTTGATTACTCGATGAAATTTAGTTCCGTCATAAAAAGGTTTTCCTTTTAGTGAATCTGTCATTTTAGGATGTGTACCTTCACTTAAAGCTACAAAATTAGCTACCGTCATTGGTACCTCTTTTTCAAACAACTTTACTAAAATGTCTCCTTGATTTGTTTGAATATCTGCATACAATCCGTTTTCTAAATCGGCATATTTGGCAGATTTACACGATACTACTGCTAAAAGTACGACTAATAAATACTTAAAAACTTTCATGTTTTGGGGTTTTAAACAAAAAACACCAACGTTTTATGTTGATGTTTTTTAATATACGAATTTAATCTTTTTTAGTGTCCGTGTCCGTCTCCTTTTGAGTGACCTTGCTCTAATAACACTTCTAATAATTCAACTTCAAAAACTAAAGCTGAAAAAGGCTTGATATCTTTACCTCTTTGTTGTGCTCCGTAAGCTAATTCTTGAGGAATGAAGAACTTGTATTTTGCTCCTGGTTTCATTAACTGTAAACCTTCTGTCCATCCTTTAATAACTTGGTTAACTCCAAACTCAGAAGGCTCTCCTCTATCAACAGAACTATCAAATACAGTTCCGTCTGTTAAAGTTCCATGGTAGTGAACTTTAACTCTAGAAGTTGCACTAGGCATCTCACCTTCACCCTCTTTTAATACGATATATTGTAAACCACTATCGGTAGTTTTAACTCCGTCTTTTGTTTTGTTAGCTGCTAAAAATTCTTCTCCTGCCTTTTTGTTATCTCCAAATTCAACCTCTGCTTTTTTAGCTTGTTCTTCTTGCATTTTTTTCATTTTCTCCTGTTGCTTCTTTTGAAAAAATGCTCTTAAAATATTATTGATATCTTTAGATTCAACTAATAAGTTCGTAGAATCCATTCCGTTTTTAAATCCTTGAACGAATAAATCTTGATCCATTTCATCAAAATTCATTTTAATTTTATTAGCCATGTCTAAACCTAAAGCATAGCTTACAGTATCTACCTCTGTTGCTAATGAACTTTTTTCTTTAAACTGACCATTACTACAAGATACAATTGATAAACCTACCACTGTAGCTGCTAAGATATTAGTTAATTTCATTGTTTATTTATTTTGATTTTATATCGATTAATGTTACTGTACTTTGTATTGGCTGATTTACAGCTACTTTGTTTCCATCTCCTGTTACCCCAAAGGCTCTATATGACGGAATTACAAATGTAATAGTTTCTCCTTTTTTCATCAACTTTATTCCGTCTTGTAACGCAGGAATAAAATCTTCTTTATCTACTTTATAGCTTCTTTCTTTCTTTTCATACAGAATTTCGCCTGTTAAAGCTGTAATATCGTACGACAATAATACAACATCTTCTGGTTTTGGAGTAGCCAAATCTAAAGTATCTTTAGTTTCGTAATAATACCAATAACCGTTAGGTGAAATTTTATATTGCTTAATCGTGTCTTGAGCAATCCACTTTTCTAAACGACTCTTCTCTAGTTCGTTTAACTTTTTATTTTCTTTAAGAACTTCTTGATAAAAATTTGTTGTTGCATGCTTTTTTGGTCTTCTTGCTTCTGGTTCTTTGCAAGAAATTGCAACAAAAATAATTAACAGAAAAAAGACTACCTTATCCTTCATACGAGTTTTCTAGTTCTTGTTTATACGAAGATAATAACGATTTAAACTGTGCAATCGTATCTTCCATACTTTGTTCACTTTTACCTCCTGCAGCGTTATCATGACCACCACCATTAAAATAATTACGTGCAAATTGATTTACAGAAAACTTTCCTTTTGAACGGAATGATATTTTTACAATTCCTTGTTCTTCATCCTCTATAAAAATAGCTGCAAATACAATTCCTTTCAAAGATAATGCATAATTTACAACTCCTTCTGTATCGCCTTTTTCGTAATTAAAACGTTTTTTCTCTTCTTCTGATAAGGTTATAAAAGCTGTTTTAAATTCAGGTAATACTTTCATATTACTCAAAGCTTGTCCTAACAGCAACAATCTGTTATACGAATTTGCATCGTGTACATTGCTATGGATTCTATCGTTTTCAGCACCTTTATCAATTAAATCGGCAATAATTCGATGTGTTGTACTGGTTGTAGAACGAAAACGGAACGAACCTGTATCGGTCATAATTCCTGTATACAAACAAGTAGCAATATCTTTATCAATCAACACAACATCTCCCATCATTTCTATAAAATTATACACCATTTGACAGGTAGAAGACATAGATGTATCTGAATACATATACATAAAATCATCAGGCTGCTGGTGATGATCTATCAAAGCAAAATCATTTTCGTATTGCTCTAAGGTATTTTGCATATCGCTTCCTACTCTATGCAATGCGTTAAAATCTAGTAGGAAAATAATATCTGATTTCCCTAACGCTTTAACCGATTGGGTATTTTGACGATCAAAACGTTTTACCGTTTCAGAACCCGGAATCCAATGTAAAAACTCTGGATATTCATTCGGCATTAACACTTGTGTCGTGTGTCCTTTCTTATCAAAATAATGTTTTAATCCTAAGGTAGATCCTACCGCATCTCCATCCGGATTACGATGACCAATAATCACTATATTTCTAGGTTGTGATAAAAATTGCTGTAGTTCTGTAAAGTGTTTTAAAATCATAAACGGCGAATATACAATTAAATTAAAAAAAATATGTAATTTCGCGCCGATTTGTGCGAAGCCGCAAAGGCAAAAAATATACATACATAAACTACAGAAAATTATAATAATGGCAACAAATAGAACTTTTACAATGATTAAGCCAGATGCTGTTGAAAACGGACATACTGGGGCAATTTTAGAAAAAATTAATGCTGCGGGATTTAGAATCGTAGCCATGAAAAAAACTCAAATGACTAAGCGTGATGCTGAGACTTTTTACGGAGTACACAGCGAGCGTCCTTTCTTTGGTGAATTAGTAGAGTTTATGACTCGTGGACCAATCATCGCTGCAATTTTAGAAAAAGATAACGCTGTTGAAGATTTTAGAACTTTAATCGGTGCTACAAACCCAGCTGAAGCTGCTGAAGGAACTATCCGTCAGCTATACGCTACTTCTATCGGTGAGAACGCTGTACACGGTTCTGACTCTGATGAGAACGCTGCTATCGAAGGTGCTTTTCACTTTTCTGGTAGAGAAATGTTTTAATTCTTTGCTAAAAAGAAATTATATAAAACTCGTTACAGAAATGTAGCGAGTTTTTTTATAAACTAAAGTTTTTCTCCTCTTGATAATTAACATTTAAAAAACTAACTTCGCTATCGGACGATATCTCATCATTAAAACGAAGGATATCTTGACCATTACCTGCAAGCTAAAAACAAATATTAAGAATGACAAAAAACATTACACTTCTGATTTTAATATTAATTATTTCAAGTTGCTCTGCACAAGAAAATTTCAAAGATTATTATTATCAAATAGGAACAAAAAAGGAAATCAAAGTTTACAAATACGTTGACAAAAACAGTCCGAAGAATATAGAATATTGGAAGGTAACTACAAACCCAAAAACGAATAAAATTATGACCGAATCTTTCACTACTGATTTTAGACTTTATAATATATTCGAAGAAGAACTAAAAACTGATGGAGCGCAAATAATTCGCTACGCAGATTTTGAGGTTAATGACAATGGGCAAAATACACGTATTTCCGGAACAATAGTCGATAAAGATGTTTATAAATGGAATGACAATAATAAATATATTTATTCAGTAAAATATACGAGTCCAAAGTATGGAAATGAGCAATTCATAAAAGAACGAACTAAAAGTGGTTTTGAAAATATAACTGTTAGCGGAACTGAATACTCAACTTTAAAGTTTAAGGATGAATACGAGATTAAGTCACTCGAAAATGACCAGAACTATGAATTTTATCAATTTACCTATTATGCAAAGGGAATTGGAATGGTAAAATACCAAAGATATCATCCAAACGGAACAACTATTGAATTAGAATTAACAGAAATCCTAACTGAAAAGGAATTTGATGAACTGAAAGAAAAAGCCAGCAGGTAACAACGGCTATAATCCATTGCTTGTTGGTTAACTAAATGAAAAAACATTACTTTTATACAAGCTACGATTCCTACTCCGAAATTCTGCCGAATTTCTTCACAACGAAATCATATCCAAACCGATAGTGAAACATCAAAAATTACACCAACATCAGTTTTTTCACCAACTCCTCACCCATTTCTTCATTTATCATTCGAATAATTTTCTCTTTACCATAGCTCAACTCTTCTCTTAATACAGAAGAAGACAAACGTACAATTAAAGTGCCGTTTTGCAATTTAACTTCACTGGTATATGATGTCACACCAGCACCTAGTAACTTTTCCCAAGCTTCTTCAATATGCTTTTTTTGAAAGCCTTTTTTCAAGTTATTCTCTTGAATAAAATTTCCCATTAAATCTTTTATCGAAAAACTGTCGTTTTCTCTCTTTGCCATTTTATAATCTTTTTTGTCATTGCGAATAAAATGAAGTAATCTTTTTATTCAAATTAGAGATTACTTCGTCATTCTGACTCGTAATGACGTATGCTTATAATTTAAAAATCTGATACTCTTGGTTACTTTGCTTAATTACATCTTCGGTACGGTCGGCATGTGTATCCGTAATAAAAATCTGCCCAAATTCATCGCTATTTACCAAATCAACTATTTGAGCTACTCTATTTTCATCCAGCTTGTCAAAAATATCATCTAGTAATAAAATTGGTGTAACGTTCGATTGTTGTTTTATAAACTCAAACTGTGCCAATTTTAAAGCTATTAAATACGATTTTTGCTGACCTTGTGATCCGAATTTTTTAATCGGATGTTCTTCAATATCAAAACTCAAATCGTCTTTATGTACACCTGCTGATGTGTATTGTAATATTTTATCTTTCTCTAAATTTTGCTGCAATAACCTTTCCAAATCCATTTCGTGCAACTGACTCTTATAACGCAGATTTACTTTTTCATTTGCCCCAGAAATAATTTGATGTTTTGCATTAAAAATAGGCACAAACTTTTCTAAAAAAACTTTTCGTTTATTATAAATAACCGTTCCATATTCAATTAACTGCTCATCATACACCTTCAAATTCAACGCATCAAAAGTTCTGTTTGCTGCAAAATATTTTAATAGTGCATTACGCTGACTTACAACTCTGGCATACGAAATTAATGCTTGCAAATATTGTTTATCCTGTTGAGAAATAACGCCGTCTATAAACTTACGACGTGTTTCACTTCCCTCTACAATTAAATCTCTATCGGCAGGCGAAATTATTACCAAAGGAAGCTGACCTATATGCTCTGAAAACTTTTCGTACGCTTTTCCGTTTCGCTTCAATATTTTTTTTTGACCTCTCTTTAACGAGCAAATTATTTTTTCTTGTCTATCGTGTAACAGGTAATCTCCTTCAATCATAAAAAAATCTTGACCATGGCGAATATTCTGTCCTGCAATCGAATTAAAATAACTTTTTGCAAACGACAAGTAATAAATGGCATCCAATACATTTGTTTTTCCAATACCATTATTACCCACAAAACAATTTATTTTCTTTTGAAAATCAAAAGTTTGCGATTCAATATTCTTAAAATTGACCAATGATATTTTCTGCAAATACATGAATAAATGTTGTTTCAAAAAAGAAAGCGCAAATTATCGAAAATTTTACGAAAAATCGGTTTTTAAAATCCAATTAAAAAAACTATTTTTGTCGCCACTAATTTTTAAGCAATTATGGCTACATATAAGAAAAGAGGTTATAAACCTAAGAAAGAAAAGGTTACACAAGAAGTAGAAGAAACGTTTGATGAAACGCAAAGTACTACCGCTGAAGTATTTAATACTTTAGACGAAACTGCGAACAAATCAGAGCAATGGATTGAGAAAAACAGCAAGCCATTATTTTACGGATTGATAACTGTTGCAGCTTTAATTTTACTTTATTTAGGATACAATAAATTTATTGCTGAACCTACGCAAAAAGAAGCTTCTAACGAGTTAGCGCACCCAAGAGTTTTATTCGATGAAGCTATGAACTCTGCTGGAGCAAAAGCTGATTCATTATTCAACTTGGCTTTAATAGGTGGTGTAAACGGTAAATACGGATTTACTGATATTGCTGATAAATTTAGCGGAACAAAAGCAGGAAACTTAGCAAACTACTATGCAGGTGTTTCTTACTTAAAAATGAAAAAGTACGAAGAAGCTATCGAGTACTTAGGTAGTTTTTCTTCTGATGATGCTATTTTAGGCCCAACAGCTTTAGGTGCTATTGGTGATGCTTTTGCAGATATTAACCAACCAGAAGATGCTTTAGAGTACTACGAAAAAGCAGCGAACAAAAAAGACAATCAATTTACAACTCCTTTATTTTTATTCAAAGCAGCTCAAATTGCTATGGACTTAAAGAAGTATAGTAAAGCTGAAAGCTTATACACAACCATTAAAGAAAAATACGCTGATTCTGATCAAGGTAGAGATATTGAAAAATATATCAACAGCGCAAAATACGCTCAATAATAAAAACTTCGTCATTACGAGTCAGAATGACGAAGTAATCTTTTAAACAGATTGCTTCACACATTCGCAATGACAACTATAAATTATGGCAACAACAAATTTATCTTATTACGATAAAGCTTCAATCCCAAATGCGAAACCTTTTCGATTTGGGATTGTTGTTTCAGAATGGAATCCTGAAATCACTCAAAACCTTCACAAAGGCGCTATTGAAACATTAATCGATTGTGGGGCAACGCAAGAAAACATAATTTCTTGGGATGTTCCTGGTAGTTTCGAATTAGTGTACGGATGTAAAAAAATGATTGAAACACAAAAACTAGATGCTATCATCGCTATTGGAAATGTGATTCAAGGTGAAACTAAGCATTTCGATTTTGTTTGTGATGGTGTAACACAAGGAATTGTTGATTTGAATATTAAATACGATGTTCCTGTAATTTTTTGTGTGTTGACAGACAATACGAAACAACAGTCTTTAGATCGTTCTGGAGGAAAACTAGGAAACAAAGGAATAGAATGTGCTGTAGCAGCAGTTAAAATGGCAGCGATTAAAAATCAAGACCGAAACTCAAACTCGGTAGGTTTTTAATTATTTCTAGATATAAAACAACATAAAAAGCGTCAAGATTTTTAGAATTTTGGCGCTTTTTTAACTTTAATTTATTCACATTTTTTGACCACCTCTTTATAATTCAGTAACTTTGAGTTTCGTCTTATTTGGTGTGATTTTTGTTCCACTTAAGCTATTATAAAGCAACATTTTTATGGGATTTATCAGAAGAGAAAATAAAAAATTCGATTACAAACCTCGTTATTATCAAGGAGAAGGAAATCCTTATGAGGTTAAACATAAATTTGACGAATATAGAACTACAGTTGGAAAGAGAAAAAACTTAAAAGGAAAGTTTAATGCTGCACTCGATGATTTAAAAGAATCTGGTTACAAATTCAACAAAACTATTGTAATTATTGCGTTGCTATTAACACTCGCTTTTTTGTTTATTATCGATTTTGATCTTTCTATCTTTTTTTCAAAAAAAAATTAAATGTCAGATATCATACAGTTACTTCCTGATCATGTTGCGAATCAAATTGCTGCGGGAGAAGTGGTTCAACGTCCTGCTTCGGTAGTAAAAGAATTGATTGAAAACGCTATTGATGCAGGTGCTACATCCATCACTTTATTGTTAAAAGATGCAGGAAAAACATTAATTCAAGTAATTGATGATGGAAAAGGAATGAGCACTACCGATGCTCGTTTAAGTTTTGAGCGTCATGCAACTTCAAAAATTAGAGAAGCGCAAGATTTATTCAACCTAAACACCAAAGGATTTCGTGGAGAGGCATTAGCATCAATCGCAGCGATTGCTCATGTTGAGTTAAAAACAAAACAAGAAGATGCCGAGTTAGGTACGCAAATAAAAATTGAAGGAAGCGAAATAGTTTCTCAAGAAGTTGTTTCCACAGCTAAAGGAACAAGTATTGCTGTTAAAAACTTATTTTTTAACATTCCTGCACGTCGTAATTTTTTAAAGTCTGACACCATTGAAACGCGTCATATTGTTGATGAATTTCAGCGTATTGCCTTAGCTCATCCTAATATTTCTTTTTTATTACACCATAATAACAACGAAGTATATCATTTAAAAAAAAGCAACTTACGCCAACGTATTGTATCAATTTTCGGAGCTAAAATGAATGAAAAATTGGTTCCTATTAACGAACAAACCGACATTATTACCGTAAACGGATTTGTTGCTAAACCTGAGTTTGCTAAGAAAAAACGTGGTGAGCAGTTCTTTTTTGTAAATGACCGATTTATTAAAAGTTCGTATTTAAATCACGCAGTAGTTAATGCGTTTGAAGGTTTGTTAGAAAATGGTTCACATCCGTCGTATTTCTTGTATTTAGAAGTACCGCCTAACACAATTGACATCAATATTCATCCGACAAAAACGGAAATAAAATTTGACAACGAAAAAGCGTTGTATGCTATTTTACGTGCTACTGTAAAACACAGTTTAGGTCAGTACAATGTTGCTCCTGTGTTAGACTTTGACAGAGATGCTACTTTAGACACTCCGTACGATTATAGTAAAAAAAGTTCTTCTTCTGTCCCACCAATCACGGTTGACCCAAACTTTAATCCGTTTAAAACAGAAACAAATTACAAAGAATCGTCAAACTCTGTTAGTGCTTCTAGTAGTAACAACACACACAGCTATCAATCCAATTTTAAAAAAGATACTGGAAATTGGGAAGCGTTGTACACCAATGTAGATACTTTTGAACCGATTCAGCAAGAACAACTTTTTGAAACCGAGCAAGAAACTGAAACAGGAAAGACCTTTCAAATTCAAAAAAAATATTTATTAAGCTCTATAAAATCAGGTGTTGTATTAATTCATCAATCGTTAGCACATCAACGTGTTTTGTATGAAGAGTTTTTAGAAAACATCACTGTAAAAGAAGCCAGTAGCCAGCAATTATTATTTCCTGTGAACATTTCATTTTCTTCATCAGATATTGAAATGATTTACAGTATAAAATCTGATTTAGAAAGTGCTGGTTTTATGTTTGATGAATTCACTAAAGAAAGTGTAGTTATTGCAGGAATTCCAACTTCAATAACCGAGAGTCAAATCACGCTTATTTTAGAGCAGTTATTAGACGATATAAAATTAGAAGTTCCCGATACTAGCTTTAGCCATTTTGATGTGATGGCAAAATCTTTTGCAAAATCGTTGGCTATAAAAACAGGGACCACACTAAATAGCAAAGAACAAGAAAACCTAGTTAACAACTTGTTTTCTTGTAAAGACCCAAACATTTCACCTTTTGGTAAACCTACATTTAAAACCTTAGCTTTAAATGAAATTGATGCCATTTTTAATAAGTAAACAATATGCCTAGATTAACGCAAGCCATAAAGCATTTAATAATCATAAACGTGATTTTATTTTTTGCTCCACAGTTATTAAACATGGATTTGACCAATCTATTTGCATTGCATTATCCTAAAAACGAGCATTTTGGTTTTTGGCAATATGTTACGCATATGTTTATGCACGGAGGTACTGCTCACTTACTTTTTAACATGTATGGTTTGTGGGCTTTTGGTACTCCATTAGAACAAATGTGGGGGCGAAATAAATTTTTATTCTTTTATTTTTCCGCAGGAATTGGCGCTGGATTAATTTATACACTTGCTAATTATTATCAATTCAACGGAATCTACGAACAGTTAATAACAATGGGGATCTCACCTAATGAAATTCAAAACATTTTAGATTCTGGACAATACAACAACAATTTAATTACCTTATCGAATAAAACTATGAGTGAGTTTTATAGCTTGTATCACACACCTGCTGTTGGTGCTTCAGGTGCTATTTACGGTGTATTAGTTGCTTTCGGGTTAACTTATCCTGATGCTAAATTAGCGTTGATTTTCTTCCCTGTTCCTATAGCTGCAAAATATTTTATTCCTCTAATTATCGCTAGTGATTTATTCTTTGGAATGACAAAATACTCTATAGGAAATGTTGCACATTTTGCACACGTTGGTGGGGCTATTATCGGATTTATAATCGCTTGGTACTGGAAAAAGAACCAGTTTAAATTCCGTTAATTTAGGATATTGATAAAAAAGCTATTGAATATGAATGTACTTGAAAACTTAAAATATCGTTTTAAACATGCTGGTATTGTTGAAAAACTTATTTATGCAAACTTAGCAGTTTTTTTGTTGGTTCATATTGCCAATGTTTTCAACTTTTTCTTTAAATCAAAAAACAACTTCTTAGTTGAATGGTTTGCTTTACCTGCCAATTTTGACGAGTTTATAACAAAACCTTGGACGATTATCACTTATGGTTTTTTGCACACTAGTTTTTTACACATTTTACTTAACCTTATCGCGTTATTCTATATTGGGCATTTATTCAAACAGTATTTCACTTCAAAACAATTACTGAATTTTTACCTGCTAGGAACACTGTTTGGAGGAATCATTTTTATAGCTAGTTATAATTTCTTCCCGGTTTTTTCTAACGAAATAAACATCAGTGTTTTATTAGGTGCATCCGCAGGAATTTCCGCTATTTTTATTGGAATAGCTACTTATATGCCTAATTATGAATTAAAATTCCCTTTAGTCGGGTTTGTGAAACTTTGGGTTTTAGCTTGTATTTGGATTGCTATTGATGTAATACAAATTCCTGCAGGAAATGCAGGTGGGCATTTAGCTCATATTGGCGGCGCTATTTTAGGTTTCTTTTATGTAAGAAGTGCTAGTAATAAAGAACTAGGTATTTTTAAATCGATAAAACAACTTTTTATTAAAAAAGAACGTAAACTAAAAACAGTTTATAAATCTGGTAATAAAACTTCTTCTAAAAGCGTTAATAAAACAAAAAACCAGCAAGAAATTGATGCTATTTTAGATAAAATCAGTAAATCTGGTTATGACACGTTAAGTAAAGAAGAAAAAGAATTTTTATTCAAACAAGGAAAAAACTAATACATGAAAAGGAACTCTTTGGTAAATAAGTTGTTGTTTTTTATCAATTCATTAGTTGCTACAGCATTATTGCTGTCGTATATACTTCCTTTTATATCGCCAAAAACAATTCCTGCTTTTGCTGTTTTTAGTCTTTTTGTTCCGTTGTTGGTAATCATAAACTTACTTTTTTTAGGATACTGGTTGTTTAAACTACATAAAAACGTATTGCTTTCTTTATTTGTTTTGGTAATCGGAGTTTTTATCTCCACTCCTCTGATAAAGTTTTCAGGTAAAGAAGTTATTCTGAATGATGACATTAAAGTTATGAGTTTTAACGTGCGTATGTTTAATCATTATAAATGGAACGAGGACGCTACAACTGAACAACAAATTTATACCTTTATCAATAACCAAAGTCCTGATATTATTGCACTACAAGAGTTTTATCACTCTAAATCGTTAGACATTAAACTTCCATATAAATACATTAAAACAAAGTCTAAAACCAATAAATTCGGACTTGCAATTTATTCTAAATATCCTATTATAAATTCAGGTTCTTTAGATTTTGAGCATAGTGCCAACAACACCATTTTTGTTGATGTTTTAAAAAACAAAGACACAATTCGAGTGTACAACGTGCATTTAGAATCACTAAAAATAAATCCGAATAAAGAAAATTTCGGAGAAAAAGATTCTGAACGTTTATTTAAACGCTTAACCAACGGTTTTAAAAAACAAGTAGATCAAACCAATCGCATTTCACAGCATGAAGATGTTTGGATAGGTAAAAAAATAGTATGCGGTGATTTTAACAACACCGCCTATTCTTGGGTGTATAAGCAATTAGCTAAAAATAAAAAAGATGCTTTTATTGAAGCTGGTATAGGACTGGGAAAATCGTTTAGGTACACCTACCCTATGCGAATCGATTTTATTTTAACTGATGAAAATGCTACTATAAACCACTTTAAAACATTTAACAAACTAAATCTTTCCGATCATTATTCAATAATGACGCGTTTACATTGGTAGTTAGTTCAAAAAATGTACTTTTACCCAAACCAAATTAAAGTATATGAAACATTTCGATGTTGCCGTTATTGGTAGTGGACCATCTGGCGCTTCAACAGCTTTTCACTTAGCTCAAAAAGGAATTTCAACAGTGATAATTGAAAAAGAAACCTTACCACGTTATAAAACTTGTGGTGGCGGGTTTGTTTTTAGAGGTCGTAAAGATTTACCTTTTAGTATTGATGAAGTTGTTGAAAAAGAGTTTCATACGGTAGATATTTATTTAGGGAACAAACTTCATTTTAGAACCGAAAGAGAAGAGCCTACTATTTCAATGATTATGCGCGATTCTTTTGATAACCTTATCACCCAAAAAGCAAAAGAATTCGGAGCAACTTTATTAGAAAATCATAAACTAACTGGTTTATCTTTTTCTGATGATGTAATTACTTTAGAAACATCTCAAGGTGCATATACAGCTAATTTTGTAATTGCTGCCGACGGAGCTTTAAGCCCTACAGCTAAAATGGCTGGTTGGAAAGAAGATACTCGAAAGTTAATTCCTGCTTTAGAATATGAAGTAGAAGTTCCTCAAGAAGACTTTGAGCGTTTATCAAAAGAAGTTCGTTTTGATATTGATGCTATTCCTTACGGATATGCTTGGAATTTCCCTAAGAAAAATCATTTATCTATCGGAGTAGCTTCTGCAAGAAGAACTAAAATCAATCTAAAAGAATATTATCAAGAGTATTTAAAAACTATTGGTGTAACCAATATTATTAACGAATCTCAACACGGATTTCAAATTCCTGTTTCACCTCGTACAGACGGATTTGTTAAAAATAATGTTTTTTTAATTGGTGATGCTGCTGGTTTTGCTGACCCTATTACCGCTGAAGGAATTTCAAATGCTATTTATAGCGGTAAACTTGCTGCTGAAGCAATTATAGAAAGTGAACAAAACTCTGAAATTGCTAAAAAAATATACGAAGAAAAACTTTCTGAAAAATTATTACCAGAAATAGAAACTGGTTTATGGCTTTCAAAATGGTTTTATGAACAAAAAACCGTTCGTAATATTTTACTTAAAAAATATGGGCAACGATTTAGTGAAGCTATGGCTGATGTTTTTCATGGAAAAAGAAGTTATCCAACCAATGTAAAACAACGTATCAAAGAAAAAATTAAAGAATTAGTTTTTTAATAGGATGCAGTCAATTTTTTGACTGCATTTTTTATTTCAGAAACTATATGCTTTAACAAGAATTTAAGAATTAAAAATTTATATAGTTAGGATCACTAACTATATTTGTAAAGAATTTAAAATCTATTACAATTATGAGTAAGTCTATTTTTTATCATGCGGGTTGTCCTGTTTGCGTTAGTGCAGAACAAGACATTATTAATTTAATTGGTCAAGACAATGTTGAAGTTGTTCACTTTGGTGAAGACAGAAATAGAATTTCTGAAGCTGAAAATGCGGGTGTTAAGTCTGTACCAGCTCTAGTAACTCCTTCTGGAAATGTTCTTCACATTAACTTTGGAGCATCAATGGAAGATGTAAAAGGGTAATTTTTTTGCACAGTAAAGTTAGGATTCCTAATTTTACTGTGTTTTCTAACTTAATTAAATTAATTATAATGAATGTAGCTGTTTGGGACACTTATGTAACTAAAAAAGACGGAAATATAATGCATTTTGACATTATCGTACCATCAACAATAAAAGACACTAGTACTATTTATAACTATGGAAAGCGGTATCTGAAACTAAAAGGTTTACAAAACCTTGAATTAACTTCAAAAGAATGTGTATTTTGCCATATAGAAACCCTAAAACCAGAATGGGAAAATTCTATAAAAGAACACGGGTATTTTATTTACGAAATGGAAAACTGTAATTAATGAAATCTCCTTTTAACTTAGAGCAACAAAACAATTCAATTGAAAGTAAAATAGTAGTAGCCTTAGAAAGAATTTCTGAAGCTTTTAGAGTACTTCTTTGGAATGAAAGTAAAGAAAACTCATTAAGCCCAATTCAAATTCAGGTTTTAATTTTTTTACGTTTTCATTCAGAAGAAAAATGTAAGGTAAGCTATTTGGCAGATGAATTTAACATGACAAAAGCTACAATAAGCGATAGTGTTCGAGTTTTATTGAAAAAGGAATTAATTCAAAAATTTGACAATCCAAACGATACAAGAAGTTATTTAATTGGTTTAACTGAACAAGGAAAACTACTTGCTGAAAAATCTTCTAACTTCACTTTTAATATAGAAAAACCGCTTAATTCTCTTCCTGAACAACAAAAAAAGGAGATTCTTACGGGTTTATTAAAAGTTATATATCAATTAAATCAATCAGGAATCATTACTATTCAAAGAATGTGTTTTACTTGTTCTTATTATCAAAATGAGAATAACGAGCACTATTGTAAGCTCATGCGAACTAAACTCACCCAAAAAGAATTGAGGGTAGATTGCCCTGAACATGAATTGAAAATTTAGTTCTTTTTAACTTTTCTTAAATCCAATAAATCAATCGGATTAATTCCCAGTCCTTGCACATTTCTTTGTCTAAAACGAATTACCTCATCGTAATACAACGGAACAATCGGAGCTTCTTCAATAATAATACTATCCATTTTTTGGTACAACTTATAACGTTTTACAACATCAACTTCTTTGATAGATTGTTCATATAATGCATCAAAATCTGCATTCTTAAAATGGGTATAATTAGGTCCGTTGGGTGTAAAATTCTTGCTATAAAATAACGATACATAATTTTCTGCATCTGGGTAATCTGCAATCCAACTTGCTCTAAAAATTGGCAATTTACCACTCGCCTTTCCTTGACGTAATGTTGAAGGCGGAATTACATCAACCTTAGTTTCTAGTCCGATTTTTTGTAATTCTTTTTGAATAAACTCACATAAATCTAAATAGTTACTGTTCGTGGTAATTGTTATTTGAGGATTGGTATTTCCTGTATCTTGTATATATTGAGCAACTAAACTTTTAGCTTTTTCAGGTTGATATGAATATCCTTTTTGATTATTAAAAGAAGGTAATCCGTTAGGGATAAATCCACTAGTAGCAGGGGTTCCAATACCATTTCTAAGAAACTTAACCATTTTCTCACGGTCAAATCCGTAGTTAATAGCTTGACGAATTAATTTAGACTTTGTTGGTGTTTCTTCTTCTCCGTCTAAGTAAATCCCTAAGTATTCAGTGTTCAAATATGCTCCGGTTTGCATTTCAATCTTATCAGCATATTTTTCTTTTAAAGTTCCATCTGTATTTAAAATATCGTCTTTATAAGAAGCGTCTAAACTTTTCATAAAATCGATATTCCCCTGAATAAATTGTAAAAATTCACTTTGTTTATCGGGTAAAAAAGTAACAGCTACCGCTTCTAAATAAGGTAATTGTTTTCCTTCTCCATCTTTTTCAAAATACAACGGATTTTTACGCAACACCAATTTGGTGTTTTCAACCCATAATTTAAATTGAAAAGGTCCTGTACCAATAGGGTTTGCTCTAAACGTGTTTCCAAAATAGTCAACAGCTTCTTTAGGAACAACTGAACAGTATTTCATAGCCAACAATCCTAAAAAAGGCGGAAACGGTTGTTTTAACTGCATGGTAAAAACAGAATCATTTTCCGCTTTAAAAGAATCTACATTTTGTAATACCCAACCTCCTGGTGATGCTACGTTTTTATCTAATAATCGATTAAAAGAATATTCAAAATCACGAGCATTTACTTTTCTTGTAGAATCTTTTCCGAACAACAAATGTTTATGAAAAAACACATCATTTCTTAAGGTAAACTGATACTCTTTTCCATCTTCAGAAATTGTCCAACTTTTTGCAATAGCGGGTTTTACATGCAAACTATCATCTAATTGAACTAAACCGTTGTACAACTGATTAACTCCCCAAATATTTCGCTGATCTTTCGCAAAAGCAGGATCTAACGATGTAATATTTGAATGTTCATTATATCTGAAAACATCTGTATCTAAATAACTAGATTTTTTCTTTGAACAAGAAGAAAGTAAGACTAAAGCTAGTAAAACTAGACTACTTCTTTTTACGTTTATTTTTATAATAGGCTTTATCTGCAATGTAAATTACTTTAGAAACTTCAGCAAAAACCACGGATGCGTCTTTGTTAGTTATTTTTATTTCTTTAATTAAATCTATTTCTTTTTCGGCAACAACTCTACTTTTTATTTCTGCAATTTCTTCTTCAGTAAAAATAAAATCGACATAACCATCTTGGATAGCTGGTCGTTTAAATTTTATGTTCGCTTCTTTATCCCAAACCACGTAATCGTTACCAAGAATATGCATAAGTTGAATCATAAAAACCGGATCAGTAGCAGAGAATAAACTTCCGCCAAAAATAGAGCCTACATAGTTTTTGTTTTTATACGATATCGGAATTTTTACCTGAGCTTGTAATAAATCGTCTGAAACAGCATGTATCTTTCCTGTTGATCTTCTGTACATCGGAGAAATATTAAAACCATACTTAAAAATGGTGCTCTCTTTAAAATATTTTCTTAAAATTTTTGATAGTGCTGCATACATAAGTTCTATTGTTCAAAACCGTATTCTCTTTCAACTTTACAAATTCGTAATTGGTACTTTTTATACCATTTTTCTCTTCCTAAATTTCTAGCTTCAGTATGTTCGATATTATTTTTCCATTGGGTTATTGCTTCTAAACTTTCCCAATACGATACTGTTATACCTATTTCAGCACGAGCAGACTCAATTCCTAAATAACCTTTTTGATTTTTTGCTAACTCTTCCATTCTTTCAGCTGTCTCTAAATACCCTTCAATATCATCAGTTAAAGTAGTGGTAAAAATTACAGCGTAATATGGAGGTTTTAAATTATCTACAATCATAAGATTAATTCATATTTAGTTTCAGGTAAACCAATATCATCACTTACAAACTTTTCAATTTCTTTAAAACCGAAACGTTCTAATATTTTAGCAGAAGCAACATTTACATCCACCACACAGCCAATCAATTTTTTCATTCCAATAGACTTACAATACGGAATTAACCCTTCACAAATTTCAGTAGCATATCCATTTCCCCAAAACCGTTCAATAAATCGATATCCAATCTCATCATTTCCTTCATCATCTTTAACTAAAGCAACCGTACCAATAAACAATCCGTTCTCTTTATTTTCTACAGCATAAATCCAAAAATCATTTTTAGGAGTATCGTAACGCTTTATCAACTGTTCAAGATCTTCTTTACTTTCTTCATAATTTTTAGGATCTCCAGTAGCGTATTGCAACACCTTAGGGTTGCTTTCCAACTCGAAAAACCCCTCAATATCAGAATGTTTTAATTTCCTAACTAGTAATCTTTTAGTTTCAAAAATCATGAATAATATCGTACTTTTGCAAACCCAAAACTCTTAAAAAGAGTGATTGATTAAATAAACTATACGAACTTCTAAAAAATTAAAGACTTCTACAAGGCTTTTGTTTTTTATTTAGGATAGCGAAAAGATGAATGCAGATAAAAAAGTAGCTTTTTACACTTTAGGTTGTAAATTAAATTTTTCTGAAACCTCTACCATTGCTAGAAACTTTGTAGATGAAGGTTTTGAGCGTGTTGAGTTTGAAGAAAAAGCAGATGTATATGTAATTAATACATGCTCAGTAACCGATAATGCTGACAAACGTTTTAAGAGCATCGTAAAGTCTGCTTTAAAACAAAACGAAAATGCCTTTGTAATTGGTGTAGGGTGTTATGCGCAATTAAAACCAGAAGAATTAGCTGCTGTTGATGGTGTAGATTTAGTTTTAGGCGCTACTGAAAAGTTTAACGTTACCAGTTACATTAACGATTTAACTAAAAACGATATTGGTGAAGTTCATTCTTGTGAAATTGAAGAAGCCGATTTTTATGTAGGATCATATTCTATTGGTGATCGTACGCGTGCTTTCTTAAAAGTGCAAGATGGTTGCGATTACAAATGTACCTATTGTACTATTCCTTTAGCAAGAGGAATTTCTAGAAGTGATACGGTTGAAAATGTTTTGAGAAATGCCAAAGAAATTTCTGAAAAAGGCATTAAAGAAATCGTATTAACTGGTGTTAACATTGGTGATTATGGAAAAGGTGAATTTGGAAACAAAAAACACGAACACACGTTCTTAGAACTAGTACAAGAATTAGATAAAGTTGAAGGAATTCACCGTTTACGAATTTCTTCGATAGAACCTAACTTATTAAAAGACGAAACCATTGATTTTGTTTCAAAATCAGACACTTTTGTTCCGCATTTTCATATTCCGCTACAATCAGGAAGCGATGAATTGTTAAAGAAAATGAAGCGTCGCTATTTACGAAAGGTATATACTGATAGAGTTTCTAAAATAAAAGAAGTAATGCCTAATGCTTGTATTGGAGTTGATGTAATAGTTGGTTTCCCTGGAGAAACTGACGAGCTTTTCTTAGAAACCTATAACTATTTAGCCGATTTAGACATTTCTTACTTACACGTTTTTACATATTCTGAAAGACCAAATACTGAAGCTATCGAAATGGACGGAGTTGTTCCTCAAAAAGTACGAGCAAAACGCAGTAAAATGTTACGTGGTTTATCAGTTAAAAAACGTAGAGCATTTTATGAAAGTCAATTAGGTAACACCTTATCCGTTTTATTTGAAGGAGAAAATAAAGAAGGTTATATACATGGTTTTACCGAAAACTATGTAAAAGTAAAAGCTCCTTGGAATCCTGAATTGGTAAACACCATTCATAAAATCACATTAACAACTATTGATGAAGACGGTTTAGTACGTTTCGATTTTGTAAAAGATGCTGTTATTGCATAAAATAATAACACACATAATATTTTATAAAAGCTCCTTTTTAAGGAGCTTTTCTTTTTGCTTTTGTTTTAAATAACTGTAACTTTAAAGTCGTAAAAAGCTATATTACCTCAATGTAACAACCACTCAATTATGAAATATATAAGTTTAAGTATTCTATTATTTGCTGCCATGTGTAGTTCTCCTAAAAAAAACAACGAACCAAAATTAGTGGAGTCAGAAGAAAAGGAAATAACTGTAAAAGAAGAAACAGTTGAAAAACCTAAAGTTCCAGAAAATGAACTTATAGTGGTATTGAAAAATGCTGAAAGTATCAACGATATAAAATCGCTAGTTAAAAATAGCGGGTTGACTTGGAGTAAGATGGCGTATGAAACAGATGCTTCAAAAATTGGAATTGTAAAAGTTCCTGTTGGTAAACGAAAATTCTGGATTGACAAACTGCAACAGACTGATGAATTTAGATTGGTAGATATTAATACTGATGAAACCCTAGCTAAGGCAATTTCCGAAGAGAAAAACAACTTATTAAGCATTCGTAAAACTCCTTGTTTTGGTGAATGCCCTGTGTATTCTGTTAAAATTGACAAAGAAGGAAACGGAGTTTACAACGGAGTAGATTACGTTCTTGTGAAAGGAATTCAAGAATTCACTTTGAGTGACAAGCAACTTAAAGAACTCAATAATAGATTAGCTACAAAAGGTTTTGATAGTTTTAAAAAAGTGTATGATAATCCAAAAGTTTTAGACTTAGGAAATACTTATATTGTTCATGATGGAAAACAAGTTAAAATCCGTTTATGGAAAGATATTCCTGATGAGCTTATTAACATTCACGAATATGTTCTTGATATTTTATTTGAAAAAGAATTCATAGAATAGAATGCCTAAAAAACATATTTATTTTGTTCCAGGATTAGCGGCAAACACTAAAATTTTTGAATACATTTCTTTATCAGAAGAACATTTCGAAATACATTTTTTAGACTGGTTATTACCAACATCAATAAACGAAACTATTGAAGAATATGCACAAAGAATGCGTGTGCGAATTCAACATAAAAACCCTATATTAGTAGGAGTTTCTTTTGGTGGCGTTATGGTACAAGAAATGAGTAAAATCATCAATTGTAAAAAGGTGATTATCATCTCAAGTATTAAAAGTAATAAAGAGTTACCTAAACGCTTAAAAATAGCCCAAATAACAAAAGCCTATAAGCTTTTCCCCTCTAAAATTGTTGAAAATATAGAAAGTTACGAGCGTTACTTTTTTAATGATTATTTAAAAAAGCGCGCAGAACTTTATAAGTTGTATTTATCGGTACGCAATAAAGAATATTTACAATGGGCTATTTACAATGTTTTACATTGGAAGCAAAGTGAAGCACTAGAAAACATAGTTCACATACATGGAAAAAACGATGAAGTTTTTCCTTTTAAACATATTAAAAACTGTATTGAAGTTGAAAATGGTACACATGTAATGATTTTAAACAAAGCAAAAACTATTTCTAAAATTATAGAAAAGGAATGCTTATTGATAGAATAAACCACAACGCAACTTCAACAATTAAAGCAAAGAAAAAATGAATAGAATGATCAGATTTTTATCAATAACAAGTATTGTATTTACGGGTATTTTATTTACAAACACCATTAGTAAATCTAACGAACCTACTATAAAAAATGTAGCTGAAACCTACGAAATAAAAGCTGTTAAACTACCTGAAAACTTAAATTTAGCAGGAGAACGAGTTCCTATAGAAAAACATGACATTAGAGAACGTATGGATCGTGAATTATTGGTAAACACTTATTGGCAATCTAACGGTTTGTTACTAATAAAACGTGCTAATAAGTATTTTCCTGTATTAGAACCTTTATTGGCAAAACACGGGTTACCCAATGATTTTAAATTTTTAGCTTTAGCCGAAAGTGCTTTTATCGATGAAACTTCTAATGTAGGAGCAGCTGGTATGTGGCATTTTATGAAGCAAACTGGTAAAGAGTTTGGTTTAGAAATTAACGATAATGTTGATGAGCGTTATAATATCGAAAAGTCTACTGAAGTTGCCGCTGAGTATTTAAAAAAATCAAAAGAGCGCTTTGGTTCTTGGACACTTGCAGCAGCAGCTTATAACGCAGGAAACTACGGAATTTCTAAACGATTAGAAGCTCAAGGAGTAACTAGTTATTACGATGCTTTGTTACCAGACGAGACAGAACGTTATGTGTTTAGAATTTTAGCCTTGAAAGAAATTATTTCAAATCCTGAAAAATATGGTTTTGTATTTGATCAAGAAGATTTGTACACCTTACCAAAAACATATACAGTTAAAGTAGACACTGCTATTACCAATATTGCTTCGTTTGCAAAACATTTTGGAACAACTTATAAAGATTTAAAGCTACACAACTCTTGGTTACGTCAAAATCACTTAAACAACCGTAGTAGAAAACTATACGAAATTAAAATACCTACTAACTAAACATGAAAAAAGTACTACCCTTCATTTATCTATTTTTTGGTGCTGTAATTTTATATTTTACATTCATCCAATTTTTTCAAGATAAAGAAAGTTATAGATTGCTATTTAACTTTACTACAGAAAATAAGTATATCTTTTTAGTTGTAAGATTATTATTTGCTTCATGGTTTTTAATCGATGGAGTTAAAAAATTAAAACAGAATCAATTAGAAGAATAAAACAAAAAAGCTCATTCAAATTGAATGAGCTTTTTTTGTTGATTTTATGTTATTTATTGAAAATCTGTATTCAATTTAATATAGTCTAAAAACTCACGTTTGGTTTCTTTATTTTTAAATGCACCACCAAACTCAGCAGTAACAGTACTACTTTCAATATCTTTTATTCCACGTGAATTAACACATAAATGTTTTGCATCAATAACACAAGCAACATCCTCGGTACCTAAAGCTTCTTGCATCGCTTGCACCACTTGCATAGTTAAACGTTCCTGCACTTGCGGACGCTTAGCATAATACTCTACAATACGGTTCATTTTAGACAAACCAATAACTTTACCTTTAGAAATGTACGCCACGTGCGCTCTACCAATAATTGGTAACAAGTGATGCTCACAAGTTGAATACACGATGATATTTTTCTCAACTAACATTTCACCATACTTATATGTATTATCAAATGTTGAGGCTTCTGGTTTGTTTTTAGGGTCTAAACCCATAAACAATTCATTAACGAAAGCTTTTGCCACTCTTTTAGGAGTACCTTGCATGCTATCGTCTGTTAAATCCATTCCTAAGGTTTCAAGAATTTCTTTAACATTTTCTTGAATTTTTTCAATTTTTTCTTTGTCCGAAATATCGAAAGCATCAGCACGTAAAGGCGTTTTTGCCGATGTACCAATGTGGTTTTCTCCTATTTCTTCTATTCTATCGTCATTCATTTTGTTGCTGTTCACTTCAAACATTTCTATCTAAAATTAGTAGGGCGCAAATTTACAACATTGTTGCTAATTTACTGTACTTTATTTATCAATTCGTCTAAAGAACAAGTAGTTTGCTCTCCAGCCGCCATATCTTTAACAACAAGTGTACCGTTTTCTACAGTTGTAACTACAAACTCAATTTCTCTGTTTATAGCATATTTCCACTGCTTTTTTTGTTGATTATTGCTTGTTGCAACATCTGGATACATTTCTGTTTTAATATTCTTATCTCGTAAGGTTTTTATCATCTTAACCTTTTCTAAACTCTCACTTTCTTCAAAATTTAGAAACAAGACTTTAGGTTTTGGCAATTCTACTGCTTCAAACAATCCTAACTCCTCCATTACCAAATAAATACGATCCAATCCGAAAGAGATACCCACTCCTGAAACATCTTTTAATCCGAAAATTCCTGTTAAATCGTCGTAACGACCTCCACCTCCGATAGACCCCATTTTTACACCCTCAGGAGCTGCTACTTCGTAAATAGCACCTGTGTAATAATTTAATCCGCGTGCTAAGGTTACATCTAATTCTAGGTTTGCAGAATCAAGCCCAATACTTTCTACGCTGTCTACAACAGTTCTTAAATCTGCTACTCCTTGTAATCCTTCATCAGAACCTTGTAACATTCCTTCTAAAGAAGTTAATTTATCTTGATTGCTTCCTGAAAAATTAAATAACGGTTCTACTTTCTCAATAGCTTCTGATGAAATGCCTTTTTCTAACATTTCTTTAACCACACCTTCTTTTCCAATTTTATCTAACTTGTCTAAAGCTACTGTAAAATCGATTAACTTATCAGAAGCACCAATTACCTCAGCAATTCCTGATAGTATTTTTCGGTTATTGATTTTGATAGTCGTACCATTCAATCCTAACTTACTAAAAACGGTATCGTATAATTGAACAAACTCAACCTCTTGCCATAATGAAGTACTTCCTACCACATCGGCATCACATTGATAGAACTCTCTAAAACGTCCTTTCTGCGGACGATCAGCTCTCCAAACTGGTTGAATTTGGTAACGTTTAAACGGAAAGGTAATTTCGTTTTGATGCTGCACTACATAACGCGCAAACGGAACTGTTAAATCGTAACGCAATGCTTTTTCAGAAATTTGAGAAGTTACTTTTTGACTGTCTTTATTTGAAAGTAAACTCTCATCAACCTTCTTTAAATAATCCCCTGAATTCAAAATTTTAAAAATCAATCGATCTCCTTCTTCTCCATATTTTCCCATTAATGTAGAAGAGTTTTCAAAACTTGGGGTTTCAATCGGTTGAAATCCGAAATTTTCAAACGAATGTTTTATCGTATTAAAAATATAGTTACGTTTTGCTACTTCTGTTGATGAAAAATCTCTTGTTCCTTTTGGGATTCCTGGTTTCATTTTTAATAAATTATGAGTTGATTCGTAATTCGTGTTTGAGCCTGCAAATATCCGAAAAATTATGAAGAAAAATATTATTCAACTCTCGCTTTATTTTTTCGCTTTAAACGGTAAATTGAAGCATTTAATTCGAATCCTAACAGTAGGATAATTGCGTTCAACCACACAAACAACATTAAAACTAACAAGGTTCCTATGGATCCGTACAACTGGTTATACTTAGCAAACTTCACCACATAAATTCCGAATAAATAAAACGAAAACATTGAAACTACAGTTGTTAAAATTGCCCCTGGTGAAAAGAAGCGAACTTCTCTTCCTTGTTTGGTTCCGTATCTAAAAAGAAGGGATACAATCGTAAAAATCATTACTAAAAACAGAAAACCTCTTCCGTAGTAAAACAAATCTAAATCACCTGTATTTAACCACCCAAACTTATGGATCTTTGTCAACGCTATTTGATAAAAAATAATCAATGCTACGGTAACAATTAAGAAAAAAGACATCAATAAAGAAACAGCTAAAGAAATGACATAAGCCCTAAAAACGTTTCTCATTTCTTTCACGTGGTAAGAATATTCAAATCCACCGAAAATAGCATTTACTCCGTTAGTCATTAAAAAAATGGATGCTAAAAAACCAAACGATAACAATCCGCCATATTGATTGTTGATAATGTCTTTAATAACAAAATCGACCGCCTCGAATGTTTTTGGTGGTAAAGCTTCTTGCATTAAAGAAAGTAATCCTTCTTGAAAACCTTCGATGGGTATGTAAGGAATTAGCGTTAAGATAAATAGCAAAAAAGGAAATATTGCCATAAAAAAACTAAACGCAATACCTCCTGCTCTTGTAGTTAAAGCTCCTTTAACAATACCAATTACATACATTTCTAACACATCGTATAAAGACATTCCTTCTAACCCCGGAATCTTGATTTTTTTTCCAAGAGCTATCAACCAGTTTATTACTGGGATTTTTTCAAGATTTTCTTCTATGCGTTTTGTCATAATTTAAGTTGCAGAGACTACAAAGTCTCAAAGATGCAAAGTTGATTTAACGTTTTTCTTTTAATTTTCTAATTAAACTAGAAAGCATTCGTTCAATTTCTCGTGATAACTCAAACAACTCATCAAATCTTTCTTTTGAAATATATGTGAGGTTTAATGAAATCTCTAATTGAGTTTGCAGTTCAAAAAGAGATGCTATTGCAATATTTAAAAACCGTATGTAATCACCTAAACTTTGTCTACCAAATCCTTCAGCAATATTACTTGGAATTGAAATTGAGCTTCTTCTTATTTGAGAAGTTAATCCAAAATTTTCTTCGATAGGAAATTGTTTTGAAACCTTATAAATTTCGGTAACGAAATTCATAGATTTTTGCCAAACCAATAATTCTCTATATGTTTTCACTCTTTTTCGCTTTACTACTCAATGATTTTGAATCTTTGCCCCTTTGAAAACTCTGTCCCTTTGAAACTTTTTTACTTCAACCCTCTTGCTTTTAACATTGGTTCCGCTTGTGGGTCACGACCTGCAAAAACTCGATACATTTCTGCATAATCCATCGTATTTCCTTTTGATAAAATTTGCTCACGGAATTTTTGTCCGTTTTCACGAGTTAACAATCCGTTGTTTTTAAACCAATCGTAGGCATCGTGACTTAACATTTCTGTCCATAAATACGAATAATACCCAGCTGCATATCCGCCACTAAAAATGTGTGCAAAATAGGTAGAGCGGTATCTCGGTGGAACTTCATCAATCTTTAATTTCATTTTTGCTAAAGCTTCTTCTTCAAATTTTGCTACATCATCAATGTTTGTATCCGAAGAAATTGTATGCCATTGCATGTCTAAATTTGAAGAACATAAATTTTCAATAATTGAATATCCTTGATTAAAGGTTCCTGCATTTTTTATTTTTTGTAATAATTCATTCGGAATTACCTCTCCTGTTTGGTAGTGAACAGCATAATTGTTTAACACCTCAGGATGTGTAGCCCAATTTTCGTTAAACTGTGATGGGAATTCTACAAAATCTCTCGAAGTACTTGTCCCTGAAATTGAAGCGTATGTTTGATTTCCAAACAACCCATGTAACGCATGTCCAAACTCGTGAAACATCGTTTCTACATTATCAAAACTAATTAAAGCTGGCTCACCTTCAGCTGGTTTAGGTGAATTGCAAACGTTATAAATTACCGGTTTTTGATTGCGTAACTTCGATTGCTTTACAAAAGCACTCATCCACGCTCCACCACGTTTACTGTCTCTCGCAAAGAAATCTCCGTAATATAGACCTAGCTTACTTCCATCTTCTTCAAAAATTTCATAAACCACCACATCTGGATGGTAAGTAGGAATATCAGTACGCTTTTTAAATGTGATTCCGTATAACTTAGTTGCTGCGAAAAACACTCCTTTTTCTAAAACATTGGTAACTTCAAAATAAGGTTTTACCTCTTCTTCGTTTAAATTATACTTTGATTTACGCACTTTTTCAGCAAAATGATTCCAATCACAAGCTCTTAATTTGAAGTCATATCCTTCTTTGTTAATTTCAGCTTGAATTTCTTTAGTTTCGGCTGCTACTTTTTCTAACGATCCAGGAATTAACCCGTTAAACATTTCAAAAACCTTATCTGGTGTAGATGCCATGGTTCCTTGCAAGCTCCAACTCGCATAATTATCAAACCCTAAAATTTGTGCCTTTTTAGCTCGTAAAAATACCATTTTTTTAACCAAATCGCTTGTATCATACTCTTCTGAATCGGTTCTGTGGATAGATTTTTCAAATAATTCTTTACGAACTTCTCTATTTTCTAAAGTTTGTAATAAGGGTTGTTGCGTTGTATTGATTAATTGGATTTCGTATTTCCCGTCTTTCTCTAATCCTTTAATCTTTTCTTCTGAAAGTCCAGTAAGCTGATTTTTATCAGAAACCGTTAAACCTCCTTTTTTACTTGCATCTAATAACTTCTTTCCGAAGTCGTTTGATAAACTTGCTAATTCGGCATTAATTTCTTTTAATTCTGCTTTCTTTTCTTCAGATAAGTTCGCTCCTGCTTTTACAAAATTCTTATAGCTTTCTTTTACTAAGTGTTTTGATTCTGCATCTAAATCTAAGCTTTCTAAATTACCGTAAACAATTTTAATTCTTTCAAACAACTTAGTATTTAATAAGATTTCATCACGATGCTTTGAAAATTTCGGAGCTAATTCTTTTTGAATATCTTTTATTGAATCATTAGTGTGAGCACCTGCTAACCCGTAAAAAACTGCAGTTACATTATCAAACACCTTGCTACTTTCTTCTAACGCTACAATAGTATTTTCAAAAGTTGCAGGTTCTGTATTTGCAATTATTTTCGCTATTTCTTCATTTTGAACCTCCATCCCTTTTAAAATTGCAGGCATAAAATGTTCGTTTTTTATTTTAGTAAAATCTGGCGCACCGTAAGGCAATGCGCTTTTTACTAACAACGGATTTTCTTCCATATTAGAAGTAGGTTCGTTTTTCGTTCCTTCTGTTTTACAAGACATAGCTAATACAATGGTTGCTACAAGGATTAAGCTTTTTTTCATGAGTATTTTAGTTTTTATACTTGTCATTGCTATAAAAAATGCTTCATTTCACTTCGCAATGACGGCTGGGTTATATTAATCTATAGCTTTTAAGCTTAAATCTAAGTTATATACAGAATGTGTTAACGCTCCTGATGAAATAAAATCAACTCCACATTCAGCGTATTTTCTAATAGTTTTCTCATTGATTCCTCCTGAAGATTCTGTTAAACATGTATTTCCAATCAATTCAACTGCTTTACGAGTATCCTCGTAGTTAAAATTATCTATTAAAATCCTATACACTCCTTCGTTAGAAAGAATTTCTTTTATTTCCTCTAAATTACGTGCTTCAACAATAATTTTAATATCCAACCCTTTTTCTGCTAAATATTTTTTGGTTTTAGTTATTGCTTGGGTAATTCCACCAGCAAAATCGATATGATTGTCTTTAATCATCACCATATCGTACAAGGCAAATCGATGGTTCTCTCCTCCTCCAATTTTAACTGCCCATTTTTCTAAAGCACGAATTCCTGGAGTTGTTTTACGAGTATCTAACACTTTGGTTTTTGTTCCTTCTAACAAATCGGCAAAAAACTTAGTTTTGGTTGCAATTGCACTCATACGCTGCATTGCATTCAACACTAATCGTTCTGCCATTAAAATAGATTGCGATTTTCCTGAAACATAAAAAACAACATCACCATATTTAACCGTTTCTCCATCATTAATTAATGTTTCAACTTCTAAATCTGCATCAACATATTTAAACACCATTTTAGCGAACTCTACCCCAGCAATAACTCCTTCATCTTTAACCAACAGTTTTGCTTTACCAGTTGCATCTGCAGGAATACATGATAATGAGGTATGATCTCCATCACCAATATCTTCTCTAATTGCGTTTGTTATAATTAAATCTAACTCTTTATTAAATTGTTCTTTTGAAATCATATTATAATTTATTCTGATGTAAAAATACTAATTCATAATTCATAATTTTGTCTTATGAAGATAAAATTACTAGCCATAGGTAAAACGGATGATAAGAATTTAATTCAGTTGATAAACAACTATGAAAACAGGTTAAAACATTACGTCAAGTTTGAACTAGAAGTTATTCCTGATATTAAAAATGTTAAAAACTTGAGTGAATCTCAGCAAAAAGAAAAAGAGGGAGAATTAATTTTATCTAAGCTGCAACCTACCGATCAATTGATTTTATTAGATGATAAAGGAAAGCAACATACTTCTATTGAGTTTTCTCAATATCTTCAAAAAAAGATGAATTCAGGAATTAAACAATTGGTATTGGTCATTGGGGGTCCTTATGGTTTTTCGGAAACTGTGTATCAAAAATCTCAAGGAAAGTTATCTCTTTCAAAAATGACATTTTCTCATCAAATGATTCGTTTGTTTATTGTAGAGCAGATTTATCGTGGATTTACCATTCTTCGAAACGAGCCTTATCACCACGAATAACCAGGTTAAAATCCAACTGCATTTAGTTTAAAATCAAGGCATTCTTCAGCCAAGAAAAAATACTCAATAAAAAGTTATTTTTTTGAGCAATTAACTGTACCTTTGTCGCCCCAAAAATCATAATATTAAATAGATTAAAATGAGAACATTAAGGCTTTTAGCTACAACAATCTTTTTCATAACTTTTTCATTCATCCAACAAATTTCAGCTCAAGAAGACATTAAAGCTTTAAAAGCTCAAATTAAAAGTAAAGAAGATTTAATTAGCGCTAACGAAGAAATTTTACTTAGCGGAGTTACTGCGTTAAAGCGTGTTAAATCTAACTTAGAGCGTTTTAAAACAAGTAAAAAAGCTACTAAAGAAGAGGTAAACAGAAAAGAAAAAGTAGTAGCTAGTATGCAGCAAAGACTTACCAAGCTTAACTCTCAAATTGACAACCACAAAAAAGAGTTAGAGGTTTTTGAAAGAAAATTAGCTAGAAAACTTAAAAAAGAAGAGCCTACTACTGAAACAAAAGTTGCTGAAAAAGCAAACAGTTTATACGAAGACAGTACAAGTAACCAACAAAAAGAAATTCTTTTACAAAAAGAACAACTTGAAGCTGCTCGTAAAAAATTAGACGAAGAACGTAAAGCTAGAGAACTTGCTTACTTAAAAGAACAAGAAGCATTACGTTTAGAGGAAGAAAAACTAAAGCAATTACAAAACCAAATTAAAGCTAAAGAGCAAAACATTAGCAAGGAAAAGAATACTTTAATAAGCGACCTTGAAGACGACATTAGCATTAACGAGGAGATCTTAATTAGCGGTAAAGAAGGTTTAGCTAAAATGAAATCTAAACTAGAAGAAGCAAAAAAAGATCCTGCAACTTCTAAAGACAGTATCGAAAGAAAACAAGCGATCATCAACAAAATAGAAAATCGTTTGATAAAAATTGAAAATGAAATTGATGCTAAAAAACAAGAATTAGCAAAAATTAAAGGATAAACCTTTTCATAAAACTATACATTCACAAACCCATTGTTTATAGATTAAACAATGGGTTTTGTTTTTTACTACATTGTCAAACCAGAAGCCTTCCTTACCAATAAAAATTAATACATTTGTTTAAGTAAACTTTCAATACATGAAACTTGTTTTTGCTACAAACAACCTAAATAAACTTGCCGAAGTTCAAAAAATGCTCCCTGCATCTATCGAGCTACTTTCTTTAAAAGATATTAACTGTTTTGATGACATTGAAGAAACTGCCGCTACTTTAGAAGGAAATGCACAAATTAAAGCCAACCATATTACTAAAAAATTTGGGTATAATTGTTTTGCGGACGATACAGGTTTAGAGGTAAATGCGTTAAATGGTGCACCTGGAGTGTATTCTGCTCGTTATGCAGGAGAACCTGCTAATACCGAAAACAACATGCAAAAACTACTTTCTGATTTGAAAAACACTTCAAATAGAAAAGCACAGTTTAGAACTTCTATTTGTTTGAATTTAGATGGAGAGCAGCTCCTTTTTAACGGTATCTGTAAAGGTGAGATTTTAAAGTCTAAACAAGGTGAACAAGGTTTTGGTTACGATCCTATTTTTAAACCAGAAGGCTACATGAAATCGTTTGCTGAAATGACTTCTGAAGAAAAAAACGCCATAAGTCATCGCGGTAGAGCTATTCAAAAATTAGTTGAATATTTAAATTCTATTGTTTAATTGAGCTCCACAAAAACAAATATTAAATATTTCACACTGCTTATAGTTTTACTATTAATCGTTGCTTTTTTAAATATTAGTTTAGGTTCTGTTACCATTCCTTTTGAAGATATTTTAAAGAGTTTATCAGGAGGCATTGCCTCTAAAGAAAGTTGGCAAACTATTATTCTTACTTATCGTTTACCTAAAACTATTACAGCAATTTTAGTAGGTTCTGGATTATCAATAAGTGGATTATTAATGCAAACTCTTTTTAGGAATCCTCTTGCTGGTCCGTTTGTTTTAGGAATTTCATCTGGTGCAAGCTTAGGGGTAGCACTTCTTATTTTAGGGTCGAGCATTTTTGGCGGAATTTTAACTACTACTATCTCTTCAAATTGGACACTTGCCATAGCAGCAAGTTTAGGTTCTTTTTTAGTACTATCAGCGGTAGTAATTGCAGCAAATAGTGTAAGAAACACGATGTCTATTTTAATTATCGGACTAATGTTTGGTTCTTTAACATCGGCTGTTATTAGTGTTTTAGCCTACTTTAGTGATGCAGAACAAATTCAACAATATATGTTTTGGAGTTTTGGTAGCTTAGGAAATTTAACTTGGTCAGAACTTTTAGTTTTTGCTATTATCTATCTTATCGGAATAGCAGGAATATTCACTGTAATAAAACCTTTAAATAGCTTTTTATTAGGTGAAAATTATGCTAAAAGCCTTGGGATAAACATTAAAAAAAGTAGAAATATCATTTTGTTAATTACTAGTATTCTTACCGGAGTAATTACTGCTTTTTCTGGGCCTATCGCTTTTGTTGGTTTAGCGGTTCCACATATTGCAAAAATGTTATTTTCAACATCAAACCATAAAATACTTTTACCATCCTCTGCTCTTATTGGCGCAATTATTTTATTAATTTGTGATTGCATTGCTCAATTACCAACTAGTGAATTCACCTTACCAATTAACGCTATTACATCTTTATTTGGCGCTCCTGTAGTTATTTGGTTACTAATTAGAAAAAAGAAAATTTACGTATAGTTTTGAATAATCCTGAAAAACATATCGTTTTAGAAACCGAGAATTTAACAATTGGTTATCAAACAAAAAGGCAACAAACTATTATTGCTTCAGATGTGAATTTTAATATTGAAAAAGGAAAATTTATTGCATTATTGGGTAAAAACGGAATAGGAAAATCTACATTATTACGTACCATTTCTAAAGTTCAAAAACCATTAAAAGGAACGGTGAAAATAAACCAAAAAGAGCTTTCAAAGTATACAGACCAAGAACTATCTACAACCTTAAGCTTAGTATTAACCGAACGTTTACCTTTAAGTCAGTTAACCGTTTTCGAACTGGTTGCTTTAGGACGTCAACCCTACACCAATTGGATCGACAAACTAACTCCTGAACACCTAAAAAAAATTCTTTGGGCAATAGAGCAAACCGAAATCACACACTTAAAAGGCAAACATTTTTACGAATTAAGTGACGGGCAACTTCAACGTGTACTTATTGCTCGTGCTTTAGCACAGGATACTGAAATTATTATTCTTGACGAACCCACTGCACACTTAGACATTCATCACACTTTTAAAGTTTTTTCTTTATTAAAAAAACTAGTTGAAACCACAGGGAAAACAATTATTATCTCTACTCACGAAGTAAATTTAGCTATTCAACTAGCAGATGAATTCATTTTACTTTCTGAAAAACAACTATATACTGGCAACTCTAAAGAATTAATCGCTCAAAACGCTTTTGAAGAGCTTTTTCCAAAAGAATTGATAAGTTTTAACAAAACATTAGAACAATTCGTTATCAAGAAAAATTAAATTTGACTCCACGTAACATTTTGTTACTTTTGATAACTAATCAACAAACTAAAACAAACCTTAATTATTGATGAAAAAATTACTTTATATAGTAAGTGCTGCAGTATTAACAGCTTGTGTTTCTAGCAAAGAAACTGCAAACACAACTGACAATAACAACACTGTAGATTACGCTGCAAAATATGCTGAGACTATCACTGCTAAAGATTTAGGCAAACACTTATTTATTTATGCTTCTGATGAATTTGAAGGAAGAAACA
This sequence comes from Tenacibaculum crassostreae, assembly GCF_964512405.1. Classification (NCBI taxonomy): domain Bacteria; kingdom Pseudomonadati; phylum Bacteroidota; class Flavobacteriia; order Flavobacteriales; family Flavobacteriaceae; genus Tenacibaculum; species Tenacibaculum crassostreae. The sequence continues at coordinate 234,311 of NZ_CAZELE010000006.1, forward strand.
CTGGTGAACCAGGACAGAAAAAAGCAGTAAAATATTTAAAAGACTTTTATGTAAGTAAAGGAATCGTTTCTCCACTTGGAGGTGATGATTATTTTCAAGAAGTTCCTTCTGAATACTTAAGCAACAACCGCAGAGGAATGCAGTTAAAAGACTCTGAAAATGTGGTTGCTTTTATCAAAGGAACTGAAAAACCAGACGAAATCATTGTTATTTCTGCTCACTTAGATCATGAAGGAGTTAAAGATGGTGAAATTTATAACGGTGCTGACGATGACGGATCTGGAACTGTAGCTATTCTTGAAATTGCTGAAGCTTTTAAACAAGCTGCTGATGCAGGTAAAGGACCTAAACGTTCTATCTTATTTTTACACGTTACAGGAGAAGAAAAAGGTTTATTAGGATCTAAATACTATACTGAAAACCCAATTTTTCCGTTAGCGAACACTGTTAGCAACCTAAACATAGATATGATTGGTAGAGTTGACGACCGTCATAAAGGAAACCCTAATTATGTTTATTTAATTGGTTCTGATAAGTTAAGTACAGAGTTACACAACATTTCAGAAGCAATGAATAAAAAATACATGAATATCGACTTAGATTACAAATACAACGATGAAAACGACCCAAATCGTTTTTACTATCGTTCAGATCACTATAATTTTGCAAAGCACAACATTCCGATTATCTTTTATTTTAACGGAACTCATGCTGATTATCACAAACCAACCGATACTCCTGACAAAATCAATTATGAGATGCTAGAAAACAGAACTCGATTAGTTTTTTATACTGCTTGGGAAGTTGCTAATCGTGAAAACCGTGTTGTAGTTGATAAAGCTGCAAAGTAAGTGTAACCAAATTTAAATTACTAGTTACTAAAAGCTCGCCAGATGGTGAGCTTTTATGTTTTCATCTCTATCCATAATTAAAATCTATCTATAAAACCACCATCCATAATTCTAAATAAGACAATTAATCAACAAAACACATGTGTTTATAGAAAAATAATCTATTTCAACTCGTTTTTTATGACAATTACTATTGTTTAACTTACTTTTGCCCACTATAATTTTCACATATGAAAAACGGACAAAAATTATCTACTGAAAATCAACAAAAATTAGAACAATTAGAAACAGAACTAAGCACAGCTCGCGATACTTTTTTAGGATATCCAGTATCAAAAGACTTTGATTATTCTGAACTAAATAAATTCTTTCAATACCCAATTAACAACCTTGGTGATCCTTTTGAACAAGGAACTTACCGCGTTCAAACTCACGAAATGGAACGTGAAGTCATTGCTTTTTTTGCTAAGTTGTTTAGAGCAAATCCGAAAGACTTTTGGGGTTATGTAACCAATGGTGGTTCTGAAAGTAATTTATACGGTTTATACATCGCACGTGAATTATTTCCGAAAGCAATGGTGTATTATTCAGAATCTACACACTATAGTGTTCGTAAAAACATCCACCTATTAAACATACCAAGTATCGTTATCAAATCGCAAGAAAACGGTGAAATGGATTATGAAGATTTTGAAAATACCATTCGTATGAATCGTCATAAACCAGTAATTGTATTGGCTACTTTTGGTACTACTATGAAAGAAGCAAAAGATGATATAGGTAAAATAAAAGGGATTTTAGGTAATCTAGCAATTCAAGATCACTATATACACTGTGATGCCGCTTTAGCAGGTTCATTCGGGCCTTTTATGCAACCTCGTTTACCATTCGACTTTATGGATGGTGCCGATAGTATTTCTATTAGTGGACATAAATTTATTGGTTCTCCAATTCCAACTGGTGTATTGTTAGCGAAACGATCAAACAGAGATCGTATTGCCAAAGGTATTTCTTACATCGGTTCTTTTGACACCACTATTACTGGATCTCGTAACGGACATTCTCCTTTATTTTTATGGTATGCTTTAAAACAACTGGGAGTTGAAGGATTACAAAAACGTTATGAGTACAGTTTAAGCGTAGCGGAATATTGTGAAGCTGAATTACAAAAAATTGGAGTTAAGGCTTGGAGAAATCCAAACGCAATTACTGTGGTGTTACCTAAAACTCCGAAAAGTATAAAAGACAAGTGGCAATTGGCTACCGAAGGTGAAGTAGCTCACGTAATTTGTATGCCTAACGTAACCAAAAAACAAATTGATGAGTTTGTAAACGACCTGAAAAACTGTAATGAACCAGTTATAGATGACGAGTTTTCTTATGATTTCTCGTTAAGTTAAACATTACAGTCATTACGAAAGAGTTTACGATTGAATTAATCTGTTCTTAAAAAAACAAATTAAAGATTGCTTCACTGAGTTCGCAATGACGGAACTAATTATAAAAAAACGCTAAGAAAATATCTTAGCGTTTTTTAATACACTCTATAATTTGAAATTTTTTATTCTGCTGTATCACTTCAACAACCTTAAAAAGTTGACTTAAATGCGTGCTATAATTTAAATGAGAATTAGCTACCAATAAAAACCTCCCGTTTGGCTTTAAACATTTCTCAACTCCTTTAAAAAGATGTAAAGCCACCTCAATATTATTTTCATACTCAAAATGAAAAGGTGGATTTGAAACTACTAAATCAAACGAATTTTCTTTGAAAGAATCTAACGTGTCGTTACAAACAAACTGTGCTTTTTTTCCTTTTAAATTAATTTTAGAAGACTCTATTGCTAAATTAAAATCATCAACTAAGCTTATCTCTATTTCTGGATTGTGCTCAGCAATTTCATGTGCAATTATTCCGTTTCCAGAGGCTACATCTAACACTTTTAATTCGTCTGATTTTATTTTTAAGTTTTCTAAGAAAAATTGCGTACCAATATCTATGCTTCCTGAAGAAAACACGCCATAATACTGTTGCAAAACTTTATCTTTCCATTGAATTGTATTGATAAAATCCTTTTTTGAAATTGATTTTTTTGGTGATTTTAAAATAAGTAATCGAGCTTTTTTCCATGCTTTCGATTGTTCTACCTCTTCAAAATATTGTTCTGCAATTTTTAAAAAAGATGATGAAAAATATTTAGTCATGAATCCGCAAATTACTTCTGTGTTTTCATGAGAAGCAGCGTGAATTTGTTGTAAAAACAACTCAAACAATTCAATAGATTTTGGAATTTTAACCAATGCTAAATCCACTTTTTCTAAATCATCTAACGGGGTTTTATAATCAACTTTAGTTGATAGGTCATTCAGCTGTAAGTTTTGTTGAATTGCTTTTTGCTGGCTAGCATACGTCCAAACAGTAGTTAGTTTTTTATCGTTCAAAACACAATTCAAAACTCCAAATCGATCATTGTATAAATGGATCTTTTCAGTATGTTTTTCTGAAATGTAATCTAACACCAATAACTCAGCATTACTCCATGCACGTAAATTTTTATCAGTTGTTTTAGGATAACGCTCTAATAAAAATTTGGTTGAATATATCTCTAAATGAGTTTCCAAAAAAAGAGTTCTTTTAATTAACTAAAACTTCAGATTCAGCGTAATAAATTTTATCTAACGAAGTGATATTTGCATCTTTTCCTCTTCTAAAAATATGCTTTGCTTCAACTTCTGTTATAGACTCTTTACCCATAGCTGCTACCATTTCTTTAACTGCATTTAGCGTCTTTTTATGGTAATTTTTCACACGCACATTTTTATACTCAACAACCAATGCTTTTACTAAATCTTTATCTTGTGTTGCCACTCCAACAGGGCAAGTATCTAAATTACATTCACGCGCTTGAATACACCCTAAACTTAACATAAAACTACGTGCCATACCAATAACATCAGCACCCAACGCCAAATATTTAATTACATCGAAAGCATCAATAGCTTTACCGCTTGCAATAATTTTAATTTGCTTTTTTAACCCGTATTTTATCAATGTTTTATTCACAAAAGATAATCCTTCTAATAACGGAGTTCCTATATAGTTTGAAAACTCTAAAGGAGCAGAACCTGTACCACCTTCTCCTCCATCAATAGCAATAAAATCTGGATAATTATTTGCTTTGGCAAAAGCTTTAATCATCTCTTCTACCTCATCGTTATCACCTACGCAAAGTTTAATTCCAACAGGTTTTCCTTGAGCTAACTCTCGAACTTGTTGAATAAAAACAATCATTTCCTCGAAGTTTGAAAAAGCATCGTGTGCTGGTGGAGAATCTACTCGAGTAAAAGGTTCTACCGAGCGAATTTCAGCAATTTCTTTTGTATTTTTTTTTGCTGGTAAAATTCCTCCATGACCTGGTTTTGCTCCTTGAGATAATTTAATTTCAATCATTTTAACCTCAGGTCTAACCGCGTTTTTTTTGAAAATTTCTGCATCAAAAACACGTTTACCATTCAAACTTCTTCCTGCTCCAAAATAACCCGTACCTACTTGAAAAATTAAATCGCCACCTTGTAAATGATACGGAGAGATTCCACCTTCACCTGTATTATGAGCAAAACCACCCATTTTTACTCCTTGGTTTAATGCCATGACTGCATTTTTACTCAACGAACCAAATGACATGGCTGAAATATTTATAATAGAAGCATCGTATTTTTTAGTACACTTATCAGAACCTATCAACACCCTTTCTCCGTTAATATGATGGTGATCTTTAGGAAATAATGAATGCTTTACAAACTCATATCCTTTTCTGTACACATTGTGTTGGGTACCAAATGGAACCGTTTCAATTTCTTCTTTAGAACGTTGATAAACGATACTTCGCTTTTCTCTGTTTATCGGTTTTCCGTTTAAATCATCTTCAATAAAATATTGTTGAATTTTTTCACGCTCTTCTTCAAAAATCCAACGCAAACGAGCTACCACTGGAAAAGCTCTCATTAACGAATGCTTCTTTTGTAAAAAAGCATCGTAAATTGCTAATAAAGTTACTGCTGATGCAATTGTTAACAATATTACATTTCCTAAGTCTGGCATAAAGTACACCAATACGCCACACAAAATATTAACAACAATAATAACAGATAAAATAGTGTCTCTCATTTCATTTTTATTTCTAACAAAAATACAATTTTAACATAAAAAAAGCTCTGACATAAAATCAGAGCTTTTTAATATATTGAAATACTTAAAATTACTTTTTGAATTTTGCGTATTTGTTTTTGAACTTATCAATACGTCCTGCAGTATCTACTAACTTAGACTTACCTGTGTAGAAAGGATGTGAAGTTCTTGAAATTTCTAATTTGATTAATGGATACTCAACACCATCAACATCTAAAGTTTCTTTTGTGTTAGCAGTTGAACGCGTTAAGAAAACATCTCCGTTAGACATATCTTTAAACGCTACCATTCTATAATTTTCTGGATGTATACCTTTTTTCATCTCTTTAAATTTTAATCTTTTATTTTTGTTGAAAAATATAAAGTTGGTAAATCTTTATAATCATTTCATGATTCAAAAACCTGCAATGGCTATTTGAGGGTGCAAATTTAACCCTTTTTTTTAATTTGCAAACAAATAATTTGCTTTAATTTGTAAAACAAGATTTTAAACTTCAGAAAACATTACTATACATATGCGTTTTTATAAACTTTTAACTTTAGGATTAACTACTTTACTTGTAACTTCTTGTAGTGAAACTAATTACAAATTTAAACTAGACACTACAAAAAAAACTACTTTAGGTGAAAAAGCCGCTATTAAGTTTGAACAATTAAAAGGTAATCAAATAGATTCTGTTCACTTATATGTAAACAATAAACGTGTTAATACAAATGAAACAAGTATAGCAATAAACACTGCGGATTTTGGCGTAGGAAAACACGCGGTTACCGCTTTAGCTTTTTATCCAAATAAATCTAAAAAGCTAAATAATTCTATTGAAGTATTAGCAAAAGAAGCCCCAGCTGTTTACACCTATAAAATTGTAAACACTTACCCTCACGATAAAGATGCTTATACCCAAGGATTGGAATATAAAGATGGATTTTTATACGAAACAACAGGGCGCCGAGGACAATCAACCTTACGTAAAGTTGATATAAAAACTGGAGAAGTATTACAAAAAACCGATTTAAATAAAAAGTATTTCGGGGAAGGAATGACGATTTTTAACAACAAAGTTTATTGGTTAACATGGCAAGCTCGTAAAGGTTTTGTGTATGATTTAGAAAACTTTAAACAAACAGGTTCTTTTAACTACAACAATAGTAATGAAGGTTGGGGATTAACTCATAGTGATACAGAGTTAATAAAATCTGATGGAACTAATAAAATTTGGTTCTTAAACCCAGAAAATCAACAAGAAAAAAGAAGTATTCAGGTCTACACCCACGACAGAGCTTTAGATAAATTAAATGAAATTGAATATGTTAATGGAAAAGTTTATTCAAATTATTGGAAAACCAATGGAAATATTAAATCTACTATCGCAATTATTAATCCTGAAACTGGAGTTGTAGAAGGTTTAATTGGATTAGACGGTTTAAGAGACATTGTTTTAAAAGATCAAAATTTAGAGCAAGACGATGTTTTAAACGGTATTGCTTATGATGCTGACAATAACCGTTTGTTTGTTACTGGAAAACATTGGGGCAAATTATTTGAGATAGAGCTAATTCGTAAATAATTCTCTACTTAGTATTATTTAACATTTTCACAAAAGCATCTCTACTATCTACAAAAATAGCTAGAGATGTTGCTTTTTTTGTAAAACCGTAAAAACTATTAAATTTTATTTCTTCCTTTAAATGTAAAATCAAATTATGTCCTCCTGCACTACCAATAGGTGAGAAAAACTTAATGGAAGATTTTTCTGGAATTTCTTTTGTACTCAGTTCTATATTTTCAATTTGATGTAGTGAAATTTTTGCGTTAGCTAGTATTCCGAACTTCAAATACAACTCTTTGTTATCTACATCAATAACTATTGGTCTTTTAACTAATGATCGTAATGTTGCTAAAATTTGCAATATGGTATATCCACTTAAAGTAGCTAAAATTAAAGAAACTCTAACGTTTCCACTTTTCATCATTGAATGAGTAACAAACATTTCAACCACCACCACTAGTAAAAATCCTAGAATTACACTTACAGCCATTCCGTCTTTATGATAAGTAAATTCATTTTTTTTAAGTTCCTTCTTTTTCCAATTGAAGAGTCCGTAATAAATCATAGCTATTTCAGATGCAAAGATTCCTGCTATTTTACTAGGTAATATTTCTTTACATACTTTATTTATAACATCAAAAAAGTCTAAAGAATAATCATTAATCTCATTTATTTTTTTTGCTACACTTCTTCCTTTAACTATAATAAAAGCAATTATGCCAATTTCTACTATTGGGATTAAAAATGTTTTTACTGTATTTAAAAGTTGCTGATTTTCTTTAGGAAGTGTAAAACTAGCTATTAAAACTCCCAACATAAAAACTGAAAAAACAGTCTTATTAGAAATATTCTTTTTTCTGATTAAAAGAAAGTAAACTAAAGGAATTGTTATTAAAAAATCTATTACTACAAATGAAGAGATTTTAGGTATAAAAAAGGATGATTTCACCAGCATAACAAGTGATAAAATCATCAATAATGGAAGACCAAAAACAACTAAATTACTTCTTAAATTAATTGTGTTTTGCATAACAATTAGATTTTAATATTAGTTCTAATTATTAGTAGCTTTTTTTAATAGATTGTTACAAATTTCGCTAATAATTATTTCTTATAAACTACTCCTTCCTTCATCACAAAAACAACGTTTTCCATCGTATGAATATTTTGTGTAGGATTATCGTCTACCGCAATGATATCAGCTAAAAAACCTTTTTTAATTAGCCCCAATCCATTACCCATTCCTAATAATTTAGCATTGGTAATGGTTGCAGACTGAATTGCTTCTATCGCTGGCATACCAGCTTCTACCATATATCCAAATTCTTTTCCGTTAATTCCGTGTTCAAATACCCCTGCATCGGTACCAAAAGCTATTTTTACTCCCTTTTTGTACGCTCTACCAAAAGTTCCTTGAATTTGCGGACCAACAGCCAATGCCTTCGGAACTACTATTTCTGGATAAAATCCTTTCACCTTCGCCTTTTCAGCAACTTCTTTCCCTGCAGTAATTGTTGGCACCAGATACACATCGTATTTTTTCATTAACTCCATAGTTTCATCACTCATATACGTACCGTGCTCAATAGTTTTTACTCCTCCTTTAATAGCACGTTTCATACCTTCATCTCCATGGGCGTGTGCAGCAACATGCATTCCGTAATCTTTGGCGGTTTCACAGATTGCTTTTATTTCTTCAATAGTAAATTGAGGGTTGTCTCCACTTTTTGCTACACTTAACACACCTCCTGTAGCAGTAATCTTTATACAATCTGCTCCGTTTTTATAACGTTGACGTACTGCTTTTTTAGCATCTTCAACAGAATTTACCACACCTTCTTTTGGACCAGGATTACCGATTAACTTTCTACTACTTCCATTGGTTGGATCTGCATGACCTCCTGTGGTTGCTAAAGATTTACCAGCGGTAAATACTCTTGGACCTTTAATCTTACCTGCTTTTATAGCTTTCGCTAATGATATATTTACACCCGTTCCTCCTAAATCTCTCACAGTTGTAAAACCATTCAATAACGTAACTTCAGCAAACTTTACCGAGTTGTACGCTCTATCTGCATCGTTTAAAATGTATTTTTCTAACCTTGTATGCGGACTGTGTTCACTTTCAATATGCACATGCATATCAATCAACCCAGGCATTACAACTTTATCTTTTAAATCAATTGTTTTGTCAAGTGAGTTTTTAGGTGTTTGGTATCCACTTACAACATCAATTATTTTATTACCGTCAACAATAATGGTTTGTTGTTCTTTAATATTTCCTTTTTCTGTATCAATTAATTTTCCGCAGAATATATATGTGCTTTGAGTGAATGAAGCAACAGACACCATTAAAAAGAATGCTAAAAAAACGCTATTTTTCATGATAATTTAAGATTGATTAAAACCTAAATGTAGTGATTTTTATGTAGCTTGCCTTTTTTAACTTTAACAATTACATGAAGAATATTGTAATCACAGGAACCAGTAGAGGCATCGGCTTTGAATTATCGCAACAATTTGCTAATCAAGGGCATCAAGTGTTAACCTTATCGAGAAACACTAAACCTCTTGAATTAGTTAACCACAAAAACATTACCACTATTTCTGTAGATTTATCTTTAGAAAAAGACATTTTAAAAGCTGTAGATTTTGTAAAATCTAACTGGAATAATGTTGATATTCTTATCAACAACGCTGGAAAATTAGTGAACAAACCTTTTGAACAACTAACTACAAATGATTTTGAAGAAGTTTACAAAGTAAATGTCTTTGCAGTTGCAGAATTGACCAAAAATCTACTTCCGTTTATGAATAAAGGAAGTCATGTCGTAACAGTTAGTTCTATGGGTGGAATTCAAGGAAGCATGAAATTTCCTGGATTAGCAGCTTATAGTTCTGCAAAAGGGGCTATAATTACGTTATCTGAATTATTAGCTGAAGAATATAAAGAGCAACAAATAGCATTTAACGTATTAGCTTTAGGCGCAGTACAAACCGAAATGTTAGAAGAAGCCTTTCCTGGGTATATTGCTCCGTTATCTGCTAAAGAAATGGCAAACTATATTTTTGATTTTGCCTTAACAGGAAACAAATATTACAACGGAAAAGTGTTACAAGTATCAAGCTCAACTCCTTAAAATTTGAGAATTCCACTCCTAAAATACATTCCAGAAAAAGCGATTCCGCTAGTTGAATATTTAATTATTGAACATAAAATCAATTTAAAGATAGTAAGTCAACGTCAAACCAAACATGGTGATTTTCGTCGTTTACCAAACGGACACATGCAAATTACAGTGAATAATAATTTGAATCCGTATCAATTTTTACTCACGTTAATTCATGAAATCGCTCATCATGTTACCTATCAAAAATTTGGAAAAGTACAACCGCACGGTAAAGAATGGAAAACAGTATTTCAACATTTAATGCTTCCTTTTTTACAACCAGAAATTTACCCAACAGATATATTACCTTATTTAGCAAATTATTTAAAAAACCCAAAAGCAAGTACCGATACCGACGTAAATTTATCGCTTGCTTTACGAAGAGGACAATCTGAAAACGGAAAGAATTTTATCTTTGAAATTCCTAACGGAAGTGTTTTTCAATTTAAAGACACTTTATACAAAAGAGGAAATAAACGCAGAACTCGATTTGAATGCTTAAATTTAAGTAATAATCGAGTGTATTTATTCAATCAAAATGCAGAAGTGAAGCTAGTAACTTCAACCTAAAATGTCATTTCGAACTTGATTCGGAATCTTATAGTGAGAAGCTGAAACAAGTTCAGCTTGACTTAAACACAAGTAACAAATGAACACAAATTATTATGCAGTAATAATGGCAGGGGGTGTTGGCTCTCGTCTTTGGCCAGTAAGCACCGAAAACTCTCCAAAACAATTTCATGATATTTTAGGTACTGGTGAAACGTTGATTCAACGTACGTTTAACAGAATTGAGCAATTAATTCCTTCTGAAAACATTTTAATTGCAACCAATAAACGTTACGAAAAATTAGTTTTAGAACAATTACCAAAAACTACACCTCAACAATTATTGTTAGAACCTGCGATGCGCAATACTGCTCCGTGTATTTTGTATGCTGCTTTAAAAATTTATCAACAAAATCCAGATGCTATTATGTTGATTGCTCCTTCAGATCATTGGATTGAAAATGAAACTGAGTTTATAAACAACATTAAAACTTCATTTGAGGCTTGTACCAAAGAAGATATTTTAATGACCTTAGGCATTCAACCAGATTCACCAAATACCGGGTATGGATACATTCAGTTTGAAAATGAATCTTCCAACATTAAAAAAGTAAAAAACTTTACCGAAAAACCTAATTTAGAAACTGCGCAACAGTTTTTAAACAGCGGTGACTATTTATGGAATGCTGGTATTTTTGTTTGGTCTGCTAAAAGCATCTTAAAAACTTTTAAAACGTATTTACCAGAAATGGTTGACATTCTTGATGACGGAAACAACGTTTACAACACTAACTTTGAAGATGATTTTATACAAAGTAATTATGAAAAATGTGAAAACATTTCTATTGATTACGGAATTATGGAACGCTCTAACAACGTACACGTGTTACCTGTAAATTTTGGTTGGAACGATTTAGGAACTTGGGATTCTTTATATCAAAAATTAGAAAAAGACAGTCAACAAAATGCCACTGTTGGGGCAAAAACTTTATTTAGAGATGCTCAAGGAAATATGGTTAGTACTGCTAATGGTAAAAAAGTAATTATTCAAGGACTTAGCGATTTTATAATTATTGAAAAAGAAAATGTTATTTTAATTTGTCCACGTAAAGACGAACAAGAAATTAAACAAATTAGCACTGCTGCTAAAGAACAATTGTAATACTTCTTCTTTTTAAATGGAATACGACAACATTTTAAATATTGGAATTTTAGCGCACGTAGATGCGGGTAAAACTACCCTAACAGAACATCTATTATATCATTCTGGAGCTATCAGAAATATCGGAAGTGTAGACAAAGGTTCTACAGTTACCGATAGCATGTCTCTTGAAAAAGAACGTGGAATTTCTATCAAAGCAGCCACCACTTCTTTTGTTTGGAACAACACCAAAATTAATCTAATCGACACCCCAGGTCACGTTGATTTTTCGAGTGAAGTTGCCCGAACTTTGTGTGTCGTAGATGCTGTCGTTTTGGTTATTTCTGCTGTTGAAGGTGTACAAGCACACACCTTGACTATTACAGATGCGCTTCAAAAATTACAAATCCCTACAATAATCTTTATTAATAAAATTGATAGACAAGGAGCAGATACTGAAGCTGTTTTAGAGCAAGTTAAAAATGAACTTCAATGTAAGACTGTTTCTATTTACACAAGTCATAACGGAGGATTAGATTCTGCATATATTCAATCGGTTTTTAACAATAGTTCAATAGATAAAGAGAAAAAAGAAATTTTACTTGAAGAATTGGTTGAAACTGATGAAGTTTTGATGGATGAATATTTTAACGGAAATAATATCTCTGACAAGACTTTTTTAGAAACAATTGCCAAAAACACTTCCAAAGCAGTTATTTCTCCTGTGTACACAGGGATTGCGAAAAACAATATTGGCGTAGAAGAACTTTTAAACGGATTAACTCAATTTATCAAAACTAAAAAGAACACAACTACCAAAGAAACTTCAGCTTATGTATACAAACTTGAGCACGATAAAATACACGGAGCTATGGCTCATGTTAAAGTTTTTTCGGGTGAGTTATCTTCTAAATCGGTAATTTACAACCACACGCAAAACTTAGAAACTAAGATTAATCAATCTAAAGTTTTTCATCATACAAAACACCTAGACACAACAATTAAAACGGGTGATATAGGAATCATTACAGGAGTTATAAATACCAAAGCTGGTGATATTTTAGGAAGCTCAGAAAACATCCCAAAGCTTCCAGAACTAAACATTCCTGTATTAAGTGTACAAGTGCTCCCTGAAAATGATAAAGACTACAATGCGCTTGCGCAGGCTTTACAAATTATAGACAGAGAAGATCCTTCTTTACAGTTCAAATGGCATAAACCAGAACAAGAGCTCTTACTATTACTTATGGGCGATATGCAGATAGAAGTACTAACTCATGTTTTACAAGAACGCTTTTCTATCCCCGTACGTTTTACAGAACCTCAAATTGTTTATAAAGAAACGATTACTAAAGCTGCTGAAGGTTATGTACGCTATTGGATGCCCAAACCTTGTTGGGCAATTATGACATTTTTGATTGAACCTGCTCCGTTAAATTCAGGAGTTACCTATCAATCAATCGTTTCAAAAAATGACATTCATAATAAATATCAAAATGAAATTGAGCGAACCATACCAAAAGCGCTAGAACAAGGACTATTAGGTTGGGAAGTTACCGATGTAAAAATCACTTTAATTAAAGGAGAAGATCATAATGTGCACTCTAGACCTGGAGATTTCAATTTAGCTACACCTATGGGAATTATGAAAGGATTAGAAGCTGGCGGAACACATTTATTAGAACCTTTACTACGTTTTGAAATTAAAACAAACGAAGAGTTTTTAGGTAAAATCATTTCAGAACTTACTACCAGAAGAGCGACGATTGATTCTCCTAAGTTTCAAAATGAATTGGTACATATAACAGGAACTATTCCTGTGGCTACGTCTTTAGATATAAGTATAAAACTAAACACTATTTGTAGCGGTCGTTTACGTTTACGAATGGTGTTTTTTGGCTATGATGTTTGCCCTGAAGGTGAAGGCGTTTCTAAACCTTATAAAGGAGTAAACCCGTTAGATGAAGCGCAATGGATTTTACATCGTCGTGGAGCGTACAAAGCTGATGAACGAGTGATTTAACTGAAATTCTTTATTTCATTTAACACGAGCCTATCAAAAGCTTTTTCATCCCCTAAAAACTTATTCTTAATTCCGATATAAGCTAGGTTTTTCAGTTTCCCTTCTAGTCTTACAAAGTCTTTTTCAGTAGTAATGATATACTTTTCTGAACTTTCAATTTGTTCGAATTGTTGTTGAATATTTTTCAAATCTGAATCTGAAAAATGATGATGATCTGGAAAGTTTATATGCTGAAATTTTATCTTTCTTTCAGTTAAGAAAGATAATAAAGAACTCGGATTCGCAATTCCCGTAACCAAAACAATTTCCATATTGGTTAAATCTTGTAAACTGAGATTCTCAGTTCCTCCTAGTTGTTCATCATACACAATTGTACTAAAAAACACTTCTTGATTTGGCAATGGATTTATTCTTCTTTCTAACTCACATTGCTCAATTTTCGATAAATTTTCGGGACATTTAGTAACTACAATCGCTTTCGCTCTTTTTGCTCCTCTCCTACTTTCTCGCAAGTTCCCTGTAGGCAATAAAAAATCATTGATAAATAAATCCTTGTACTTGGTGAGCAAAATATAGCTGCTTGCCGTTACTTTTCTATGTTGATATGCATCATCTAGCAAAATTACTTCTGGAGGATTTTCACCTTTTAACAATTGTTGAACTCCGTTGGTTCTATCAGTATCAACAGCTATAGAAACCTCATTTTTAAACTTCTTGTAAAACTGTAAGGGTTCGTCGCCAACATCTTCTACTGTATGTGAATCATCAAGCAACTGAAAACCTTTTGTTTTTCGTTTGTAACCGCGACTTAAAACTGCAATTTTATAATCAGCTTTTAGTAAGCGAATCAAATATTCTATCTGCGGAGATTTTCCTGTACCGCCAACACTTAAATTCCCAACAGCAACTATAGGAATGTTAAATTTGGTTGATTTTAAAACTCCAAGATTAAAAAACCAATTACGAGTTCTCGTAATTGCATCGTACAAAACAGCAAACGGAAATAATAAAAATCGAAGTAACTTCATTGTTTCAAAAGTAATAAAAATCTTAACTTTGATATCAGTTAAATTAAAACTATGCAAATAAAAGACGTTACCTATTATATTGAACAACTTGCTCCACTAGCTTATGCCGAAGATTTTGACAATGTTGGCTTACTCATCGGAAATTATGCCACTGAAGTAACCGGAGTTTTAGTTACGCTAGATACACTTGAAGAAACCGTAGATGAAGCCATAGCTAAAAACTGCAACTTAATTGTAAGTTTTCACCCGATTGTTTTTAGTGGATTGAAAAAAATAAACGGTAACAATTACGTTGAACGTGTTGTACTAAAAGCTATTCAACACAACATTGCTATTTATGCTACGCATACTGCTTTAGATAATGTAAACAACGGAGTTTCAGCTAAAATGGGAGAAGTTTTAGGCTTAGAAAACATGAAAACCCTTATTCCTAAAAAAGGAATCATCAAAAAGTTAACTACCTATGTTCCGTTTGCAGAAGCTGCTAATCTGCGTGAAAAGCTATTTGAAGCTGGCGCAGGAAATATTGGAAACTACGACCATTGTTCTTTTAATGTAGAAGGAAAAGGAAGTTATAGAGGTAACGAAAACTCAAATCCGAAGGTGGGCAAAAAAGGAGAGTTGATGTTTGAAGAAGAAACGTGTATTACTGTAACTTTTGATGCCTTTTTAGAAGAAAAAATACTTGCTACACTCTTTAAAAATCATCCATATGAAGAAGTTGCATATGAAGTAATTACGTTAGACAATCAAAATCAAAATGTAGGTATGGGAATGATTGGTGAGCTATCATCAGCTATGAATGAAAATGACTTTTTAACATTCGTTAAAAAAACGTTTAAAACTGGTTGTGTTCGACATTCAGAATTACTTTCAAAACCTATTAAAAAAGTAGCAGTTCTAGGAGGTTCGGGTAGTTTTGCAATTAACAATGCTAAACGCGCTGGCGCAGACGCTTACATAAGTGCTGATTTTAAGTATCATGAGTTTTTTAAAGCAGAAAAAAACATCTTATTAGCCGATGTTGGACACTACGAAAGCGAACAATTTACAAAAAATCTTTTAGTTGATTATCTTAATAAAAAATTTAGTACTTTTGCAATTATTTTAAGCGAAAAGAGTACAAATCCAATACACTATATTTAACAGATGGCAAAAAAAGAAGTAACGGTAGAAGAAAAATTAAGAGCGTTATATGATTTACAGTTAATCGATTCTAGAATTGACGAAATTAGAAACGTTCGTGGTGAATTACCTTTAGAAGTTGAAGATTTAGAAGATGAAGTTGCCGGATTAAACAAAAGACTTTCAAATTTAGCTGAAGATGTTAAAAATTTAGAAACTGACATCAGTAATAAAAAATTAGCTATTGATGAGTCTAAAACATTAATTGCTAAGTACGAAGAACAACAAAAAAATGTTCGTAATAACCGTGAGTTTGATTCTTTAACAAAGGAAGTTGAATATCAGGAATTAGAAATTCAATTATCGGAAAAGAGAATTAAAGAATTTAAAGCTAAAATTGCTCAAAAGAACGAAGTTATTGATAGCACAAAAGAAAAATTAGCACAACAAGAAAGTCATTTAGCTCACAAAAAAGGTGAATTAGATGCTATCTTAAAAGAAACGCAAAAAGAAGAGCAATTATTAAAAGAGAAGTCTGAAGAGTTTTCACAATCTATCGACGATCATTTATTAGCTGCTTATAAAAGAATTAGAACTAAAGTAAGAAACGGATTAGCAGTTGTAGCTATCGAGCGTGGTGCTGCAGGAGGTTCTTTCTTTACAATTCCACCACAGGTGCAATTAGAAATTGCAAACCGTAAAAAGATTACAATTGATGAGCACAGTGGACGTATCTTAGTTGATGCTGCTTTAGCACAAGAAGAGAAAGATAAAATTGACAGCTTATTTGCTTAATTTTTTCTACTATATAAATTAAAAACCTCCGAATTTCGGAGGTTTTTTTGTTTGTGTATTTTTTAACACAAATTTTCGATACTGTTTCTTAACTTAGTTTAATTAACTTGAATTTGAAAAAACTACTTTACATACTATACTTTTTCAGCTTAACAATAAAAGCACAAGACATTTTATTTGTAGGTAATAGTTTAACCTATTCGAATAATATGCCAGAGATTCTAGAATATATCGGAAAACAAAACAACATTAGTATTAAAACAGCTAGTTTATGTTTTCCTAATTATGCGATTATAGATCATTTAGAAAGCGGAAAACTACAACAGCTATTACAAAAAAAGCGTTTTGATTATATGATCATTCAGCAAGGTCCTTCTTCGCAAGCCCAAGGAAAACAAATGTTACTAGAAGACGGAGCAAAAATGAAACAGCTTTGCAACCAATACAATACTAAACTTGGATATTTTATGGTGTGGCCATCAGTAACGTATTATTATACTTTTGATAAAGTTATAGAAAATCACACGCTTGCTGCTCAAAAAAATAGCGCACTTTTATTTCCTGCGGGAGTTAATTGGCAAGAATATAATACCTACAAAGACAAAGAGTCGTTATATGATCATGATAATTTTCATCCATCAAAAGCTGGGAGTTTTTTAGCAGCACTTACTATTTTTCATCAATTATATCCAACAAAAAACCTTCAACAATTACCCTTTAAAAAGTATAAAAAATGGGTAACTGATGAAGATTCTTTTAATTTGATTGTTAAAGTGATTGATAAGAAATAAACTATCTTATTTCATACATTGTTCCAATACTTTTTCTGCTCTTTCTATATTAAACTTTGGATAAAACTTAACTGTAAGTTCTTCTTTTTTACTTAACTCAATTGCTTTTTTAATATTCTCACAAAAAGGTTTTGTCGATTGCCCGAAAAAGCGTGCAGCTCCCATATCCGATTCAGCTTTACTTAAAATTACCCTCGGGTTTTCTGGTGCCAACTCAAACGCTTTTTTATACAATGCTGCATTCTTCATCGACATCGTCATTCCGTATTTTTGACCATCAAAAGCCATATACGCAACATGCAACAAAGCTTGACGAATTAATATTTCTGGATTATCAGGTGATAAAGAATTTGCTGCATCTAAAAACGTTTGTGCTTTGTTTAGTTTAGCAATTAAAGTAGCTTCTTCTTTAATTTGAAAGCTTTCAATAATTTCAATCGTTGCTGCATAATACGGAGGCAACCAATTATCTTTTTCGGCAGTTGCAATTCGTTCAAATAACTGACTTGCTTCTTTTGTCTGGTTGGTTTTCCAAAGTTCAAATGCTTTTTCCATTCCTTTTTCATAAGGAGTTTGTGCTGATAAACATACTGTAAATACAAGTGTTAAAAGTGTGATGATTTTTTTCATTTTTTATTGATTTTAGGCACTACAAATCCTGTAAAGCAATCTGCATATTTTTATAGATTACCTTTGTATTTACTCAAAATAATTGAGTAAATAGATTGTTATAGCGTGTGATTAAATTAGTTTACGTTGATGACTAAGGTTACGTTTTTATCTACTAAAAATTTAGCATCGCTATATTTTGGAGGTCCCATAAAACCTTTAGCATCGTTAGAAATCCCTATAGGTTCTTTTGGAATTCCGAAAATTCGAGTATCCATTTTTTTGTTGTCGTTTTCATCGTGAAAACAAGAAATAGCATATTCTCCTTTCGGGATATTCTCAAAAACAGCTGTTGCCATTTTGTTGTTGATGGTAACAACACTTCCTTTAAAACTCTTCTTTAAAAATTCTCCTTCTTTATTATATAAGGCTACAAACAAATCGCCTTTATCAGATTTCATTCCTGAAAAATTAGCTGTGATTGTATAAGTTTCTTGTGCAAAAGAGCTTAGTAAACCTGTAATTAAAAATGTTCCTATTAAAAATAATTTTTTCATGTTTTTTGTTTTTGATGATTCAAATATCTTATGTTTTTGTTGCTTCTAGTAATTAAAACTACTCAACTGTTATTTTCTTCTACTGAATTGTGTTTTTATTTATCAAACCTCACTACAAGAGATTGCTTCGTCGTTCCACCTCTCAATGACGGTATCTATAAATTGTTTAACTGATTGTCTTTTTTATTATCGCTAATCGTCCAAAAGAACCCAACAAAAAAGAATCTGTCTGCTGCCGGAACTCTTGCTTGTCTATCGAACATTGCGTTTGTATCAGGAGTGTTCTTGTAGTTGTATCCAAATACATTTTTCGTGCCTAACACATTATTTACCGAAAAATATAAAATCTTTTGTTGACTTAATAAATACGCCCAATTTAAACTTAGTGAATTGTAATTTTTTGTTTGCTGATTTAAAAATCCGTTTATATTCGGATTGGTATAACTTCTACCAGAAGCAAAACTATAACTGAACCCAACCTGACTTTTCCATTTATCAACCCAATATTTTCCCACTACCGATAAGTTATGCTTTGATGCAAAATTAGGTGTAGCTTTTATTGGGTAATTTTTATAATCTCTTTCGGTATCTAAATACGAATACGAAACCCAATAATCTAACTTTTTTATATTCTTTCCATCTCTCCAAAACACATCAATTCCTTTCGCAAAACCGCTTCCTAAATTGGTAAAATTAGTAGTAGGTAGTATTCTTTCGGTATCGTGTTTTACTAAACTTTGATAGTCTTTATAATATCCTTCAATTCTAAAAATTTGCTTGTTATTTACGTATTGATAATTAGCAATTACATGCAAAGTGTTTTCTGCTTCAAAGTTTGAATTAAATTTTAAATATTCATTCTTCGGATTTTGGTAAAAACGTCCGTAAGCCAATGAAAATTGACTATGGGCTCCTGATTTATACGCTATCGATGCTCTTGGAGAAACTGTAAATTGTTGTAATAATTCTGAATTCTCTACACGAACTCCTACTTTGGTTGCTAACTTTTTTGAAAAGAAAACATCCGCTTCAGCAAAACCTCCAAAGATATTGTTATCAAATCCGTATGTGAAATTTCCATTGGTTGTATTTTTATAATTTTCAGTAAAATTGGTTACAAAATACTCTGAACCAAAACTTAGCTTAAATCGATTCGTAAAACGTTTGTGTAATTTTACCTTAAAATGCGCTGAATTCTCGTTACCGATAACTTCATCATCAAAAATTCCAATTTTGTTGTTATCGTTAGTAAAAGAAGCTCCACCTGAAAGCGTCCAATCATTCGATAAACGATATTTGTATGAACCATTAAAGTATACGTTTCTATTTCTTAAGGCAAAAGCTAAACCATTTTCGTAATTAATATCCTCTTGTATTAAATCGAAATTTGTATAACTATAAGCGCCATATAATTTTAACATTGCAGCATCATTTACTTTATAGCGATACACCATTTCTCCACTAGAAGCTTCGTAAGGTTTTTTCCATGTATTTCTATCAGGAAACAACTCTAAATAAGGTTTTAAGTTGATGTAAGAAGCATTTACACTTAACGAATTTTTACCGAAAATTTGCGTATTCCCAACAGCTAAACCAACCGACATAAAACCTAAATCTGTTTTTTCTTGCACAGGTTCGTCTATCGTATTTAACAACAACACACTTGACAATGCTTGACCGTATTCAGCTGAATATCCTCCCGTAGAAAACGAAATTCCTTTAAACAAAAATGGCGAATACCTACCTCGTGTAGGCATATTGTTTGTTGTTGGCGTAAACGGTGTAAATACACGCATTCCGTCTATAAAAATTTGTGTTTCTTCTGCACTACCTCCTCTTACAAATAAGCGCCCGTCTTCTGCAACAGTTGAGGTTCCTGGAAGCGTTTGTAAAGCCCCAACAAAATCGCCCAAAGCACTTGCGGTAGTTACTACATCTAAAGGTTTTAACGCCGTTACTTTTGCATTATCTCCTGCTTCAAAAGTACCTGCATTAATAGTTACCGCATCTAAGGTATTAACATCTTCTTTTAAAGCTATTTTTAGATTTTTAAACAGTGAAACATCGCCTGTTTTAGTGAATGTTTCAAAAGAAATAAATGAAACCACTAACGATTGATTTCCTTTTTCAGAAGTAACAAAAGAAAAACTTCCATCTATTGAAGTAGAAGCTCCATCATACGTTCCATCTAAATACACATTAGCTCCTTCAATTGCATTTCCTTTTGCGTCAACTACTTTCCCTGATACATTAGTTTGCGCAACAAGAAAACTACAACTAAAAACTATTAAAATACTTACTAAATTTTTCATTTTTTGGATTTATTGATGCCACAAAAGTGCAGTAGAACTCAAAATGTATCTAAAAGAAATTTCTCAACTGTATTATTTAAAGGATGAACTGTCGCAAAAGTATTTTCAGCACCAATAATATCTTTTACAAATCTTGCTTTTTGATTGACAAATCTTGCTAAGTTTCCTTTGTATGTTGTATTTTTACCTTAGTTATAAAGATTAAAATGGCACACGATTTAAGCGATTATAGAAAATCTTACGAAAAAGAAGAGTTACTAGAAAGTAATTGTCCTGAAAACCCAATAGAACTGTTCAGAAACTGGTTTTTAACTGCAGATGAATCTGAAATGATAGATGAAGCCAATGCCATGAATATTAGTACTATTGGTTTAGACGGATTTCCAAAAAACCGAATTGTATTGTTAAAAAAATACACTTGGGAGGGATTTATTTTTTA
This sequence comes from Tenacibaculum crassostreae, assembly GCF_964512405.1. Lineage (NCBI taxonomy): Bacteria > Pseudomonadati > Bacteroidota > Flavobacteriia > Flavobacteriales > Flavobacteriaceae > Tenacibaculum > Tenacibaculum crassostreae. The sequence continues at coordinate 255,440 of NZ_CAZELE010000006.1, forward strand.
CACCAATTACACTTCTGAAAAAGGAAAAGCTATTCTACAAAATAACCATGTTTGTTTGTCTTTTTTTTGGTCAGGATTAGAACGTCAAATCATCATTAAAGGTAAAGCAGAAAAAGTTGCTGCTAATTTATCTGATGGGTATTTTGAATCGAGACCAGACGGAAGTAAACTTGGTGCTTGGGCTTCTAATCAAAGTGAAGTCATTACGTCTAGAAATGAACTAGACAACAATTTAAACACGTTTGAAGAACACTTTAAAGGAAAAGAAATACCCAGACCAGAGCATTGGGGTGGATTTATAGTTAAACCCGTATCAATTGAGTTTTGGCAAGGGCGTCCAAATCGTATGCACGATCGTATTCGATATACATTGCAAAAAGATTTTTCTTGGAAACTTGAACGTTTAGCTCCATAAGTTTATATTTACATAGTATTTATATTTGAATGAAAACACTATATATCGTTCGTCACGCAAAATCATCTTGGGAGTATGATAGCGTTAAAGATATTGACAGACCTTTAAAAGAGCGTGGTATTAACGACGCGCATCTTTTATCAAAATACCTAGCAAAAGAAATCAACAAACCTGATGTTTTTCTTTCTAGTAGTGCCAATAGAGCATTACACACCGCGGTTATTTTTTGTGAGAATTTTGGATACCCATTATCTAACCTAAAAATAAAACGTCAATTATATAACTTTAGCGATGGCTACTTGGTAAAAACGGTAAAAGCACTAGATGATAGTTTTGATAGTGCAATTGTTTTTAGTCACGACCACGGTATTAACAGTTTTGTAAATAAATTTGGAAACAAACCAATTGCCCACGTAACCACTTGCGGGGTTGTTGGTATTCGATTTGACACTAAACACTGGAAGGATATTAAGAAAGGAAATACTATATTAGTAGAGTTTCCTAAAAACCATAGATAAATCTATATATTTTGAAGATAAAAAAATACGGCGCTATTGATATTGGATCTAATGCAGTAAGGTTATTAGTGGCTAACGTTATTGAAGAAGATAATAGAGAACCTCAATTTAAAAAATCATCATTAGTTCGTGTGCCTATTCGTCTGGGAGCTGATGCTTTTGTTTCAGGAAGAATTTCTGAAGCAAATACACAACGAATGATTGATGCTATGCAAGCTTTTAAACTCATCATGAAAATCCATGGAGTAGAAAGATATAAAGCCTGCGCAACATCTGCAATGAGAGAAGCCGAGAACGGTAAAGAAGTAACAAAAGCTATTTTAGAAAATACGGAAGTTAAAATTGATATTATTGACGGAAAAAAAGAAGCGGCTATTATTTCATCTACCGATTTAAATCAATTAATTGAATCTGATTCAACTTACTTATATGTTGATGTAGGTGGTGGTAGTACCGAGTTTACATTGTTTTCAAAAGGAAAAATAATCAACTCTAAATCTTTTAAAATAGGAACAGTACGTTTACTAAATAACAAAAAATCTGAAAACAAGCTTCTTTTCAAGAAAGTTCAAAACTGGATTGAGGAAAACACCAGTGAATATAAACGTATTTCTTTAATCGGTTCAGGAGGAAATATCAATAAGCTCTTTAAAATGTCGGGTAGAGATATTGGCAAACCTATTTCTTACATATACTTAAATGCCCAATATCAGTTCTTAAAAAAAATGAGTTATCAAGAACGTATTTCAGAACTGGGATTAAACCCAGATAGAGCCGATGTAATTGTTCCTGCAACAAAAATATACCTATCTGCAATGAAATGGAGCAATGCTAGAAAAATTTACGTTCCTAAAATTGGACTTTCAGACGGAATAATTAAAAGCTTATATTTCAATAAATTATAATTTATTTTTAACAATTTTTAACATAAAATAAAATTTACTATATTTTAGTAATTGTGACTTTTCTCCCCTAAGTGTGTCACAAAATAAAAGCTTAACAATCACAAAGTAAATTTTATTAATTATGAAAAAACTATTATTAGGGGCACTAATTGCTACTGGAATGACTGCTTATGCACAGGATTTACCTGAAAATCCTGAACCAGGAAAATGTTATGTACGTTGTAAAACTCCAGAAGTTTGGAAAAATGAAGATGTAACTATTGAAGTTGCACCTGCGTACAAACGAATTGTTACGCATCCTGCAGAATACAAAACTGTTACAGAAAGAGTAATTGTAAAAGAAGCAGGACAACGTTTAGAAATTGTACCAGCTGTTTGGGAAAACAAAGTAGTTACTTATACTGCTAAAGAAGACGCTAGTAAATTAAGTGTTATCAAAGCTACTTTTAAACCAGACGAAGAAGTAATTGAAACAAAAGCTGCTTCTGCTGTTTGGGAAATGAGCGAAAAAGCTCCAGATTGTGAATCTAGTGATCCTAACGACTGTAGATATTGGTGTTATAAACCAATTCCTGCACAATTCGTTACAATTCCAACTACAAAGTTAGATAACGATGCTAGTACTCAAAAAACTCCAGTACCTGGTTTTGAGAAGACTTATACTAAAAGAGTTATGGTTACTCCTCCTACGACCAGAACAATTGAAATTCCTGCTGTTTATAATGAAATTAAGAAAACAGTTTTAGTAAAAGATGCTTGGCAAGAAGAAGTAACTGTTGATGCTAAATACCAAACAGTTAGTAAAGAAGTTTTAGTAAGTAAAGGTGGATTAACTACTTGGAAAGAAGTTGAGTGTGAGTTATTAACTTACAACCCATTACCAATTAACTGGAACTTAGGAAGCGCTACATTAACTTCATCAGCAAAAAAACTAATCGATTCTAGATTATTACCTGTTTTAAAAGACGGCGTTCAAGTTGAATTAGCTTCTCATACAGACTCAAGAGGTTCAAGAGAATCTAACCAAGATTTATCTGACAGAAGAGCTCAAGCTGTAGCAAACTATTTAATTTCAAAAGGAGTAAATCCTAGTCAATTAGTAGCTAAAGGTTATGGTGAATCTAGATTAAAGAACAGATGTTCAGACGGAGTTACTTGTACAGAAGCTGAGCACAGAGTAAACAGAAGAACAGAATTTAGAGTTATCAATCAAAAATAATTCTACTTCTTAAAGAATAAAAAAAGCGAGGTTAAAATTAACCTCGTTTTTTATTTATAATGGAATCAAAAAACGGATAATAGTATTCAGTTAAAAGTAACCCTTTCTTATAAGCTATTACTTTTTGTTTATGATTAACAAAAATTAATGTAGGGTAGGTTGTTACTTTATATTTATCTGCTAGTTTTTTATTCATATCTAACTTTTCTTTTTCAACCAAATCTTGATTTCTTGGAATATCAGCTTCGTATAACACAAAGTTTTCTTTAGAAAAGTTTTTAAATTTTTCTGAACTAAATAGTTCTCTATCTAATTTTTTACAAGGTCCACACCAATCTGAACCTTTAAAATAAACTAGTAAAGGTTTTCTTTCTTTTTTTGCCTTCTTTAATGCTTCTTTATAGTTATTTGTCCAAATAACCTCGTCTATACTTTTGCTCTCAATTTCTTGAGACCATACAGTAAAACTAAAACTTAACGCTGTCAGAAATAAAAATAAATTCTTCATATGTAATACGATATGCTTCAAATAAACAAAAATAATACCACTTTTCACCTAAACAAATGTGACTATTTAAAAATTATGGTGTCATATTAATGAGTTAAAAAATCACGCTTTGTGTATTGCTTAACAAAAAATCAAAAAGCAAAGACCTCGCTATTGCGAGGTCTTTCGTTTTAACTATTATTCTCTTTTTAGTTTAATATTATCAGTATTCAACTCTTTTTGTATCCATCCTCTCAGTTCCTTTTCATTTTTTACAATTATTGAATCTGCTACTTTAGCATTCCATTTAATAGATACTTCTGTAATTGTATCTACTTTTATAAAATCGCTAGACGACAATACTTTTGCTAAACTCATCGATTTTATATCATTAAATCTAATTTTAGCTTCGGTACTAATTTTACTAAACGGAATTGAGTTTTTATCCCTGTTTAATTCGTCTTGTTCTATTCTCTGATTTAAACCTGTTATAGTGGTTTTTAAATCCTCTATTTCTTTTTGCAAGCCTTTGATTATATTGTCTTTTTCATCTAAATCTGCTATTGCTCTATCGTATGCATCTACTACCCTATCAACACTTTTTGCTTTGTTTTCATTTACAATTAAACTGTACGAATCAATTCTAGGGAACGTTTTTAATTCATTTCTTAAAAAAGATTCGGTTGCGTCGCTAACATCTCCGTTAAAAAATAAATTTATCTTCTTTTCATTAATATCCAATCGATGACGCTGTAACCATAAATTAGGGTTATCTAATACTTTAGTTTTTAAAAACTTGTCATAGTTAGCATTTATCACACTTTCGTTATATACTCCTACAAAAGTAAAAACAGCAGGAACCATTACTAACAATGCTATAAATGAAGCCAATTGAGCAATTCTTTTTCGCTTCGCAGAATTCACATAACGAATCATTGTAAACCCAAGTAACTTAAGCACTAAAAATGTAGCTAATGCAATGAATATTGTGTTGATTGTAAACAAATACATTGCTCCTAAAAAGTAATCGAAATTTCCAATTGCTAAACCATAACCCGCTGTACATAACGGCGGCATTAAAGCAGTAGCAATTGCAACCCCAAAGATTACAGAAGCTATTGTTCCCTTTTTTGTTCGAGCGATAATTAATGCTAATCCACCAAAAAATGCAATTAACACATCTCGTATATCTGGTCGAACTCTCCCTAATAATTCAGAAGTTTCTTCACGAAGTGGAAACAAGAAAAAGAATAAAAAAGCCGTTAATAAACTTAGCACTATCATCGTTGCTAAATTGGTTAACGATTTTCGTAAAGTGTCAATATCATTAATCGCAATTGACATACCAACCCCTAAAATAGGTCCCATTAAAGGTGAGATTAACATGGCTCCGATTACTACCGCAGTTGAGTTAGCATTCAATCCAATAGATGCTACAAAAATTGAGCATATTAAAATCCAAGCAGTAGCTCCTTTAAACGGAATATCGCTTTTTATTGCATTTATTGTAGCTTCTTGATCGGTATCTTCTCTAAAGTCTAATAATTCTAAAATAAATTTTTTAACCTTCTCCCATAAGCCTTTAGCATCTTGCTGTATTTCTTGCTTTGATTGCTCTACAGCTTCATCTTGCTTATTTTCTTCCATAATTTTTGATTTTTGTTAACTTTGGAAAGATACAAAATTCCTAAAACTGAAAAGGCATAAAAAAAGCTTGAAAGACTAGTGCTTTCAAGCTTTTGAAATTTATAAATATCTGTAATTATTTTACAGTTAATTTTTCTTTTAAAGACGACGAAACCGCATCTTTATGTAATAAAACCGAAATTGTTTTCAATCTAAAATAAGGAACAGACATATACACATACCCATCATTTCCTTGATTTGTTCCCCAAGAGTTTTTTACTTTAAAATATGTATTTCCTTTTTGATCTTTTACCAAACCAACAATATGCATAAGATGATCATCGGTTGTATTAAAGTTTTCGAATTCTGCTTGTCGTAAACTAGGTGTAATGTTTTTCTCTTTAACAATTTCTGTTAATGATTTATCATTTTCAGTACTACTTGCAGGAATTACCGCTACTCCGTTTTTTGACGAGAATGTTTTTTCTGAAACATCGCAATCTAACTCAACTGTATATCCATTTTTAATTGCTTCTTCTGTTACCGAAACCAATTCGTCTAAAGAAACATTGTAAAACATTCCGTTTGAAAAATTGTCAGGAATATTTAAAATGAATTTATCATACTTTTTAGCATGCTCAAAAGAACTAATTGTGATATAATTTGAAGGGGTTATCTTAACATATTCAGCAAATGTTTTCGGTGTATATTTCTTTCCTTCAAACGTAAACTCTTGTATATTTTCACCTAAATACACATTTAAAACACTTTCGACTGATTGTTTCCATTTCGGACTCAATTCTCCTGCTGGATTTTTAATATAAGCATCTAACATCGCTTTTAAAACAGCAATCATTTCTGCATGATTATGTCTATCTTGACCAACATCTAACCCAGTAAAAACCTGTTCTGGAACTAATCCGTATTTTGCTACCGAATTAATTACATCGTGCGCCAAACCACCTTCGCTAAATTGCGCTTTTCCTTGGCGGTATAAATAATTATTTGCTTTTTCTGAATAAGTATTACGAACCGTAAACATCTCAGACAAATCGATGTTTCTTCCTGTTAACCTAATAATTTCTGATTCTAAAAAAGAGGTGGTAGAAAAGCTCCAACAAGTTCCTGTTCTTCCCTGACTTTTAACTTCAGTATCTTCTATATCTTTTACAGTAGTGAACTCATATTTTTGTGCAGAAACAGAAGTTAAACTTATAACAGATAGCGTTACTCCTAATAGAATTTTTTTCATTTTTTAAGTCTTAAAATAATTAAGCTAGCAATTTACTCTTTTTAATAGAGTATAAAAACTTTAAAATTGTTAAAAGTCTACAATAACACCTATGCGCGGTAAAGCTCTACCTGTTGTGCTTTCTATTTCTTCTAAAAGATATCTTGAATTGTCGTTCGGATCAGAAACTCTTCCGTTTTCATCTTCAATTGGCAATAAAAATGGTTGTTGTTTTGAACTACTCGCATACACATTTTGAACATCTAAATACAAATTAATAGCTGCTTTTTTTAGAAACCATGTTTTGTCTACACGAAAGTCTAATTGTGTGTATGTATCTAAACGTTTTGTGTTAAGTTTGGTAAAATCTAAAATCCCCCCGTTTTGAACATCATAATTTTCTTTTAATGAAGAAGCATCTAAGTCATAAGGTGTAAAAGGTTTACCTCCCACTAGTCGAAATTTTGTTCCTATTTCCCAATTTCTATTTAGTTTTTTTCCTGCTGTTATTGTTAGTAAATGTTTATTATCCCAAGTTGAAGGAATGTATTTACCTTGCGCATCTTTAAATTCACTTCGTACAAAAGTATACGATGCAATTCCGTACAATCCGCTATACGATTTTTTTTGTGCTAATACTTCAAATCCATAAGCTCTTCCTTCTGAAGTAGAAGTTACTTTTTCATTTCCTATAACACCAAAATCAGCTCCTAAATTTGCCAAACTGATTTGGTTTCTTACTGAAAATGGATAATCTGTATAATCTTTATAAAATCCTTCAAATGTAATTTTTGAACTGGTATTAGGCTTATAAGTTAAGCCACTTACCAAATGATTCGATTGTATGTATTTTAAACCTTCTTTGTTTGCAAATTCATCCATTTCGTTTTTATAACCTAAAACGGTATACGTTGGTAATTGATAGTAACGACCTATAGATGAACTCAACATCCATTCTTCAGAAAAATTATAACTCAAAGATAATCTTGGTGAAAACTGATTTAATGGATTACTCATTGTTGAATTGTAATCAATCCCATCTACTCTAAACCCAAAAGACATACCTAAATTATCGTTAAAATATTTTTTAGAAACTTGACCAAACACACCATACTTAACAAAATCTATCCTTGAATTGAAATCAAAAATAGCTACTCCGTTAGAATTAGCATTTTTTTGAAAATTGTTGTTCGTGTAGGTAGCAGTTTCTAGATTAAAACCAACATTGATATCAATATTATTAGTTTTAAAACTATTTTCATATCGCAGTTTGTTTTCTATTTCTTTTGATGAATAATCCAACAACAAGTTTTCAGGAGTCTCCTCATTTAAAAAATACTTTACCGCTTTGTTTTTCCACTCATTTCTACTCAACACAACTAAATGCGTTGATCTTGGAGCAAAATATTTGTAACTAGCCCCAACAGTATAATTCCACTGACTATTTACAGGAACTGCGTTTAGAATAACTTTGTTTCTTTTAATTGTTTCTACGTCAGTTTCACCGTCATTAACTTCTTTATTAATCTCAAAATCGTCTATTGCACCAAGCATAACGATTGAAAGTTCGCTATTATCTGAAATTTGTGATTTAATATTAGCTTGAAAATCATTGTATGTTGGTAAAAAAGGAAGCTTTATTAACTTGAATAAAAATTGCAAATACGATTGTCGAGCAGAAAAAATAAACGTTGTGTTTTTTCCTAAAGGTCCATCTAAGGTAATTCCTGCATCGGAAGTTCCAAGTGTTGCTCGGGTATTTAAAGAATTTGGATTCCCTATTTTTTGAGTAAATTCGATAACCGAACTTAACGAATTACCCCTATTTGCTGGGAAAGCGCTGGAATAAAAATCTACTTTTCTAATCAAATCGGCATTCATAATACCTACAGGACCACCAGTAGCTCCTTGTGTTTGAAAGTGATTGATTACTGGAACTTCAATTCCATCTAAATAAAACTTATTTTCTGAAGTTGCGCCTCCTCTTATTATAATATCATTTCTAAACCCTGGATTAGACGCTACACCAGGAAAAGATTGAATTACTTTTAAAACATCTCTATTACCTCCTGGGTTTTTCTCTATTTCTGCTATTCCTAACGATTGTAATGAAATTGGGCTTTCAACCGATTCTTTAAACAAAGCTGCTTGAATTTTCACCTCTGCTAATTGAGTAGAATCCTCTAATAGCTCAATAACAATATAGGGTGAATTATCTTTTGTTACTAAATATTCATCAGAGATAAATGTTTTATATCCCACAAAAGAAGCTTGAATTTTATTATAACCTAACGGAACATTTTTTATTTCGAAAATTCCATTTTCATTTGAAACCGTTCCTGTTTCAGTTCCATACACTAAAATATTCACAAAAGGAAGAGCTTCTCTAGTTTTTGCATCTATCACCTTACCTAAAATGCCTCCTTCATTTTGAGACATTAACAATAAGTTTTTTAGAAGCAATAGCAGTAACAGAGCTTTTTTCATACCGAATATTTTAAGAGTTAAACAAAAATACAATATTTTGTTTAAGTTTTCTAACTTTTTATTAAACATTAAATTGATAATCACAAAAAAACCTCAATCGATATGATTGAGGTTTTTTGTGGGGAGAGCAGGATTCGAACCTGCGAAGTCGTAAGACAACGGAGTTACAGTCCGTCCCATTTGGCCGCTCTGGAATCTCCCCAAAGCTGTTAAAAAAAGCCTCTCTAACATTGAGAAGCTTTACTTGTGACCGGGCTGGGGCTCGAACCCAGGACCCTCTCCTTAAAAGGGAGATGCTCTACCAACTGAGCTACCCGGTCATTTTATCGCTTTTGCTTTTCTGCGTTTGCGGGTGCAAATATAGAAGCTTTTATTGTTCCCACAAACATTTTTTTGAATTAATTTTATTTTTTTTTCGATGTTATTTCTTACACTTTAATTAACAGAAAGTTACCTACAAATCATTTAAATAAGCTTTTCTAACTTTTTTGAATAAGTTTGATGAATACACAAAATTTACTACTGCTTCGTTATCTGTTTTAAAGATTTCTTTATGCGATCCTTCCCAAGCTTTTAGTCCGTTTTTTAGAAAAACAATCTTATCGCCTATTTCCATAACCGAGTTCATATCATGCGTATTAATAACTGTTGTTATTTTATATTCATCGGTAATTTCTTGAATCAGATTATCAATAACTATGGAAGTTTGAGGGTCTAAACCTGAGTTTGGTTCATCACAAAATAAATACTTCGGTTTCATTACAATTGCTCTTGCAATTGCAACACGCTTTTGCATTCCTCCTGATAGTTCTGCTGGATATTTTTGGTTAGAGTTTTCAAGATTTACTCTATTCAATACAAAATTTACCCTATCAAGCATTTCGCTTTCAGATTGCTTGGTAAACATTTTTAAAGGAAACATTACGTTTTCTTCAACAGTTTGTGAATCAAACAGTGCACTACCTTGAAATACCATTCCTATTTCTTGACGAAACTGACGCTTGTCTTCAATAGACATATCTGTATTCTTTTTTCCGTCATAAACAATGGTACCTTCTTCAGGAACATGTAATCCAATTAGTGATTTTAAAAAAACTGTTTTACCTGAACCACTTTGACCAATTATCAAACTAGTCTCACCTGGTTTAAACGATGTTGTAATTCCTTTTAAAATTTCAACTCCATTAAATCCTTTATGTAAATTATTTACTTCTATCATTAAGTTAACAACATTTGAGTTAAGAAATAATTGGCAATTACAATAACCACAATAGTCCAAACTACCGATTGTGTGCTTGCTTTTCCAACTTCTAGAGAACCTCCTTTAACATAATATCCATGATATGATGGCACCGTTGCAATTAAGAAAGCAAAAACAACTGTTTTTATTAGAGCGTAGGTTATTAAAAAGGGATTAAAATCCATTTGAACTCCTGTAATAAAATCTATTCCTGAAAATAATCCTGAAATTACACCAGCAATCCACCCACCAAAAATCCCTAAAAACATTCCTAAAACAATTAAAAACGGATAAAAGAAAACTGTTGCAATTATTTTTGGTAAGACTAAGTAATTTAAAGAATTGATCCCCATAACCTCCAAAGCATCTATTTGTTCTGTAACACGCATAGTACCTATACTTGATGTTATATACGATCCTACTTTACCTGCTAAAATAATAGAACAAAATGTTGGAGCAAACTCAAGAATTACCGATCGTTTTGCTGCAAAACCAATTAATGATTTTGGAATAAATGGACTTTCTAAATTCAAAGCAGTTTGTAAGGCGATTACTCCTCCAATAAAAAATGAGATAAACGCAATAATTCCAATCGATTTATGCCCAAGCTCTTCAATTTCTCTAAATAAAGCTTCACGAAACACCCTTGCTCTTTGAGGTTTTGTAAAAACCTGTTTTAACATTGTTACGTATTTGCCTATATGCTCAATGTAATTCATTAAATGAAAACTATTTTCTTTCTGCTAAAGTATTAAAAAACCATTAACTCATCGTGCAAATTATAAGTTTTAGCTTTCTTTTTGTGTACCTTTGATTCAAAATTTTCAAGAAATAAAATGAAAAAAATAGCTTTTTTATTGGTCATTATATTTTTAGCAGGTTGCTCTGCTAATCCTTCAAAAAAAACTCAAAAACCTAAACTAGTAGTTGGTGTTGTTATTGACCAAATGCGTTATGATTACCTTGTTCGTTTTCAAAACAGATATGGAAACGACGGATTTAAGCGCTTATTACGTGAAGGTTTTTCTTTAGAAAATGCTCATTATAACTACATTCCGACATATACAGCTGTTGGTCATACCTCTATTTACACAGGAGCTACACCAACCAACCACGGAATTATTAGCAATCACTGGTACGATAAATTTTTAAAGAAAACGATTTATTGTGTTGATGATGAAAATTTCAACACTATAGGAAATGATGGCGATGGCGGTAAAAAATCTCCGTATAGAATGTTAACCACCACAATGACCGATCAATTAAAACTAGCACAAAACATGAATGGAAAAACCATTGGTGTTGCTATTAAAGATCGTTCAGCAATTTTACCTGCTGGTCATACAGCAAATGCTGCTTATTGGTTTGATGGAGGTGAAAAAGGGCAATGGATTTCTTCTTCGTTTTATATGAATGAGCTTCCTAATTGGGTGAAAAACTTCAATGATTCTAAAAAAGCAGATGAATATTTAAGTAAGCCTTGGGGAACTTTATATGACATCAACACTTACACCCAAAGTATTGCTGATGACAATAATTTTGAAGAGCCTTTTAAAGGACAAGAAAGACCCGTTTTTCCACACGACATTCCAACTTTAAGAAAAAGCAACAACAATTACAGTATTCTTAAAGGGATTCCTGCAGGAAATTCATTTACATCTGATTTTGCAAAAGCTGCTATTATTGGTGAAAATTTAGGAAAAACAGATTACACAGATTTTATCGCTATAAGTTTTTCATCTACCGATTATGTTGGGCATCAATTCGGAGTTGCTTCTAAAGAAATTGAAGATACCTATTTACGTTTAGATAAAGATTTAGCCGATTTATTTAGCTTTTTAGACTCACAAGTTGGAAAAGACAATTATACCTTATTCTTAACTGCTGATCATGCTGCTGTACAAGTACCTGCTTACTTAAAATCGGTAAAAATCCCAGCAAACTATATCAGCAATAAAAAGTTTACCGATTATGTAAATGGAATTACTAAAAAGTATTTCAATTCTGAAGAATTGGTAGAAAACATTTCAAACTTTCAAATTTTCTTAAATAAAGAAAAAATTGAAGCTTTAAATTTAGATGTTAATACCGTTGCTGAAAAAATTTCTGAGGAAGTTGTAAACTATGACAACATATATAAATCTGTAACTGCAAAAACTTTACAAACAACCACGTTTACTTCTGGAATTTTAAATTCATTGCAAAATGGATACAATCAAAAATTCTCAGGAGATATTTTATTAATTCCGAATCCTTCAACTCTAACTACCTATTACAAAAATGGTGGAACATCTCACGGATCAGGATATTCTTATGACACTCATATTCCTATGATTTTCTTCGGAAATGGAATTAAACAAGGAACTTCAAAAAAGAAATATGAAATTGTTGATATTGCTCCGACCATTTCTAATTTACTAAAAATAGAATTTCCAAACGGATGTACTGGAAAAATTATTGAAGAAGTTTTTGAATAAAACTCATAAATTTAACACATTAAAAAAGCTCCAACTTGACAACATCAAATTGGAGCTTTTCATTTATAAATATTCAAATAATTAACGCTCTATTTAATTTGGATTATTTAAAATAATCAGTGCTGCAATTACCCCAGGAACCCAACCACATAAGGTTAATAAAAACACAATTATAATCGATCCGCAACCTTTACCTATTACAGCTAAAGGTGGAAAGAAAATTGCTAATAAAACTCTTAATAAACTCATAGTATTTTTTTGATTAATTACTATATAAAAGACGAGTTAAGCAGAATTTTGTTACAGTTACATCATCTTTCCAAAGAAAATAGCGTTCATTGATAATTTATTTGTTCCGTACCAAAAAGCTCTAAAATTGGTGTTGTCTGTAAAAACGACTACCCTTCCACTACCCATTCTTTGAGCCACAAACGGAACAGTATTCTTTAACTCTTTTAAATTCTCTTTTGAAATATACCCACTTAATAATGGATTATTGGTATACTGAATAGGATTATTATAGCTTTTTTTATCCGCCTGAATAAACTGACGCGTATTTCTAAACAAGGCAATTTTATCATTTTTATATCCAAAATTTATTGGATGTGAACGATCTATTTTTGCTTCAAAAACAGCACCCCCAATTACTTGCGCCCCCGATTGTAACGAACGGTTTTCAAACGAAACATTTTGTACAGAATCTATTTTTACTTTATTGAATTTTACATTTACAAATCCTTTGTTTGACAACCAATTCACTGCGTTTCTATATCCAATTAAAACTCCGCCATTACGAACCCAAGTTTTTAATTTCTCTTCTAAATTTTTATCTAAGGAGTTACTATTAGGAACAATAATCGTGGTGTATTTTGATAAGTTTATTCTTGACGCATAATTGGTATCAAGCTTGGTGATTTTCATATCATAACGCTGATCTAACAAATGCCAAATTTCACCTGCATCGTAACTTGTAATTCCGTTACCTACCAACATCGCTATTTTTTGTGGTTTTACCGCTTCAAAATTTCTACTTCCTAAATCAATTCCTTCATTTAGCCCTGTAAAAACTCCTTTAATTTCAATATGATTTTCATTCGCTACTTTTCCTAAAAAATCAAATAATTCATTACTGTTTAACTTTTGATTTTGAGCTGGAATAAAAATGGTTCCATATTCATACGAATTACCATCATTTACAAAATTTTTCATAGCTACTTTTGCTCGTAATCCTTTTTCTAAAATAGAATTTAACGCTTTTGGTGTGTTGTATTCATTCCAAGGAAATAAATATCCTACACCACTTTTTTGCTGAATTGATCCTTGCTTCGATTTCAATTTAGTTACCTCAACACCTGCTCTTGATAATGAAACGTTCTCAGCATAATCAACTCCAAAAGCATGATTAAAAGTCCATGCAGAAACATCGTAAAACAAACTGTCTTTAAAACTAGTTCTCACATCAAACATCGCCTTAACCAAACGATGATTTTTTTGATTCATCGGTACAACATAACTATATCCTTTTTTGAAGTTTTTACCATTTGATGAAAAATCTTCTTTCAACTCATGAAATTTTATTTGATGACGTTGTAAAACTTCTGCTAAATGATTTGTTTTGGCAGCATCTTTTTCATCCCCAAAAACAAGAGCTTTATTAACACCTGAGTTTCTAGAATTTTTATAAAAATCTTGCTGATATTTCTTAATTTTAACTCGCATGTTTTTAGCAGCTTCTAACGTTGACAATGCTGCTATAAATTGATTGCGAATCGTAAACGGAAAGGTTAATACTCCATTATCACTTTCTTGTGCATGCCCACGAGAACTACCTTGTTCAAACAAAATTCCTATACTTCCATTAATATCTGGAAATGTTGAGCCTTTTCCGTAGTAAAAATCATCAAAACTTTCTTCTGAATAATACGTTGACCCAATTCTATCAAACGCTTTTGCGTGATAGGTTGCAATTTCCTTCGTCAAATCTTGATTCATTTGTGGAGTTAATGGATTGGTTCTACTCGGAATTCCTGGTTGAAAAAAGAAGGTAGAATTAGTACCCATTTCGTGATGATCGGTTAAAATATTAGGTAACCAATGATGAAATGTTTTAATTCTTGCTTTACTTTCAGGTAATTGAACTGGTAACCAATCGCGATTCATATCAAACCAATAATGATTGGTTCTTCCCCCTGGCCAAACTTCGTGATACTCTCTATCATTCGGATCAGGATTGATATTATTTGCCTTGTTTGTATTTGCCCAATACGCAAAACGCTGTAAACCGTCAGGGTTTAGTGAAGGATCAAATAAAATGACAGTATTTTTTAATAATTCATCAACTTTATTCCCTTGTGCTGCCGCCAAATAGTAAGCCACAGCCAATGCTGCGTTTGAACCACTTGCTTCGTTACCATGAATTGAAAATCCTTGATATACAACTATTGGTTGACCATTTAGGTTTACCGAAGAATCATCAGTTGCTTTGATATGATTCTTTCTAATTGCTTCCAGTTTTTGATGATTTTCTGGCGATGTTATGGTTAATAACGGTAACGGTCTTCCTTCATAAGTTTCTCCTCTGTTTTCGATAGAAACTCTATCCGATGAAGCCGCTAAAGCTTTCATATACTCTACCAATTTATCATGAGTTATATGCCACTCACCTACTTCGTGACCAATAACCGATTTTGGTGTAGGTATATTTTGATTGTAGGTAACCTCTTTGGGTAGATAATAATTTAAATCAATGTTTTGAGCTTGGATACTTATGCTTAGAAATAATAACGATGCTAGTATTTTTTTCATCTAGATTTTTAATTTTAGTGTTGGGTTATAAAAATAACGATTCTTATGTTCTTGTATTTATATACTAAAGAAAATCCCACTTTAAAAGTGGGATTTTCTTATTCCTAATGTATTTTAATTACCAATTTCTTTTGTCTTTAATAGAACATCCTATTGCTCTAGTATCAGTTTTTGAAGGTTTCTCTCCTTTCAACAAAGCATTAACTGCATCTTCAACAAAACGTTCCTTTACATTGTTTTCATTTCGTGAGCTATCATCAATAGCACCAATATATTCAACAATTAATTTATCATCTTGCTTACTTAAAATATATACATGAGGTGTTTTAGTGGCTCCGTACATTGGATATACTTTTTGACCTTCATCAAACAAATACGGAAAAGTAAATCCTTTCTCTTTGGCACGTACTTTCATTCCTTCAAAACTATCTCCTTTAGACACTTCCGGGTCGTTCGGATTGATAGCAATTACTGGAAACCCTTTTTCTTTATACTTTTTGTCTAAAGCAATGATTCTATCTTCATTTGCTACTGAATACGGACACATATTACACGTAAACACCACAATAAATCCCTTAGCTTCTTTGTAATCTGCTAAAGAAACCATGGTACCATCTACGTTTTTTAGTTTAAAATCAGAAGCGACATCTCCCACTTTGTATCCTTGAGAATTGTGGATTGTAAACGCCGAAATAGTCGCAACTACCATCAGCATTACTATAACTTTAAATGTTTTCATAATTGTTTAGTTTAAAAAGGTTTGTAATTCGTTTTGTAACTCTTCATAGCTAAAAGATTGTTCGTAAAACTTCCTCTTACTTTTACTGTAAATTAATGTTGCAGGTATCGACCCTGACCAGTTTTTAGCAATATCTGGAATCCAAAATTGTTCGTTAGAATCATCAAAATGTACAACTTTAGATTGAAGGTTTCTCTTTTTTATAAAGGGAATTAAATTGCTTTCAATTTGTTTAGAAAAATCTAAACTCACCAAAAGAATCTCAACATTTTTATCTTTAAATTCTTGATTTAGTTTTTCAAAAGCTGGCAATTCTTTTACACAAGGCATACACCATGTAGCCCAAAAATTTACAACATACACTTTCTTGTCATTCTTATTTAAAAAAGGTTTAAGTTGTTCGTAATTTAAGGTTGTAATTTTTATAGATGCTTCTCTTGCTTTGCTTTGTGAATAATTTTCACATGAAAAAAGCAACAAACCAAACAACATTAAGTAAAAAATATTCTTCATGAATTGTATCATTTCACTCAAATTTAGTTGTTTACAACGTAAAACTTCACTAATTAACTAAATATTAACAACAAAAAAACTCGGGAAAATTCCCGAGCCTACTAATAGTAATTTGAATTTCTTAACAGAAAATTTCGTTTAATAATTTTGCTAAACGTAATCCACCTTTTTGTAATTGTTCCCTAACTACTGGAAAATAATCATACGAGTAACGGTAACGTAAATTCTCTCCTACCTCAACAGAGTTATACACTTTTTTTGTAAGCTTATGGGTGTCGTACATCCAATCAACCACACTTCCTTTTTGAATCGCTTTGATTTGATCTTTTGATAAACGCTTTGCATTATTAGCCAATTCAATATAACTCATATCCCATTTATTTATTAGGTCTTCATCCCAAACCCTATGTAGGTTAGATCCTTTCCCATGCCACTGAACTTGAATTGTGTTTCCTCCTTTATCTTCTGATTGACCGATATGCATTGGTTGATGCAAATCTCCTATTAAATGTACCAACATTTTTAAGTAAAAACGCTTGTCTTCTGTAGTGCTATTTTTATCTTTTAATACTTTTACACACTCTTCGATACCCGTAATTAAATCTCCATCAGGATTTTTCTTTGAATCTTCATAACGAGCATCTAACGGCATGTTTACATAATGCCATGTATAAAATTTTCCGTATTTCTTTCTATCAGATTTAATTTCATCAGCATAGGTAGATACAAACGCTAAACTTTCTCCTTGCAATAACTCGGTTATTTTCTTTTGAGCCTTTTTAGTTAAATGTTTTTCTGCAATTTTACCCGTAGCTCTATGACCTGTTGGTCCCCAAACATCATCATTATTTGCAGTTAATGAAATACTTAAAAATAAGCTAATAGTTAGTAGTAAAAACTTTGTTTTCATCTAAGATTTATAATTAAAGTTGGATGCTAAATTATAAAATATTTCCTCAAAAATTTGGATTTAACAAAAAATTACTTATATCTTTGTGATATCATTTTAATATCACTTTAAATTAAATAGAAATGAAATCAGAAAAAATCATCAAACCAGCTAACGGATATTTAATGTTTTTCATCGTACTTATCCTTTTTATTTCAGGAATTACCTTAACAATTAAAACTGAAAATCCTGCTTATATATTAATATCTGTGTTAGCCTTTATTTTAGCTTTAGGTTTTATTTTGGTAAACCCTAACTCTTCTAAAGTTTTATTATTCTTTGGAAAATATGTAGGAACTGTGAAACAAAACGGATTGTATTGGGCAAATCCACTATACAAAAAGAAAACAATTTCTTTAAGAGCTAGTAATTTTGATAGTGAGCGTTTAAAAGTAAATGACAAACTAGGAAACCCAGTAATGATTTCTACTATTTTGGTTTGGCGTGTTACTGAAACTTATAAAGCTGCTTTTGATGTAGACAATTACGAAAACTTTGTAAGAGTACAAACCGATGCTGCTGTTCGTAAACTTGCAAGTATGTATCCGTATGATAATTTTGCTGATGAAGGTCACGAAGAAGATATTACCTTACGTTCTAGTGTAAATGAAGTGAGCGAAGCTTTAGAAAAAGAATTAGAAGAACGCTTAGCTATTGCTGGTATTGAAGTGTTAGAAGCACGAATTGGATACTTAGCCTATGCGCAAGAAATTGCAAGTGCGATGTTAAAGCGTCAACAAGCAACTGCTATTGTAGCTGCGCGTCATAAAATAGTACAAGGTGCTGTTGACATGGTGGATATGGCTTTAGAAGAATTGAGTAAAAAAGAAATTGTTGAATTAGACGAAGAGCGTAAAGCTGCAATGGTTAGCAACTTGCTAGTGATTTTATGTGGTGACAAAGAAGCGTCTCCGGTAGTAAATGCAGGTACTTTAAATCATTAGAAATGCTAAAATACAATTTAATACAAGGAGCAGTTACAATAGAAGATAATACTATAAAAACAGATAAAATTTCTTTATTAAACTCAATAAAATGGAAGTTTTTATCTTTAATAGGAGCTTTATATATCTATGATAGAATTGAAATTATATCTGTAAAAGAACTTTCCTTTTTTAATTTTTCATTAAAAGTATTATTCTACAGTTTACTTTCTTTTTTTGTCTTTTGGTCTATTTACTATTATTGGATTAAAATAGGTTTTATTAAAAATATGAAAATTGAAAATTTATCAAAAATATTAATTTCTGTTGATGAAGACACTCCTTTGAATATACTTGTAAGAATTAAAGGAAAAATCAATTCTATAGACTTAACATTTAGAAAAAGTGAGAATGATCTAGACAATTTTCTTAATGAATTAAAAAAGCGAAATAGTAGATTTACTATAAAAGACAAAAGAACTTAAAAATAAAAATCATACTCTAAAGTAAAACTATCCTAACTCTTAATTAATAGAATAGTTAATCCTAACTAAGTAAAATAAAAAAATGAAAAAAAAGGAACAAGAAAATAAAATCATTTTAGGAACCACTATCGGTTTAGCAATAGGTACTGCTTTAGGAGTTTCTTTAAACAATATAGCTTTAGGGATTGGTGTAGGAGTAGCAATCGGTGCTGCTTTAGGATTAACTATGAATAAAAACAAAAACAATGAAGGAGTATAAAGTTGAAAGTTGGAAAGTAGGTCTTTCAAAAAACAATGAAAAACTAGAAGATTTTTTGAATGAACATGCTCGTAATGGATGGAAAGTTATTCATATTGCAGAACAAACTACACGTGTAGTTTTTGAAAGATATAAAAACAGATAATATGAAAGTTTTTAAAGAAGAGCAACGTTTTACACAAACTTGGTTAATTATATTACTATCAGTAAGTATTATAATTCCTATCGTGTTAATTGTAAAAGAATATTTAGAAGAAAACTCAAAAATGTCTACTAATGAATTTCTTTTGACTTTGGGAGGAATCATCCTATCTGTTTCTTTTATCTTCTTTTTTAAGCTAACTACAAGAATTGATGAAAAAGGAATTCATTATCAGTTTTTCCCGTTTCATTTATCAAAAAAAACAGTTGCTTGGTTAGAAATAAAAAAGGCTTATGTAAGAACTTACGAACCAATATCTGAATATGGTGGATGGGGCTTGAAAAATCTTTTTTGGAAAAAGAATGGATCAGCTGTTAACATTTCAGGAGATATTGGCATTCAACTAGAATTAAGTAATGGTAAAAAGTTGCTTATTGGCACGCAAAAAGAAAACGAAGCAAAACGTGTGTTAGAAACATATCAATCAAAAATACAATAACCATGGTACGAATTATAATAGTAATTAGTATATACATAGTAGGTGTAATTGCCTCTTATGCTCAAACAAAATCAGAGGATATTGTAATTAAGAACGATAGTATTATACTTCCTGGAACGCTTACTTTTACAGAAAACACAAAACAACCATTGCTGATTTTTATTCCTGGCTCAGGAAATCCAGATAGAAACGGAAATCAAACTGGCTTAAATGTAAATCCAGATTATATCAAGCAACTTTCCAACGAAATAACTAAAAACGAGATTGCTTTTTTTAGATATGATAAAAGAAGTGCGACCAAAGAAAACATAAAACACCTTTTAAAAGAATTTAATTTTAAAGATTTAGCTATTGACGTTACTTCAATCATCAATTATTTTAAAGATGATAAACGCTTTTCTGAAATTATTTTAGTGGGTCATAGCCAAGGTTCGTTAGTAGCTATGTTAGCAATCAACAGTCATGTAACCAAATATATTTCTTTATCAGGTTTAGGTGAAAGTGTAGATAAAACCATTATCAGACAGATATCAGCTCAAAACGCTGTTCTTGGTGATATAGCAAAAAAGCACATCGAAGAATTAAAAAATACAGGAACTATAAAAGAAGTAAATCCGTTTTTACTATCACTTTTTGCAAAACAAAACCATGATTTTTTAATATCATATATGCAATTTAATCCTGTAGAAGAAATAAAAAAAGTTACAATTCCAACGCTAATAATTAACGGAACTAAAGATATACAAGTTTTAGTGAGCGATGCAGAATCATTACACAAAGCCAATCCAATATCAAAACTTGTACTTATTGAAAACATGAATCATGTGTTAAAACATATAAATAAAGATGATGACAATTTAAAATCATACACAACCCCTGATTTTCCTTTATCCGAACAATTAGTAAATTCAATTGTTACTTTTGTAAAACAGTAATCTATGTCAAAAAAGAAAGCATTTGCACTCCGAATAAATGAAGACATGCTCAAAGCTATTGAGAAATGGGCTTCAGATGAATTTCGATCTACCAACGGGCAGATTGAATGGATGCTTATGCAAGCTCTTAAAGAAGCCAACAGAGAGCCTAAAAAGAAAGAAGAATAAGTACAACTCTTAATAACTTGTTAAAAAAGCGCTCAATTTGCATTGGGCGCTTTCTATTTTGTACATTGTACAATCAAAAACTATAATCAACTAACTACTATGAAAAAACTTCTTTTTATCTGTTTTTCTTTTATAACCACGCTATTGTTTTCTCAAGAATTTACAATGGATTTGGTTAAAAACATGAAACCTAGAAACATTGGCCCTGGAGGTATGAGCGGTCGTGTAACTGCTATTGATGTGGTTCACAACAATCCTGATATGATGTATGTGGGAACAGCCTCTGGTGGGGTTTGGAAATCAACTTCTGGAGGCATTAAATGGGAACCTATTTTTGAAAAAGAAGTAACCGCTTCAATCGGAGCAGTTGCTATTCAACAATCAAATCCGAGTGTAATTTGGGTAGGAACTGGAGAAGGTAACCCGAGAAACAGTTTAAATGGCGGATACGGAATTTTTAAATCTTTAGACGGTGGTAAATCATGGGAGTCTATGGGATTAGAAAAAACACGTCATATTCATCGTGTAATTATCGACCCAACAAATCCAAACATAGTATATGTAGGAGCTATAGGCTCTCCATGGGGTGAACATAAAGAACGTGGTGTTTATAAAACTACCGATGGTGGAAAAACGTGGAAACAAGTATTATTTAATAATATAAAAACCGGTGCTGCCGATTTGGTAATGGACCCATCAAATCCAAATAAATTAATAGCCTCTATGTGGGAACATAAACGAGACCCTTGGTTTTTTAAATCTGGAGGAAAAGGAAGCGGATTGTACATTACCCATGACGGTGGAGAAACCTGGAAACAGATTACCGAAAAAGAAGGTTTCCCTAAAGGAGAATTGGGTCGTATTGGTGTTGCTATTTCTCAAAGCAATCCGAACACAATTTACGCTTTAGTTGAAGCTAAAAAGAATGCTTTATACAAGAGTGAAGATGGCGGATTTAAGTGGACAAAAGTCAACGATAAAAACGATATTGGTAATCGCCCTTTTTATTACTCAGAAATTTATGTAGATCCTCAAAACGAGCATAAACTGTACAGCATTTTTACCTACGTAAATGTATCGATTGATGGAGGGAAAAACTTTAAACAGTTAATGCCAGCTTACGGAGTTGATAATGGCGTGCACCCTGATCATCATGCGTGGTGGATTCATCCAAAAAATGGTAATTTTATGATTGATGGAAATGATGGCGGGTTAAATATTACCAAAGATGGTGGTAAAACATGGCGATTTATAGGAAATCTTCCAGTAGCACAATTTTATCATATTAATGTAGATAATGAATTCCCTTACAACGTGTATGGAGGAATGCAAGACAACGGCTCTTGGAGAGGTCCTGCATATGTATGGAAAGCACAAGGAATTCGTAATTCTTATTGGCAAGAAATAAGTTTTGGTGATGGTTTTGATGTGGTTCCTGACAAAGACGATTCTCGTTACGGATGGTCTATGAGTCAGCAAGGTTTTGTTTCTCGTTACGATTATATAACAGGAAATAACTACACGGTTCGTCCAACACATCCAGATGCAAATGTAAAACTGCGTTTTAACTGGAATTCTGCCATAAACATTGATCCTTTTGATAATTCAACGTTATACTTCGGAAGTCAGTTTGTACACAAGTCAACCGACAAAGGATTAACTTGGGAAGTAATTTCTCCAGATGTAACTACCAACAACAAAGAAAAGTTAAAACAAGACGAAAGTGGCGGATTAACTATGGATGCTACGGGTGCTGAAAACCACTGTACCGTTTTAGTAATTGAACCTTCTCCGCTTGAAAAAGATATGCTTTGGATAAGTACCGATGATGGGCAAGTTCAAATTACACAAGACGGAGGAAAAACATGGGGTAATGTTTCTAAAAACATTAAAGGATTGCCTGAAAACAGTTGGATTCCACAAATAAAAGCATCTAACAAAAACAAAGGAGAAGCGCTTTTAATTGCTAATGATTACAGACGTTTTAACTACGAACCGTATGCTTACAGAACAAAAGACTACGGAAAAACTTGGGAACGAATTGTTGATGCAAAAGATGTAGAAAGTTATACCTTAAGCATTGTTGAAGACCCAATCAATCCGAATTTATTATTCTTAGGAACAGATGACGGGTTATACATTTCTTTAAACGCAGGGAAAAAATGGAAAAAATGGACAGCAGGTTTCCCTACCGTATCGGTTAAAGACTTGGTAATCCATCCAAGAGAACACGATTTAATTATCGGTACTTTTGGTCGTGCAGCTTGGGTGTTAGACGATATTCGTCCACTAAGAGCCATGGCTAAAAATCCTGAAAGTATTTCTAAAGAAATTCTACTTTTTGAGCCACCAACAGCATATCAAACCGCATACCAACAACCAACAGGTAGTAGGTTTGGTGGTGATGCTTTATACAATGGGGAAAACAGAACCAGAGGCGCACATTTAGCATACCTAATTAACAAACCAAAAGAAGAAAAATCAGAAAAAACGAAAAAAGACACTTCTAAAAGTAAAAAAGAAGATATTAAAAAGATAAAACACGATTCTATTAAGTTTGAATTTTTCGATGGATCACGTTTAATAAGGACTATAAAAAGAAAAACTCCAAAAGAAAACGGAATTCATAAGTTTAGATGGTTTATGGATGAAAAAGGTGTTGACAGACCTTCACGAAGAATTCGTAAATCAAAATCAGAACCAAGTGGTGTTCGTGTAAAACCAGGAACTTATCGAGTAAAAGTAACTTTTGGGAAACAAACTTCTGAACAAAATATTGAAGTTAAATACGACCCAAGACTTCGTATTTCTGAAACAGCTATCAATCAAAAATATAACACAAGTAAGCAACTTGAAAAACACCAAGAAACAATAGCTAAAGCAGTAAAACAATTGGTTGAGAGCAAAGAAACCGCGAACGATTATAAAACGAAATTCACCAAAAAGGATAAAAAGCAGTTCAAAGATCAAATTGATCTATCTAAAAAAGTGGTGAAACAAATTGATAGTATTCTTAATTTGTATTTAGGAAAAGTTGACAAACGCCAAGGGATTACAAGAAACCCTGAAGTTACCGTAACTCAAAGACTTGGTACAGCTAGTTGGTATGTAAACAGTAGGTTTGGAGAGCAAACAGCAACAGAAAAAAACTTAATCAAACAATTTGAAGAAGCATTGAAACCTGTGTTAGAAAAAACGAATCAGTTTTTTAACACTAGCTGGAAAGAATATCAAAGTAAAATGGAAGCTATTGAAATTTCCCCTTTTAAGAAAACAGAACTATTTTCAATAAACTAAGACCTATCAACTTTTAAACAATAAAAGAAGCTACTTGATTTACAACAAGTAGCTTCTTTTTTATGTGAAAAATATAAAATATATAAAAATACCTATCATACATAACTGACCTACAATCATAAACAGTATCAACAACAACAATTGAATTGCAAAAGCAGTAAGCCATTTTAACTGATATATCTGTTTGATTAAATATGATATAATTAAATATGTAAAAATGACTAAAGAAAGCATCAAACCTCCAGAAAAATTAAATGGTAAGGTTAATAGTAATATTAAAAAACTCGTCCAATTCGCTGTACCGTATAAATAACAGTGAATTGCTAAATTTTCAGTATAATTATATTTTCTTCTGAAAAACCAATACGTTATCAATGCAACAATAGGTACTGCAAACAGATATACCAAATTCATTGAAGACAAATAAAACTCTTGAGCTAATAAGTATTTTTCAAATAAATTTTCACTAACGAGATTTTTTATACTATTAAAACTGTCAGCATTTTTTTTATTTGTTTCTTCTAAAAAGTTTTGAAACCCTTGATGATAATTAATAACCAAAGTATAAACCGCAACACTAAACAGCAAATATTTAAGTGGATTTACAATGTGCTTCCTGTCTTTTGTTAAATACGTTTGAACGGTTTTGTAAGGCTTTTTAAATATCGAAATGTAAGCTAACGGAATTCCTTTTTCTAAGTTTAAAAAAGCAAACAATTCTGTTTTTAGTTCTAAAGGTGATAACCTTTCAATTTCTTCTTCCATTACTGATTAATTTTTACTTCGGATAAATGTACTATTTTTCAGATAAGATTTCTAAAAATTATCTTTTCCTTATTTTTGACCTCAACTTTAAGTTTTAAAACCACATCATGAAGAATTTCATTCTACTTTTTATTTTTATTTTTTCAATTCAAAGTTATAGTCAATCAAACCCTGAAAAAGAATTGGGTGTTTGGTATATGTATAACGGAACACATAAATTATCAGACAACTTTAGTTTAAAAACAATGGCGCATTTTCGTTTTTTTGAAGTGGGCGATGATTTACAACAATTCATAACACGTTTAGGGGTGAATTATAAAATCAATAAAAACTTGAGTGTTACTGTTGGGCACGCTTTTTTAAATACAGATGGTACTTACGAACAATTAGGCGGAGATGCTTATGAAAACAGAACTTACGAGGATGTTAATGCAAAACATAACATATCAAAATTAAATTTAGCACACCGATTAAGAGCAGAACAGCGCTTTTTTGAAGCAAATACAGGACACTTTTTACGTTATCAATTAGGTTTGAGTTATCCAATAAACGAAAAATGGTCAACCTATTTATACGATGAAGTTTTTATGGATTTTGACGGAGAAAACTTCAATCAAAATTGGTTAGGAGCTGGATTTAAATATAAACTTTCAAAAACTCTAAAGCTACAATTAGGGTATATGAAAATCACAGATGCCAACGACAGAAGTTTTGACAGAATACAACTAGGCGTAGCTTTAAACCACTAATCACCTAAAAAATAAATAACTATTTTAGCTTGCTAAACAACTAATTCATGGAAAATCAACCACTATTTACTAACGATGCCATTGTATTTGGTATTTTAATGCTATCACTAGGTTTTGTCTTTTATACAGAAAGTAAAGAATCTGGCTTCTGGAAAAAATTCTACAAAATAGTCCCAGGACTTTTAATGTGTTATTTAATTCCTGCTATTTTTAATTCGTTAGGAATTATTTCTGCTGAAGAATCTAAAACGTATTACATCGCTAGTAGATATTTATTACCTGCATCATTGGTATTAATGACTTTAAGTATTGATTTAAAAGCAATTTTCAACTTAGGGCCAAAAGCATTAATTATGTTTTTTACAGGTACAATTGGTATTATTATCGGTGGTCCTATTGCTATTTTATTAATCTCTTTAGTTTCTCCTGAAACTGTTGGAGGCGTTGGTTTTGATGCTGTTTGGAGAGGATTATCCACTTTAGCAGGTAGCTGGATTGGTGGGGGAGCAAACCAAGCTGCGATGCTAGAGATTTATGAATACAACCCTCAAAAATATGGAGGAATGGTATTGGTAGACATTGTAGTTGCTAATATTTGGATGGCGTTAATTTTAATAGGAATTGGTAAATCTAATAAAATCGACAACTGGTTAAAAGCTGATAATTCAGCTATTGAAGAATTAAAACAAAAAGTAAGCTCGTTTGCTGATAGTATTAAGAGAAATCCGACTTTAACTGACTATATGATTATGCTAGCCTTGGTTTTTGGCGCTGTAGGTTTTGCTCATTTCGGTGCAGAAGGAATCTCTTCTTTCCTTAAAAATAATTTTGAAGCTGTAGCTGATAAATCTTCTGCTCTATCTTCTTTTTCTTCTAAATTTTTCTGGATGATAACTATTGCTACAATAATTGGTATTGCCTTATCTTTTACAAAAGCAAAAAATTACGAAGGAGCTGGAGCTAGTAAAATTGGTAGTATTTTTATTTATGTACTAGTAGCTACCATAGGTATGAAAATGGACTTATCTAAGATTGTAGAAAATCCTGGTTTAATTGTGATTGGTTTAGTTTGGATGGCTATTCATGCAGGATTATTAATATTAGTTGCTAAACTTATAAGAGCACCTTACTTCTTTTTAGCGGTAGGTAGTCAGGCAAATGTTGGTGGTGCTGCAAGTGCACCAGTTGTAGCTGCTGCTTTTCATCCATCTTTAGCTTCGGTAGGTGTTTTATTAGCTGTTTTTGGATATGTTGTTGGAACATACGGAGCTATTTTATGTACAATTTTAATGGAAATAGCCTCAAAAATTTAAAATGAAATCTGCATATTTGCAACTCAAAATTTTGAATTCAATGAAGAAAATTATTGCACTTTTTGCAATAGCACTTATCGCTTTTGCTTGTTCCTCTAAAAAAGAGGGAAACATGGTAGTTAAAGGTCAAATTACAGGATTAAAAAAAGGTACTCTATATCTTCAAAAAATGAAAGATACTGTGTTAATATCTGTAGATTCTATGGCGCTTTTAGGAGATGATAAATTTATGTTAACCGACAATGTAGATTCTCCTGTTATGTACTACTTAACTTTTGATGGTAACACAACTGACAAACATATTATGTTTTTTGGTGAGCAAGGTGAAATCACAATTAATGATAAGATTGAAGAATTCGGATTTAAACCAGAAATTTCTGGATCTAAAAACCAAGAGGTAATGGATAAATTCCGTGAAATGGATAATAGATTTAGAGATCAACGTTTAGAATTTGTCGCTAAAGATTTTGAAGCTCGTAAAGCACAAGATGAAGAATTGGTGAAGCAATTAGAAGCTGATTACAAGAAAATGGTACGTCGTCGTTTCTTATTTTCTACCAACTTTGCAATTACCAATGCTGATAGTGAAGCTGCTCCTTATATTGCTTTAACAGAGTTATATGATGCAAATCTTCAACTTTTAGATACGATTAATAATAGTTTAACTGATAAAGTTAAAAACTCTGAATACGGTAAGCGTTTACAAAAATTTGTTACCGACATTAAAACAAAAGAAGAAAATTAGTTTTCTTCTTTAATAAATTAAAAAGCTCATTCGAATCGAATGAGCTTTTTGTTTTTTATATTTTAAAAGATAATACCGGAAGCTTGCTATGATTGGCAATATCTTCAGAAATACTGCCTTCAAAAAAGTGAGCTATACCTTTTCTACCATGAGTAGCAACTACTAAAACATCTGCATTCGTTTTAGTAGCATGATAGAAGACTCCTTTTTCTACTGAATAATCAGAGATTATTTTTACTCTTTTTACACTCTCTTCTTCATTTTCATTTGTTAAACTAAAGAACTTTTTCATTCTATCTTCTAACTCTTGAGTGCTCTTAAATTTTGAAGTAGGTGTACTTATATACACTAACTCTAAATCACAGTTTAATTTTTCAAAGAAGGTTTTGGCTTCCATGTAAGGAGCAACATCATCTTGTGTAAAATCGCATGCAAAAACTGCTTTTTCAAGTTTTAAATCAATTGGGTTTTCTTTAACTACTAATACAGGAATGTGCGCATAACGAATTACTTTTTCGGTATTAGAACCAATAAACATTTCTTTCAATCCGCTAGCTCCTTTAGAGCCCATTACAATTAAATCTGCATCTTCTTCTCTTGCTAATTGATCTATTTCACTAAAAATTTTAAAATGCTTTATAATTGGAGTTACTTTAATATCAGCCAAATAATCTTTCTTTAAAAACTCAGCAAACTTCTTTTCGGTAAGTTGTAAATAAAACACCATTTCTTGTTGCATATAACTTTCTGACTGACTAATTACAGCATTAGAAAGTTCTAACATATGCACAACAATTATTTCTGCATTTGTTTGTTTTGCTAAAAAAGTTGCAGATTTTAATGCGTTTTCAGAATAATCAGAAAAATCGACAGGGACTATAATTTTTTTCATAATGAGTTATGGTTTAAAGTTTAATTCTAGTATAAATTTACCCATACTTTATAAGTTAAAGTATGATATTTATCAGTAAATATTTTTAATGGCAACCTTCTACAGAATTGTGTAAATCTGTAACTGGAATTGGAGAAACATAAGGTATTCCTAAACCGAGTCCTCTTAAAATAAACAGTACTCCAATAAAAACTACAACATAAGGTATGGCTTGTTGAATTCTTTTACGAACCAATCCGTTTGCAAAATTCCCTACATAAACAATGATTGTCATTAACGGGATGGTTCCTAAACCGAACAGAAACATATACAAACTACCCAATAGCATGTTAGAAGTAGTTATAGCTCCGAAAACTGCCATATATACCAATCCACAAGGAAGAAAACCATTTAAAAAACCAATGGTAAAAAAGGTGTCATTTCCTTTCTTTTTCAATTCTTTACCTAGTGATGATTTTACTTTCATCACCCATGTATTTATGTGCTTTGAAAAATTATATTTCTGAAAAGTTTTAGGTAACAAAATTACCAAAATCATTAATACACCAACTGCAATTGATAGTTGCTGTTGAAATCCGAAAAAATAGAATCCTTTTCCTAGCAACCCGAATAGCAAACCTATTAAGCTGTACGTAAATAAACGACCTAAATGGTAACTTGTAATTTGAAAAAACTGTTTTACTTTATGAGTTCTATTAACAGGTAGCATAAAGGCAATCGGACCGCACATGCCAATGCAGTGAAAGCTTCCTAGTAAACCTAATATGATGGCAGAAAGAAACATTAGTAAACTAATTCTTTCTGAAATAAATAATCTTTACTTTTGTAAGTCCAGGAAACAGTTATGTTCCAGCGACCACCCAACAAACGATTCTCAGGCACGAGCAAATATGTTTCGGAAAGCGAAATTGGCATTTCGAAATCCAGTTGTTTATTAGATGGTCTATATAGGAACACTTTTCCTTTTATATCTTTAGGATTAAAGTCTGTTGGAAAATGGACTTTTAATCCTTCTGATACTCTTTCTATTTTAATATTTTCTTTTAATTGTTTCGCATTTTTGGTTGCCTCAATTTTGTTCTGAAATTCTAATTCTTGTTGATAATATTTTTCAGTTACTAAATCGTGGTTATAGTTTTTACCTGTACTCATTGTTATTACAAAATACATGATAAAACCTATAAACCCAATAATTGCGATTACTATACCCGTGCCCCAGTTTAGTTTCATTTTATTTGGTTTTTGTGTCATTGTGAAGAAATAAAGTTTATTAGTTATTCTTCCTCGTAATGACTAATTATTTTTTATCTATAACTTCTTGGTCCTAAGAAATTGGTTGTGGTAGTTTCTATTAATTTATCGCCACTATACACTCCTATTTCTAACCTAACTTTTTCTTTTTTCATTTCAGATTGATGCAACTCTATAAACAATGTTCCTTCTGCTAATCCTTGTTTTGGTACTTCAAAATTTTGATGTATTACGGTTTCTATTTTCCCTTTGTGAGATAATAACTTGTAACTGACATCATCAATCTGTTTGGTTGTTTTATTTACTACTTTATAGGTGTAAATATTACTAATAATTCCGTTTTCTTTATGTTGATACAGTTGACCCGGTAAACGTAAAATGGTTGCTTCAACATCGTTTCTTAAGAACAACATTCCGATTAAAATTCCAATTAAAATGAACAATACTGCTGAGTATCCTTTCATTCTTGCAGAAAATTTAAATGGTGTTTTGTTTACGATGTTTTCTTCACTTGCGTAACGGATTAATCCTTTTGGCAATCCAACTTTTTCCATCATGTGGTCACACTCATCAATACAAGCGGTACAATTCACACATTCTAATTGCGTTCCGTTTCTAATATCAATTCCTGTAGGACATACATTTACACATTGAAAACAATCGATGCAATCTCCTTTTCCTGATGCTACTCTGTCTTCTTTTTTATTGAACTTTGCTCTACCCGTTTTTCCTTCTCCTCGAACATGATCATAAGCAACATTAATTGTTTTGTTATCTAGCAATACCCCTTGTAATCTACCATAAGGACAAGCGATAATACATACTTGCTCTCTAAACCAAGCAAACACAAAATAGAATACCCCTGTAAAAATTAATAGTGAAACTAAAGTACTGATATTATCAAATGGGTTACCAGTTACATAACTTATCAGTTTATCACCTCCTATTAAATAGGCTAAAAACACATTCGCAATTATAAAAGAGATGATGAAAAAAACAATCCATTTTAAAACTCTCTTTTTAATTTTTTCAGCATTCCAAGGTTGTTTTGCTAAACGAATTTGCTTTCCTCTATCGCCTTCAATTAAATATTCAATTTTTCTAAAAACCATTTCTAAGAAAATGGTTTGCGGACAAATCCACCCACAAAAAATTCGACCAAAAACAACAGTAAACAGAATGATAAACACCACTCCTATTATCATTGAAATCACCATTAAGTGAAAATCTTGAGGCCAAAAAGGAAATCCGAAAATATTGAACTTACGCTCTAAAACATTGAATAACAAGAACTGATTTCCGTTAATTTTAATAAAAGGTGCCGATAATAAAAAGGCTAGTAAAAAATAGCTTACATAGCTACGATATTTATAAAACTTTCCGCTAGGTTTTTTAGGAAACACCCAAGCACGTTTACCCTCATCATTTATCGTACCTATGCTATCTCTAAACTGTTCGTTACTGGGTGTTTCCATATCAACTATTAAAAACTAACTTTTACAAATACCTTATTGAATACTGTCTTTTGGTTGTTCTTCTACCGAGTTTTCGGTTACATTATTTTGTCCTTCTTCAACATACAAATCTCCTTGTGGTGGCTTTGGTTTAGCCGGAGTAGTACCTTGTAATGAAATGATATAGCTCGCTACTTTTTGAATGTCTGCTGGTTTTAACGTTTTATTCCAAGCAACCATTCCTTTTCCATCTCTACCACCGTTAGAAACAGTATTGAAAATATTTTTCATACCACCACCTAAAATCCAGTATTGATCTGTTAAGTTTGGTCCAATACCTCCACCTCCATCAGCAATATGACAAGCTGCACAATTAAGGTTATAAACGGCTTTACCTCTACTTAAGTCTGAATCAGATGTTAATACAATTGCTGTTTCAGCATCGATAACTGCTTCTGGCGAATTAGATTTAAATGCTGCTAATTCTCTTTTTGCTTCAGCAACTGCATTGGCATATTCCATTTCTTGGTTATCAGCTCCTAAAACGTGATATCTTACTAAATAAATTGCTCCGAAAATTATTGTTGCATAAAACATGTACAACCACCATGGCGGCAAGTTATTGTCTAACTCTTTAATTCCGTCATAATTATGATCTAGAATAATTTCATCTTCTTCTTCAACAGCTTTCGCTTCCGTCCATTTATTGATGATTTTTTTAGCCCAAGCCCAATTATCTACATCTTCAGGTTTAATACCTTCTTTTTCCATTTGAAGTTGCTCTGCTTTTTGTTGCGCCACAACATTTAAAGCTTCTTTTAAAACAACGACAGAAATTAATCCTATTAATGCTATCCATACTAATGGATGCTCGTACAAACTAAATGGATTCTCATACGATTTAATTGCAGTAATAATTGCAAAGAAGGTTACTGCTATGAAAATAATATATGCTATAGATTGAAAATATTTTTTCATCTTATTTTGAATTTACTAGTTATCTAATGGTAAATTACTTACCCTACTTATATACTCTTTTTTGGCTGTAAACACCCACCAAAACAACACTACAAAGAATGTAAAGAAAATGGTTAGCGAAATAATTGGGTATATCTCAATACCTGCAATTGTTTCCATATGATTTTTTACGAACTTTAACATAATTTCTAGTTTTTAGCACTTAATTGATCTTGAACATCTTTTACCTTGATATCGGTACCTAATCGTTGTAAATACGCTATTAAGGCTACGATTTCTCTATCTTTCATTTCAATAAAAGTTTGTCCGTTTTCTTGAGCATATTTCTTATCTGCTTCGTAATTTGTTTTGAAGTCAGGATCAGCATATAAGTTTTCTTGAATCTTAGCTCCTTGTTCATTCATGCTTACTTGTGCATTTGCAATATCATCTTCAGTATAAGGAACTCCTAAACTAACCATCGCTTTCATTTTGCTTTCAGTATCACTTTTATCTAACTGATTTCTTACTAACCATTGGTATGCTGGCATGATAGACCCTGGTGATGTACTTTGCGGATCATACATGTGATTTAAGTGCCAACTATCGTTATACTTACCTCCTACCCTTAATAAATCTGGTCCTGTACGTTTAGAACCCCATAAGAACGGATGATCGTATACAAACTCTCCTGCCTTTGCAAATTCTCCGTAACGCTCTACTTCTGATCTAAATGGACGTACCATTTGTGAGTGACATCCTACACAACCTTCACGGATATAGATATCTCTACCTTCTAATTCTAATGGAGAATATGGTTTAACACTTGTTATTGTTGGAATGTTAGATTTTACTAATAACGTTGGTATAATTTGAACAATACCTCCAATTAAAATCGCTACGGTAGCATAGATTGTTAACTTGATTGGTCTTCTTTCTAACCAAGTGTGCCAACCTTCTTTAGAAGTTCTATGTTTAGATACTTTTGTTAATGCTGGTGCTTCTGCCAGCTCATCAGTTACCCCAACTCCAGATTTTACTGTTTTAATAACGTTGTATAACATTACGAATGCTCCAAGGATAAATAAACTTCCTCCTATTGCACGCATCCAATACATTGGGATAATTTCGTTAACAGTTTCTAAGAAGTTACCATACGTTAATGTTCCGTCTGGATTAAATTGTTTCCACATAGAAGCTTGAACAAATCCTGCTACATACATTGGTAACGCGTACATAATAATACCTAAGGTTCCAATCCAAAAGTGGAAGTTTGCTAATGCTGTAGAGTATAATTTTGTTTTGAACATTCTTGGCACTAACCAATATAACATACCAAAGGTTAAGAATCCGTTCCAAGCTAAAGCACCTACGTGTACGTGAGCGATAATCCAATCACTAAAGTGAGCAATTGCATTTACGTTTTTTAACGATAACATTGGCCCTTCAAAAGTAGCCATACCATAACCAGTAATTGCTACTACCATGAATTTTAATACTGGGTCTACTCTTACTTTATCCCATGCTCCACGAAGTGTTAATAATCCGTTGATCATACCCCCCCAAGATGGAGCAATTAACATTACAGAAAATGCAACTCCTAAATTTTGAGCCCAATCAGGTAAAGATGTATATAATAAGTGGTGAGGTCCTGCCCAGATGTAGATAAAAATTAACGACCAGAAGTGTACAATAGACAATCTATATGAATATACTGGACGATTCGCTGCTTTAGGAACAAAATAATACATTAATCCTAAGAATGGAGTTGTTAAGAAAAATGCTACCGCATTATGCCCATACCACCATTGTACTAACGCATCTTGAACACCTGCGTAAACAGAATAAGACTTTAAGAATCCTACTGGTAATGCTAAACTGTTAAAAATATGCAATACCGCTACGGTAACAAACGTTCCTAAATAAAACCAAATAGCAACATATAAATGACGTTGTCTTCTTTGTAAGATTGTCCAAATCATGTTAGCCCCAAAAGCTACCCAAACTAATGCTATAGCAATATCAATTGGCCATTCCAATTCAGCATATTCTTTAGAACTTGTATAACCTAACGGAAGAGTAATAGCTGCTGCAACAATTATTAACTGCCATCCCCAAAAGTTGAAATTACTTAACAAGTCACTCGCCATACGAGCTTTTAGCAAGCGTTGTAGCGAGTAATATACTCCTGCAAAAATGGCATTACCAACGAATGCAAAAATTACTGCGTTTGTGTGTAATGGTCTTAAACGTCCAAAACTTAACCATGAAATACCATCAGTTAAATTTGGGAATAAAAACATAAAAGCCAATAACAATCCTACTGAGAAACCTACTATTCCCCATAGTAAGGTTGCGTAGATGAATTTTTTTACGATTTTATTATCGTAATAAAATTGTTGCATTTCCATAATCTATTTGAATTTAATATCTATTGTTAGTTGTTAATATTGTCTTCTTTTACTAGTTCATCATCAAACAACATGCGAACCGAAGGCGTGTACGAATCGTCGTATTGCCCTTTTTTTACTGAAACAATAAATGCTATAAAGAAAATAATAGCCACTAAAATACTTAGTGTAAGTAGTAAATAAATAACGCTCATATCTTGCCTGATAATTATAGGTCAAAGATACCTGTGAAGGTTTTCTTAAAACATGATATTTATCATGTTTGAAAATTTTATATAAAAAAACTCGAAGAAAAATCTTCGAGTTTAAATTCTTAAATAGTCATTGAAAACAATTTGGCTTCGGGTTGTTTTTCGTGAAGTTTTTTATCAAAAGCCATACAAATATTTCGCACGTATGGTCTTGCTCTTTCAGGAACTGTTAATTGATTCCCATCAATAAAAACCAATTCATCATCCATCATCTCTGCTAACTTTTCTATGTGAGTTTCTACATTTTTTATTTGCAGTTGCTCTTCTTCCCACGAAGTAGAAAAATGACACATGATATTTAAAATATGTTTTCTGATAATTAAATCTTCTTCAGATAAAATATGTCCTCTAAATACAGGAATCTCTCCTTCATTAACGATACTTTCATATTCTTTTACGGTTTTTACATTTTGTGCAAATCCGTACCAAGAATCTGAAATGGCAGACATACCCAAACCAATCATTAATTGTGTTTTATTAGCGGTATATCCCATAAAGTTTCTATGCAACGTTTTTTCTTCGGTTGCTTTGTATAAAGTATCGGTTGGTAACGCAAAATGATCCATTCCTATTTCGATATATCCCATTTCTGCAAACAACTCCTTCCCTATTTCGTACAATTCACGTTTTTCTTCATTCTTAGGCAAATCGTCTTCATTAAACCCACGTTGACCGACTCCTTTTACCCATGGAACATGTGCATAACTGTAAAACGAAATTCTATCAGGTTGTAGCTCTTTAGTTTTATTGATGGTATAAATTACATTTTCTTTGGTTTGAAACGGAAGACCGAAAACTAAATCGTGGCTAATAGACATATACCCTATTTCTTTTGCCCATTGATGTACTTTTTGAACATTCTCGAAAGGTTGAATTCTATGAATTGCTTCTTGCACCTTTGGGTTATAATCTTGCACACCAAAACTAACGCGAGTAAATCCTAAATTGTATAAACTTTGTAAGTGTTCTTTTGTAGTGTTGTTCGGATGCCCCTCAAAACTAAACTCGTGATTTGGATGTTTTGTAGCTTTCTTAAAAATTCCGTTAATCAATTTTTCTAATTGTTCGGTTGAGAAAAATGTTGGTGTTCCTCCTCCTAAATGAATCTCTTTAATCACAGGAACTTCATCAAGTAAATCAACATACAAATTCCATTCTTTTATAACGGTTTCTATATACGGATTTTCAACTTCATGACGTTTGGTAATGTGTTTATGACATGCGCAAAATGTACACAAACTCTCGCAAAAAGGTAAATGAATGTATAAACTAATTCCTTCTGACGAGTTACTTTCTATAAACGATTGTTTAAACGTTTTAATCCATTTTTCCTTTGAAAAAGTTTCATTGTCCCAATACGGAACGGTTGGATAACTTGTATATCTTGGTCCTGGAATATTATATTTTTGTATTAATGAGTTCATGTTCTCGATACTATTTTGTTTATTCTTCTACAAAATCACTCGAACTGACATTAAGCCAATTCTAAAGCGATTTCAATCATTTCTTTAAAGGTTTGTTCCCTTTCATCTGCAGTCGTTCTTTCTCCAGTAACTAAACTATCTGAAATGGTTAAAATTGATAGTGCGTTTACTTTGTGTTTTGCAGCAACAGTATACAGCCCATTTGTTTCCATCTCAACACAAAGCACTCCATAATCTGCCCATTTTTTATAGCTTTCAAATTCATCAGCATAAAATTCATCTGAGCTTAAAATGTTTCCTGCTTTTAACGGAATTCCTTTTTCTTTAGCTGCTTCAATAGCCTTTTGAAACAACTCAAAACTAGCTGTGGGTGAATAATCTGCTCCATTAAAACGGATGGTATTTAAACCTGAGTTTGTAGATGCCGCCATGGCAATAACAATATCTCTAATTTCAACTTCTTTTTGATACGACCCTGCTGATCCTACACGAATTAAGTTTTTAACTCCGTATTCGGTAATTAATTCGTGAGCATAAATTAAAGCAGAAGGAATCCCCATTCCTGTTCCTTGAACAGAAACTCTTTTTCCTTTGTAAGTTCCTGTAAAACCTAGCATACCACGTACATCGTTATAACAAACAGGATTTTCTAAAAAAGTTTCGGCAATCCATTTTGCACGCATCGGGTCTCCTGGTAATAAAACCGTTTCTGCTATTTCTTCCTTTTTTGCTTCTATATGTACACTCATAATTAATACTGATTTTTATCTGAAATTCCTGTAGTTACTAAAGAAACTCCTGAGGATGTCCCTAAACGAGTAACGCCCATTTCTATATATTTTAAAGCAGTTTCTACATCTCTAATTCCACCTGCAGCTTTTATTTGAGCTTTACCATCTACAACGTTATCCATAATGGTAACGTCTTCAAAAGTTGCTCCACCAGTTCCAAAACCTGTTGAAGTTTTCACAAAATCCGCCCCAGCATTTACTGCTAATTGGCTAGCTGTTTTTATCTGTTCTTTAGTTAAGTAACAATTTTCAAAAATTACTTTTAAAACGTTTTCTCCGATTGCTTCTTTAATTAATCGAATTTCTTTTTCTACATACTTTTCATCTCCTTCTAACAACTTACCTATATTAATTACCATATCAATTTCTGATGCTCCTTTGTCAATACAATCTTTGGCTTCAAAAACTTTGGCTTCGGTTGTCATTGCTCCTAAAGGAAAACCAATTACAGCAGCGACTTTCACGTTGGTATTTTGCAATTCTATAACTGCCAATTCTACAAAACTTCCATTTACACAAACAGCATAAAACTCATGTTCTATTGCCTCATTACATAACTTTTCTATTTCAGATTTGGTTGCTGTAGCTTTTAATAAAGTATGATCTATATATCTATTAATCTTCATGATTTTATACGCTTTTCACTCTTTTTAAAGTATCTAATTTTGATAGTGATAACCGAACTACGCTTTCTTCTGTTGCAGTTAAATTATGAACTACTTGTGGTTTTAATGATATTATATCACCAGTAGTCATCTCTTTTACCTCTTCTCCAACCCCAAAATCTATGCTCCCTTTTAGCACTTGAACAATAATAGCAAAAGGAGCTTGATGATCTTCCATTGTTTGTCCTTTTTTAAAGGCAACTCTAATTTCCTTTGAAAAATCAGTATCTAATACTAAAGACACTGCTGGTTTGATCTCGTTAAACTTTATATCTTTTAAAAATGAACCTATATTCATACGTTTTTTTATTAATTGCCTATTATGAGCTATTTTATTTTTCTTCCTAACATATTAGTTGCAATAGTTGTAAACACTACAACACTAATTGAACTTAAGGGCATTAAAATAGCAGCTATTACAGGCATTAATTGCCCAGTAACTGCAAAATAAAGTCCTATAATATTATACATTAAAGATAGTAAAAAACAATACTTAATAATTTGAACTGCTTTTTTTGATGCTTTAATATAACTCGCTATTTGATTGAATTTGGTTGCATCTAAAATAGCATCACATGCTGGCGAAAACACATTTATATTTTCCGAAATTGCCACCCCAACATTACTCTGAGCCAAGGCTCCTGCATCGTTCAATCCGTCACCAATCATTAACACACTTTTATTTTTTTGTTGTAAACTCTCAACATAATGCAGTTTATCTTCTGGTTTTTGATTGAATAAAAATGTGGTTTGTTTCGGTAAGAATCCTTGCAAAAATTGTTGTTCACCTTCATTATCGCCAGAAACAACCGATAAATCGCAATTTTTACTTAACTCAGTAAACAACTCATTTACACCATTACGATACGCATTCTTAAACACAAACTTTCCTTTATACTCATCATTTACACTTACATGTACAGAAGTATCTAAATTCGTTTGTTCTTTAACGCTTTTAACAAAAGATGCAGATCCAATTTTTATCTTAGTTTGTTCATAATTGGCTTCAATTCCTTTACCAACATATTCTTTATAATCTTCAACTAACAACATTTTTTCATTAGCTAACGAAGTATACAACATTCTACTTAAAGGATGGTTTGAAGCACGTAACGAACCTTTTAAAATTAATTTTTGAGTAGTATCTAAATTTTCTCCCTCGTAAGTAATTGTATTTTCTTTGTTTGTTGTTAAGGTTCCTGTTTTATCAAAAATTACTGAATCAACAGCTGCTAATTGCTCAACTACTGTGGCATTTTTTAGGTAGAATTTCTTTCTTCCAAAAATTCGTAAGATGTTTCCTAGAGTAAACGGAGCTGCCAATGCTATTGCGCACGGACATGCAATGATTAACACCGAAGTAAACACATTTAACGCTACACTCGAATCGTAATACAACCAAAATGCTGTTGATAAAAATGCAATAGATAAAACAACAATGGTAAAATTTTTACTAATCTTATCTGTTAATGTTTTAAAAGAAGAACTTTTATCTTTTTGAAAAACATCATTACTCCACAATTGTGTTAAATAACTTTGTGATACCGATGCTAACACTTCCATCTCTATACTTCCTGATAATTGCTTACCTCCTGCAAATAACTTATCTCCTGATTTTTTATTTACAGGAACTGCTTCCCCAGTAACAAAACTATAATCTACTTGTGCATTACCGCTGATTAAAATTCCATCAACTGGAATTAATTCTTGATTTCTTATTAAAAGTCTATCTCCTTTTTTAACATCATAAATTTGAGTGTTTTCTTCTTTTTTATCGGTAGTAATTTTCGTTACAGCAATTGGAAAATAGGATTTATAATCACGTTCAAACGATAAAAAATTATAGGTTTTTTGTTGAAAAAACTTTCCTAACAATAAAAAGAAAACCAATCCTGTTAAGCTATCAAAAAAACCTGTTCCTAAATCGAAAACAATTTCAGCAGTACTACGAACAAACAATACTAATATTCCTAAAGCTATAGGAATATCTATATTTAAAATCTTTGAACGAAGTCCTTTATATGCTGATATAAAATAATCAACTCCTGCATAAAAAACTACAGGTAGCGAAAAGAAAAACATTAACCATCGGAAAATTCCTTTATACTGTTCTAACCAGTATTCTGATACTTCAAAATACTCTGGAAACGATAAAAACATTACATTTCCAAAAGCAAAACCTGCTATTCCTAATTTATAAATTAAACTGCGATCTACTTTCTTTTTTCCTACCTCATAATCTTCTAAACTTATATAAGGTTCGTAACCAACAGAACTTAATAATAAAACTATTTCTTTTAATGAAGTTTTTTCTGAATTATAGGTAATTCGTACCGTTTTCTTCGGAAAGTTAACTTGAGAAGAACTTACATTTTCTTGTAACTTGTGTAAATTTTCTAAAATCCAAATACAAGAACTACAATGAATATGAGGTATATACAAGTTCACTACTTGCATATTACCATCGTTAAACTCTAGTAACTTTTCTACAATTGGTAGATTATCAAGGAAGTCGTATTTTCCTTGTATTTCTTCAGGAATTGCTCCTGGATTATTTTGAAAATCATAGTAACAAGTTAAATCGTTTTCTGAGAAAATCTCATACACGGTTTTACAACCGTTACAGCAGAAAAACTTATCTTCTACAGTAATCTTTTTTGTGTCGCACTCGTTACCACAATGAAAACAAATTGTGCTTTCCATATTTACTCTTTTGCCTGGTACAAATGTCTGATAAGTTTCCCTTTCAAAACATGATAATTATCAGCTTTTTCTTATATTTGAGATAGTTAAAAAAAGGCATATCATGAGCAAATGCGAACAATGTATCATTCGCGAATTCAATTCTTTAAAAGCTTTAACAAAAGAAGAACTTATTAGAATTACCGGTTGTAAAACTTCAAAAACAATAAAAAAAGGGGAAGTTCTTTTTGACGAAGGTGAACACATTAATGGTGTTTACTGCATAAAAGACGGTGTTTGTAAAGTTTCTAAGATGAGTGACAACGGTCGTGATCAAATCATTCACCTAATTAAAAAAGGTGATATTTTAGGTGAGCGTAGTTTAATAAATAATGAAGCTTCAAACTTAAAAGCTATAGCTGTTAATGATATGGAAGTATGTTTTATCCCTAAAGAAGAGATTCTTAGAGATTTAGAAAACAACTCAAACTTTTCTATGGACATGCTAAAGAAAATGGCTTCTTCTTTAAAAAGTGCTGATGATGTAATTGTTGATATGGCTCAAAAAACGGTAAAACAACGTTTAGCAGCTACGCTGTTACTTTTAGATTCTAAGTTCAAGAAGAATGAAAACGGTTCGTTAGATGTAAATTTATCAAGAGAAGATATTGCTAATATCATTGGAACCGCCACCGAAAGTGCCATTCGATTACTTTCTGAATTTAAAAAGAAAAAAATGATTGATTTAAAGGGTAAAGAAATTTTTATACTCGATACCAAATCTTTAAAAGACTTATCCGAAGGATTTTAATCTTATAAAATAAAAAAATCGTCTAGTTAGACGATTTTTTTATGCTTAAGCTTCTCCTGTTGTTCCTCCAAAATTCATCGGAATTGGTGGTTGCTCATAATCTTTAATTTCTCCGTTTGCTTGTTCAAATTTACGAACATTATCAGCTAACGCTTTTGATAAACGCTTAGCGTGTTGCGGAGTTAATATAATTCTAGATTTTACTTTTGCTTTAGGTACCCCTGGCATTATATTGATAAAATCAACAATAAATTCTGAAATTGAGTGATTGATGATTGCCAAATTACTATACGTTCCTTCAGCTATTTCTTGATCTAACTCTATATTTAATTGAGGTTCTTTCTTGTTATCTTCCATATATATATTAATACTATGTAGTTTTTAAAAAAACAAGGGTTTAGAATTCTATGAACTCTAAACCCTTGATATTATTTATAAAACATAAGTTTATTATAAACTTTGTTCAATCTCATCCTTAGGACCAACAATTTGATCTTCGTACGATCTCATTCCTGTACCTGCTGGTATACGCTTACCAACAATTACATTTTCTTTTAATCCTTCTAATGTATCAACTTTACCATTAACTGCGGCTTCGTTTAATACTTTAGTAGTTTCCTGGAACGACGCAGCTGAGATAAATGACTTCGTTTGTAACGAAGCTCTTGTAATACCTTGTAATACTTGCTCAGCTGTTGCTGGTTGAGCATCACGTGCTATTACTAAGTTTTTATCTTCTCTACGTAATAAAGAGTTTTCATCTCTTAATTGACGAGCAGAAACGATTTGTCCTGGTTTTAAGTTCTCAGAATCTCCAGCATCTTCAACAACTTTCATTCCGTAAATAGCGTCGTTTTCTTGGATAAAGTCTGTTTTGTGAACTAATTGATTTTCTAAGAATAATGTATCCCCAGAATCAATAATTCTAACTTTACGCATCATTTGACGAACAACTACTTCGAAGTGCTTGTCGTTAATTTTTACCCCTTGTAAACGATATACTTCTTGAATTTCGTTTACTAAGTACTCTTGTACAGCTGAAGGTCCTTTGATATTTAAGATATCAATTGGAGTGATTGCTCCGTCTGATAACGGCATACCTGCTTTGATAAAGTCATTCTCTTGCACTAAGATTTGATTAGATAACTTAATTAAGTATTTCTTAATCTCACCTGTCTTAGATTCGATAATGATTTCACGGTTACCACGCTTAATCTTACCAAATGAAACAACTCCGTCAATCTCAGCAACAACTGCTGGGTTAGATGGGTTACGTGCTTCGAATAACTCTGTTACACGTGGTAAACCTCCTGTAATATCCCCTGCTTTACCAGACTTACGAGGAATCTTAACTAACGTTTTACCAGATTCAACTTTATCTCCATCATCAACAATTAAGTGAGCTCCTACTGGTAAACTGTACGAACGTAACGCATTACCATCAGCATCTTCAATAATTAATGAAGGTATAATTTTCTTGTTCTTAGAATCAGTAATTACTTTTTCTTGGAAACCAGTTTGTTCATCGATTTCTACAGAGTAGTTAATCCCTTGCTCTAAGTTATCAAACTTCACTTTACCAGCGAATTCTGAAACGATAACTCCGTTAAATGGATCCCACTGACATACTACATCTCCTTTTTTAATCGTTTCTCTATCTTTATCAAAGATGATAGAACCGTAAGGAATAATGTTTGTACTTAATACAATACCTGTTTTCTTATCGGTAATTTTAATTTCAGCAGTACGAGAAATAACGATTTCAACTTCTTCTCCGTTACTATCTTTACCATTTACAGTACGTAAATCGTCAATTGACACATTACCATCAAACTTAGCGATTAACTTATTGTCTTCTGAAATGTTTCCTGCTACCCCTCCAACGTGGAACGTACGTAATGTTAACTGTGTACCTGGTTCTCCAATCGATTGTGCTGCAATAACACCTACTGCTTCACCTCTTTGAACTTTCTTACCAGTTGACATACTTTGTCCGTAACACTTCTCACAAATTCCTCTTTCAGATTCACAAGTTAATGCTGAACGAACTTCAACAGAATCTACACCAGCAGCTTCAATTTTATCAGCTAATACAGGTGTAATTAATTCACCTCCAGCGATTAATAATTCATCAGAATTTGGTGGATATACATCATATAATGCTGTACGACCTGAAATTCTATCGCTTAAAGATTCTACGATTTCATCATTTTTCTTTAATGGAGAAACCTCTAATCCTCTTAATGTACCACAATCTACTTCGTTAATAATAACATCTTGAGATACATCTACTAAACGACGAGTTAAGTAACCAGCATCGGCTGTTTTTAATGCGGTATCGGCAAGACCTTTACGAGCACCGTGCGTAGAGATAAAGTATTCTAAAATTGATAAACCTTCTTTAAAGTTCGATAAAATCGGGTTTTCAATAATTTCTCCACCACTTGAAGTCGATTTTTTAGGTTTCGCCATCAGACCACGCATACCTGTTAACTGACGAATCTGCTCTTTCGATCCACGTGCTCCAGAATCTAACATCATGTATACTGAGTTGAATCCTTGTTGATCTTCACGTAAACGCTTCATCGATAATTCAGTTAATCGGTTGTTGGTAGATCCCCAAACATCAATTACCTGGTTATAACGTTCTTTTTGGGTTAACATACCCATGTTATAGTTCATAATGATTCCATCCACTTCTTGGTTAGCTTCAGCAATCATTGCTTGTTTTTCTTCTGGGATAATGATATCTCCTAATGAGAATGATAAACCACCTTCGAAAGCGTATTTATATCCCATGTTCTTGATTTCATCTAAGAATTGACCTACTGAAGGAATATCTGTAACTTTTAAAATGTTACCAATAATTCCTCTTAAAGATTTCTTAGTTAAAACCTCGTTTACGTATCCTGCTGCTTCTGGTACTACCTCGTTAAATAAAACTCTACCTACAGTAGTTTCTATAATCTTAGTAACTTGTTCACCATTCTCTACATCTTTGGTACGTACTT
This sequence comes from Tenacibaculum crassostreae, assembly GCF_964512405.1. Taxonomy (NCBI): domain Bacteria; kingdom Pseudomonadati; phylum Bacteroidota; class Flavobacteriia; order Flavobacteriales; family Flavobacteriaceae; genus Tenacibaculum; species Tenacibaculum crassostreae. The sequence goes on from NZ_CAZELE010000006.1 coordinate 299,931, forward strand.
TAATACCAGCATTTAAGTTTACTTGTCCTTCATTTAAGGCAATGATAACCTCTTCTGGTGAATAGAAAGTTAATCCTTCACCTTTAATTGGCACTTCAGGAGTTGACTTTCTTTCTTTAGTCATATAATAAAGCCCTAATACCATATCTTGTGATGGTACTGTAATAGGAGCTCCGTTTGCTGGGTTTAAGATGTTGTGAGAACCTAACATTAATAGCTGAGCTTCTAAAATAGCTTCAGGTCCTAATGGTAAATGAACCGCCATTTGATCCCCATCGAAATCGGCGTTAAATGCCGAACATGCTAATGGGTGTAGACGAATAGCTTTACCTTCTATTAATTTTGGTTGAAATGCTTGAATACCTAAACGGTGTAAGGTAGGAGCACGGTTTAATAATACCGGATGTCCTTTAATTACATTTTCTAAAATATCCCAAACTACTGGTTCTTTACGATCAATAATTTTCTTTGCAGATTTTACTGTCTTAACAATTCCTCTTTCGATTAACTTACGAATAACAAAAGGTTTGTACAATTCAGCTGCCATATCTTTTGGCAATCCACATTCAAATAATCTTAACTCAGGTCCAACAACAATTACCGAACGTGCAGAATAATCAACACGCTTACCTAATAAGTTTTGACGGAAACGACCTTGTTTACCTTTTAAACTATCAGATAATGATTTTAATGGTCTGTTAGATTCAGTTTTTACTGCTGATGATTTACGTGTGTTATCAAATAATGAATCTACAGATTCTTGTAACATACGCTTTTCGTTACGTAAAATTACTTCTGGAGCTTTGATTTCCATTAATCGCTTTAAACGATTGTTACGGATAATTACACGACGGTATAAATCATTTAAATCAGAAGTAGCAAAACGACCTCCATCTAATGGAACTAATGGACGTAATTCTGGTGGAATAACCGGAACTACTTTCATAATCATCCATTCTGGATTGTTTTCTCTGTTCTTTTGAGAATCTCTAAAAGCTTCAACAACATTTAAACGTTTTAATGCTTCGTTTTTACGTTGTTTAGACGTTTCAGTATTTGCTTTATGACGTAACTCGTAAGATAATTGGTCTAAATCGATTCTTTCTAATAAATCGATTAAACACTCTGCTCCCATTTTAGCGATAAACTTGTTAGGATCAGTATCTTCTAAGTACATGTTTTCTTGTGGAAGTGTATCTACAATATCTAAATACTCTTCTTCTGTTAAGAAATCCATTTTTTGTAATGGTTCTCCTTCAGCATTTTTAGCAATACCTGGTTGAATTACTACGTAACGTTCGTAGTAAATAATCATATCTAACTTCTTAGATGGTAACCCTAAAAGGTATCCCATTTTGTTAGGTAATGATCTAAAGTACCAAATATGTGCAACTGGTACTACTAAGTTAATATGACCTACTCTATCTCTACGTACTTTTTTCTCAGTAACTTCAACACCACATCGGTCACAAACGATACCTTTATATCGAATTCTTTTATATTTACCACACGCACACTCATAGTCTTTTACAGGACCAAAGATACGCTCACAAAACAATCCATCTCTTTCTGGTTTGTGTGTACGGTAGTTTATAGTTTCTGGTTTTAACACCTCTCCTTTAGAAGCCTCTAAAATAGACTCAGGTGATGCTAAACCTATTGAAATTTTGTTAAACTTCTTAACAGTGTATTTTTCGTTTTTTCTTGCCATGATAATGGATTCGAATTAAAAATAAATGTCTTATAATAAGACTGATATTGAAAAAATGATTTGCCTCAGAGTTTACATTCTGAGGCATTTCACTGTGATTATTCTTCTAATTTAACGTCTAATCCTAAACCTTTAAGTTCGTGCATTAATACGTTAAATGATTCTGGTAAACCTGGTTCTGGCATTGCTTCTCCTTTAACGATAGACTCGTAAGTTTTTGCTCTACCTAATACATCATCAGACTTAACAGTTAAGATTTCTCGTAAGATACTTGATGCACCATATGCTTCAAGTGCCCATACCTCCATCTCACCAAAACGCTGACCTCCAAACTGAGCTTTACCTCCTAATGGTTGCTGAGTAATTAATGAGTAAGGTCCGATAGAACGTGCGTGCATCTTATCTTCAATCATGTGACCTAACTTAATCATATAAATTACTCCTACCGTTGCAGGCTGATCGAAACGTTTACCTGTACCTCCGTCATATAAATATGTATGACCGAATCTTGGAATTCCTGCTTCGTCTGTTAATTTATTAATCTCATCTAAAGAAGCCCCATCAAAAATTGGAGTTGCATATTTTTGACCTAATTTTTGACCTGCCCAACCAAGAACAGTTTCATAAATCTGACCAATGTTCATACGCGATGGTACCCCTAATGGGTTTAATACGATATCTACTGGTGTTCCGTCTTCTAAGAAAGGCATGTCTTCTTGACGTACGATACGTGCAACAATACCTTTGTTTCCGTGACGTCCTGCCATCTTATCTCCTACTTTTAATTTACGCTTCTTAGCAACATAAATTTTAGCAAGTTTTAAGATTCCAGCTGGTAATTCGTCTCCTACAGAAATTGTAAACTTCTCACGACGTAAAACTCCTTGTAAGTCGTTTAACTTAATTTTATAGTTGTGAACTAATTCAACAACCATATCGTTTAATTCTTTATCGGTAGTCCAAGTTCCGTTTAAATGCGTAAAATCTTCAACAGAATTTAACATTTTTTGAGTGAACTTTTTACCTTTTGGTAATACTTCTTCTCCTAAGTCGTTAAAAACTCCTTGTGAAGTTTTACCAGATACTAAGTTAAATAATTTTTCAACTAAAGTATCTTTTAACGCTTCGAATTTAGATACGAAAGATGCTTCTAAAGTAGCAATTGCTTCTTTATCGCGAGCACGCTTGTTCTTATCTTTTACGGCACGTTTGAATAGTTTTTTATTGATTACAACACCTCTTAATGATGGAGAAGCTTTTAATGAAGCATCTTTTACATCACCTGCTTTATCACCAAAGATAGCACGTAATAACTTTTCTTCAGGAGTTGGATCAGACTCTCCTTTTGGTGTAATCTTACCAATTAAGATATCACCAGGATTTACTTCTGCTCCAATTCGAATCATACCGTTTTCATCTAAGTCTTTAGTGGCCTCTTCAGAAACGTTAGGAATATCGTTTGTTAACTCTTCTGCTCCTAACTTCGTATCACGAACATCTAATGAATACTCATCGATATGAATAGAAGTAAAGATATCTTCACGAACTACTTTTTCAGAAATCACAATCGCATCCTCGAAGTTATACCCTTTCCAAGGCATGAAGGCTACTTTCATGTTTCTACCTAAAGCTAATTCTCCTTTTTGTGTTGCATATCCTTCACAAAGTACTTGTCCTTCTTCAACTCTATCACCAACTTTTACAATTGGCTTTAAGTTAATGTTAGTACCTTGGTTGGTTTTTCTAAATTTAATTAAGTCGTAAGATGTTTCATCTGAATCAAAGCTTACCATACGCTCTTCTTCAGTTCTATCGTACTTAATTGTAATTTTGTTAGCATCTACATACTCAACAACTCCTGCTCCTTCAGCATTGATTAAGATACGAGAGTCTTTAGCTACTCTACGCTCTAAACCAGTACCAACGATTGGAGACTCTGGACGTAATAATGGAACTGCTTGACGCATCATGTTCGATCCCATTAACGCACGGTTCGCATCATCATGCTCTAAGAAAGGAATTAACGATGCAGAAATCGAAGCGATTTGGTTAGGAGCAACGTCCATATAGTTAACTGCTTCAGGACTTTCCACTGGGAAATCTCCTTCTTCACGAGCAATTACTCTATCGCTTTCAATTTTACCATCATTTGCTACAGGTAGGTTAGATTGTGCAATCTTCTTACCTTCTTCTTCCTCTGCTGATAAGTAAATTGGCTCTTCATTAGATACCACTCCGTTTTCAACTTTCTTATACGGAGTTTCAATAAATCCTAAGTTATTTACTTTAGCGAATACTGATAATGACGAAATAAGTCCAATGTTTGGTCCTTCAGGTGTTTCAATCGGACATAAACGACCATAGTGCGTATAGTGAACGTCACGAACCTCGAAACCTGCTCTTTCTCGTGATAAACCTCCAGGTCCTAAAGCTGATAAACGACGCTTATGAGTAATCTCTGCTAATGGGTTTGTTTGATCCATGAACTGAGATAACTGGTTGGTACCAAAGAAAGAGTTAATTACTGATGATAACGTCTTAGCGTTAATTAAGTCGATTGGAGTAAATACTTCGTTATCACGAACATTCATTCTTTCACGAATAGTACGCGCCATACGAGCTAAACCTACACCAAACTGACCTGCTAATTGCTCACCAACAGTTCTAACACGACGGTTAGATAAGTGATCGATATCATCTACTTCAGCTTTTGAATTGATTAACTCAATTAAATACTTAATAATGGTAATAATATCGGTCTTTGTTAATACTTTTTGATCTAAATCTTCATCTAAACCAAGTTTAGTATTCATTCTAAAACGTCCTACCTCACCTAATGAATAACGTTGTTCTGAGAAGAATAATTTATCAATAATTCCTCTTGCAGTTTCCTCGTCTGGCGGTTCAGCATTACGTAATTGTCTATATATATGTTCTACAGCCTCTTTTTCTGAGTTTGTAGGATCTTTTTGTAATGTATTATGGATGATAGCATAATCTCCTAGCTGATTATCTTCTTTGTGTAATAAGATAGTTTTAGCTCCAGATTCGATTATTTCATCTACATCTTCTTTTTCAATAATTGTATCACGGTCGAAAATAATTTCGTTACGTTCAATAGATACCACTTCTCCTGTATCTTCGTCTACGAAATCTTCATGCCAAGTTTTTAAAACTCTTGCAGCTAATTTACGCCCTAATACTTTCTTTAATCCAGCTTTAGAAACTTTTACTTCTTCAGCTAAATCAAAAATTTCTAATATATCTTTATCTCTTTCAAAACCGATGGCTCTGAATAACGTTGTTACTGGTAATTTTTTCTTTCTATCAATATAAGCATACATTACTTGATTGATATCGGTAGCAAATTCTATCCAAGAACCTTTAAATGGAATTACTCTTGCAGAGTATAATTTGGTTCCGTTTGCGTGGAAAGATTGCCCAAAGAATACACCTGGTGAACGGTGTAATTGTGATACAACAACTCTCTCTGCTCCGTTAATAATAAACGTTCCAGAGTTTGTCATATAAGGAATTGTACCTAAGTATACATCTTGAACGATTGTTTCGAAATCTTCGTGTTCAGGATCGGTACAATATAATTTTAATCGTGCTTTTAAAGGTACACTGTAAGTTAAACCACGCTCAATACATTCTTGAATGCTGTATCTTGGTGGATCTACAAAGTAGTCTAAAAATTCTAATACAAATTGATTACGTGTATCGGTAATCGGGAAGTTATCCATGAAAGTTTTATACAAACCTTCTTCTCCTCGCTCTTCAGCTTTAGTTTGCAATTGGAAAAAATCTTGGAAAGATTTTACCTGAATATCTAAAAAATCTGGATAATCAGCTCCTAACTGCGAAGACGCGAAGTTAATTCTTTCAGTAGTGTTTATCGTTGCCAAAAGAGATGCTATTTTTAATTAAAAATATATTTTTTGAAACTTTTTTGTTTCAATACTGCAATTTTAATTGCTTTTACTGATTAAAAACCAGCACTTTATAATCGTAAAAACCACAACTTAAAATAGTGTGATAAATAAAGAACGAATATATACACAAAATGGTTTAGGCCTAAAAACCGAAGTTTCTAGTACCTAAACCTTAATTGTTTTTTCCCGTTTTTAAATCGGGAGTATAGCTTACTTAAGCTCTACCTCAGCTCCTGCTTCTTCTAAAGATTTTTTAAGACCTTCTGCCTCATCTTTAGAGATTCCTTCTTTTACTGGTGCTGGTGCGCTATCAACGATTTCTTTAGCTTCTTTTAATCCTAATCCAGTTAATTCTTTAACTAACTTTACAACTGCTAATTTAGAACCACCTGCCGCTTTTAAGATTACATCAAACTCAGTTTTTTCTTCAGCTGCATCTCCACCACCTGCTGCTGGACCTGCTACTGCTACAGCTGCTGCTGCTGGCTCAATACCATACTCTTCTTTTAAAATATCAGCTAATTCATTAACTTCTTTTACTGTTAAGTTAACTAATTGTTCTGCGAAATCTTTTAAATCTGCCATTTTAATTGTTTTTAAAAATTTTATTATTTTAGTTTATTAGTGCGCGAAATTATTTTTCTGATAATGTCTTTAAGATACCTGATAACTTACCACCACCTGACTGTAATGCTGAAACAACATTCTTAGCAGGAGATTGTAATAATGTAATGATATCTCCAATAAGTTCTTCTCTAGACTTGATGTTAACAAGAGCATCTAATTGGTCATCTCCAACATAAACTGCTTCTTCTACATACGCTCCTTTTAATAAAGGTTTGTCTGATTTTTTTCTGAACTCTTTGATAACTTTTGCTGGTGCGTTCGCTGCCTCAGCAATTAACATTGAAGTATTACCTTTTAATACACCTGGTAACTCTCCAAAATCTTTATCAGAAGCTTCCATTGCTTTTTCAAGCAATGTATTTTTAACAACTGCCAATTGTACGTTAGCTTTAAAACAAGCTCTACGTAAGTTAGATGTTGTAGCTGCATCTAAACCAGAAATATCTGCTAAATAGATTGTGCTAGTATCTGCTAATTGTGCTGTTAAATCTTGTATTACTTGTGATTTTTCCTCTCTAGTCATAATTAAAAAGTTTTAACTGCCTTACGATACTGTTTTAACATCTACAGCAACACTAGGACTCATTGTAGAAGAGATAAAAATACTCTTAATATAAGCTCCTTTAGCCGCTGTTGGCTTTAATTTAATTAATGTTTGAATTAACTCGTTTGCATTTTCTTCAATCTTATTAGCATCAAAAGACGCTTTTCCGATTGCTGCATGTACAATACCTGTTTTATCTACTTTAAAGTCGATTTTACCAGCTTTTACTTCTTGTACTGCTTTTGCAACATCCATAGTTACTGTACCTGTTTTTGGGTTTGGCATTAAACCACGAGGACCTAATACACGTCCTAAAGGACCTAATTTACCCATAACTGAAGGCATAGTAATAATAACGTCAACATCAGTCCATCCTCCTTTAATTTTTTGAAGGTATTCATCTAATCCAACATAATCAGCACCAGCTTCTTTAGCTTCTGCTTCTTTATCTGGAGTAACTAATGCTAAAACTTTAACATCTTTACCAGTACCGTGAGGTAATGTTACAACACCACGTACCATTTGGTTAGCTTTACGAGGATCTACTCCTAAACGTACTGCTAAATCTACAGATGCATCAAATTTTACGTTTGTAATTTCTTTAACTAAAGCTGATGCTTCACTTAAATTATAAACTTTAGAGCTATCTACTTTAGCACGAGCTTCTTTTTGTTTTTTAGTCAATCTTGCCATTTTCTAAATTGCTTTTAAGTTTATGCAGGAGCATCACCTGTTACTGTTAATCCCATAGAACGAGCAGTTCCAGCAATCATTCTCATTGCAGATTCAACTTCAAAGGCATTCATATCAGCCATTTTGTCTTCTGCAATTCCACGAATTTGATCCCAAGATACGCTTGCTACTTTCTTTCTATTAGGCTCACCTGAACCTTTCTTAATTTTGGCCGCTTCTAATAATTGTACCGCAGCTGGTGGAGTTTTTACAACAAATTCGAAAGATTTGTCTGTATAAACTGTAATAACAACAGGTAATACTTTACCTTGTTTATCCTGTGTACGAGCATTAAACTGCTTACAGAACTCCATGATGTTAACACCGGCAGCACCTAAAGCGGGTCCAACTGGTGGCGACGGATTCGCTGCACCTCCCCTAACTTGTAGTTTTACTAATTTACTTACTTCTTTTGCCATTGTTTAAGATTTAACGATGTGCTTAAATTGGAAGCTTAAACACACCAAAATATAGGTGTAACAATTATATTTTCTCTACTTGCATGTAATTTAGCTCTAATGGTGTTTTTCTTCCGAAAATCTTTACCATTACTTCTAACTTACGTTTTTCTTCATTAACCTTTTCTACAGTTCCATCGAATCCATTGAAAGGCCCGTCAATTACTTTAACAGTTTCACCAACTGAATAAGGAATTGCAACATTTTCATCTTTAACAGAAAGTTCATCAACCTTACCTAACATTCTGTTAACTTCTGATTTACGCATTGGTACTGGATCTCCTCCTTTTGTTTCACCTAAAAAACCAATAACTCCTGTTACTGATTTAATTACGTGAGGAACCTCACCTGCTAAATTAGCTTCTACCATTACATAACCAGGAAAATAAACACGTTCTCTGTTTATTTTCTTTCCGTTTCTTACTTGAATAACTTTTTCAGTTGGAACGATTACTTGGTTTACATAATCAGACAACCCATGACGCGCAATTTCAGTCTCGATATAAGTTTTAACCTTATTCTCTTGACCTCCAATAGCTCTCACAACATACCACTTCATCACCGAATCAGCCATCATTAAAACATTTTAAAGAAATTATCTAACCCCATTTGAAAAACCCTATCTATAGCAGCCACAGCTAATGCAAAAACAATTGTAAATGCAGCTACAACAACTGTAGACTTTTGTGCCTCCTCACGAGAAACCCAAGTCATATTGGTATTTAATTCTTCAAAAGAATCTTTAATGTATTGTACAAAGTTACTCATATTTTATCCTTTTAACGAGCTGCAGTTTTAACCACAACTCGTTTTAGTTTTGCACGGGTTGAGAGACTCGAACTCCCGACACCTGGTTTTGGAGACCAGTGCTCTACCAACTGAGCTAAACCCGTATTTTAAAGGAGTCTCTCGTTTTAAAGAGACTCCTTTAGCTTTTATATTAAACTATAATTAGTCTAAGATTTCAGTTACCTGACCAGCACCTACTGTTCTACCTCCTTCACGGATTGCGAACTGTAAACCTAAGTTTAATGCGATAGGTTGGATTAAGTCAACTGTAATTGTTAAGTTATCACCTGGCATTACCATTTCAACTCCATCAGGTAAGTTAATGTTACCAGTTACGTCAGTTGTACGTACGTAGAACTGTGGACGGTAGTTGTTGTGGAATGGAGTGTGACGTCCACCTTCTTCTTTCTTTAAGATATACACCTCAGCTTTGAACTTAGCGTGTGGAGTTACTGAACCTGGCTTAACGATTACCATACCTCTCTTGATATCTTCTTTTGCAATACCTCTTAATAAGATACCTGCATTATCTCCAGCCTCACCTCTATCTAAGATTTGACGGAACATTTCGATACCAGTTACAGTAGAAGTTAATTTTTCAGCACCCATACCGATAATCTCTACAGCATCACCAGAGTTGATGATACCAGTTTCGATACGTCCTGTTGCTACAGTACCACGACCAGTAATAGAGAATACATCTTCAATCGGCATTAAGAAATCTTTTTCAGTATCTCTTGGTGGCTCTTCAATCCAAGTATCAACAGCTTCCATTAAAGATAATACTGTATCTACCCACTTTTGCTCTCCGTTTAATGCTCCTAAAGCCGAACCAGCAATAACAGGACCATTATCCCCATCATACTCATAGAAAGATAATAAGTCTCTTACTTCCATTTCTACTAACTCTAATAACTCTTCGTCATCAACCATATCAACTTTGTTTAAGAAAACAACGATACGTGGAATACCTACCTGACGACCTAATAAGATGTGCTCACGAGTTTGAGGCATTGGACCATCTGTAGCAGCTACTACTAAGATAGCACCATCCATTTGCGCAGCACCAGTTACCATGTTCTTTACGTAATCGGCGTGACCCGGACAGTCAACGTGTGCGTAGTGACGGTTTGCTGTTGCATACTCTACGTGAGAAGAGTTAATTGTAATACCTCTTTCTTTTTCTTCTGGAGCGTTATCGATTTGATCAAAAGCTCTTTGCTCAGAATATCCTGCATCTGCTAAAACTTTTGTAATTGCAGCAGTTAAAGTAGTTTTACCGTGATCTACGTGACCAATAGTACCTACGTTTAAGTGCGGTTTCGAACGATCATAAGTTCCTTTTGCCATGATTATTAATTTTAATTCTTAGTTAAATATATTTAGTGTTATTTTTAAAACTCTTGTCAAATAAACTCTAAAATAGAGCCAACAACGGGATTTGAACCCGTGACCTCATCCCTACCAAGGATGCGCTCTACCAACTGAGCTATGTCGGCAATAGATTTAGAGCGGGAGACCGGGTTCGAACCGGCGACATTCAGCTTGGAAGGCTGACGCTCTACCAACTGAGCTACTCCCGCAATTTTGCTTGTTAAGATTTTAGTGGGGAGAGCAGGATTCGAACCTGCGAAGTCGTAAGACAACGGAGTTACAGTCCGTCCCATTTGGCCGCTCTGGAATCTCCCCAAGAATCTTAAATCAAAATTTTAATGAACTTTTGTTCTTTTAGAGCCGATGAAGGGACTCGAACCCCCGACCTGCTGATTACAAATCAGCTGCTCTAGCCAGCTGAGCTACATCGGCTTTTGCTATAAAAAAACAATCCGCTATTTCTAACGGACTGCAAATGTAAAAAGTAATTTTTAATTTTTAAAACTTTTTTAAATTATTTTTTATTGTTTTTAAGACACTAAAGCATCCTTTGTTTTTTCTTTCGATTTTTGTAACTGTCTTTTTAATGACTCTACCGCTACACTAACTCCTTCTTCAAAAGTTTTGTACTGCTTTTTCACCATCAATTCATTACCTGGTATATTAATTTTTACCTCGGTTATTTTATTTTCTTTTTCGCTCGTTTTTTGCACTTTTAAAAACACTTCTGCATCAACGATTTTATCATGAAACCTTTCTAATCCCCCTACTTTTTTCTCAATGAAGTCTAATAATTTTTTGTCTGCTGAGAAATTTACTGACTGTGTGAATACCTTCATAATTCTTCGATCTTTAGGTTGACTCTCTAGGATGAGCCTGATTATACACTTTTTTTATTTGCTCCAAGCTATTGTGCGTATATACTTGGGTAGAGGCTAAACTTGAATGCCCTAGTAATTCTTTAACCGAATTTAACGACGCACCGTTATTAAGCAAATGTGTTGCAAAAGCATGCCTTAATATATGTGGACTTTTTTTTGCTTTTGTTGACACCCTACTAAAGTACAAATTTATTATTCGGTAAACAAGAGTTTCATAAATTTTAACCCCTTTTTTTGTTACCAAAAGAGCCTCTTCGTTTTCTGCTTCGTAATTTCTTTTTTGATTTAAATATACTTGCAATGTTTTATACACTGAAGGCAAAATTGTTACATATCTTTCTTTATTTCTTTTTCCTAAAACTTTAATCGCTTTTTTTGAATGATCTACATCGCTTTCTTTTATATTAATCAACTCTATTCTTCTCATTCCTGTTGAATACAACAACTCAACAATTAATCGATCTCTTATTGATTCAAAATCGGTTGAATCATCACTCATTAACCTCAACACCTCTTCTACTTCATTTTGATCGAACGGAGTTTGAATTTTCTTTTGAACTTTTAATGCTTTGTGACTTGATAACGGATTTGTAGTTATCTCTCCTATTTTTTGAAGAAACTTATAAAAGGTTTTTAACGAACTTACTTTTCTATTTACACTTCTGTTTGAAACACCGTTATTTACCAAACTAACAATCCACGTACGAATTTGATTGTAATGAACATTTTCTAAATCTTCTTGATTAAACTCTACCTCGCAAAAATCTTTAAACGCTATTAAATCTGTCTTATATGCTTGAATGGTGTTTTGAGAATAATTTTTCTCAAACTCTAAGTAATCTAAAAAAGCTTGTATATACATATACTTTTAATTTCGTAAAATGAAGGTACAAAAAAAAACCTGTATTGAAATCAATACAGGTTTTATACATTATAAGGATGATTACTATCCTACTTCTTCTTGAGTTCTTAATCTCTGAACGTAAGATGCTTTAATCATTTGAGCACGTTTAGCTACAGATGGCTTTGTAAATTGCTTTCTGTTACGTAATTGCTTCATCGTTTTTGTACGATCAAATTTACGCTTATAACGTTTTAACGCTCTATCGATATTCTCTCCTTCTTTAACTGGAATGATTAACATATGTTTGCACCTCCTTTCATTGTAGTCTTTGTATTTTAAATATTAACCGATAACTCTCAGTTTATCAATTAATTAAATTATATTTCATTTGTTTGGACGGCAAAGATACAAAGTTTTATTTATACGAAACTAATTTTAAAGTTCCTTTTTGTTAAAAAATTGCACATAAAAAAAGCCCTGATATTATAACAGGACTTCATTTCAGTATTTTGTATCAGCTATGTAGCTGGCTTATATTCTTTTTTATCAATTACCATTTTTGCGATAATCTCCTTGAGAATCTCTGATGTACCACCTCCAATTGGCCCTAAACGACTATCGCGAAGTAAACGCGCCATAGGATATTCCTCCATATAACCGTACCCTCCTAATAATTGCAACGCTTCGTAAATTACCTCATCTGCCATTTTAGTAGATAGTAACTTACTCATACTTGCTTCTTTTACCACATATACACCATCGTTTAATCGTTTTGCAATAGAATAGTTGTACTCTTTACACATATCTACTCTACTTGCCATTTCAGCAACTTTATGACGTAAGGCTTGAAATTTATCTAATGTTTTACCAAAAGCTTGACGCTCACTCATGTATTGTATTACATAATCAACAGCGTACTCTGCGCGCGCATGAGCATTTATTCCCATAACCAAACGCTCTAAAGCAAAGTGTTGCATTATATATGGAAACCCTTTTCCTTCTTCACCCATTAAATTTTCAGCAGGAATTACCACATTATCAAAAGCAATTTCAGCGGTATCAGAAGCTCTCCAACCTAATTTATCTAATTTAGTTGATGAAATTCCTGGAGTATCTCTATCAATAATAAAAATACTCATTCCTTTATGTTTGTCTTCTGGATTTGTTTTTGCTGCAACTACTAAATAATCAGAATACACTCCGTTTGTAATAAAAGTTTTTGAACCATTAATTACATAAGTATCTCCTTTTTTAACTGCAGTAGTTCTCATTCCTGCAACATCACTTCCTCCAAAAGGTTCTGTGATACATAAACATCCTATTTTATCTCCTTCTATACTTGGAGTTAAATATTCGTTTTTAATACGATCGTCTCCTTCTTTATTTACGTGTGTCATTGCCAAATATGCGTGCGCCCACATATTTGCAGCAAAACCTCCTGAATTTACTTTTTGTAATTCTTCTAAAAAGATTACGGTGTAAAATAAGTCTAAACCTAATCCACCATATTCTTCTGGTTGGTTTAAACCAAAGTATCCCATTTCACCGAATTTCTTCCAGATAAAACGTTCAACTGTTCCTTCTTTCTCCCATTTATCTATATGCGGAACCACTTCTTTTTGTAAAAAATCTTTAAAACTTTGACGAAAAGATTCGTGTTCCTCAGTAAAATACATACTGTTCATTAGCTCTGTAATTGTTTGTTGTTTGTTATTTTGCTTCCAAATATATAACTATTCTATCGTATTTATCTAATGGAAAATCTTTAATATTTCTTAATTCTGAAATATATTGAAGCTCAGCAACCTCGTCACGATACTCAAAAATCTTTTTACACAACTCATAATCTATATACGGATTTTTCAACACCTCTTTAAATATAGCTGTATTTACATTTACTTTTGTAATATTTGGTTTTTCTACAATTTTGAATGTTTGCAAAACAGCGTTGGCAGTTTCTTTATTTAAACCCCACACTTCATATAATTGAACTGAGAGCGAATATCCCTGCAACTTATTTCGGTATTTTATAATTCTTTCAGCTAATACTTCTCCTACTCCGCTAATACTTTCAAAATCTTGTTGTGTAGCTTTATTTAAATCGTTTGTAGAAATTTTATATACCTTATTATATATATGATTTTTTGAAGGGTTAGTTTCTTCAACCCCTATTTTCTTAGCATTCCCTTTTTTAACTACCCAATCTGGGAATTTAAAGTATGGAGATATTACAGCTAGCAAGCTATCTGAAACTTTAGTTACGCTCTTAAAATCTTCAACAGAGTTAATCCATTTATTTTGCTTTCTAAAAGCAAGCAACCTATCTATTTCTTCGACAGACATTCCTAATTGATATCCTTTAAAATCATTTATATAATTTGGATTGAAAGGGTATATTTTGGGTTTCTTGCTTTCTAACTCTACCAACTTTAAACTATCTATTTGCTTTTGAAAAGATTTTATCTCTTCAGTATTTATATCAATAATTTTTTCTGAAGAAAAATCAACAAAAGCATATAAGACTTGTAACAAAACAATTATCAACACCAAAAAGAAAACCCCATTTCGTTGGCGTTTGTTATACCAGAAATGGGGTTTTAATATTTTCATTTTGTTTTTATTTATTCTTCAACAGCTTCTCTTTTAAGGTTAATAGCATCTAGATATCTTTTTAATTGCTTTTTAACCACTGGCATTAACAAATATAAACCAACCATATTAGGGAATACCATTGCAAAAATCATTGCATCAGAGAAATCCCAAATAGATTTCATACTTGCCGCAGCACCAATTACCACGAAAGTTAAGAATAAAATTTTATATGTTAAATCCGCTTTTTTACCTCTACCAAACAAGAACTTCCATGACTGTAATCCGTAGTAAGACCAAGAAATCATAGTAGAAACTGCAAATAACACTACTGCTATTGTTAAGAATACATTTGAAAACGGGATGTATGCTGCAAATGCTTTTGATGTAATTCCTGCTCCTTCATAAGCAACTCCATCAATAAATACAGATCCTGAACCATCACCTCCATATTCAAATGCTCCTCCGAAGTTAAAGATAATAATTACTAATGCTGTCATTGTACAAATAACAACTGTATCAATAAAAGGTTCTAACAACGCTACTAATCCTTCAGAAGCTGAATATTTAGTTTTTACAGCTGAGTGTGCAATAGATGCTGAACCTGCTCCTGCTTCATTAGAAAACGCTGCTCTTTTAAATCCAACTAACAACACTCCTATTACACCACCTACTCCAATTGCAGTTGGATTAAAGGCTTCGGTAATAATTAAAGAAATTGCATCATCTATTAAAGAAAAGTTAATTCCTAAAATATAAAAACATGCTAATAAATATAACAATGCCATAAACGGAACTACTTTTTCAGTTACCGAAGCAATTCTTTTAATTCCTCCAATAATGATAATTCCTACTAATGCCGCTAACGCAACACCAATAATAGCACCAGCTGCAGTACTTTCTAAACCTAATAATTCTTTAATTACAATTGTAGCTTGGTTAGATTGCGCTGCGTTACCACCACCAAAAGAACCTCCAATACAGAAAACTGCGAAAGCCCCTGCTGCAATTTTACCTAAAGTAGCAAAACCTTTTTCTTTTAATCCTTTTGAAAGATAATACATTGGTCCACCATATACAGTTCCATCCTCTCCTACATCACGATAATGAACACCTAACGTACATTCAACGAATTTAGTTGACATACCTAATAACCCACAAATAATCATCCAGAATGTTGCCCCTGGACCTCCTAAAGCAATTGCTAATGCAACCCCAGCAATGTTACCATTACCAACTGTACCAGAAACTGCTGTTGCTAACGCTTGGAAATGCGATACTTCTCCTTCTTCACTTTCATCTCTAATAGTATCTTTAATATCTCCGTCTATTTCTAAATCGCTATGTAAGCTTTCAATATTTTCAATATGCTCTTCAATATCATCAACTTTGTTCATATCAACTCCTTGAGCAATACCATCTTCTCCGTACAATAATTGAGCTCCGTGTTTTTCAATATCTTCATATTTACCTCTTACTACATTGATAGCCGTAAAAAAGTGACGGATGTTTGGGAATCCAAAATATACTGTAAAGAAAGCTGCACTTGCTACTAATAATATTAATACAAATGGAGTTCCGAAAACAGAAAAGAAAATTACACTGCTAAAAAAATCTGAAATTGGCTTAAACGCTTCATCAATTTGTTGATCTAAACCTTTTTCTTGTGCGAAGGTTAACATCGGTGCTATGAACAATAGCAACGTAAGAAGTTTTTTCTTCATGATATTTACGTGTTTGTTTTTGAATTAGTAGCCCGCAATATCTTAAAAAAATGAAGTATCAACAAGTTTTAGTTGTTAAATATAAAATTTACTTTAATTTTTCTTTAAATCGTTGTAAATCTTCTCTAAAGCTTTTTGGATAAAACCCTAACTTTTTATTTGTCTTCGACAAATAAAAACCAGTTATTGGTGGTCGCTTTGCTTTTTGATTTAATGTTGTTGTAGAAATTGGTATAATCAAGTTTTTATCCAACTCAAAAACCTCAGCTATTTCTTGTGCTATTTCGTAGATACTTAGCAGTTTATTGGATGAAATATTAAAAATTCCGTGAGCCTTTTTATCTATTGCTAACTTGCAAGTCATAGCTAAATCTTCTACATAAGTTGGCATGCGAAATTGATCGTTTACGATGGTTATCTCTTTACCTTCTTCCAGTGATTGTTTTACCCATAATACAATATTGTTTCTCGACATATCAAACACTTTTCCGTAAACAAGTATTGTTCTTAAAATGGTAAAATCTATTTGGGAAGTAGTTACTATTTCCTCTGATTTCAACTTAGACCATCCATAATAGCTTAACGGATTAGGCTCATCGGTTTCTTTATAAGGTCCATTTTCTCCATCAAAAATAAAATCGGTAGAAATATGAATTAAGTGTGTGTTGTTTTCTTTTGAGTAATCAGTTAAATACTGAACAACATCAATATTTAATTTATGGCAGTTTTCTTTATCATCTTCACAAGCATCAACATTGGTCATTGCTGCGGTGTTAATGATAACATCTGGTTTGAATTCATTTAATTTTTCTAATAACAGTTTTTCTTCTGTTATATCTATTGAAGCATATTCAAAATCATTTCGACCGCTACGATTTTCTCCTCTTGAAAAACCAATTACTTGATAGTTTTCTTTTTCATTTAGCAATAAACTTAACAGAGATTGCCCCAGCAAACCATTACTACCAGTTACAACTACTTTTACCATTAAAAAATCTTTCTAAGCGTATTAATTTGTTCTGGTCTTCCCAAAACGATAAGGTTTGCTCCTGCTTCAAGTTTTACATTTGCATCAGGATTTATAATATATTCTTTCTCTGGAGTACGATAACCAATTACTGTACAACCTGTTTTCTTTCGTAAATCTAAATCTAAAATCGTCCTGTCTAAATATTCTTCTGGTAAATTATTAATCGCTATTTCCTCTAAATTTGCTGTTGTATCACCTTCAATGGTTAACCTATCAACAAACTCGATTACATCAGGTGTTACAACTAAAGTAGCCATGTGTGCACCTCCTAATTTATCGGGCATTATCACGTTATCAGCTCCAGCTATTTTTAATTTACTATACGATGTTTCTTTAGAAGCTCTACTAATAATTTTGCATTTTTTATTTAACTGCTTTGCTGTTAAAACCACAAATAAATTGTCTGCATCTGAGGGTAGCGCTGTAATTAAATTATCTGCCTTTAAAATCCCTGCTCTTAACAAAGTTTCATCGGTAGTAGCATCACCTTCTATATTTAAAACCCCTAAACTATCTAGTTTTTTAACTAGTTCTTTGTCTTTTTCAACAACCACAAAGTTTTTCTTGTAGCTTTCTAATTTTGCCATAGCTTGTTTACCGTTTCTACCATAACCACAAACAATGGTGTGTCCTTCTAATTTCTCTATCATTTTTTGAACTTTTTTTACTTTAAGTTGATGAAAAAACTGACCGCTGATTAAATATTCTGAAAAGGAAGATACTGCATATCCAAAAATAAACAAACTAGAAAGTATCAATCCTATTGTGAATATCTTTTCTCCTGTACCAAAAGGATGCACCTCACCAAAACCAATAGTACTTATGGTTATTATCGTCATGTATAGTGCATCTACAAAAGAATAACCAAATAAAAAAATATACCCAACAACCCCTATAGTTAGTATTAATAGAGAAAAGAATATAGCTTTATATAATCTTGATTGAAAAACGCTATTCATTATAAATCGAAAACAGAAGTTCTTTTAGTATAAATCATATCTTTTAAGCGTAGTAAAAACGCCAAGGTTAAATACAAACCAAATGACAAACCAACAGTTACAAAAGAAATATAAATAAAAAACAAACGCACGTTGGTAGCACGCATACCCAAACGATCTGCAAATCGAGAAGACACATTAAAACCGTGTCGTTCAAAAAAATGTCTTAAATAGCTAATCATTTTACTTCCTTTTAATCGCAAGATACCAATTTCAAATCATTTGTTATACATCACCTCTTTAAAATAAATTTGGTTTTGGTAACTTTGCTGTTTTTGGTAAAACCCTCACTTTGAAAGAACAAGAATACATAGAAGTTTACGGAGCAAGAGCTCATAATTTAAAAAATATTGATGTTAAAATTCCTCGTGAAAAACTAGTTGTGATTACTGGTTTAAGTGGAAGCGGAAAATCTTCTCTTGCTTTCGATACTATTTACGCGGAAGGACAACGTCGCTATATTGAAACTTTTTCCGCCTATGCACGTCAGTTTTTAGGTGGACTAGAGCGTCCTGATGTTGATAAAATCGACGGACTTTCCCCAGTAATTTCTATTGAGCAAAAAACAACTAATAAAAGTCCACGTTCTACCGTAGGAACCATTACCGAAATTTACGATTTCCTTCGTTTGTTGTTTTCTCGTGCTGCGAATGCTTATTCCTACAACACAGGCGAAAAGATGGTGAGTTATTCTGACGAGCAAATCAAAGAGCTTATTTTAAAAGATTTTGACGGAAAACGTATTGCAATTCTTGCGCCTTTAATTAAATCGAGAAAAGGACATTATCGTGAGTTATTCGAGCAAATTTCTAAACAAGGTTTTGTTCGTGTTCGTGTTGATGGAGAAATTCGAGAGATTGAAAAAGGCATGAAACTCGATCGTTACAAAACACACGATATTGAAGTAGTTATTGATCGTTTAATTGTAAATGACAATGCCGAAAAACGTTTAGACGAGACTATAAAAACTGCTTTATATACGGGAGATAATATTTTAATGGTGATTGATGTTGACGACGAAAAACCTCGCTATTTTAGTCGTGAATTGATGTGTCCTACCACTGGAATTGCCTACCCAAATCCAGAACCAAACACTTTTTCATTCAACTCACCTAAAGGAGCTTGTACACATTGTAACGGATTAGGAATTACCAACGAAATCAACAATCAAAAAGTAATTCCTGACGATACTATTTCTATCAAAAACGGGGGAATCATTCCGTTAGGAGAACAAAAAAACAGTTGGATTTTTAAACAACTACAAACTATTGCTGAACGCTACAGTTTTAAATTAACCGATCCTATAAAAAATATTCCGAAGGAAGCTATGGAAGTTATTTTACATGGTGGAAAGGAAAAATTTGAAATTCAATCGAAAGCCGCTGGGGTAACCAGAAATTATGAAATTGATTTTGAAGGAATTATTGCTTTTATTGAAAATCAATACAAAAACTCAGAAAGCACTTCTATTAAACGCTGGGCAAAAGATTTTATGGATGAAGTTACCTGTTCCGTTTGTGATGGAAAGCGCTTAAAAAAAGAAGCGCTTCATTTTAAAATCACTGATAAAAATATTAGTGATTTAGCTCATATGGATGTATTAGAATTGGCTAACTGGTTTCAAAAAGTTGATAAAAAACTATCAGAAAAACAATTAACTATTGCAGCTGAAATCTTAAAAGAAATTCGCACTCGAATTCAGTTTTTATTAGATGTTGGTTTAGATTATTTAACATTAGACAGAACCTCAAAATCACTTTCTGGTGGAGAAGCTCAACGTATTCGTTTAGCAACCCAAATAGGATCGCAATTAGTTGGAGTACTCTATATTTTAGATGAACCAAGTATCGGTTTACATCAACGAGACAATCAAAAATTGATTGATTCTTTACTCAAACTTCGCGATGTTGGTAACTCTGTTTTAGTAGTTGAACATGACGAAGATATGATAAAAAACGCCGATTTTGTATTAGACATTGGTCCAGGTGCAGGACGTCATGGAGGCGAAATTGTTAGCGAAGGAACTTTTGACGATTTAAAAAGTCATGATACCTTAACTGCTGATTATTTATCAAAAAGAAAAGAAATTGAGGTTCCTAAAAAACGTCGTGAAGGAAACGGAAATAACATTAAGCTATCTGGAGCTTCTGGAAATAATTTAAAAAATGTATCGGTTGAATTTCCTCTAGGAAAAATGATTTGTGTAACGGGTGTTTCAGGTAGCGGAAAATCTACCTTAATTAACGAAACCCTCTATCCTATTTTAAATTCACATATTTACAGAGCTGTAAAAAAACCGATGCCTTATAAGAAAATAGAAGGTTTAGAACATATTGATAAAGTAATTGATATCGATCAATCTCCTATTGGAAGAACACCTCGTTCTAATCCTGCTACCTATACAGGTGTGTTTAGTGAAATTCGTAGTTTATTTGCTAAAACTCCTGAGGCTTCTATTCGTGGTTACAAACCAGGAAGATTTAGTTTTAATGTAAAAGGCGGACGTTGTGAAACCTGTCAAGGTGGTGGAGTTCGCGTAATTGAAATGAACTTTTTACCAGATGTTCATGTAGAATGTGAAACTTGCCAAGGAAAACGTTTTAATAGAGAAACTTTAGAAATTCGCTACAAAGGAAAATCTATTTCTGATGTGTTAGAAATGACAATTAACGAAGCAACTGACTTTTTTGAACACATACCTAAAATACATCGAAAACTAAAAACCATTAAAAATGTTGGTTTAGGTTACATCACGCTCGGGCAACAATCAACCACACTTTCAGGAGGGGAAGCGCAACGTATAAAGTTAGCTTCCGAATTATCTAAAAGAGACACTGGTAATACTTTTTACATACTAGACGAACCTACTACTGGTTTGCATTTTGAAGACATTCGAGTGTTAATGGAAGTACTAAATAAATTAGCCAACAAAGGAAACACCGTTTTAATTATTGAACATAATCTAGATGTAATTAAACTTGCCGATTATATTATTGATATCGGTATGGAAGGTGGAAAAAAAGGTGGTAAAGTTTTAACCTACGGAACTCCTGAAGAAGTTGCCAAACATAAAACCAGTTATACTGCTAAGTTTTTAAAGCAAGAGTTACTATTTAGTTAACTCTTTCTTTAAAAATTTAACAACTTTTTTTTTATTTTAATTTTCTTTATCTAATTTTAGGGCATATTGTTTATGAAAAAATGATGTATCCCCCGAAATTATTTAAATATGAAAAAAGAAAAAAAGTCTGCTTTATTAGCAGACAATTGCCCTCTTATATGTGAAACATATAAAGACATAATATCAAAAATAGATTCTAACCATTGTTTTAATGTTGATATAACATACAATTGCGATGGTGCTTTTGATATTATAAAAAGAACTATTGAAAAAGAAACTTCTTTAAACTTTGTTATTCTTGACCTTAAGCTTCTACCTTCAGAAAATAGAAAAATTTTATCTGGAGAAGATTTAGGTGTTTTTGTAAGAAAACTACTTCCAAATACCAAAATTATCATTTCAACCGAGTGCAATGATAATTATAGAATACATAATATATTTAAAAGTTTAAATCCCGAAGGTTTTTTAATTAAACGTGACTTAACTGCAGAAGAATTAAAAAATGCTATTAATAATGTAATAAATAACATTCCGTATTATAGTAAAACTGTATTAAAACTTTTAAGAAAGGAAATTTCTAATGACTTTTCATTAGACTCTATTGATCGTCAAATTCTATATGAAATATCTATTGGCTCTAAAATGAAAGATATGCCTAATTACATACCTTTATCTGTTGCAAGTATTGAAAAAAGAAAACGACACTTAAAAAAGATTTTCAATGTAAAAGATAAAGGAGATAGAGAACTAATATTAATTGCTAAAGAAAAAGGATTTATCTAAGTAAAATTTAAAAGTAAGGAAAAACCTTACTTTTTTTATGGCTTTTTTTAAAGTTTTATACTTTTCAAAAAGTAGATTTGGAGGAATATAAAAATAGCTATACTTAAAATCCCTTCATTTTGAAAGATACATTAATTGCTTTAGTTCAAAGATTATTAAAAAAGAACGAAATCTCATTTGATAAAGAAGAATTGGCTTTTCAAATACAAAGCCACCCATCTTATCCCAGTTTGCACGCCATAACAGGTGTTTTAGATCACTTTAACATAGAAAATGTTGCAGCTGACGTTCCTGTAAATTCCGAAACATTAATTCAACTTCCCGATTGTTTTTTAGCCCAAATAAATACAACACAAGGAAAAGATCTAGTAGTCGTTGAAAGAAAAAAACTTGACTATTTCGTTTATAATTCTGAAAACAAAAAAGAAACATTATCTGAAAATGATTTTTTACAAAAGTTTACAGGAATTATTGTTGCTGTAGAAAAAACAGAGGAAAGAATTCAACCTAAAACAAGCTCAAGTTACAGTAAACCATTAGCCTTTGCAATTTTATCTTTAGCTATTGGATACACACTATATCAATACACAGCAAATATTTACAGTATAACTCATCTAATTCTATCCGTTTTAGGAATTATAACCAGTGTAGCAATTGTAAAACAAGAATTAGGATTAAAAACTTCTATAGGTAATGCTTTCTGTTCTGGAGCAGATGATAAAAAAGATTGTGATGCTGTACTTACTTCAAAAGGAGCAGAAATAATAAAAGGTTATAAATTAAGTGATTTTAGTGTATTATATTTTTCGGGACTTGCTCTTTTAACTTTTACACAAATAACAAATCCAATCGTTGCATACTCAATTAGTTTATTAGCCATTCCAATTACAATCTACTCAATCTATTATCAATATATAGTAATAAAAAAATGGTGTTTATTATGTTTAAGTATTGTTGGTGTTTTATGGTTGCAAGCTATAATTCCAATAGTAACCAAAACTTATTTAACTGAGTTTAACCTTACCTATTTAGTTACTTTAAGTATTGTATCTTCCACGGTATGGTTATTTTGGCACTTTATTAAACCCTTGGTTTCTGAAGTTACCGAACTAAGAAAAGAAAAAATTGAAAGCACAAAGTTTAAAAGAAACTTTACTTTATTCAATAGTCTATTACAAAAGTCTCCACAACTAGATACTCAAATAGAAAACAGTAAAGAGATTGTTTTTGGAAATCCAAATTCAACTTTAGAGTTAACGATTATAACCAATCCTTTTTGTGGGCATTGCAAACCTGTACATCAACATATTGATGAGATTTTACACCGTTATTCAAACAATGTAAAAATTAAAATTAGATTCAACATCAATACTGAAAATACAGAAGGTGATGCGGTAAAAATTACAGGTAGATTATTAGAACTGTATCATGAAAAAGGTAGTGAAGCTTGCTTGAGAGCAATGGATACCATTTATGGTGGAGAAAAACCAGAGAAATGGCTTCAAAGCTATGGAGAATGTACTCAAAAGGAACTATACATCTCAGAACTAGAAAGTGAAAAAACTTGGTGTACTAACAATGCTATCAATTTTACTCCAGAAATCTTAGTAAACGGAAAATCATTCCCAAAAGAATACAACCGCACAGATTTAATTTTCTTTATCGAAGAACTAGAAGAAACCTGTCAACAATTAGTAACAATATAAAAATGACAAAGCCCTAAAAAGGGCTTTGCGTTTTTGAACAATATTCTCTCGCGAAGAATAGACACAATGGTGAGTGTCTTTAAATGTTCGCCGCAAAAGTAACCTTAATAATTTAATTATGAAAAAATCAATCTTAAAATTAGGCAAAGCTTTAAACAAAGCGGAACAAAATCAAATTAACGGAGGAAGAATGCAATGCGATGTAAATGGGGATCGCATATGTGAAGACTTCGGATGGAAATGCGCAGAAATCTACTGTCAATTAATGCCATTTTAATTATGAAAAAACAAATTTTAAACATTGGTAAAGTTTTAGGTAAAGAAGATCAAAAAAATATTAATGGAGGTAGTGCCGCATTAGGTTTTTGTGACGCTAATGGAGGTTGTCCTTCAGGGTATTATTGTCAAGATTATTTTTGCCATAAGAATCCATCTTCTGGAGGTGGAGGAGGCGGAACTGGTTCTGGAGGAGGGTGTGTTCCCGATAGATTTTGTGTTGATGATAATGATACTTGTTGTATAGGTTAAAAGAAGCATTATGAAAAAATCAATCTTAAAATTAGGCAAAGCTTTAAACAAAGCTAGTCAGAAGCAAATCAATGGAGGAGTTCGTCCATCACTTAATCTTTGCTGTGGTGGAACAGGTGGTATAATTGTGAATCCTTCCCATTGCTCAATAGGAACTTATGGTACAGACTATTGTAATGGACAGTGTTGGGCTTGTTATTAATAATTAATAAAATATTTAAAAAATGAAAAAATCAATTTTAAAATTAGGTAAAGTTTTAGGTAAAAAAGATCAAAAAAACATCAAAGGAGGTACTTATCCAGGACCTTATTTACACGAAGGAAATAATGGAGAGTGCCCATGGAATCAGTGCATGAATATTTTTGGTAGATGTACTATGTTTTGTGATTAAACTTAATTTAAATAAAGGAGAGCAACCCTCTCCTTTATTTTATCTATATCAAACTATCTTTGAAAAAATTTCCAAATTATCGTCAAACTGAGGCCAAAGATTGTGGCCCTACTTGTATAAAAATTATAGCGAAGCACTATGGTAAAACCATTAACACACAACAACTTCGTAGTTTAAGTGAAACCACTCGCGAAGGAAGTAGTTTATTAGGGTTAAGTGAAGCAGTTGAGTCAATAGGTTTTAAATCTTTAGGAATAAAGCTCGCTTTTGAAAAATTAAAAGAAGCTCCTTTTCCATGCATCATTCACTGGAATAAAAACCATTATGTAGTACTATACAAAATTAAAAAGGATGTTGCTTATATATCAGATCCTGCCCACGGTTTAATTACTTTTACTAAAGAAGAGTTTATCCAACATTGGATTGGTAATAATGCCGATGAAAATACCGAAGAAGGTATTGCATTACTTGTAGAACCTACACCTAAATTTTATAGTGAAGAGTTTGAAGAAGATGAGAAGTTTGGTTTTGGATTTATTTTCAAATACTTATATAAATATAAAAAATTTGTAGTTCAGTTAATCATAGGGTTATTAGCAGGGAGCTTATTACAACTAATTTTACCCTTTTTAACACAAAGTGTGGTAGATGTTGGTATTAAAAATCAAGATTTAAACTTTGTATACCTAATCTTATTTGCACAACTGTTTTTATTTATAGGAAAAGCATCTTTAGAAATTATTAGAAGCTGGATTCTATTACATCTTAGTACACGAATCAATATTTCTTTGATATCCGATTTTTTCATCAAGTTAATGAAATTACCCATTTCTTATTTTGATGTAAGAATGACAGGAGATTTGTTACAAAGAATTAATGATCATAAACGTATTGAACGAATTTTAACCACATCCTCACTAACCGTACTTTTTTCCTTTTTCAACCTCATCATATTCAGTATTGTATTAGCCTATTATAGCGTACAAATCTTTGGTGTGTTTGTATTAGGAAGTGTGTTGTATTTCGGATGGGTATTATTCTTCTTTAAAAAAAGAAAAGAACTTGATTACAAACGTTTCTCTCAGGTAAGTCAAGAACAGAGTAAGGTTATTGAACTTATCAACGGGATGCAAGAAATTAAGCTGCACAATGCAGAAAGACGCATGCGATGGAATTGGGAATATGTACAAGCTAGATTGTTCAAAGTTGCCACTAAGAGTTTAGCTTTAGAACAAACACAAAGTGTTGGATCTAACTTTATCAATGAGTTAAAAAACATGTTTATTACCATACTTTCAGCAAAACTAGTTATTGATGGAAACATCACTTTAGGGATGATGATGGCTATTAGTTATATCGTAGGACAATTAAATGGTCCTATTACCCAACTGATTAGTTTTATGAGAGATGTACAAGATGCACAAATATCAGTAGATCGATTAGGGGAAATCCATAACATGGAAGATGAAGAAAAACCAGAAGATGAAAAAGTAACTCAGATTCCAGAAAACGCAGCTATTAAACTTAATAATATCTCTTTTAGATATACTGGGGGGTTAGAACCTGTATTAAAAGAGTTGTCTCTAGAAATACCAGCTAATAAAACTACCGCTATTGTAGGAGTAAGTGGTAGTGGAAAAACTACTTTAATGAAACTCTTACTAGGGTTTTATCAGGTAGACCAAGGAGATATTATGATTAATAATTTTAATCTAAAAAACATCTCACAAAAAGAATGGAGAAGAAACTGTGGTGTAGTAATGCAAGAAGGATATATTTTTAATGATACCATAGCTAAAAACATTGCTGTAGGAGAAGATTATGTAGATAAAGAAAAACTAGCACATGCTATTGATGTGGCTAATATTTCAGACTATATAGAAAGTTTACCTTTAGGTTACAACACAAAAATAGGAAGTGAAGGTAACGGACTTAGTACAGGGCAAAAACAACGATTGTTAATTGCAAGATCTGTATATAAAAACCCGAAGTTTTTATTTTTTGATGAAGCAACTAGTGCTCTAGATGCCAATAATGAAAAAGTAATTATGGGAAAACTCAACACCTTTTTTGCCAATAAAACAGCAGTAGTAATTGCTCATAGATTAAGTACGGTTAAAAATGCACATCAAATTGTAGTATTAGATAAAGGAAAGATTATTGAACAAGGAACTCACGAAGAGTTAATCAAATTAAACGGAAGTTATTACCATCTAGTTAAAAACCAATTAGACCTAGGTAAATAAACATACAAAGTCATATAAGCACATAAATGCTTAATGATCAAAATATTTTTCGCGAAGAATAGACACAAACCTTGAGTGTCTTTAAAATGTTCAAGGATTTAAACAATTTTTTAATCAAAAAAAATGAAAAAATCAATTTTAAACTTAGGTAAAGCTTTAAACAAAGCTGAGCAAAAAATTATTAACGGAGGATATATGCACGCCACCTGTGAAGATTTAGGTTGGAATGATAATACATGTTACCAATGCCAATGGGACTTTGAGTCTTGTTGGTTACAAAGCGGGTATAAAAAATGTTGCTCCTTATAAAATAAAATCATGAAAAAATCAATTTTAAACTTAGGTAAAGCCTTAAACAAAGCTGAACAAAAACAAATAAACGGAGGTGACGATCCGATTCTTGGTGATCCAGGTTCAGGCGGTTCAGGATCCAGTTCAACAAATGAATATGGTGTTTGTATAATTAGTGGCACATTTAAATATTATAAAATTCATTGTAATTCTTTATGTCTAGATGGAACACAACCAATATGTAGCAATTAATAAACTAAAAATTATGAAAAAAACAATCTTAAACTTAGGGAAATCTCTTAATAAATTAGAGCAAAAAACTATTAATGGAGGTTTGGGTCGTGCAAACATGGGAGACTGTTTAGTTCCTGATCCAGACAATAATAACGAACCATTACTTGTAGGTCATGCACCTTGTGATGGAGTAAGTATGTGTCCAGCTCAACCCGATTATGGATATAACTCTCCTTATCCGCCAATGTGTTTTGCTTTTTAAAACTTAAACTAAACAAGCCATAGAGGGGAGTTTTCCCCCTCTATTTTAAACTTCAAATATGCCTAACAATACTCAAGACATAGAAATTCGTAGTGAAGAAGTACAAGAAATATTAACTCACGTACCAAATTGGATGATACGCTGGGGAAACACCTTATTTCTTTTACTTATTTTAATGTTATTATTCATTTCATGGTTTGTAAAATACCCTGATATTATCTCAACCCAAGCAATGATAACTACTTCTTTTCCTCCAGAAAAGTTATATGCGAATACCAGAGGTAGATTTGAAGTTTTTTTAACAACAGAAGATAGCAGTGTAAATTTAGGTGAAGTTCTTGCAGTTATTGAAAACAGTGCTTCATACAAAGATGTTTTATTACTAAAAAGCATTACCGATACCGTACAAATTCATAATGAAGATTTTAAATTCCCTATTGATAAAATACCTCCTATGATATTGGGAGACATTACCACTAGTTTTTCTCAGTTTGAAAATGATTACTCTGAGTATACTTTAAACAAAAAACTAACACCTTATAAATCAGAGAATTTTGCAAATCAAATGTCGGTTATTGAAGCCAAAGGACGTTTACAAATCCTATTATCACAACGCGATTTAAATAAAAAAGAGTTAGAATTCAAACAAAACGATTTAGAAAGAAGTCGTAAAATGTTTGATAAAGGAGTCATATCAGCCAAAGAAAAAGAACAAAAAGAAGTAGAATATTTGCAAGCTCAAAGATCCTACAAAAGTGTAGAAAGTTCAATTTCTCAAATTCGTGAATTAATTAGTAATTCAAACAAAAATTTAGAAGGAACATCTATAAAGAAAACACAAAACGATATTCGCTTACAAAAAAAGGCTATCCAATCATTTTTATACTTAAAAAAAGCAATTAAAGATTGGGAAAAACAATATGCTTTGGTTTCTTCTATTAATGGTAAAGTCTCATTTTTATCGTATTGGAACGAAAATCAAACTGTAAAACAAGGCGATTTAATATTTACCATCATTCCAGAAAAAAGCACAGCTTATATAGGAAAAATAAAAGCACCTGCTGCAAATTCTGGAAAAATTAAGAAAGGGCAAAAAGTTCAAATTAAATTACTGAATTACCCTTCTGATGAATTTGGTGAACTGAACGGAAAAGTAGAATCGATTTCATTATTACCAGATGAAGAAGGTAATTACTTAATAGATGTGTCTTTACCACAAGATTTGATAACCACCTATGAAAAAGAAATTGTATTTAAACAAGAAATGCAAGGAACAGCAGATATAGTAACAGAAGACCTACGCTTGATAGAACGTTTTTTCTATCAACTTAAAAATATTATTAAATAAAAAATTCTCTCGCGAAGAATAGACACAAACCTTGAGTGTCTTTAAACTGTTCAAGGGTTTAATCAAATTAATTAAATCTTAAAATTATGAAAAAATCAATTTTAAACTTAGGGAAAACTTTAAACAAGGTTGAACAAAAACAAATCAATGGAGGTAAGGTAGTTAACTGTTATCAATACCCTGCTTGTCCTCCCTACAATGAGCTTGCTTGTATAATTATTGCTGGTACTTGTCACTACATGGGATAATACATATGAAAAAGTCAATTTTAAATTTAGGAAAAGCTTTAAACAAAGTGGAACTAAAAGATATAAGTGGAGGAGATCCTTTATGCTCAGCTTCAATATGTGCTATGTGGAATACTCTAGTATTAAAGCCAGCATGCATATGCTATTATTAACTTTTAAACATATAAATCATGAAAAAATCAATTTTAAACTTAGGGAAAATTTTAAATAAAATAGAACAACAAGAAATTAATGGTAGTCGTGGTATAGATGGATGCCCAAATGAATGCTACGGTATTCCTGACATGGGGTGTCGTTCATGTCAGGAATACTTTTCACTATCTTCTTACTGTCAAATGAGAGTAAGAGTTGGTATTGAATGCTTTGGAATGTAAACTAAAATTCTCTCGCGAAGAATAGACACAAACCTTGAGTGTCTTTAAACTATTCAAGGATTTAATCAAATTAATTAAATCTTAAAATTATGAAAAAATCAATCTTAAATTTAGGTAAAGCGTTAGATAAAACGCAACAAAAAAAAATTAATGGAGGGGTTGGTTGTGATCAATTTCCTCGTTCTCTCTGTTTTGGACCTGTACCAGGGTGCTTATCTTGTGAGCAATTAGTCAATTACCCAGGAGCTATCGGTTGTGTTAGAATTCATAGTGATTGTTTTGATGGTCAACAATTAACTTAAACTTTTTTATGAAAAATCAAATTTTAAACTTAGGAAAAGCTTTAAATAAAGCTGAGCAAAAAGAAATTAATGGTGGAAATGAAGACTGCTTCATACCTTACTTATGCTATGGCGAGCCTAATCCTTTTGTTTCTTGCGGTACTTGTGAAGAGTACAATCAATTATCTCAATATTGTAAAAACAGGGTTATAAACAGCTGTTTTTAATCATTATTAAAAAATTAAACTTATGAAAAAATCAATCTTAAATTTAGGTAATACTTTAAATAAAGCTGAGCAAAAATTAATTAATGGAGGTTTAAACCAATGTGATACATACACTGGGCCAAATTACTATGATGAAAATAATTGTGAAGCTTTTCATGCTTTACCTTCATATCATCAAAACTGTGCAAGAGTTCATCATCTGTGCTTTGGTCTTTAATTACAGTTCTTTATAATTAAGCGAACTTCGGTTCGCTTTTTTATTTTTCTTTATTTGTAAATTTATTAAACAAAAAACTCTAAATTAGCAGGCTTGCTAAAAATCTAAAAATTTAGCAACGTTTAAATTGTTAACTTAATAAAGATATATGGGTATGAGTCCGAATGATGACAGAAAAATTAGAGAAAAACTACAACAAAAAACGTGGAACGAAATAAAAACAAACGATTCTTGGGCAATTTTTAAAATTATGTCTGAGTTTGTTGACGGATATGAAAAGTTAAGTAAAATAGGACCATGTGTATCTATTTTTGGTTCTGCACGAACAAAAACCGACCATGAATATTATAAACTTGCTGAAGAAGTAGCTTACAAATTAACTCAAAACGGATTTGGGGTTATTACTGGTGGTGGTCCTGGTATTATGGAAGCAGGTAACAAAGGAGCTCACAGAGGAAAAGGAACTTCTGTAGGTTTAAATATTGAACTTCCTTTTGAACAACATGACAACCCATGGATTGATCATGATAAAAATTTAGAGTTTGATTATTTCTTCGTTCGTAAAGTAATGTTCGTAAAATACTCACAAGGTTTTGTTGTAATGCCTGGGGGATTCGGAACTTTAGATGAGCTTTTTGAAGCAATTACTCTAATCCAAACCAATAAAATTGGAAGATTCCCAATCGTGTTAGTAGGTAAAAAGTTCTGGGGTGGTTTACTAGACTGGATTAAAAACACACTTTTAGAAGAAGGTAACATCAGTGAAAAAGACTTAAACCTATTTAGAGTTGTTGATTCTGCTGATGAAGCTGTAGAACATTTCAATAAATTCTATGCTAAATATCAATTGAAACCTAATTTCTAAAAATTTATATCTTTAAAGCTCGTTGAATTCACAACGAGCTTTTTTATTTTATATTGAAAAACAGAACACTCCTCTTACTATTTATAGTTACTCTGTGCTACTTTAATACAATAGCTCAAGAAAACTCTGTCGATATAAAAGCTACACTTAATGCTCAAAAAGACTTACTACATATTCAACAACAAACAGTATATTTTAATCGCTCTTCATCAAACTTATCGAAGATATACTTACACAATTGGGCTAATAGTTTTATTGATAATAAAACACCTTTAGCAAAACGATTTATTGAAGATTACAAAAAAAGTTTTCACTTTTCAAAAGATAATGATAGAGGTTTCAGCTACATAAAAAATCTTACAATTAATTCTGAAAGAGTTCTATTTAAAGAACAACAAAACAGCCCTGACATTGTTGAAGTAACACTTAACAAAGTACTAAAACCTAGTGATAGTTTAGTTATAAACACTTCTTACTTCATTAAAATACCCAATGCAAAATATACTGGCTACGGAAAAACAAAAACAGGATACCACTTGCGTTTTTGGTATATAACTCCAGCTGTTTTTGATACTGAATGGCATTTGATGAGCAACATCAATTTAGACGATTTATACGAAAAGTTGTCAGATTATTCTATATCGTTAGATGTTCCTAATAACTATCATGTTGAAAGTAATTTATACCAATACAAAACAGAAAAAGATAGTATTACAAATTACTATTTGGTAGGGAAAGAAAAAAAAGATATCATTTTACATATCAGCACCTTAAAAACATTTAAATCTTTTAAAACTAAAGACAAAGAGATTAAAACAGATGCTTACTTAAAAAATATTTCTAATCAAGAAACTACCAAAATAATCAACAGGCAAATACAGTTTATTGAAGATTTTACAGGGAAACACCCCCACCCTGAAATTCTTGTTGATGCTCGAACTGTTAATAAAAATTCACTACATGAAATTTATGGGTTACCAAGTTGGCTAAAACCTTTTCCACAAAATTTCAGATGGGAAACTGGCTTTTTTAAAGCACTTGTTCAAAAGTATTTCGATGATGTAATTATTCAAAACCCAAGAAAAGATTATTGGCTAACAGACGGATTACAAACCTTCTTAATGATGGAATATGTAAAGAAATATTACCCAAACATTACTGTTTTAGGTAAATATTCTAACTATTGGCCTATAAAAACCTACAATATTGCCAAACTTAAACAAAACGATAAATACGCTTTTGTTTATGAGTTTAGTGCTCGAAAATTTTATGATCAACCTCTCACTATGCGAAGTGACTCTCTTTCTAACTTTAATAAAAAAGTAGTAAGTAAGTATAAAGCAGGATTAGGGTTTAAATATTTACAAGATTTTGTTGGTGATAGCATTTTAAAAAAATCTGTAAAAGAGTTTTATGCTAAACATCAATTAAAACTATCAAATAGCAACTCTTTTGCTGATATTCTTCAAAAAAATACCTCAAAAGATTTGAAATGGTTTTTTGGAGATTACATCACCACAAATAAAAAGATTGATTATAAAATTAAAAAAATAATCTACACTAAAAACAAAGACTCTCTTTTGGTTACTCTTAAAAACAAAAGAAGTTTTTCAGCTCCCGTAGCTTTGTATGGAATAGATAAGAAGAACATTAAGTTTAAAACGTGGGTTACTGGAGTAGATTCTACAAAAACAATAAAAATTAAAAGAGGTACTTTTAAAAAATTAGCTTTGAATTATGAGAATAATTATCCTGAGTTTAATTCTTTAGATAACTTCAGAAACGTTAACAACAGTCTTATAAACAAACCTTTGCAGTTTCGTTTCTTTAAAGATTATGAAAACCCATATTATAACCAGTTATTTTATTATCCAGATATAAAATACAATTTATATGACGGACTAATTCTTGGAGTTAACATTAATAACAGATCAATCGTAAATCATAATTTTGAGTTTAGTGTTACTCCAAATTATAGTACAAAAAGTCAAAATTTCACGGGTTTATTTTCTGTTGCATACAATCATTTTTTAAAAGACTCTAAATTATATAGAATTCGTTACGGAGTTTCAGGAAGCAATTTTCATTACGCACCAGAACTAGGGTATAATGTTATTAATCCTTTTGTTCTTTTTCAATTTAGACGAAATACGCTTCGAGATATTGGTTCTGAATTTTTAATGGCTCGATTGGTTAGTGTGGACAAAGAAGTTCCTACAAGTCAAATTCAAGGAGATAAAGACAAGTATAATATCTTCAATTTAAGATACATCAACAATAAATTCAATGCTATCCAAGACGTTAGATACGCCGCAAATCTTGAGATAAACTCAAACTTTAGTAAAGTATCTACCGATATTCGTTACCGAAAATTCTTCACAGAGAGTAAAAGTTATGAAATTCGCCTTTTTGGAGGCTACTTTATATCCAACAAAACTGAAGGAAATTATTTTAGCTTCGGATTAAACCGAGGAAACGATTATTTGTTTGAACAAAGTTTGTTTGGACGATCAGAAAACGATGGTATTTTTAGCCAACAATTTGTTGTAGGTCAAGGAGGATTCAAATCTAAATTCAACCAACCTTATTTTGCTAATCAACTAATAACTTCCTTAAACACTAGTGTTAGTGTTTGGAAATGGGCAGAAATATACAACGACGTTGCCATGTTAAAGAACAAACATACTTCTCCAAAGTTTTTCTATGAGAATGGTATCCGACTCAATTTTCTTCCTGAAATTTTTGAATTTTATCTTCCTATTTACACAAACGAAGGTTTTGAAGTCGATAAAAAAGCATATCCTTCAAAAGTTAGATTTATCATTACTACTGATATTGATAGAATTTACAACTTTATTAGAAGAGGAATATTATAAATATCTCAACAAAGCCTGTTTTTTTTAAGTTTTATTGAAAAATATTCAATAAAAATAGAAATTTTTAAATTTCAACTAAAAAAACTATCTTTGTAACCGTACCAAAATTAGATGATTATGACGCAAAATACCGAAATAGCTAATACTCAACAGCTTTCTTTTGAAGATTTTAAAAACGAAGTTTTAAACGATTACAGAATTGCTCGTATAAGTAGAGAATGTAGTTTGTTAGGTCGTAGAGAAGTTTTAACAGGAAAAGCAAAGTTTGGGATTTTCGGTGATGGTAAAGAAGTACCTCAGTTAGCCATGGCTAAAGCCTTTCAAAATGGAGATTTTCGTTCAGGGTATTACCGTGATCAAACCTTTATGATGGCTATTAACGAGTTAACTCCGCAACAGTTTTTTGCTGGCTTATACGCACATACCGATATTGATATCGAGCCTATGTCGGCAGGTCGTCAAATGGGCGGTCACTTTGCAACGCATTCGTTAGACGAAAATGGAAACTGGAAAAACTTAACCGCTCAAAAAAATTCATCGTCTGATATTTCTCCAACAGCAGGTCAAATGCCTCGTTTGTTAGGATTAGCACAAGCATCTAAAATTTATAGAAATGTTGAAGGGTTAGAAAAACACACTAATTTTTCAATAAACGGTAACGAAGTTGCTTGGGGTACAATTGGTAATGCTAGTACAAGTGAAGGATTGTTTTTTGAAACCATCAACGCAGCTGGTGTTTTGCAAGTTCCAATGGTAATGAATGTTTGGGATGATGAATACGGAATTTCGGTACACGCACGTCATCAAACTACTAAAGAAAGTATTTCTGAAATCTTAAAAGGTTTTCAACGTGAAAACGAAAGTAACGGATACGAAATTTTCGTTGTGAATGGTTGGGATTATGTTCAGTTAATAGACACTTATAATAAAGCTTCTAAAATTGCTAGAGAGCAACATATTCCTGTGTTAATTCACGTTAAAGAATTAACACAACCACAAGGACACTCAACTTCTGGTTCACACGAACGTTACAAATCACCTGAGCGTTTACAATGGGAACAAGAGTTTGACTGTATCGCACAAATGCGTAAATGGATTTTAGAGTTTGAACTTGAAAATGAAAACGGAGAAACGTTAAAATTTGTTGATTCTGAAGAAGAATTAATAAATATTGAAAAAGAAGCTAAAAAAGAAGTCAGCAAAGCAAAACGGGATGCTTGGAGTGCTTACACTAATGAAATTAAAGCAGAAGTTGCAGAAGCTGTTGAGTTGTTAGAAACAATTGCTCAAAAAAGCAATAACGGTTCTTTTATTACTAAATATAAAAATGATTTAGCTGCAATTGCAGAACCAATTAGAAAAGACATTTTAGTTGCCGCTCGTAAAAGTTTACGTTATTTAAAAGACGAAAACTTTGCAGAAAAGATAACGTTACAAAACTTTATCAAATCTTCTATTGATAATGCTGCTGTAAAATATTCTGCTCACTTATTAAGTGAAACTGAATTAGCTACTGAAAATGTTATTGCTGAAGCTCCAACATACACTTCAGAAAAAAATATGGTAGATGCTCGTATTATCATGCGTGATAATTTCGAAGCCATTTTAGCTAAACACCCAGAGGTATTAATTTTTGGTGAAGATGCCGGATATATTGGTGATGTAAACCAAGGATTGGAAGGTTTACAAGAAAAATTTGGAGAGTTACGTGTTTCTGATACTGGTATTCGAGAAGCTACAATTTTAGGTCAAGGTATTGGTATGGCAATGCGTGGTTTACGCCCAATTGCTGAAATTCAGTATTTAGATTACTTATTATACGCATTACAAATAATGAGTGACGATTTAGCTACATTACGCTATCGTACTTTTGGCAAGCAAAAAGCACCATTAATTATTCGTACTCGTGGTCACCGTTTAGAAGGGATTTGGCACTCAGGTTCTCCAATGGGAGGGATTATAAATAATATTAGAGGTATTCACGTATTAGTTCCTCGTAACATGACCAAAGCTGCTGGTTTCTATAACACTTTGTTAGAAGGTGATGATCCTGCTTTAGTCGTTGAATGTTTAAACGGGTATCGTTTAAAAGAAGAGTTACCAACAAACTTAGGAGATTTTAAAACTCCAATCGGTGTTGTTGAAACGATTAAAGAAGGAACAGATATCACTATTGTTTCTTATGGTTCTACCTTACGTATTGTTGAAGAAGCTGCGAAAGATTTAGCGCAAGTTGGTATTGATGTAGAAATTGTAGATGCGCAAAGTTTATTACCTTTTGATAGTAATCATGATACGGTAAAATCGGTTGCGAAAACAAACCGTTTGTTAGTAGTTGATGAGGATGTTCCAGGTGGAGCTTCAGCCTATTTATTACAAGAAATTGTTGAAAACCAAAATGGATACAAATATTTAGATAGCAAACCGCAAACATTAACTGCTAAAGCTCACAGACCTGCTTATGGTACTGATGGAGATTACTTCTCTAAACCTTCAGCAGAAGATATTTTTGAAAAAGTATATGAGATTATGCATGAAGCTAATCCTACAAAATTTAAAAGTTTATACTAAAGAACACAAATAAAATTATAAAAAAGCGCATTGAATTATCAATGCGCTTTTTTTATTGATATATCACCCAAAAAGGGTGAGTTTATAATGAGAATGTCATTTTATTTTTGCCAGAAAATAATTTTAAAAATGAAAAAAATAATATTCTTAGTATTAGTTTCATTGTTAACAATTTCGTGTAGCAAAGACAACAATGAAATTATTGAAAAACCAATTTTTGAAGCAAGTGAAAACCCATTAGATTTTGGAAGTACACATATTAACACTTCTTCTAATAAAGAACTTACTATTAAAAATACCGGAAATAGCGACCTTATTATTTCTAGTTTTGACTTTAAAGAAAAAAGTTACTTTTATTCTAATTCTATTATGAGAAATGATATTATTATAAAACCTAATGAAGAATACATTATTTCTCTAGGGTTTGAACCTTCAGAACATGGGCAGTTTGAAAATACCCTTGTTTTTGAAACAAACATTGGAGAACAACAAGTTATAATTAAAGGAGAAGGAATCACCCTAGATCCGATATAAAATACAGCAATTTAAGATTTGATTAAACTATTTCCTATTGCGCATTGTAAACAACGTTTCTTTGCGCAATAGTTATTTTTAAGCTCTAACAATGCCTGAGTTTCAAAAGCGTTTTTTGATTTGATATTTATATCAGAAAATTTTGAAATCATAGTGTTTTTCTCTGGTTTTACTTGCTTTATTAAATGCAATAGTTTTTCTTCATCAACACCTCCTCTACTCTTTTCATAAGCAAATTTCAATGGAATAATAGTATTGATAACTAGCAAATCAATAAATGATTGAGTAAGTCTTTTCGGTGATTTTTTGGAGGCAGTTTCAAATGTATAATGTGATTTCCAAAAACCGTTTACTTCTACCGAAAACAACATGTAAAAATCTTTCAAACTTGAAACTTCAAGTACTTGTGAAAATAAATTTTGATGATGATAATACAAAGCAATTAACTGAGCTAATCGTATTGTTGGAAAATTATTTGGTCGCATTCTAAAAAACTGAAATGTACTTTTAGAAATTGGTTTTAATTGAAACTTGTATTTTAAATATTCATACTCTTTTTTTAAACTTAAAAAGTAAACATCTTCAATTGTTTCTTCAAAAAAACCTGCTTGTCCAAATAGTAAAGCTGCTAGTTGTTGCTTATCAAACCTAACTTTTCGTACAACAGAAAAATCTAAGGATTGGGCTAAACGTAAAAAAGCGTCTCCGTTTACTTTCAACCCAAAATTCTTAGCGAGTAACTGAAACAAAACCGCTTCGTAATCATTGTTTGATTGTTCTAACAGCTCATTAATTAGGATAGATTTTTGCCCTAAACGTTCAAAATACAATCGCTCTAACCAATTGTGCAACAAAAATGAATCTACCTCAGCTATTTGTTGTTCACAAGGAATCCATCGTTGTTCTTTTGAAAATAGTTTTTGGTAATTTACAAACACTTCTTTATTAACAAACTTACTGAGTTCTAATGTTGGTAAAGGTTTATTATTTTTCATAAAAACCTCAGCATCGTATTCCCAAACTACAT
Organism: Tenacibaculum crassostreae; assembly: GCF_964512405.1. Lineage (NCBI taxonomy): Bacteria > Pseudomonadati > Bacteroidota > Flavobacteriia > Flavobacteriales > Flavobacteriaceae > Tenacibaculum > Tenacibaculum crassostreae. Next base: position 338,298 of record NZ_CAZELE010000006.1, read on the forward strand.
GTAAAATTACCGCATCATAATTCTCATCTTTTTCATGATGATGCAGATACCAATCAGAAGATTTTACATGAATCTCAATGTTCCCTATCCATAATTGCTCGTCAACTTTTAATTGGGCATTAAAAAAATCAGGACCTGAATTGGTGTTTTTCAATCCTGTTTTAATAACTTCAATTTTTTCTTTATTAACTGTAGTTAATTTACCAAAATCAAAAAGTTTGTGTTGCCATAGGTAGTGTAAAAAATCTTCTTTCATAACAATTCTTTTTTATTGTAAATTCACCCTGTTTTTACCGACTTTCAATTTATTAAAACCCATAATTGGTATTTGACATAAAAACAATCCTCAACAATATAATAAATTTGATTATTAGCCACTTACAAAACTTTTAAATAGATGAAAAATATTAGCAAGTCACTATTCATTAGTGCATTCCCCGTAATTTCTTTGCTTGTTTTTATAATAACCTTAACTGAAAAACAATTCACTTTACATAAAATAGGTCTTTTAATTTCTTCTATTTCTGTAGTAATTTTCTTTTTAATGCTATTTATAAAACCAGTAGCGAGAACTTCTAAAACACTTATATTTTATTCTACTTTAATTGTTATTGGTTTGGTTGTAAACTTGATAGATTTTAATAGGAATTCATTATTAATTTCACTTTCAATCGCTTTAGGATGGCTTGCCTATTTAACTTGGTATTCAACGTTTTTAAAAAGAGACACCTCTGTTTTAACTGTCGGAAAAAAACTTCCAGATTTTTCTTTTGAAAATCCTCAGCAAGAAATAGTAAACATCACTTCTTATAATGGAGATTTTAAAATTTTATTGTTTTATCGAGGTAATTGGTGTCCGTTATGTATGGCACAAATTAAAGAAGTAGTGAATCAATATAAAGAATTGGAAAAAAGAAATATTGATATGTTACTGATAAGTCCGCAACCCCATAAATTCACTAAAAGTTTAGCAGAAAAATATCAAGTACCTTTTCACTTTTTAAGAGACACAAACAACAAGGTTGCTAAACAACTAAAAATTGCTCACGAAAACGGGTTACCTGCAGGATTTCAAGCATTGGGATACGAATCAGACGTAGTGTTACCCACCGTAATTATTACCGATAAAAACAACAACATTATCTTTGCCGACTTAACCGATAATTACCGTGTACGACCAGAACCTGAAACGTTTTTAAAAATAATTGACAACTATAAAGAGTAATCAATAGTTGTATCAATTTTTACAATCACATTAACATTTACTTTCTAGCTATCCGTAGTATTTTTGCCTAAAATTATAACACATGAATAGTATAGAAAATTTACAATGGCGTTACGCTGTTAAAAAATTTGATGAACATAAATTTCTTTCAGAAGAACAAGTTACTACTTTAAAAGAAGCCTTTAATTTAACCGCTACTTCTTACGGATTACAACCTGTAAAAATGGTGGTACTTAAAAACAAAGAGCTGCAACAACAATTGGTAGCTCATTCTTGGAATCAGCAGCAAATAGTGCAAGCTTCGCATGTATTAGTTTTGTGTATTCCTAACGAAATAACTTCAAAAGATGTAGAAAGTTATTTTAAACTTGTAAAAGACATCAGAAACACTCCTGACAAGATTTTAAATCCGTTTAAAGAGTTTCTAGTAAACGACATTGCTAATAAACCGAAAGAAGTTTTAAACTCTTGGATGAAAAACCAAGCATATATCGCTTTAGGAAACTTGCTAACTGTTTGTGCAAATGAGAAAATAGACAGTTGCCCTATGGAAGGTTTTAATCCTGTTAAGTACAATGAAATTTTAGAGTTGAATAAACAAGGTTTAAACGCTGTTTTAGTATTACCTGTTGGTTTTAGAGCCGAAGACGATTATATGAAAGACCTAAAAAAGGTTCGTAAAAACACTGAAGAAGTTATTATAGAAATTTCTTAGTATTGCTATATTATGAATTACGAATGAGAAATTTAGTACATTCGTAATTCATAATTTAATTGTATGCAACCTCAAGATATAATACTACTTATCCTCGCTTATTTTGGTGTACTAATTCTTATCTCTTACATCACAGGAAAATCAGCAAATAACAACACATTTTTTAAAGCAGACAACTCCTCTCCTTGGTATTTAGTTGCCTTTGGAATGATAGGCGCATCACTTTCTGGAGTTACTTTTATCTCAGTACCTGGTTGGGTTGAAAGTCAACAAATGGGGTATATGCAAATGGTGTTTGGATATGTTTTAGGGTATGCAGTAATCGGGTTAGTTTTATTACCTCTATATTACAAACTTAATCTAACTTCTATTTACGCCTATTTAGAAGATCGTTTTGGCAGAAACTCCTATAAAACTGGGGCTTCGTTCTTCTTATTATCAAGAACTATCGGAGCAGCTTTCCGATTGTTTTTAGTTGCCAATGTATTACAATTAATTTTGTTTGATGCTTACGGAATTCCGTTTTGGGTAACTGTAACCATCACTATTTTATTAATCTGGTTATATACTTTTAAAGGCGGAATAAAAACCATTGTTTGGACCGATACTTTGCAAACCTTATTCATGCTAATAGCTGTAGGTGTTTGTATTATGATGATTAAAGATGCTATGCAAATAGATAATTTATTCTCTTATATAGCCGATAACAAATTATCAAAAACCTTCTTTTTTGACGATGTAAAAGCAGGTAGCTACTTTTGGAAACGCTTTTTTGCTGGGGCTTTTATTGCTATTGTTATGACGGGTTTAGACCAAGACATGATGCAAAAAAACTTGACGTGTCGTAACTTAAAAGATGCGCAAAAAAACATGTTTTGGTTTACTATTGTATTAGTAATCGTAAACTTTTTCTTTTTAGCTTTAGGAGTATTGCTTACCGATTATGCAACTGCAAACGGAATTGACGCTCACAAAGACAGTTTATTCCCAACGATTGCTATGAGCGGTGAATTAGGCATTGCTACTTCTCTCTTCTTTTTATTAGGATTAATCGCTGCAGCTTATTCAAGTGCAGATAGTGCTTTAACTTCGTTAACCACTTCGTTTAGTATTGATATTTTAGAAATTGATAAAAAAGAAGACGAACAAGAAAAAATAGCGATTCGTAAAAAAATTCACGTGCTGTTTTCCTTCATTTTAATTGCTACCATTTTATTTTTTAAATATGTAATTGCAGACGACAGTGTGATATCCAATATCTTTAAAGCCGCTGGATACACTTACGGACCTTTACTTGGTTTATACGCTTTCGGATTGTTTACCAAACTGAATGTAAAAGATAAGCTGGTTCCTATTATCTGTATTATTTCTCCTTTTTTAGCATTTGGTATAAACTACGTAACCAACACGCTTTGGAGTTTCGATTTTGAATTCTTTGTACTTATTTTAAATGGAGCAATTACCTTTTTGGGGCTATTAACTATTAAAACAAACAAAAATGCCTAAAAAAGGAAAAGCAAAAAATACAGTTAACAAAGCGAAGCATAAACGATTAATGAAGCAAAAAGAAAACAAGCTCCGCGAAGAAAAACAACGTACCAAAGAACGATTGAAAGCAATTATTAAAAAAGCCAACGAACAAAACCAAGAAGAAAACAAATAAACAAGAAAAAGTATCTTGATTCTTTCTTTTGAAACAACTAACTTCGCTATCGGACGATATCAATTCATTAAAACGACAGATATCTTAACCGTTAGGCTTCATTTTAAACAAACATTGTGACTTAAATTATGAAATGGTTTACTGAATTAGATTTTAAGATACAAGCTGTAATTATATCGAGTGTTACATCTCTGTTGATTTTTGGATTGGGATGGATTATTAGAGCTATTTACGAAAGGACGTCTCTAAATTATAAATTGAGAAAGGAATACCAATTTGAGCAAAAGAAAAAACTTAAAGAGGAGATAGCTAAAAACAAAACTCATCTATTAAATACTGTCGAAGAATTTAATCATCGTCTTTGGAATTTTAGTCAGCACAATGAAAATTGGCATCAAATTACAGAAGAGAATTGGGGTAAAACACAACAATACTATATCAAGAGTTTTGTTTATAGGTTTTTGAAATTTTTACATTGGACATTAAAAACCGAAAACGATACAATTTCTATTGACACTACGATTGCTGATAAAAATGAAATACTCTTTTTAAAGTATATTAAAACTTTCAAAGACATTTTTACTGATGCAGATTTGTTAGAAGAACTTAACTATGACAAAAGACATAACACAAATCATTTCTTTAAAAATGACTTAATAGGAATGACAAAATGGATTTTAGAAGGAGAAAGAGTAATTGATTTTGACGAATTCGAGACGATAATCGAAATGAATTATGATGGAATGCGAGAAACTATTGAATATTTTACTAAAATTCAACACGCCGACGATGATAAAAATCTGAATATTTTAAGATGTTGTCATTTAATATGTATTCAATTTTTAAATTCGTTCGGACACGATTATCAGAAAACAGAAGAAGATAAAATTAGGACTATAACTGAATTATATAAAGGCAAGATAAAAATCAAAAAAGGTTTTAAAATTTTCGTTACCAAAAGTAAATTGGGTAAGGAGATGAAGAACGTAATGTGTAAAATAACGAAAGCCTAACAATGGCTATAAACAATTGGGGTGAAAGTGATAAAACCAAAGCATAAACATAAAGCATAGGTCGATGCTAAACCGAAAAGTTAGGGCATAAAACCACACAACTAACCATACACAAACCGATAGCGATACATAAAAAATCCCGAACAAATTTGTTCGGGATTTTTTTACAACTGTATAGTTAATAAAACTAATTATCTATCGATCCTAAAACGCGTTGCATAAAGTTGTTCAACGCTTCTTTTTTAGGCGTACCTTCTTTCATCATTTTAGAAACTTCAATAGCTCCATACATATTAGAAATCAACTCACCTATAACATCCAATTCCTCATCTTTTAATGACGGAACTTCGGTTAAAGCTTCCAACGTTTCAATGGTTTCTAACACATAATCTTGATCGTTCTCTTCAATAAAAGTAGTTAAATGTTTAATTACTGGTAGTTTCATAATTTTTTGTTTAGTCATTGCGAAGCAGAATGTATTTTGTTGCGGCAATCTATTCTTTAAATAAACAGATTACTTCGTCGTTAAAACTCCTCGTAATGACGGTTATAGTTATATTACCTCAGCAACTAACTCTTTTAACACTTCAAACTTGTTGGTTTGCGTTTGGTTTACAAACTTTCCGTCTACAAACGTTGAAAATGTTGGTAAGTTATCTACGGTTGCTAACTGACGGCTTTCTGGAAACTTTTCAGCATCAGCAATTATGAAAACCGTATCTTCATTTTCAGAAGCTAACTTCTTAAACTTAGGTTTCATAATACGACAGTTACCACACCAAGTAGCCGAATATTGTACAACTACTTTTTTATTTTCTGCAACTATTTCTGATAAATTATCTTGACTTAATTCTTGTACCATAGTTTTACTTTATTTCGAAAGGAGCTCGTGCTCGACCCCTTCACTTATCTCACACGAACTTTGATCCCTTCTTAATTATATTAAAGTGCTGCTAAGTACTCTGCAGTAGCTTTAGCGTTAGCTTGCATTGCTTGTTTACCTTCTTCCCAGTTTGCAGGACAAACTTCTCCGTGAGTTTGTACGTGAGCATAAGCATCGATTAAACGTAAATATTCGTTTACATTACGTCCTACTGGCATATGATTAATTCCTTCATGAAAAACAGTTCCTTCTTCATCAATTAAATACGTAGCTCTGTAAGTTACGTTATCTCCTTCTACTTGCACAGTACCTGTAGCTTCATCGTAAGTTTCATTAGTAATATCTAAAATTCCTAAGATAGATGATAAGTTACGGTTACTATCAGCTAATAAAGGATAGGTAACACCTTCAATTCCTCCGTTATCTTTTGATTGGTTTAACCAAGCAAAGTGTACCTCAGGAGTATCACATGAAGCTCCAATTACCATTGTATTTCTCTTTTCAAATTCATTTAAAGCATCTTGAAAAGCGTGTAATTCTGTAGGACAAACAAAAGTAAAATCTTTTGGATACCAGAATAACAATACTTTTTTGTTGTTTTTTGCTGCTTCTTCTAATACATTTAATTTAAACGTGTCACCCATTTCGTTCATTGCATCTACGCTTAAATTTGGGAATTTTTTTCCTACTGCTGTAGCCATTTTATATTTTTTAAGATTAATAATTTTTAACGGCTGCAAAGGTATTTTGTTTCTCAGCATTAAAGTAATTATTCTAAAAATATTTTCCTATTCTACTATAAATATTATCAATACTTCAAACACCTAAGAATTAATTTTACAAATACAACACTAACAATCAACAGATTAAAAACATAAAAAACATAAAAATAAATAAATATTATATCAAAATAAAAAATATAGATAAAAATTATTCAGTGTTTTGTCGTAAATTTGATCGTATTCTAACCTATAAAATTGATAACATGAAAGATGCACATTCATCAAATAAAAGTGGAAAATGTCCTTTTTCACAAGGAGCTAATACCGAAATACACGACAATGTTATGGAGTGGTGGCCTAAATCGTTAAACCTAGACATACTCCATCAACACGACACAAAAACAAATCCGTTAGGAGATGATTTTAATTATGCCGAAGAGTTTAAAAAGCTTGATCTTGAAGCTTTAAAGGATGATTTAAAATCGTTAATGACCGATAGTCAAGACTGGTGGCCTGCAGATTGGGGACATTATGGTGGATTAATGATTCGTATGGCGTGGCATGCAGCAGGTACTTACAGACTTTCAGACGGAAGAGGTGGAAGTAACACAGGCAACCAGCGTTTTGCTCCTTTAAACAGTTGGCCCGATAACGGTAATCTTGACAAAGCAAGAAGATTGTTATGGCCAATAAAAAAGAAATATGGTAATAAAATTTCTTGGGCAGACCTTATGATTTTAGCTGGTAACATGGCTTATGAATCAATGGGATTCAAAACTTTTGGTTTTGCCGGTGGACGCGAAGATATTTGGCATCCAGAAAAAGATATTTATTGGGGCGCAGAAAAAGAATGGTTAGCCCCAACAAGTAATAGGTATGGTAGTGATGATAATCGTGAATCGTTAGAAAACCCGTTGGCAGCTGTTCAAATGGGATTGATATATGTAAATCCTGAGGGAGTTGATGGAAAACCTGATCCGCTACAAACTGCTCATGATGTTCGCGAGACCTTTAAGCGAATGGCGATGAACGATGAAGAAACCGTTGCACTTACTGCTGGTGGACACACCGTTGGTAAAGCTCACGGTAATGGAGATGCGGGAGCTTTAGGTCAAAGTCCTGAAGGTGCAGAAATTCACGAACAAGGTTTTGGGTGGACGAATCCTAAAGGAAATGGTAACGCTGCTGATACCGTAACCAGTGGTTTAGAAGGTGCGTGGACAACTACTCCTGACAGATGGAATCATACTTATTTTCACTTATTATTAAATCATGAATGGGAATTAAAGAAAAGTCCTGCAGGTGCGTGGCAATGGGAACCAATTAATATGGATGATACTGATAAACCAACAGATGCACACAACCAAAACATCAAGAGAAATCCTATTATGACTGATGCCGATATGGCAATGAAAATGGATCCTGAATACAGAAAAATTTCAGAAAAATTCTATAAAAACCCTGAATATTTCGCTGATACTTTTGCACGTGCTTGGTTTAAGCTTACACACCGTGATTTAGGTCCAAATACTCGTTACTTAGGTACTGATGCTCCATCGGAAACATTAATTTGGCAAGACCCCGTTCCATCAGTAGATTATACTTTAAGCAACACTGAAATTAACGAGTTAAAAAACAAACTATTAAATAGTGGACTAACTCGTACCGAATTAATCATTACTGCCTGGGATAGCGCTAGAACATTCAGAGGTTCAGATTTTAGAGGAGGTGCTAATGGTGCACGCATTCGTTTAGCTCCGCAAAAAAACTGGGAAGGAAACGAACCTGAAAGACTCAAAAAAGTATTGGATAAGCTAACTGAAATTCAATCCGAATTGAGTAAAAAAGTAAGTATTGCCGATTTAATTATTTTAGGAGGAAGTGCTGCTATTGAAAAAGCTGCTAAAGAAGGTGGTTTTGATATCACAGTTCCTTTTACACCTGGAAGAGGTGACGCAACCGATGAAATGACAGACGCTGAATCTTTTGATGTTTTAGAACCTATTCACGATGGTTATAGAAACTGGCAAAAAAAGAATTATGTTGTTAAACCTGAAGAATTATTGTTAGACAGAACACAGCTTATGGGATTAACAGCACCAGAAATGACTGTTTTAATTGGAGGAATGCGAGTTTTAGATACCAATTATGGTAACTCAAAACATGGAGTATTTACAGAAAATGAAGGTGTATTAAGTAACGATTTCTTTGTAAATCTTACAGATATGAAATACTCTTGGATACCTGCAGGTGAAAACTTATATAATATTTTAGATCGTAAAACGGGAGCTAAAAAATATACAGCTACTCGTGTTGATTTAATTTTCGGATCAAACTCTATACTTCGTTCGTATGCTGAAGTATATGCACAAGACGATAATAAAGAAAAATTTGTTAACGATTTTGTAGCTGCATGGGTAAAAGTAATGAATGCCGACAGGTACGACTTAAATTAACATTAAAACAAAAAAGAAGAGTGAATTTATAAGTTCACCCTTCTTTTTTATAAGTATAAGTAACAACTATTTACTTGCAAATAATTGTACATCGTTACCCGATACTTCTTTTTCTCCAAGAATAATTAATCTTTCTACAACATTACGCAACTCACGGATATTACCAGTCCAATCATATTCTTGTAATAATTTAATCGCTTCAGAAGAAAAGCTTTTAGCTGGCATACCTTGTTCTTCTGCTATTTTGTTAGCAAAGAAATCAACCAACAAAGGAATATCATCTCTTCGATCATTCAACGCTGGAACTTTAATTAAAATTACTGCTAAACGATGGTATAAATCTTCACGAAAACGACCTTCTTCAATTTCGGTTTTTAAATCTTTATTGGTTGCAGCAACTACACGGACATTTACCTTAATATCTTTATCTGAACCAACACGTTGGATACGGTTTTCTTGCAAAGCTCGTAATACTTTTGCTTGAGCCGACAAACTCATATCTCCTATTTCATCTAAGAAAATAGTTCCACCATTAGCAGCTTCAAACTTACCTGCTCTATCTTTATTTGCTCCTGTAAAACTTCCTTTTACATGCCCAAATAATTCGCTCTCTATCAATTCAGAAGGAATCGCAGCACAGTTTACTTCAATCATCGGAGCTTTAACTCTTTCTGACTTTTCGTGTAACCAGTGAGCAACTAATTCTTTACCCGTTCCGTTAGGCCCAGTAATTAGCACACGAGCATCGGTAGCCGCCACTTTTTCAATAATATCTTTAATGTGAGTAATGGCATCACTTTCACCAATCATTTCATAATTTTTACTCACTTTCTTTTTAAGTCGCTTGTTTTCTACAACCAACTCTTTTCTATCTAAAGCGTTGCGAACAGTGTTTAACAAACGGTTTAAATCTGGCGGTTTTGAAATATAATCGAAGGCTCCTAAACGCATTGTGTTTACTGCTGTATCTAAATCACCGTGACCAGAAATCATTACCATTGGCACTTCTGGTTTTAGTTTTTTAGCTTTTTCTAACACTTCAACACCGTCCATTTTTGGCATTTTAATATCACAAAGCACTAAATCGTAATCAGCATTTTTAATCATTTCAATTCCTGCTAATCCATCTTCAGCTTCTTCAACTTCATACGAATCATTTTCTTCAGAAATTATTTTTTTTAGTACTCTGCGTATCGCAGCTTCGTCTTCAATTATTAATATTTTCGCCATATTTTTCTTTTATTCTGTTTGATTGTCTATCAAAAAGCAACAATTAAGCCATTATTCACTTTTTTGAATAATATGCACATCTCTTTGCGGAAATGGAATACTAATGTTATGCTCTTTAAAAAGCTCATTAATTCTAAACCTAATATCACTTTGAGGTATCAATGCTTGAAAGCTGTCTCCTAAAGTAAAAATAAGTTTGAACTCTAGCGCACTGTCTCCAAAATTTTCAAAAACTACCGTTGGTGCCGGATGACTATACACTTTTGGGTGCTCTTTTGCCGCTTGTAACAATAGCTTTTTAACTAAAGCAACATCACTACCATAAGCTACTCCCACTTTAACGCTTTCACGAGTTGTGGTTCCGTTTTGAGTCCAATTATATAAACTGTTTGTTAAATATTTATGGTTCGGAATAACTAATACTTTATTGTTGATAGTTACCGCTCTTGTTGTTCTGAGTTTAATTTCTTCTACTCTACCAACTTTATCATCAATTTCAATAATATCACCTACATGTACACTTTTATCTAAAATGATAAAAACACCAGAAATAATATCTTGAAAAAACGTTTGAAGTGCTAAACCTACACCTATTAATAAAGCCGAAGATGCTACTAAAATTGCGCTTAAATCAACTCCTGCTGAGCTTAAAACAATTGAAAAGACAATGATATAAGCCAACCAACTACTAAAAGAAAAGATAGTATCAAACTTATTTTTATCTTCTTGTTCTAACTTTCTTTTTGCAAGAACCTTTAAGTATTTTAATACAAGATTCACCAATATTATTCCTATCAATAGAAATAATATTGTTTTGATAGTTATGTCTATTCCTTTCCCTCCTATTGGGATTTTATAGTTTAAAAAATCAATTACTTCTTTAATAATTTCTTTCATCTGCTAGTTATCAGTCTTTTGTTGGTCAGATGTAATTTACTGTTAATTTAAAAAAAATGATTACCCGTTGTAACGAATCCACTTCCATAAATCTTTGTACGAAGGTTTTTTACCATACATTAAAATACCCACGCGATAAATTTTTGCAGCTACCCATACAATTACTATAAAAGTAAGAATTAATAACAACATAGAAATTGCTATTTCCCACCAAGCTACTCCAAATGGAATTCGCATTAACATAACGATAGGTGATGTAAAAGGTATGTATGAGAAAATTACTGATACTGGTCCGTGAGGATCGTTAATTACCGTAGCAAAACCAACATATACAGCTAAGATTAATGGTAGCATAATTGGCATCATAAACTGCTGTGTGTCGGTTTCGTTATCAACCGCTGCACCAACTGCAGCAAATAAAGAGCTGTATAACATATAACCTCCTAAGAAATAGAAAATAAACAAGAAGAACATTTTTACTAACGGTAATTTAAAAATTTCTTGTACAATCATTTTTCCTTTACTGCTTGCAGTTTGCTGAATAGCTTCCATTTGCTCTGGAGACACTTTAGCTGATTGCATTTCCATCATATCTACTCCAAAGAAAGAAGATGCAATAAAACTGAATACAAAGAATAAAATCCCCCAAATAAAGAATTGTAATAAACCTGCGGAAGCATTACCAATAATTTTTCCTAACATTAGTTGGAAAGGTTTTACCGACGATACAATTACCTCAATAATTCTACTTGTTTTTTCTTCAATAACACTTCTCATAACCGAAGTACCGTAAATCATCACAAACATCATTAATAAATAACCTGCAATAGCTCCAACTCCTATTTTTAATCCGTTGATTAGTTTTGAAGATTTCTCGCCAGAGAAGTTCAACATTTTAATATCTGAGGTTATTTTCGACTGTTCTATATGAGCTATATCAATTCCGAAACTAGTTAATTTTTCATGACGCAACACTTTATCAACTTTATCTTCCAAGCTTTCCATGATTGATAAACTCGGGGAATCTTTTGAGAAAAACTCAATAGACTTTGCCAACACCTCTAAACTATCTTGCTTTGGTATGTATAGCGCTCCGTAATAATTACCTTCTTCTACTTTCTTTTTAGAATCTTCAATTCCTAAAGCAGTAAAATCTTCATATTTAACCGTTTTTGAATCGACAAAAACATCTTTTGAAAACATTCCTGATTCATCCACAAAAACGATGTTTTTAACTTTTTCATCGTTCTTTTTCATCAAGAAAAAAACCAATGCTCCCATACCAATCATTAATACAGGACTTAAAAAAGTCATCACGATAAACGACTTGTTTCTAACCTTTGCAATGAACTCACGTTCTATAATTAATCGTAATCTTTTCATAGCTTAACTGTTTTTATTTACTGCCTGAATAAAAATATCGTTGGCACTTGGTACTAATTCTACAAAATGTTGTACTTCTCCTTGAGTAGTTAAATACGATAATAAATCGTTTGGAGAACTTCCGTTGGAAAGCTTAACGTTTAATTTTAATCCGTCGTTTAACAATTTAAAATCTGCTGGTAATACTTCAAAATTTTGTTTTAGCTTTTCTTCTACTTCTAAAGAATTTGATGTAGTTAAACCAACTTGAAAAGTATTGCTTCTAAACTCTTTTTTAATATCCTCTAATTTACCATCTAAAATCTTGTTTGATTTGTTTATCAAAGCAATATAATCGCACATTTCTTCAACAGACTCCATTCTGTGTGTTGAAAATATAATGGTTGCCCCTTCATCACGTAACTGCAATATTTCTTTAGCAATTAATTGTGCGTTGATAGGATCGAACCCAGAAAAAGGCTCATCAAAAATTAATAATTTAGGTTGATGCAATACCGTTACAATAAACTGTACTTTTTGCGCCATTCCTTTAGAAAGCTCTTCTATTTTCTTACCCCACCATGCGCCAATATCAAATTTATCAAACCAATATTTTAAACGCTTTTTAGCTTCAGCTTTACTCAACCCTTTTAGTTGCGCTAAGTACAATGCTTGCTCACCTACCTTCATACTTTTATACAAACCGCGTTCTTCAGGTAAATATCCTATATGTTCAATATGATGTGGTGCTAACTTTTCTCCGTCTAAAATTACCTCACCACTATCTGGCATTGTAATTTGATTGATGATTCTAATTAGCGATGTTTTTCCAGCTCCGTTAGGTCCTAAAAGCCCAAATACACTTCCTTTTGGAATATGCATCGACACATTGTTTAATGCAGTATAATCGCCGTAGCTCTTAACTACATTATTAATTTCTAATAAATTATTCATAGACTCAATAGTTGATTAATTGTGCTATTTATGAAAAAACAGCAATGACAAACTTACATATTTTATATTCATTAGTAAGCACTTCTACACAAACGTTACAAGTTTAATTTTATGTTAATTTTACTATGCATGCATAATTTTTTTATAAAATACTATGCATGCATAATAAATTTTTATATCTTTGGCATCAATGGATAAGAATAAATCGATAGATCACCAATTAAGAGCCACTTGGCAAGCAGTTGCAAAAATGTATAATGAGCAAGCTGCAAAGCATGATAGCACTATGGCTACAGCGTTTGCCTTGTTAAATATAGATTACGAGAATGGCACCCCTTCAACCGCTTTAGGGCCTTTAATGGGAATGGAGCCAACTAGCCTTTCTCGTTTGTTAAAAACTATGGAAGATAAAGGTGCTATCTGTAGAGAGAAAAATCCTAATGACGGAAGAAGTGTTATTATTAAACTTACCGATTACGGTAAAGAAATGCGTGAAGTATCTAAAGGGCACGTATATCAATTTAATAATAAGATAAGAGAATTTCTTACTGAAGGAGAGTTAGACACTTTCTTTAAAGTAACACAAACCATCAATCAATTAATCAATGATAAATTGATTTATGAAGAAAATGAAGACATCAACAAACAAGCTGTATAAAACAAACCAATAAACAAATGACAAGAAGAATTAAAAAAGTAGCGATTATCGGTTCTGGAATTATGGGATCGGGTATAGCATGTCATTTTGCAAACATTGGCGTTGAAGTTTTGTTATTGGACATTGTTCCAAGAGAACTTAACGACAAAGAGAAAGCAAAAGGATTAACTTTAGAGAATAAAGCTGTAAGAAATCGTATCGTAAACGATGCCTTAGCAGCTTCTTTAAAATCGAAACCGTCACCTATCTACAATCAAAAATTTGCAGATAGAATTACTACAGGTAACCTAGATGATGATTTACACAAAATTAAAGATGTAGATTGGGTTATGGAAGTAGTTGTTGAACGCTTAGACATTAAACAAAGCGTTTTTGAAAAGGTTGAAAAATACCGTACTCCAGGTACTATCGTTTCTACTAATACTTCTGGTATTCCAATTAAATTTATGAACGAAGGGCGTAGTGAAGATTTCCGTAAGCACTTTGCGGTAACTCACTTCTTTAATCCTCCTCGTTACTTAAAATTATTTGAAGTTGTTCCAGGTCCAGATTGTAAACAAGAAGTTACTGACTTCTTAATGGATTACGGTTCTAAATTCTTAGGGAAAACTTCAGTTTTAGCAAAAGATACTCCAGCGTTTATTGGTAACAGAATTGGTATCTTCGGAATTCAATCGTTATTCCACCAAGTAAAAGAATTAGGATTAACTATTGAAGAAGTTGATAAATTAACAGGTCCAGTTATTGGGCGTCCTAAATCGGCAACTTTCCGTACAGTTGATGTAGTTGGATTAGATACGTTAGTACACGTTGCTAACGGTATTTATGAAAACTGTCCTAACGATGAAGCTCACGACTTATTTAAGTTACCAGATTTCATCACAACTATGATGGAAAACAAATGGTTAGGTAACAAAACTAAACAAGGTTTTTACAAAAAAACTGTTAACGCAGAAGGTAAAAAAGAAATTTTAGCTTTAGATTTAGATACGATGGAATACCGTCCTTCTAAAAAAGCAAAATTCGCTACCCTTGAATTAACAAAAACAATTGATAAGCCAATTGACAGATTTAAAGTATTAGTTGGCGGAAAAGATAAAGCGGGTGAATTCTACCGTAAGAACTTTGCAGCTATGTTTGCGTATGTTCAAAATAGAATTCCAGAAATTTCTGACGAATTATACAGAATAGACGATGCCATGAAAGCTGGTTTCGGATGGGAAAATGGACCTTTCGAAATTTGGGATGCTGTAGGTGTTGAAAAAGGTATCGAATTAATGAAAGCTGAAGGGAAAGAGCCAGCTGCTTGGGTTACTGAAATGGTAGCAAAAGGAGAAAAATATTTCTACACAGTTAAAGACGGTGCAACTTACTACTACGATGTACCTGCAAAAGCACAAGTTAAAAAACCAGGTCAAGATTCATTTATCATCTTAGATAATATTCGTAAAACTACTGAGGTATTCAAAAACTCTGGAGTTGTTATTGAAGATTTAGGAGACGGAATCTTAAACTGTGAATTCCAATCTAAAATGAACACGATTGGTGGTGATGTTTTAGCGGGATTAAACAAAGCAGTTGATTTAGCCGAAAAAGATTTCCAAGGTTTAGTTATCGGTAACCAAGGAGCAAACTTCTCGGTAGGTGCTAATATCGGAATGATTTTTATGATGGCGGTTGAGCAAGAGTATGACGAATTAAACATGGCTATCAAGTATTTCCAAGATACAATGATGCGTATGCGTTACTCAGCAATTCCAACAGTTGCAGCTCCTCACGGAATGACTTTAGGAGGTGGATGTGAGTTATCATTACACGCCGACAAAGTGGTTGCAGCTGCTGAAACTTATATTGGTTTAGTAGAATTTGGAGTTGGAGTAATTCCTGGTGGTGGTGGATCTAAAGAAATGGCAGTTCGTGCCCAAGATTTATTCCACTCAGGTGATGTACAATTAAACGTATTACAAGAACACTTCTTAACTATTGGTATGGCTAAAGTAGCTACTTCAGCACATGAAGCATTCGACTTAAACTTACTTCAAAAAGGAAAAGACGTAGTAGTTGTAAACAAAGACCGTCAAATCGCTGAAGCTAAGAAACATGCATTATTACTAGCTGAAGCTGGTTATACACAACCTGTTAAACGTAAAGATGTTTTAGTGTTAGGTAAGCAAGCATTAGGTATGTTCTTAGTAGGAACAGATTCTATGAATGCTTCTAAATATATTTCTGAGCACGATCAGAAAATTGCAAACAAACTAGCTTATGTAATGGCTGGTGGAGATTTATCAGAACCAACAAAAGTTACTGAACAGTATTTATTAGACCTTGAACGTGAAGCTTTCTTAAGTTTAACTACAGAAAGAAAAACCTTAGAGCGTATTCAGCACATGTTAAAAACTGGTAAACCATTAAGAAACTAAACAATGAAAACAGCATATATAGTAAAAGGATATAGAACCGCCGTAGGGAAATCTAAAAAAGGTGTGTTCAGATTTAAAAGAGCTGACGAATTAGCTGCTGAAACCATTCAGTACATGATGAAACAGTTACCTGAGTTCGATGTAAAGCGTATCGACGATGTTATTGTTGGTAACGCAATGCCTGAAGGTTCTCAAGGATTAAACATGGCGAGAATTATTTCGTTAATCGGATTAGATTCTGTAGATGTTCCTGGAGTTACTGTTAACCGTTTTTGTTCATCAGGAGTAGAAACTATTGCTATGGCAGTAGCTAAAATTCAATCTGGAATGGCAGAATGTATCATTGCAGGTGGAGCAGAAAGTATGAGTTCTGTACCAATGACTGGTTTTAAACCAGAATTAAACTATGATATCGTAAATGCGGGTCATGAAGATTACTATTGGGGAATGGGTAATACTGCAGAAGCAGTTGCGCAACAATACAATATATCTCGTGAAGACCAAGATAAATTTGCGTTTGAATCGCACATGAAAGCTTTAAAAGCTTTAGATGCTGATCGTTTTCAAGATCAAATAGCTCCAATTAATGTTGAAGAAACTTTTATTGGAGAAAACGGAAAACGTGCAACAAGAAATTATACAGTTACTAAAGACGAAGGCCCACGTCGTGGAACAACCGTAGAAGCCTTAGCTAAATTACGTCCAGTATTTGCCGCTAATGGTTCGGTTACTGCAGGTAACTCATCACAAACAAGTGATGGTGCTGCTTTCGTAATGGTAATGAGTGAAGATATGGTAAAAGAGTTAGGTATCGAGCCAGAAGCTCGCTTAGTGAGCTATGCTGCGGCAGGTGTACCTCCTCGTATTATGGGTATTGGTCCTGTAGCTGCCATTCCAAAAGCTTTAAAACAAGCTGGTTTACAACAGAGTGATATTGAATTAATTGAATTAAACGAAGCATTTGCTTCACAATCGTTAGCGGTTATTCGTGAGTTAGATTTAAATCCGGATATCATTAACGTGAATGGTGGAGCAATTGCTTTAGGTCACCCATTAGGATGTACCGGAGGTAAATTATCGGTTCAATTATTCGATGAAATGCGTAAGCGTGAAATGAAAGGAAAATACGGTATGGTAACCATGTGTGTAGGTACTGGACAAGGTGCTGCTGGTATTTTCGAGTTCCTTAACTAGTTAAGAGTAAAGAGCATAGAGAAAAGAGAATAGACTTTTAGTGAGTACTAGTAAAAGACATAATTATAAAAATCTAAAAATTTGGCAGCTAGGATTAGAAATTGCAAATGACATTTCTGATATACTAGTTGAGTTTCCAAAGCATGAGCGTTATGATTTGTCTTCTCAAATGAGCAGATGCTCTGTTTCTATGCCTAGTAATATTGCGGAAGGTTCGGCAAATACTAATAAGTCGTTTAGCAACTATTTAAACATTGCTTTAGGTTCTTCTTTTGAACTAGGCACACAGTTATTAGTTGCTTTTCACAGAAAATATATTAACCAAGAAACATTAACAATACTTGAAGAAAAAATAGAAGAATTTCAAAGAATGACTATGAGTTTTCAAAATACTCTTACCTAGTCTTTTTTCTATTCTCTATTTTCTCTTTTCTTAAAACTAATAAAGATGTCAGAATTAAATAAAGATATTTTACGTGGAGGGCAGTTCCTAGTAAAAGAAACAAAATGTGAAGATGTATTTACTCCTGAAGATTTTTCAGAAGAGCAAACAATGATGCGTGATGCTGTTAAAGAATTTAACGATCGTGAAATCATCCCTCATAAAACTCGTTTCGAGGCTAAAGATTATGCGTTAACCGAAGAAACTATGCGTAAAGCTGGTGAATTAGGATTTTTAGGAGTTGCTGTTCCTGAAGCGTATGGTGGATTAGGAATGGGATTCGTTTCTACCATGCTAACTTGTGATTACATTTCAAGTGGAACAGGCTCTTTTAGTACTGCTTTTGGTGCACACACAGGTATTGGTACGATGCCAATTACTTTATACGGTACAGAAGAACAAAAGCAAAAATACGTTCCTGCTTTAGCAATGGGAGAGCGTTTTGGAGCTTACTGTTTAACAGAACCAGGAGCAGGATCGGATGCTAACTCTGGTAAAACTACTGCTGAGTTAACTGCAGATGGTAAGCACTATAAAATCAACGGACAAAAAATGTGGATTTCGAATGCAGGTTTTGCTGAAATCTTCATCGTATTTGCTCGTATCGAAGACGATAAAAACATTACAGGTTTCATTTTAGAATACGATAAAAACAATCCTAACGGAGTAACTTTAGGAGAAGAAGAGCACAAATTAGGTATTCGTGCATCTTCTACACGTCAGGTATTCTTTAACGATACATTAGTACCAGTTGAAAATATGTTATCTGTTCGTGGTGGTGGATTTAAAATCGCTATGAACGCTTTAAACGTTGGTCGTATTAAATTAGCTGCTGCTTGTTTAGATTCTCAAAGAAGAATTATTAACGAAGCTGTAAACTACGCTAACGAGCGTAAGCAATTTAAAACTTCAATTTCAGAATTTGGAGCTATTAAAATGAAATTAGCTGAAATGGCTACCAATGCATATGTTGGTGAGTCTGCTTCATACAGAGCTGCTAAAAACATTGAAGATAGAATCGCTATTCGTGAAGAAGAAGGAAACTCTCATCAAGAAGCAGAATTAAAAGGTGTAGAAGAATATGCTATTGAATGTTCTATCTTAAAAGTTGCGGTTTCAGAAGACGTACAAAACTGTGCTGACGAAGGAATCCAAATTTTTGGAGGTATGGGATTCTCTGAAGAAACTCCTATGGAATCTGCTTGGAGAGATGCTCGTATTGCTCGTATTTACGAAGGAACTAACGAAATTAACCGTTTATTATCGGTAGGAATGTTAGTTAAGAAAGCCATGAAAGGTCATGTAGATTTATTAAATCCTGCAATGGCTGTTCAAAATGAATTAATGGGAATTCCTTCTTTCGATACTCCTGATTATTCTGAATTATTCTCAGAAGAAAAAGAGATTATCGGTAAATTAAAGAAAGTATTCTTAATGGTTGCTGGTGCTGCTTTACAAAAGTTCGGACCAGATTTAGAACAACACCAACAATTACTAACTGCTGCCTCTAATATTCTGATTGAAATATACATGGCAGAATCTGGAATTTTAAGAACTGAAAAGAACGTTAAACGTTTTGGTGAAGATTCTCAAAAAGAACAGATTGCTATGGCTAAATTATACTTATACAATGCTGTAGAAACAATTACTAAAAGCGCAAGAGAAGGAATTATCTCTTTTGCTGAAGGTGATGAGCAACGTATGATGTTAATGGGATTAAAGCGTTTTACTAAATACGCAAACTACCCTAACGTAGTTGAGTTACGTAATACTATTGCAGAAAAATTAAAAGCAGAAAACAAGTACTGTTTTTAGATAAAATTTGCTCGTAAGAGCATAAAAACTTCTTCAACTTTTATAGGTTTTAGAATTTAGTTGTTTGTTTAAAAGATCGTCAAATTAAGTTTTGGCGGTCTTTTTTTTTGTTTATTATAAAAAAATAAATACCTTTAAAACAGATTCTTACATTATTGCTATGATAGAATTTTAAAAAAATAACACTATCTTACTTCTTTACACCCTCTTTTCTAGGAGTATAAAGACGTAAAACATGCATATGTAAACAAGTTGTATTGAATTCAGCTAAAGCTGACCTATGTTGCTACGTTGTGCGCTGCGCTTCAACTCCCGCCCCACAGGAAATTCAATACAACGACCTGCTAAACCAAATTGCTTTTTAAACTTACTTTTTAAATACTCCCCACAACTTTAGCTGCCCATCGTGGGAAAACTCAAAACAACATAAGCTAAAATCAATTTGGCAACGTTCTACTTGTCTTTAATCTTTTTTATGAATAAATTCACCAAAAAAAATTAAACCCAGAACGTAACTGCGTTTAGCAGGTCGTTGTAAGTAATTATGAAAAGAATATCTTTAACAATATTTTCTTTGTTTTTATTATTAAGTTGTTCAACACTGAACACTTCGAATAAAAATATAAAATGGTTTGAAAATTATGAAATAACACCTTTTTTAGCTGTTGAAAATCTAAACTCAACGTATATTAATGAACTGAGATTTATTGAAGTCAGATCATCATTTTACACAAAAGAGATAATGTGGAATAATTTTGGAAAATGGGATAAAGTAATCAAGCCTATTGAAGAAAATCATCCAATTTTAATTTGGGAGAGACGAAAACTTTTTGATTACCAAGATGAATTATATACCATATTAGCATATGGAGTTGAAAATAAAAAGATTATGTATTCATCTATTATAATTCTTGATTCAGATAAAAAGGATTGTTTATCGAATAATTCGATTGTAAAAGATTCTTTAATTAGCTATTTTTCTAATAAAATGAAAAATTTGAAGAATTTTAATTCTAATCAAGACCTTTATAAAGAATATTTAAAAATGATACTTACTGGAGAAGAATAAATAAACTACTTACAACATTGTATAACTGCAATTACGGCGGATTCGACTACGTCCGAATCCACTCGGAATTGCTAACGTTTGTGCTTAACCGAAAAACATTAACTTTAATCCCGTAACTGACGGTTATACGAGACCGTTGTATTGAATTCAGCTAAAGCTGACCTATGTTGCTATGTTTTGCGCTCCGCTTAAACTCTCGCCCCACAGGAAACTCAATAAAACATTATACTAAATAAAATTAATTTGTAATCTTACTTAAAAAAAAGCTATAACCCAAACTGGTTTATCTAATATAAAATCAAAAAACAACATGGATCAAAATTAATTTAGTAATGTTTTTCTTGTCTTATATTTTTTTAACTAGTAAATTCACCAAAAAAAATAAACTATGAAAAAAATCATCATCCTTTTCGTCTTATCAATCATTATAAATGCTTGTTCTTCTAATGAAGATAATATAGAGAAAGATACTTATACTTATTCTTTTTATAAAAATAGTAAACTAACTATTAATGAAGTTGAAGACTCGTATATGAAAGAAGGAAAAATAGACAGCGGCGATAAGTTAGTCTTTAAATATCTATTTAGTGCTTACGATAACAAAGAAGTAGCAGATGACGAATTTAACTCTGAAGTAATCATGTTTGAAATTGATCCTAACATAAGCTCTTTTACATACTCTGATAGTCAATTACTCGATATAAAAAGTGTTTTTACTAAATACTGTTTTTGTGTTTTTTCAAACGAACAAACCGATAAAGATGTAGCCCCTACGGGAACTATAAGTGGCACCAAAATTTCCGACAAATATTGGGACATAAAAATAAATGTTACTTTTTATGGTAACGAAGTAAAAACTGTTAATAAAAAATTTACTTTAATGAATTAACTATTTTCTTGAGAAAACTATTTAACAAATTATAATAAAAAAGCTCCCAAATTAGGAGCTTTTTTATTATAATTTGTTGTATTACTGCCTATTCTAACGCGCCTAAATAACGTTCTGCATCTAAAGCTGCCATACATCCTGTACCTGCTGCAGTAACTGCTTGACGGTATTCTTTATCTTGTACATCACCCGCTGCAAAAACACCTGGTAAATTTGTTTTGGTAGATTTTCCTTTGGTAATTAAATATCCAACTTCATCCATATCTAACACACCTTTAAATAACTCCGTATTTGGTTTGTGTCCGATAGCAATAAACACTCCTGTAACAGGGATTTCAGTTTTATCTCCCGTTTGGTTATTTACAGCACGTACACCTTCAACAACATTATCACCTAATACCTCATCAATTTCAGTATTGTATAAAACAGTAATATTTTCAGTTTTATTTACACGGTGTTGCATTGCTTTAGAAGCACGCATAAAATCTTTACGAACTAACATGGTAACTTTATTACAAATATTAGCTAAATAGGTTGCTTCTTCTGCAGCAGTATCTCCTGCCCCAACAACCACTACGTCTTGTCCTTTGTAAAAGAAACCGTCACAAGTAGCACACGCTGAAACTCCACCACCAATTAAACGTTGCTCGCTTTCAATACCTAAATACTTCGCTGTAGCACCAGTAGATATAATAACAGTTTGTGCTTCAATTTCAGTAGACTCATCTACAACTACTTTATGAACCCCTCCTTCTTCTTTTGAGAATTCAACTTTAGTAACCATTCCAAAACGAACATCGGTTCCAAAACGCTCTGCTTGATTTTTTAAATCTTCCATCATTGCTGTACCATCGGTTCCGTTTGGATATCCTGGAAAGTTATCAACTTCGGTAGTTGTTGTTAACTGCCCTCCCATTTGCATTCCTGTGTACATAACTGGTTTCATATCTGCTCTCGCTGCATAAATAGCTGCTGTATAACCTGCAGGACCAGACCCAATAATCAAACATTTAATTTTTTCTGCCATCGTTTTAAAATTTTTGAAGTTACAAATGTAATTTTTTTTTATTTCTATCTCCTTATTTTGAAATATAATTTGATTATTAGACGATAAACAGAAATTATCTTACTGATGGTTTATTTTTTTAATTATTTTCTTTTGTATTTCTATTTTTTTTCTACATTTGCAATCCCAATTATTCGGGGTGTAGCGTAGCCCGGTCATCGCGCCTGCTTTGGGAGCAGGAGGTCGCAGGTTCGAATCCTGCCACCCCGACTAAAACAACAAAAACCTTGTAAATATATTTACAAGGTTTTTTGATTTTTATAAATTAATATATTGTCTAAATTTTATTCGCAACAATCAATTTACAACCCTTTCTCTTTTTCTATAAATTCATCACACCAGACTACTGAAGCAATCTTCCACACATTGTTTATTTTGATAAACTGAAAGCTTTTTTGCCCAGTTGTATCAAAAGCTTTTCCATTAAATTTTCCCTTTTTATTGTACAAACTAAATCGACTTGCTATATTTTCATAGATCTCAGTTTGACTTAATACTTCATATTCTATAAAATCTTTTAACTCTCCATTAATTAGCATTTTTTTTCTTGGAAGAATAAACTCTTCAATTGAATATATTTCAGGAACTTCTTTTGTGTTATTAATTATTTTGGCTTCTGAAACTAACAACTCTTTTAAGCTTTCTAAATCAGGGACTTTATTATTTAAATTGGTAAATACATTAAAGAATTCCTGAGTTAAATTATCTAATTTCTCTTTATCTGTTTTGTTTTCTTCTGAGGTAAAAACTAAAACACGATCTTTTACCGACAGCTCTTTGGATTCTTTAAAACGTAGCCCAATTTTATTAAGTAATTTAATTGAAGTTGTATTATTTACATCTGTTATTGCTAAAATGGTTTTGCTATTTAAATTATACTTAGCATAATTAATTACAGCTGTAGCACTCTCTAATCCGTAGCCTAAATTTTCATATTCAGGTAAAAATGCGAAACCTATATCTGGATGATTTAATTTTTCTCTGTTAACGATACCACACATTCCAATTGGAATGTTAGCCTCTTTCTTCATAACCAACCAAAGTCCATAATTATTAGACTTGTAACTGTTTATTAGATTCTTTTGAATGTAACTTTTGGCATCAATAATCTTCTTTACATCCTTATCTCCAATAAATTTTAACCAGTTTGGTGAGTTTAACAATCTTAAAATAAACTCAGCATCTGATAATTCAAATTCTCGAATGATTAACCTTTCAGTTTCTAAAATTTTATTCATCTGTACAAAGAGCTGTCTTTCTATTTTAAGATTAGTTTATTATTTTAGTGTGAAAATCACCGTAAAAACCTGACACATACAGTTTATTACCTAGTTGTGTTACAGAACATATAATTTCAGTATTCAAATAAAATAATCTCCATGTATCTCCCCTATCATTCGTGTA
Source organism: Tenacibaculum crassostreae (assembly GCF_964512405.1). Taxonomy (NCBI): domain Bacteria; kingdom Pseudomonadati; phylum Bacteroidota; class Flavobacteriia; order Flavobacteriales; family Flavobacteriaceae; genus Tenacibaculum; species Tenacibaculum crassostreae. The sequence goes on from NZ_CAZELE010000006.1 coordinate 362,378, forward strand.
AAAAATACCGCCTCTTTTTGTTAAAACACATCCTTTATTCTCATCAAAAAAAGTAACATTTAATATCCCCTCATAAGAAGGAACTTTTGGAAGCTCTATTTTTTTCCAACTTCCATTTGAAACTTTATTAAATAGGCCACCTGTCCAATCAACTCTATCAATCATACTCATCCAAACATTATCTTCATTAACAAAGTCAAAAATTGGCGTATAAGTAGGTGTTATTCCTAACTCTTCTTCTTCCCATGTATTAGCACCATCTATAGTACTAACTATTGTATTACTCTCTTCATTCAACAATTTAATATTATTCGCTTCAAAATGAATTAGTTTCATATAATAAAAAGCAGTGTCAATTTCCTTTTTCAAAATCCAAGTATTCCCTCCATCTTCTGTTTTATAAATGTATGACTTATCTAATCTTCCAGCTAATAAAAACCCCTCTTCTTCATTTTTAAAAAACATTTCTTTTATTATTGTACCTATGCTTAACGCCTCTTTTTCTTCCCAAGACACACCTCCATCAACTGTCTTTTTAATTTTGTTAGAAGCTATTTTTACATACATAACATTTTCAGAAACCACTCCTAATAAAGAGTTTGAAGTAGTTTCTTTTGATACATTAACCCAAGTAAGGCCTCCATCAACAGTTTTATTTATATAATTAAAAGTTCCGTCTACTTTTCTTCCAAAACCAACAAGAGGCGATATGAATTTAATTTGACTATAACTTGGTGCTCTAGAGCTACTCCAACCTTTATCTAAAATCTTTAAAAAGAATTGAGTATTATATTCTTCTTGTTTGAATTTAATTTCCAATTTTCCACTCATGGCTTCTTCAGGTATTCTTAAAGTTACTGAAGAACTTTTTATTGAAAATGGAGTTATCTTTTCTCCATTAAAAATAAAAACTGGGTCATCATCAACATCTCTACCTGTAATGGTTAAAGTAGATCCTGCTGCTATAGGTTCTTCAGTTATCTTATCTACAGTTGGGTATTTAGGAGTTTCCACCTCATCATTATCTACACAAGACCAAAGTGTAGCTACTAGTAATAGCGTAATAATTTTTCTCATAATCAATTTTATTTAGTGTTAATATTTAATTTTCTTTTTACGACAACAGCTTATTAAGATTATTCTTATAAACCTTACCTATTGGAACTATAAAATCTTTTATAACAATTCTGTTTCCTTCTACTAATTTGATTTTATCCTTAGATACAATAAATGATTTATGAACTTGAAAGAAGTTATCTTGTGGGAGTTTAGATAAAAAATCAGAGATTTTTTCACGCACTTGTACTTCTTCTTCTTCAGTAATTATTTTGCAATAATTTCCCACAGATTCAACAAACAATATGCCATCTAGTTTAATCTGGATTATTTTTTTGCTTGACCTCACAAAAACACTTTCATTTGAAACTGATGTTGTTGATGTGGTTTCATTTTGTTTTACACTCGTTGGAGTTTCTATTTTATTAATAGCTTTAACAAAACGCTCGAAGCTAAATGGTTTTAATAAATAATCAACTACATTCAATTCAAAACCATCTAAAGCATATTCTTTATAAGCAGTTGTAACAATAACTTTTGGTGGATTTTGTAATGATCGTAAGAAATCAAAACCTTTCAATTTTGGCATATTTAGATCTAAAAACATCAAGTCAACATGATTTTTTTGTAGATATTCTATAGCTTCAACTGCGTCATAACAGTTTTTAACTAATTTAAAATTAGAAAGCATGTCGCAATAATCTTTTATGATATCGTGAGCAATATATTCGTCATCAATAATTAAATAATTAATCATAATTGTATTTCTAAAATTGATTCAAAAACATCGTTATAAACCGTGTTTGATAAATGATGTTTTTTAGGATACACCAATTCTAACCGTTTTTTTAAATTTGCTAATCCTATTCCTATTTCTGTATTATTTTCTTTATCAAAGTTATTTACAACTTCAAAATAGAGTTTCTTTCCTTTTGTTTTTAAAACAATATGAACGTAAGCGTTTTCACGTAAAACCTCTAATCCGTGTTTAAAAGCGTTTTCAACCAAAATAATAAACAGCAGTGGAAGTACTTTTAGATTCTCATTTTCAATCTCTTTCGTAAAAGTAACATCAATATTTTTGTGGTAACGCATTTTATGCAATTCGATATAATTCGATATGAAATCAACTTCCTCTTTTAAATGTACCATATTGTTTTGTCCTTCATAAATGCTGTATCGCATCATATCAGAAAGTTTTAAAACAAGTTTTTTTGCTTTATCACTGTCTTTATCTATCAATCCGTATAAATTATTAAGCATATTGAAGAAAAAATGCGGATTCACCTGCGATTGTAAATGCATTAATTCAGTTTTCTTCTTTTCATTTTTTAGTGTTAACAAATACCTAATATGCTTTATAAGCCAATAAACAATATAACCAACAAACAAACTGATTAAAATAATGTAATAGACAAATAAGATATACCCCATTACTGAATCTACGCCTATAGTAAACGCAACTGAATCTCCTTCAGATGTTATAACTACATAAGTTATGTAGAACAAAGGGATGATTAGAGAAACCATCCCAATTAAAAAAACTTCTTTTTTGTATTTATATACCAAATCAATCATACTGCAAAATAACACTTTGTTTTATCTATACTAAAGTTCTTGTGATAATCAACCTAGAAAGTGTTACGAAACAACAAAATATCGCTATAAAGTTGTTTTATCATAAATCAACCTTAATACATCCTTCTTAAACCTTCTTATATCACAATTACTTTTAAACAATAGAAATCTACTTCATTTTTGATCAAACAAAATATTAACACATGAAAAAAAGAATAGTACAATACTTAAAACACATCATTTTTACAGTAATAACCTTATTAGTCATAGGTCTTTCGGTTTTATTTTATTTAAACGGAACATTAAAATACGGACAAAATCCACTTCGCTACAACATGGATAAAGAAGGACCTTATGCCTTTTATGAAAACGATAGTATTGTTAGCGTGAATTATGTAAGAGGAACTAAAGAAGAAGGATTTTATGTAGATTCAAAAAAATATAATCCTGATGAAAAAGCTAGGTTGAGCTGCCAATTCCCTATAGATTCTACTTCATTTACATTTCAATTAGAAACTGCGTTTGAATCACCAAAATCAATATATAACGACGGTAATAAAATTTTAGCTATTTCAGATATTGAAAGTGGTTACCGAACTTTTCGTGATTTTTTAATTAGCAATAATGTAATTGACAAAAACTTGAATTGGACTTTTGGCAACGGACACCTTGTTCTTGTTGGTGATTTTGTTGACAGAGGCTTCTCAACAACACAAGTACTTTGGTTTATTTATAAGCTAGAGCAAGAAGCTAAAAAACACGGAGGATACGTTCATTACATCATTGGTAACCATGAATTGTACAACATGCAAGGTCAATACAAATCTGCTGAACAAAAGTACTTTGCTGTAGCTTCAATTTTAGGTAAACAACAATACGATTTATATAGTAAAAATTCCGTTTTAGGAAAATGGTTATCAAGTAAAAACACTATTGAACTTATCAACGGGACGTTGTTTACTCACGGAGGAATTCATCCTGAACTTGCTGACACAAAAATTACACTTGATGAAATTAATCAGATTAATAGAGCGAATTATTATCAGTATTATTTCCCAAAACCTCAAAAAACAATCGAACAATTAGTTACTTCAACTAAAAAAGGAGTTTGTTGGTACAGAGGTTATTTTAAAGATGATTTATCACAAGAAGATGTTGAAAAAGGAATTGAAAAATTTGGAGGAAAAAGTGTAGTTGTTGGTCATACTTTACAATCTATGGTTAAAAAATTATACGACGGAAAAGTGTATGCGATAGATGTAGTGCACCCTAAGGATTATATTAGTATGTGGCCCAGTAGAAAATCTGAAGGATTATTAATTCAGAACAACAAATACTATCAAGTATTATATAACGGTGAACAAATAGAATTATAATAATTGAACATGAAAACTAAAATATACAACACTTTAACAAAGCCATATATTGTGGTCTTGGTAATGCTATTGGCGCCTTTATTAAACTTTCTTGACAGAAATTTTAGCTTCTTTTTTGGACTAACTATTGTCGGATTAATAGCATGGTCGAGCAATTACAACTGGTCTTTATTTAGCTTAACTAAAAAACTAACAAAAAAAACAATCGTTAAAGCATTTTTATTCGCTTTATTAATATTAATAGCTTATACACCTATAAGCATTATGATAGATAAGTACTTTGGAGGAGCAGATATTTCTTCGTTAGAAGATATAAAACATAATACAACTGGTTTTATCGTCATACTAATTGTTGTTTGGACGTTGGTTGCTTTTGGCGAAGAAATTCTATTTAGAGGTTACTATCTAAAATGGATAGCTGAATTGTTTGGCGATTCTAAAAAGTCATGGATGATTTCTGCGATAGTATCAGCAATTTATTTTGGTGCTTCACATTATTATCAAGGAATTTCAGGAATATTGGGCATTATACCGTTTGCTTTTATTTACTCACTCATATATCTAAAAAACAAAGACAATTTATGGCTGCTCATATTTATGCATGGTTTTCACGACACTATTGGATTAACATTTTTATACTTAGATATAGAAAACCCAATAACTAAACTATTTGAACAGCTTATTTTAAGTTAAAACAAACCTAGCAAAAGGCTCTAATTTCTTAGAGTCTTTTTTATTTCTATAATCTAAACAAGATTTTACGTAAATTCGTTTTTATGGAATTACTCTTTTTAGGTTTAGCCGCAGGTGCTATTATTTCTTATTTTTTATTTAAAAAATTTACGTCAGTTAGTAAAAAAAGTTTGACTGAAAAACAATCGGTAGTTTTACTTGACAAGATTAAAAAAGTATCAAAACTAATTACTGTTGAAGGAGAATTTGCGGAAATTTATCACCACGAAAATACCAAAGAAAAGCTTTTAGGATTAATAACCAGTAAGAAAAAAGCGATTATCTTGATTAATGCTAAAGTGCATATCGGATTCGATTTTAGAAAAATTAAAATGCATGCAGACACCAAAAACAAAGCATTGATCTTATCTGAATTTCCGCAACCTGAAGTTTTTTCTATTGAACCAAACTTACGCTTTTACGATATTCAAAACGGACTCTTAAATAAGTTCAGCTCTGAAGATTTAACCGAAGTTAACAAAGAAGCTAAAGAACATATTTTGCAAAAAATACCTGAAAGTAACTTAATGCAAACTGCTAATAAAGAAGCTTTAGAAGCTATTTCTTTAATGCAGAATTTAGTTGAAACAATCGGTTGGAAATTAGATTATACTGCTTTAGAAATACCAGAAACAAATAAGAAATTAATAGGAGAATGAATAAAACAATAAGGCTATTACTGATCTTTTCTTTTTCCTTTTTATTATATTATTATATTGAAAACAATCCTGAAACCATAAAATCACTTCAAATAAGGTATGGGAAATATGGCTTTCATGGTCATACAGACTTTGTACTTTTCATTTTTACAAACATTTTAAAGTACTTTTCTTTATTGCTTTGTATAACTTCTGTAATATTTTTACTTTACATAAAATTAAAAAAAGACGACAATGCATATTGAACAATACAGAACTTATTGTCTTCAAAAAAAAGGAGTAACCGAACATTTTCCTTTTGATAACAATGTGTTAGTTTTTAAAGTAATGAATAAAATGTTCGCTTTATCGGGTTTAGATAGTTGGGAACAACAAGAACCTAAGGTTAATTTAAAATGTAATCCTGAGTGGGCAATTGAATTACGTGAGGAATACGAGAGTGTAAACCCTGGTTTTCACATGAACAAACAGCATTGGAATACAGTAACTTTAAACAACGATGTTTATGATGATTTTGCTTTTGAATTAATAGATCATTCGTACGATTTAATAGTTAAGAGTTTAACTAAAAAGCTTCAAGAAGAGTTAAAATCGATGTAAAAAGCATGCTAAAATCAGAACTTAGAAAAGTATACAAGCAAAAGCGAAATGCTTTAACTGAAGTAGAAAAACAACAACTGCAAGAAAGCATTTATCAACAAATTTTTGAGTTAAATACAGATGAAATAAAGAACGTCCATTTGTTTTTATCAATGCGAAAATTTAATGAAATTAATACGTTGCCTATTATCAATTTCTTTAGAGAAAAAGGAAAAAAAATTATTGTAAGTCGCTGTAATTTTGAAGATGATACTCTTTCTCATTTTTATTTTGAAAAAGACACACAACTAGAACTCAACAAATTTGGAGTTCCTGAACCCGTTAATGCTAAAGAAGCAAATGTAAAAGATATTGATTTGGTATTTGTACCCTTGTTAATTTCTGACGAAAAAAACTACAGAGTAGGCTACGGAAAAGGATTTTACGACAGGTTTTTATCAGAATGTAGAAAAGACACACAAACTATCGGACTTAACTTCTTCCCTCCTATCAAAAGAATAGAAGACACTCACAAATTTGATGTTCCTTTAAATATTGTGATATATCCAAAATAAAAAATCTCGCATTAAGCGAGATTTTTTTATTCTTATATTTTTATAAACTTATCCGTTCATAGAAATTAAAAACTCTTCATTGTTTATAGATCTCTTAATTCTATCTTGAATAAATTCCATCGCTTCAATTGGATTCATATCAGCTAGGTATTTACGCAATACCCACATACGTTGTACTGTTTTATCATCTAACAATAAATCATCACGACGCGTACTTGATTTAATTAAATCAATCGCAGGATAAATTCTACGGTTAGCAATATTACGCTCTAATTGTAATTCCATGTTACCTGTACCTTTGAATTCTTCAAAGATTACCTCATCCATTTTTGATCCGGTTTCGGTAAGTGCAGTAGCAATAATCGTTAATGAACCACCATTTTCAATATTACGAGCAGCACCAAAGAAACGTTTTGGTTTGTGTAATGCGTTAGCATCGATACCCCCTGATAAAATCTTACCAGATGCTGGTGCTACGGTGTTATACGCTCTTGCTAAACGTGTGATAGAGTCTAATAAAATCACCACATCATGTCCGCATTCAACCAAACGCTTTGCTTTTTCTAATACGATATTAGCAACACGCACGTGCTTATCTGCAGGTTCATCAAAAGTAGAAGCTACTACTTCTCCTCTAACGCTACGTTGCATATCTGTAACCTCTTCAGGACGTTCATCAATTAATAAAACAATTTGATATACCTCTGGATGATTTGCAGCGATTGCATTCGCTACATCCTTTAGCAACATCGTTTTACCTGTTTTGGGTTGTGCTACAATCATACCACGTTGTCCTTTTCCTATAGGTGAAAACAAATCGATAATTCTAGTAGAGAGAGAGCTTCCTTTTTCTGCTAAATTAAATTTCTCCTCAGCAAATAACGGAGTTAAATGCTCAAAAGAAACACGATCGCGAACAATATTTGGGTTTAGTCCATTAATTTTCGACACGCGAATTAGAGGAAAATACTTTTCTCCTTCTTTTGGCGGACGTACATTACCAAGAACCGTATCACCAGTTTTTAATCCGAATAATTTAATTTGAGATTGTGATACGTAAATATCATCAGGAGATGATAAATAATTATAATCTGAAGAACGTAAAAAACCATAACCATCTGGCATCATTTCTAACACTCCTTCGCTTTCAATAATACCATCAAACTCAAAATCAGGATCGCGATATTTATTTCCACTTCTATGATGTTGTTTAGAAGAGTTTTGATTCTGATGCTTATTGTTGTTATTATTCTTGTTACCTTTATTCTGATGCTTATTATGCTGCTTATTGTGTGGCTGTTGCTGCTTCTTTTCGTCGTTAGTTTGGTTTTGAGAATGTTGTTTTTTATCCTCACCTTTTTTAACAGCTTCAGTTTTTTCAGCTACTTCTTTCACTTCAGCTTTCTTAACAGGCTTGTTATCTTGTTCTTGAGAAGTTTCTGCTGGGGTTTCAGATTTAGCTATTCTTTTTCTTTTAGGTTTTTCAGCTTTTGGTTTAGCCTCATTAGCACTCGCTTCTGCTTGCGCATCTAAAATTTTGTATACTAAATCTAATTTTTTTAACTGACTAAATTTAGCCAATCCTATAGTTTTGGCAATAACTTGTAAATCAGCTAATTTCTTAGTTTTTAATTCCGAAATATCGAACATTCGTTAAATGATTAAGTTACTAAAATTCTCTTTGAGAAAGAATTGTTGTTTGTATTAAGTTTTGTTTTGAGTGCTAATTATATAGGGGCTATATAATAATTCTGTGCAGTTACATACAAGGCAAATATATACAAATATTTTAACTTCTAATATTTCTTTTTAAAAAAAGAAGTATTACATTTGCTACCCGATAAAAAATTATGATACAAAGAATACAATCTATATACTTATTAGTTGCCGGAATTATTTCTGGAGGTTTAACTTTCTTGGTTAACCTTTGGGTATCTTCTAACGCAAACTCTTCTGTATTTATTGTAGATTTATTTTCGAGTAATTCTTTACTTGAAAAATCGATTCCTGTATTATTTTTTACTTCCGCATTAATATCAATTGTAGCTATTTTTTTATTTAACAATCGTCAGTTACAATTTGTAATTAATCGTTTAAACATATTGATAAACCTTTTTTTATTAGGAATATTGATTTATTTATCACAAACGTTATCTGGAGAAGCTTCGGTTTCTGAGAAAGGTATTGGGATGTTCTTTCCTGTCATTGTTATTTTGCTATTGTTTTTAGCAAACAGAGCCATTAAGAAGGATGAAAATCTTGTAAAATCTGTTGATAGATTACGATAAGCCTAACATCTTAGTATATTTAGTGCGAAAAAACCGAGATATATCAATCTCGGTTTTTTATTTTTGAAAACCCTACATTTACGGGGCACCAAAATCCAAATGTTAAAGAAATGTTAAAAAAAACTCAGGGTTATCCCTGAGTCACTAATTAAACAATTAGGGATATTGTGTATTGTACACACTTGTTTTATACTATAGATTTGTAACTGTAAACGACCATGAATTACAAGATAAAAGTTCACATAGCAGATGACCATAAGATATTAATAGACGGAGTCATCGCTTTATTAAATACTGAAGACGACATTGAAGTTGAAGGATTTTCTTTAACAGGTAGAGAAGTTGTTAATTGGTCTTCTAAAAATACAGCTGATGTATTAGTGTTAGACATTAACATGCCTGAAATGGATGGTATAGAAGTTTTAAAAACGTTTAGAAAACGTAATACACAAATTAAAACTGTAATACTTTCTAGTTTAAGTGATCCGAAGCTTGTGCAAGAAATGATAGCTTTAGGAGCCAAAGGTTTTGTTGACAAAAGCAAAGCGAATGAGCAAATAATAGACGCTATTAAAGTTGTACATAACGGCATTCAATACATTAGTGAAGATATAAAAGTAAAATTATTAGATCATTACACTTCTGACCAACAAGAAGAAGAGAAGCCTAGTTTTTTACATGCAGATTTAACAGAGAGGGAAATTGCTGTATTAAAGTTAATTGCTAAAGAAAAAAGCTCTAGTGAAATTGCCGATAAACTAAATGTTAGTATTAAAACAGTAGAAACATATAGAAGTAATTTATATAAAAAATTAAAAGTAAAAAACGTAGTAGGTTTAGCGATGTATGCTGTGAAAAACAATATAGTGTAGAGTTGAAAATCAACCCTTCAAATTTTTCTTTAGTCCCCCATTAAAGAAGCCCCCCGAATCTATCTTTACACTATCATGCATCGCTTACAACTACTAAATAATTAAAAATAATAATAGCGATGTACGCGTTTTAAACATAGTGTAGAGAACCCCTTCATTTTGTTTTCTTTATAATATCCCCTAAGAGATAGTCCCCCGTCTCTAATATCTATCCTATAAGTGCATCGCTATTTCATTAAAACTAAAGAAATTCTAATTAAAAATCTTAAAATAATTAATCATGAAAAAAATCACTCCTTATTTTCTTGCTCTAAGTTTAAGTATCTTTTTTGCTTCTTGTTCATCAAATGAGACAGAAGTATTAGATAACAACCCAGAAAAATTATTACAATCGTATACTTTAAAAAGAGATGCTAACGGTGCTTACTCTATTGATTTCAATACATCAAACAATACAGATGTAACTACTGTAACAAATGTTGATAACTCTAAAGAAATTATTTTAGCAGAAACAGCACAAAAAACTGCAACGAGACACTCTAATGATTTTTCTATTGAAAACGACCAGTTAAAAATTGGTTTTTTAGAGTCTAACAACGGAAAAAAAACAAAAATTTATGTTGAGGATGAAAATATTACCTTTGCGAAAGGAGTTAGTGAGTTTCTAAGCACTTATAGCATAACTGCAAACGAAGACGGCACTTATCAGTTAAATTTTACGGTCAATGATAATGTAGCTACCGATTTTACATACAATGAAGAGCTTGAAACTTATGAAGTACATTTATCGAATGGTACATCTACTCAAAAAACGTTTTCTAGACAATTAGAAATGAATTCTGTGTCAAAAATGTTAAAATTAGATTTTGTAAATCACAAATATTCAGGCAAAACCGAAGAAGAAGTAGCTGTTGAAAGAAAACCTAAATCGATAATAATTGGAGATGCTGTGATTTAAAATTATTGAATCAACATAGTAGATTTTTTAGGTAATTTAGCCCATGATTGAAAAAAAAATAGTCACTTTAATAATATTTTTTTATTCCATTTTATCCTTTAGTCAAAAAAAGGATGAAGTGGAATTTATTAATGATTTTAAAAAATCAGAAGAATTTTTTACTCAAAAAAAATACAGCATCTCTCTTGAAAAAAGTTTAAAGTTGTTTTCTAGATTAGATACTACAAATTATTCAGAATTATATTTTAAAACCTCATTTTTAATTGGTGATATTTTTAGAGAAACAAATGACCACAAAAAAGCAATAGTATATTATAAAAAGGCCTTAAAAAGTTTTAACAACGAAAATAACTTAACTTATAATGAAAAAACAACTCCCTCACCATCAATTAATGATGTTAATTTAAACAAGCTTTTATTACGTGTAGGAAGTGAATTTCATATTATAAAAGAAAAGGATAGTGCAATTAGTTATTACAAAAGAATACTAAGTAGCGGAACTCTAAATCAACTGGACTTAACTACTAAAGCAAGCGCTTATAGTAATCTATCTAATATTTATAGAGAAGATTCAATTTATGATTTAGCTAAGGAGTATTCATATGAATCAGTAAAAATATATAGAAAAGCTAATAAAAAAGTATTAGAATCTGCTGCTTTAGGAAATCTAGCTAGCATATACTTAGAACAAAAAAACTATAAAGAAGCTAAAAAAATATATTTAGAAGGTTTAGACTTAATAAAACTTGATTCAAGTAGTAGAGCCACAAGATATAAAGAGTTTTTGTATTTCAATTTAGCATATACATTATACTTGCAAAAAGACTATAGAGCCTATGACTATCAAGAAAAATCATACAATATTAAAGATGATTTAAGAGATGTTGAGATAAGAAGAATTGTTGACGAAATCTACACAAAACACGAACTAAATCTAGAAAAAGAAAAAACCGCTTTAGTTGAAGAACAACGTAAACTAAAGGAAGCTCAAGAAGCAAAAGCTTCTTTACTTTTCGGCGCATTGAGTATTCTAGTATTAATTATTTCAGGAATTGTTATTTACAATTATAAGTTACGCCAAAAAAACTTAAAGCTTAAACTATCAGAAAGCAACTTAATTCAACAGCAAAATATTGAAAAATTAAAATCTGAAGCACAAGTAAAAATATTAAATGCTACGATTGACGGTAAAGAAACCGAACGTAAACTTATTGCAGAGATATTACACGACAATGTAAGCGCTTTATTATCTTCTGCTAATATGCATTTAACAGCTACCAGAAAGCAGTTTAATGGGAATACTCCTCAAGAAATTGAGAAAACCCAAGCCATTATTTCAGAAGCTTCTCAAAAAGTTAGAGATTTATCTCACAACCTTGTTTCTTCTATTTTATTAAAGTTTGGTTTAGAATACGCTATAAAAGATGTTGCAAAAAAATATTCAAACAGTCAAATAAAGTTTGATATATCAGCGCAAAACATCAATAGATACAATCAAGAATTTGAAATTAAAATTTTTAATGTCATGCAAGAGCTTATTAACAATATTTTAAAACATAGTAAAGCTCAAAATGCACAAATTAATTTGAAAGAGGAAGGAACTCAACTAACCATTCTCGTTAAAGATGATGGGGTAGGTTTTTCTACCTCATCTTCTTCTATTTCAGATGGAATTGGGCTAAACCAAATTGAAGCTAGAATTCATGTTATGAATGGTAAATTAACTATCAATTCTAAAGAAAACTCTGGAACTTCGGTGCATATTTCTGTTCCTATTATAAAACAAGAGAAAAACTTTAAACTAACTTCTGTTAGCTAGTTCTATAATTTCCATATTCTTAATTTCTTTACCATCAATTTCAAATCGAAGCATGGTTCTTACTTTGTGAAATCCATGTTTGCCAGCTGCCCCAGGATTTAAGTGTAATAAATTCAGTTTTTTATCATACTGAACTTTTAAGATATGTGAGTGTCCGCAAATAAAAAGTTGTGGCGGATTGTTTTTTAACTCCTCTCTCACTCTTTGATTGTATTTATTTGGGTAGCCTCCTATATGAGTTATCCAAACCGAAACCTCATCTACTTGAAACTTATCATCTAACGGAAATTCAGCTCTTGCTTTGTTATCATCAATATTTCCGTAAACTGCCCTAAGTGGTTTTATTTTTTTTATAGTATCAGTAACTGATAAATCACCTATATCACCAGCATGCCAAACTTCATCTGCTTGTTTTACAAATTTTAAAATTTGAGCATCAATAAAACTATGAGTATCGGAAAGAAGAAGGATTTTTTTCATCAAAACAAAGCTAAAAAATTATGCATAAAAAAAACCCATAATGGTTACATTATGGATTTCTTTAAACTAAGGGGAACTTTAATGAATGGGGAATTCACTTTTCTTTTCTGATAAACTAATGAAATTCAAATCACTAGCCTTTTTCGGACTGCAAATGTATAGCAAATCAAAACACCATGTCTTAACATATGTTAATAAAAATACCTTTTTCTTTTTTAACCATCTATTTATCAGATTTCAAGGGAGAATTTCATAATTTAGCTCTTTAAAAAAATCACATTTTTTGAGGTATTTTATCGAATTAGCTTACAACGGAAAAAACTACCATGGTTGGCAAACTCAACCTGACGCAATTTCTGTTCAAGAAATAATAAACAAAGCTATAAGCACAATTCTTAGACAAGAAATAACTATTGTTGGAGCAGGAAGAACAGATGCAGGAGTGCATGCTTCACAAATGTTTGCACATTTTGATTTTGAAACCGCTTTAAACGATAATTTCACCTATAAACTAAATGCCATACTACCTGATGACGTGGTAATTTTTAACACCAAACAAGTTCATAGCGAAGCACATGCTCGTTTTGATGCAGTTAGCAGAAGTTATGAATACAAAATTTGGTTGGGCAGAAATCCGTTTTTATTAGAAACTTCTTGGCAACTGTATTATCAACAATTAAATATTGATTTGATGAATGAAGCTGCTGCTGTTTTATATGAGTATGAAGATTTTGAATGCTTTTCTAAGGTAAAAACAGACGTAAACACATTCAACTGTAAGGTTACTAATGCAAAATGGATTCTAAACGGAAATGATTTAACCTTTCATATAAGTGCAAATCGTTTTTTAAGAAATATGGTTAGAGCCATCGTAGGTACTTTAATTGATATTGGTTTGGGTAAAATTAGCATAGATGATTTTAAAAAAATCATTGAAAGTAAAAACAGAAGTAATGCAGGTGTATCAGTTCCTGCAAAAGGATTATTTTTAACAGAAGTAACATACGATTATTTATAGTGAGTAAAACAACAGGAAACGCTTTTGATATTAAAATTTTTGCACGATTAATGAGTTTTGCAAAAAAGTACCGTGTGCGATTTATTTTAGCAGCAACTTCAACAATTTTATTAGCTGGTGTTGCAATTCTTACTCCTGTTATTTTAATGACAGCAATTGACGATTTCACTACTAATAAAGACATCAATAGATTACTTTACTTCACCATAGCAATGGTTGGAGCTTTGGTTGCGCAAGTTTTACTTCAATTTAGTTTTATTTACTATGCTAATTGGGTAGGACAACATATTATTAGAGACATTAGAACCAAAACTTTCAGAAAGATTTTATCTTTTAAAATGAGTTATTTTGACAACTCATCTGTTGGTAAATTAGTTACCAGAGTTGTGTCTGATATTGAAACAATATCAAGTTTTTTTACCCAAGGTGTTTTCATGATTGTAAGTGATATTTTATTAATGCTTTCGGTAATTATTATAATGTTTTATAAAAACTGGCAGCTTACATTAATCGCTCTTGCTACTTTACCTGTATTAATTTACGCCACGAAACTATTCCAAATAGCTATAAAATCTACCTTTCAAGATGTACGAAATCAGGTAGCAAACCTCAACAGTTTTGTACAAGAAAGAGTAACCGGAATGAAAATTGTTCAGCTTTTTAATAGAGAACGAATAGAGTATAAAAATTTCATTCAAATTAACGATAAACACAAAAAAGCTCATATAAAAACCGTTTGGTACTACTCTATCTTCTTTCCTATTGCAGAAATTTTTTCATCAATTGCAATCGGACTAATTGTTTGGTATGGAGGATTACAAGTAATTGCAGACAAAGCTGTAACAGTAGGTGCGATCATAGGTTTTATAAAAATGGCACAAATGCTTTTTAGACCTTTACGTCAAATAGCTGATAAATTCAACCAATTACAAATGGGAATTGTAGCTGGTGAACGTGTTTTTAACGTTATTGACACTGAAAGTTCTATTGATAAAAACGGCACAATCATCGCTAAAAACATTCAAGGAAACATCGAGTTTAAAGATGTACATTTTAGCTACATAAAAGGAGAAGAAATTTTAAAGGGAATTAGTTTTACTGTTGAAAAAGGGCAAACTGTAGCTATAGTTGGCGCTACCGGTGCAGGAAAATCAACCATCATTAATCTTATTAGTCGCTTTTATGAAATTGATAGCGGTTTAATTGCTATTGATGCAACTCCTGTTCAAGAATATGAAATTTCTTCATTACGAAAAAAAGTAGCAGTTGTTTTACAAGATGTCTTTTTATTTTCTGATTCTATTTTAAACAACATTACTTTAAATAACGAAAATATTTCTCTCGAAGAAGTTCAAAAAGCTGCGAAACAAATAGGAATTCATGATTTTATTATGAGCCTTCCTAACAACTATCACTACAATGTAAAAGAACGTGGCGGAATGCTATCTTCTGGTCAACGTCAGCTAATTGCTTTTCTTCGTGCTTATGTGAGTAAACCTAGTATTTTAATTCTAGATGAAGCTACCTCTTCAGTCGATGCACATTCTGAACAAATGATTCAATATGCTACAGACGAGATCACTAAAAACAGAACTTCAATAGTAATAGCCCATCGCTTAGCGACAATTAAAAAGGCTGATATGATTATAGTTATGGACAAAGGACGTATTGTTGAAAAAGGCAACCATACTGAATTATTAAAAAAACATGAGGGTTATTATAAGAATTTATACGAAAAGCAGTTTAATAGTGAAACCGTGATGTAAATAAATTTGCTCACGTCAATCAAAATAGTAAATTTGTTATTCAATCTTAAAAACTAAAATCAATCAAACGATGAAAAAAGTAATCTTATCAGTATTTGTTGTTGGTGCTTTATTAGCAACATCTTGTAAAAATGCAAAAGAAGAAGCAAAAGACGCAAAAGATGCTGTAGAAGAAGTTGCAAACGATGCAGCTGAAGCTACTGAAGATGCAGCTACAAAAACTGTAGAAGCTATGGAAGAAGCAGTAGAATCTGTAGAGTCTGCAATTGAAGGTATCACAATTCCTGAATTCGAAGATCCTAAAGTAGGAGAGTTTTTACAAACTTACTCACAACACGCTAAAGACTATATTGAAGCTAAAGGTGATGTAGTTAAAAACACTGAATTAGCTAAGAAAAGTGTTGAATTAGCTGCTCAAGCTAAAGAAATAGCTACTAATTTAAGTGAAGAAGCTGCTACTAAGTTTAACAACACTATGGCTGCAATTCAAGCTAAAATGGCTCCTGCTCAATAATTCATATTGAACTAGAACATAAAATAAGGCTCGCATTTGCGAGCTTTTTTTATGCCATTACATCTTTTTCTAACTTTTTTTGTAATTCTTCTAACGACTTATAAAAAACAAACTCACCGTCTTTTATATACGATATTTCTCCAGTTTCTTCAGAAACCAACAAGCAAATAGCATCCGTTTTTTCTGAAACACCTATTGCTGCTCTATGTCGCAACCCAAAACGAGAAGGAATTTTAGTACTATCAGAAATTGGTAACACAACACGTGTTGCCACAATATAATTATCTCTAACTACTGTCGCTCCATCGTGCAACGGGCTATTTTTATAAAAAATACTTTCAAGTATCGCTTCATTTACAAGAGCATTCATTTTATCTCCCGTGTTAATTAAAAAATCAAGGTTATTTGTTTTTTCAATCACCAATAAAGCTCCTGTTTTTGTTTTTGACAAGTTAACACAAGCTTTTAAAATAGTTTGAATATCAATTTCTGAATGAATTTCAGTCTTTAAAAATTTAAGCTGATTTAAAAAACCTCTTTTAGTTGAAAAGTTTGTAGTTCCAATCATTAACAGAAACTTTCTAATTTCTTGTTGAAAAACGATAATCAGCGCTATAACTCCACCCGAAAGTAAATATCCTAAAATACCACTCAGCATTTCCATATGAAGTGCTTGAGTTACTTTCCAAATTAAAAATATAAATGCAATTCCTATAACGATATTTATAGCTACTGTACCTTTTAAAAGCTTATAAATATAGAAAAGCAGTACTGCTACTAAGAAAATATCTAGAACATCTAGAAACGAAAAATCGATAAAATCTAAATTCATTAATTTTTTGAAGTTTATAAAAACTTATTGAGTAAATGTAAGCATTTTATTGTAACTGACTTACAATTGTAACCGCTTCAACCGCTTCTTTTACATCATGCACTCTTAAAATATTGGTTCCGTTTAATAATGCAACAGTATTAGCAACTGTTGTTGCATTCAAAGCTTCTTCCGGAGAAATTTCTAACAACTTATACAACATTGACTTTCTTGAAACTCCTGTTAAAACAGGAACATCAAGGTTTTTAAATAATGAGAGATTTTTAAGTAACTCGTAGTTTTGATTGAGTTTTTTACCAAAACCAAAGCCTACATCAATAATTATATCATTAATTTTTAATTGGCGTAGTTTAAAAAGTTGTTCAGCAAAAAACGAAATTACTTCAGTAACTACATTCTCATAGTGTGGATTTACCTGCATATTTTGAGGGGTTCCTTGCATATGCATCATTATATACGGAACTTGAAGTTTTGCTACCGTTGTAAACATGTTATCATCCATCTTACCGCCAGAAATATCATTAATTATTGCAGCACCCGCATTGATAGATTCTTCTGCTACTTTACTTCTAAAAGAATCTACAGAAATTAAAATTTCAGAAAAATTTTTCATCAGTAACTCAATAACAGGAAGCATTCTTTGTAACTCTTCTTCTTCAGAAATATGTTTTGCTCCAGGTCGTGATGAATAAGCACCAACATCTATAAACGTAGCGCCTTCACTCAACATTTTTTCTGTCTGAGCCAAAATATCTTGTTCATTTTTATACTTTCCTCCATCATAAAAAGAATCTGGAGTTATATTTAAAATTCCCATTACCTTGGGAGTACTAAGATCTAGTAAGGTTCCTTTACAATTAATCGTCATCATTCTAAATTTCCAAGTAAAAATAAATGAAAAGCTTGTAATATTTACTATTTTTGGTCGATTACTTTTAAATAAAAAAGATGCAAAACACCTCTAAACAATACGATGCTGTAGTTGAAGAATGTAGAAATTTGTTTGTGAAAAAAATGAGCGATTATGGTAGTGCTTGGAGAATTTTAAGACTTCCGTCATTAACCGATCAAATATTTATCAAAGCACAACGCATACGTCAGTTACAAGAAAACACCGAACGTAAAGTTGACGAAGGTGAGCGCTCAGAATTTATTGGAATTATTAATTATTCGATTATGGCATTAGTTCAATTAGAACTTGGTGTTGTTGAACAACCTGATTTATCAACTGAAAAAGCCACCGAATTATATAATAAACATATAAAAATCACCAAAGAATTAATGGAAAACAAAAACCATGATTACGGTGAAGCTTGGAGAGACATGCGAATTTCTTCATTAACCGATTTAATTTTACAAAAATTATTACGTGTAAAACAAATTGAAGACAACCAAGGAAAAACATTAGTTTCAGAAGGTATTGATGCAAATTATCAAGATATGATAAATTATGCTATTTTTGCCATGATTCATATTTCTGAATCAGATAATTAACTTTAAAACGCCCCTATATGATTTTAAAATTATTAACTCACATTTCTAGAGTTCTTGTTGGACTACTTTTTATCTATTCAGGATTTGTAAAACTGGTAGACCCGATTGGTTCTCAATACAAGTTTGAAGAATATTTTAGTGCAAGTGTGCTTAATATGGAGTTTTTAATTCCTTTTGCCCTACCTTTTTCAATTCTTTTAATCGTTGCCGAATTAGTTTTAGGCGTAATGCTTTTAGTAGGATACAAGTCAAAACTTACTGTATGGAGTTTATTTGGTTTAAACACCATTTTCATGTTTTTAACATGGTACTCATACACCTACAATAAAGTAACCGATTGTGGATGTTTTGGAGATGCTATAAAATTAACACCAAAAGAAACTTTTTATAAAAACGTTATTTTAATGGTTTTTATCGTTATTCTAATCAAAGGAGTTGAATATATAAAACCATTAATTTCAAACAAAATAGCTTCATTAACTACTTTTGTTTCTCTTTTTATTTCATTAGGAATCAGTTATTACGTATTAAACCACTTACCAATTATCGATTTTAGAGCTTATGCTGTTGGAAAAGATATTGCTGAAGGAATGAAATACCAAGACGGTAGTGATGAAATACCTCCTATCCATGATTTTATGATTGAAACTGAAGATGGTGATAAACTGGAAGAAATGTTAGCCAAAGAAAAAGCGATGCTTATCTTAATGTACAACTTTGATAAGACCGAAAAAGAAGGTATTGCAAAAGTTGCAGAAGCTGCAAAAAAAGCGAAAGAACAAGGTTACGAAATATATGTTTTAACCGCTTCTTACATTGAAGACTTAGAAGCCACTCAGCAAAAATACGGGCTTCCTTATGAATTTGGGTTCTGTGACGAGACAGCTTTAAAAACAGCTATTAGAGCCAACCCAGGTATTATGACTGTGAAAAACGGAGTTATTGCAGGAAAATGGAACTGGACAGATGCTGACGATGTAGAATTATAATTTAGACTAATATATACACTTCGAAAACCTCACAAATTTGTGAGGTTTTCTTATTTTAGCAAAAGATGTTTTTTTTAAAGAAAACTTCTTCATAAATAAAACCAGCATATTTTAGTGAAACAATTTTTATTAGTCTTTATTGGCGGTGGTATAGGAAGTGTGCTACGATATATTATCGGAAAAACGTTAAACAGCTCACAACCGGAAATTCCTTACGGAACTTTTACTGCCAATATTTTAGGAAGTTTACTCATAGGAATCATTTTAGGATTCGCAGCAAAAAATCAAACGTTAACACAAAGCCACACCTTATTATTAGCTACTGGTTTTTGTGGAGGTTTTACCACCTTTTCAACATTTGCTTATGAGAATCACATCTTTCTAAAATCTGGAGATTTTACTTCTTTCGCTATCTATACGATTACAAGTTTTATTCTAGGATTTCTTGCTGTTTTTGCAGGAATTTATTTAGTAAATTATTTTGGAGCTACTCCTCAAAACATATAACACATGAACGAACTTATACAATATACATCAGCTGATAACCACGTAATAATTACCATTACTAACGGAAAAGCCAACGCGATTTCTCACGAAGTAATTGATGCATTAAATGATGCTTTTAACACAGCAGAAAAAGAGGAAAAACCAGTAATTTTAACTGGGCAACCTGGAATATTTTCTGCTGGTTACGATTTAAAAAGTATGACAGCTTCTCCTGAAGCTGCTTTAGAACTAGTTACCAAAGGATCTAAATTATCACACAGAATGTTATCTTTCCCTTTTCCTATAATTGCAGCTTGTTCAGGACATGCAGTTGCAAAAGGAGCTTTTTTATTACTTTCTGTTGATTATAGATTAGGTACAGAAGGAGACTTCAAAATTGGATTAAACGAAGTAATGATTGGCATGACCATGCACAATGCTGGAATTGAAATTGCCAAAGCCCGTTTAGCTCCTATTTATTTTGAAAGAAGTGTAAATTGTTCAGAAATATACAATCCTAAAGATGCTTTAACTGCTGGATTTTTAGATAAAGTTGTACCACAAGAATACTTATTACCTACAGCTATAAAAATCGCTGAAATGTTCACCAAACTAAATAAGAAAGCTCATTCAGAAACGAAACTAGAAGTAAGAAAACCTTACTTAGATGCGCTTGAAAAAGCTATACAACAAGATATTGATGAAGGTTTAACTCCTCCTTCAAAATAAACTGATTTAAAACGTCATTGCGATTCCGATTTTTTCGGAAGAAGCAATCTTCCTCGTAATGACGTTTAACTTTTTTAAAAATTATTTACTCTGTTTTTTTGTAAGCCCTTACTCCAGCTTTAATTTCAATATCAAGGTAATTATCTGGCGGAGTAATTGGACAAGAATATCGATCGCTGTAAGCACAATACGGATTATAAGCTTTGTTGAAATCAATCTCAATAGTACCGTTCGCCTTAATATCTGTTGTATACAAATCTATAAAACGTCCTCCTTTGTATGATGCTTTTCCGTTTGTATTATCTAAAAATGGTAAAAACAAATTATTCGCGTACTCTGGTTTTGGATTCACATTCTTATAAACTGATAATTCAAAATCTTTTCCATCAATCGAAAAAGTAATAATTCCATACTTTTTATATACCGCAACTCTATCTGTTGTTGTAGGAAAATTAAAAATAGGCGCATTTGGTGTTTCTTCAAACTTTGCTACTACTTTATATTTAGCTTCAATAGGGAAAAAATCAAGTCCTTTAAACTCTTTTAATCCTTTTTTTGTTAGTGGAGATTTGGAAGCATCTTTAAAATCTCTATTCAATTCTTTTTGAAACTCGGACTCACCCAATACAGCTCTTTTTCCTTGACTGTTACACGACAAGCATGTAATAATAAAAGCAATCAACATTATTTTTTTCATTTCTTCGATATTTTTTAAAACGTTAACAAAAATACTGTATTCTCACCAAAACAGCATTATCACTTAACAAATCATTAAATCAAGACTCAATATTTGTTAATATTCTGCTAATAATTTTATATAATAATAAAAAATCACTACATTTATGTTCATAGATTATCTCTATAATTGATTTTTAAGAGGATTCAGTCTTTATAAGAAAAAATTATAATACCATAAACTAAATTTATAATTTTCTCTATACAAAACATAAAGTTTCCTCTACTTTTGTCGCCCCAGTTATTTTTAGGGGCTATTTTTTAGCCAAATCAATTACCAGATGATCCCTAAAGGAAAATTTTAAATTTAAATTGGTAAATTTTATGAAATCAGAATTAATCAATAAGGCAGAAGAGTTTGAAAATAGAAAATTCAAATTTGTAACTACTAGTGACAGAATATTAGCCTCTAGAGAAGCAAAAGCTCTAATTTTAGAGATTAACGAAGTATACAAACAAACAAAAGACGTTACTTTAATGGACATGATGAAACGTTTAACAGCTGTAAAACAACGTATTGAAAAGCGATTAAAAGGAAAACCTTTAACAGCCTAAACAATAAGCTTCATTTAAGTGCGTTAATAATATATATTAAGAATTGTAGTTTCATCAACTACCGCTCTCATTATAATATTTATTCTTGATAAAGTTCTAAGTAAATTTACTTAGAACTTTTCTTTTTAAATATATTTGCAGCATCGGGGCGTAGCTTAGTCCGGTTAAAGTGCTGGTCTGGGGGACCAGAGATCGGTGGTTCGAATCCACTCGCCCCGACTTTTTTATTTTTTTTCAATTATTTTTTTTTCAAAAACAAACTAACTTTCAATAAGTTAAAAAAAGCACCAAAAAAAAGTTATTCAAAAAGCAAAAAAAGTTTTTGCAGTATTAAAAAACATTATATATTTGCCACGCTTTTAAAGCAAACGCCGATGTAGCTCAGCTGGCTAGAGCAGCTGATTTGTAATCAGCAGGTCGGGGGTTCGAGTCCCTTCATCGGCTCAAAACAAAAAGCGCTAACTTAAAGTTAGCGCTTTTTTTATGTTTTGATTTTACTAAATTTGTCTTTTAAACTAGCTTTAACATTTAACAATGAAAAATATTTTTATTATCGGTATTGCAGGAGGAACTGGAAGCGGAAAAACTACCGTAGTAAATCAAATAATTAACGAACTTCCTGCTGATGAAGTTTGTGTAATATCACAAGATTCATACTACAACAAAACCGATAATTTAACCTACGAAGAACGTACTAAAATAAACTTTGATCATCCAAGAGCTATTGATTTTGGGTTACTGGTTCAGCACTTAAAAGAGTTGAAAAAAGGACACATTATAGAGCAACCTATATATTCTTTCGTAACACACAACAGAACAAAAGATACCGTAAAAACGCATCCGCGAAAAGTTATAATTATTGAAGGAATTTTAATATTCAATAGCAAAGAACTTCGTGACTTATGCGATATTAAAGTTTTTGTGCATGCCGATGCCGATGAACGTTTAATTCGTAGAGTTAGAAGAGATATTAAAGAACGTGGTAGAGATGTTGAAGAAGTATTAAATCGTTATCAAACCACATTAAAACCGATGCATCAGCAATTTATTGAACCAACAAAAAACTATGCTGATATCATCATTCCTAACGATCGATATAATACCGTGGCAATTGATATCGTTAGAACTGTAATTAACGATCGTTTGTAACATGAATTTAAAATCAATAAAAAATAAGCCAACCTTTAAAATCGCTACTAATATTTACGTGATTATACTTACAGTATTTGTAGTTTGGATGCTTTTTTTTGATGAAAACTCATACCTTACACATAGAGAATTTAACAAAGAAATTGACGAATTAAAAAGTTGGATTGATTATCACGAAAAGAAAATAAAAAAAGATAAAGAGACAATACAACAATTACAAGATTCACTGCAATTAGAACGCTACGCAAGAGAAAAATATTTAATGAAGAAAGAAGATGAAGACATTTATATTATTGAATTTGATACCATAAAAAAGTAATGAATAATTATTTATTTGACGAATTTCAAGGAGTAAGTCCAGCTGAATGGAAACAAAAAATTCAGGTAGATCTTAAAGGAGCTGACTATAACGAAACCCTTTTATGGAAAACTGAAGAAGGTATTACCGTAAGACCTTTTTACACCAAAGAAGACAGAACTAATGTAGCAATAAGCACTCCTAAAGAAGGCTTTAAAGTTTGTCAAAAAATCATCATTACAAACGAAGAAAAAGCAAATTCTTTTGCGATTGACGCTATTAAAAGAGGAGCTACTGCTATTGAATTTATCGCTAAAGAAAATTTTGATTTCAAAACCGTTTTAAAAGGCATTGACTCAAAAAACACAACACTTTATTTTTCTTTTAGCTTCTTATCTTCAGAATTCACTAAAGAAATTTCAACTTTTTTAAACTCTAATAACCGCTATTTTAATACTGATATAATTGGAAACTTAGCAAGTTCGGGAAACTGGTTTTCAAACCTAAAAAACGACCATACTCAACTTGAAGAGATAGTAAAAAACACTCAGAACTCTATTTGTGTTAATACTTCTATTTATCAAAATGCTGGGGCGACAATTACGCAACAGTTAGCTTACGCATTAGCACACGCAAACGAATATTTGAATCATTTTGGTAGTTCGACAGCTAATAATATTCACTTTAATTTCTCTGTGGGTAGTAATTACTTTTTTGAAATTGCCAAACTTAGAGCTTTTAGAATTTTATGGGATTCTTTATTAAAAGAATACAACACCGAAGCTACAGTTCATATTTTTACGCAACCAAGTTTACGAAACAAAACTTTGTACGATTACAATGTAAATATGCTCCGCACAACTTCAGAATGTATGAGTGCTATTTTAGGCGGAACAAACACGATAGCAAATAGTTCGTATGATGCAATTTTTCATCAACCAAACAAATTTGGAGAGCGTATTTCAAGAAATCAGTTATTGATTTTACAGCAAGAAAGCGAACTAGCCGAAGCACAAAATATTGCAGACGGGACATATTATATTGAAACCATTACACAACAGCTTGCTCAAAAAGCATTAGAGGTTTTTAAACAAATAGAGCAAGGAGGCGGATTCTTAAAGCAATTAAAAGAAGGTATTATTCAACGAAAAATAAAAGAATCTGCAGATAAAGAACAACAATTATTCGATTCTGGAAAGTTAGTATTGCTAGGAACTAATAAAATTCAGAACGAGAATGATAAAATGAAAAACGACTTAGAAGTTTCTCCATTCTTAAAAGTTCGTAATGAAAAAACATTAATTCAGCCAATTATTCAAAAACGATTAGCTGAAAAATTAGAACAAGACCGTTTAGAAAATGAGTAGAAAAGACATATCAAACATACAGTTACCCGATACTCAAAACAAAGCCAGTAATTCTTTCAAACACGAAGATTTTGTAGCTGGTATTACTCCAAACCTGCGCGGTCCCTACTCTACTATGTATGTTCGCAGACCTTGGACAATTCGTCAATATGCAGGTTTTTCTACTGCAGAAGAAAGCAACGCTTTTTATCGCAGAAATTTAGCTGCGGGTCAAAAAGGACTATCTGTTGCTTTCGATTTAGCTACTCACCGAGGATACGATTCCGATCACGAGCGTGTACAAGGAGATGTTGGAAAAGCTGGTGTAGCGATTGATTCGGTTGAAGACATGAAAGTCTTATTTGATCAAATTCCGTTAGATAAAATGTCGGTTTCAATGACCATGAACGGAGCCGTTTTACCTATTTTGGCGTTTTATATTGTAGCAGCAGAAGAACAAGGAGTTGCTCCTGAACTATTATCAGGAACTATCCAAAATGATATTTTAAAGGAATTTATGGTGCGTAACACGTATATTTACCCACCAACTCCTTCGATGAAAATAATTGCCGATATTTTCAAATACACTTCTGAAAATATGCCAAAATTTAATTCGATTTCTATTTCAGGATACCACATGCAAGAAGCTGGTGCTACTGCCGAAATCGAGTTAGCTTACACCCTAGCAGACGGATTAGAATACATAAAAAAAGGATTGGAAGCTGGTATGGATATCGATACTTTTGCCCCTCGTTTGTCTTTTTTCTGGGCAATTGGAATGAACCATTTTATGGAAATTGCAAAAATGCGAGCAGGAAGAATGTTGTGGGCAAAAATTGTAAAACAATTCAATCCGAAGAATCCAAAATCATTAGCTTTAAGAACCCACTGCCAAACAAGTGGATGGAGTTTAACAGAGCAAGACCCATTTAACAATGTTGCTCGTACAACTATAGAAGCCATGGCTGCTGCTTTTGGCGGAACCCAAAGTTTACACACCAACGCCTTGGACGAAGCAATTGCTTTACCTACTGATTTTTCAGCTCGTATTGCTCGTAACACTCAAATATATCTACAAGAAGAAACGCATATTACTAAAACTGTTGATCCTTGGGCTGGTAGTTATCACGTTGAAAAATTAACCGAAGAAATTGCCAACAAAGCTTGGGAACTAATCCAGGAAGTTGAAGAATTAGGAGGAATGACTAAAGCTATTGAAAAAGGAATTCCGAAAATGCGAATCGAAGAAGCTGCCGCAAAAAAGCAAGCAAAAATTGATAGCGGTCAGGATGTAATTGTTGGTGTTAATAAATATCAATTAGAACAAGAGGATCCTTTACACATTTTAGAAGTAGATAACGAAGCTGTTCGTCAATCACAAATTAACCGACTGAATGACTTAAAATCGAAAAGAAATCAAACTGAGGTTGAGAAATCTTTACATAATTTAACTGAAGCTGCTAAATCAGGTAACGGAAATTTATTAGATTTGGCTGTAAAAGCTGCTAGAAACAGAGCTACTCTAGGTGAAATTTCCGATGCCCTTGAAACTATTTTCGGACGTCATAAAGCAGTACATAAAACTATTTCAGGTGTGTATAGTAAAGAAATAAAAGACGACGAGTTATTTAAAAAAGCAACCGAGCTAGCTGATAAATTCTCAGAATTAGAAGGTCGTCGCCCTCGTATTATGATTGCTAAATTAGGACAAGACGGTCACGATCGTGGTGCTAAGGTGGTTGCAACTGGTTATGCCGATTTAGGCTTTGATGTAGATATTGGCCCGCTTTTCCAAACACCACAAGAAGCAACCAAACAAGCCATTGAAAACGACGTGCATATTTTAGGAATTTCGTCGTTAGCTGCTGGACATAAAACATTGGTCCCACAAGTTATTGCCGAACTTAAAAAATACGGACGTGAAGATATTATGGTAATTGTTGGAGGTGTAATTCCTGCACAAGATTATCAATTCTTATTTGATGCAGGTGCTGTAGGAGTTTTTGGCCCAGGAACAAAAATTGCACAAGCCGCTATAGACATGTTAACTATTTTGATTGATAGTATTGAGGAATAAAAAATTATGCAAATAAAATTTATTGATAGAAAATCGGGCAAAATCATCACCGAAACTCCTCCTGGAGAAGGGTTTTTAAAATTGTTATATAACAATCCGTTTGGTAAAATGGCTTTGTTACCCATGGTGAAGCGTAAATTTTTATCGTCTTGGTATGGTAAACTAATGAACAAACCAAGTTCTATCAATAAGATTAATAATTTTGTTCGAGAGCTTCAGATTGATATGACAGAGGCTGAAAGATCAGCTGAAGATTATATTTCTTTCAATGATTTTTTCTACAGAAAACTAAAATCTGGCGCACGCCCAATTGAAAGCGATTTTGTTTCTCCTGGCGACGGTAAATTACTAGCTTTTAAAAACATTTCTGACATTCATAATTTCTTTGTAAAAGGAAGAAAGTTTACACTAGAAGAATTTTTAGGGAACAAAGAATTAGCAAAAAAACATAAGGATTCGTCGCTCATTATTTTGCGTTTAGCTCCGAATGACTATCACCGATATCATTTTCCGTATGACGGAATCCCTTCCGAAGTAACAAAAATTAAAGGGGATTACTTTTCAGTTTCACCTTATGCTTTAGCAGGTAATTTTACTAGAGTCTTTTGTGAGAACAAACGTGAGTTTTGCACTTTATCTACAAAAGACAAAGGAGATATTATTATAGCGCCAGTAGGCGCAACTATGGTGGGTAGTATTATTGAAACCTACACCCCAAATTCCGAAGTAAAAAAAGGAGACGAAATGGGATATTTTGCTTTTGGTGGCTCTACCATTGTTTTATTAGTAGATAGTTCTAAAACTACGATTGACAATGATATTTTAGAGAACACTAAAAACAAAATGGAAACCTTTGTTAAAATGGGAGAAAAGATTGGTAAATAACCAATTCATTTTTAACATTCTTCTTTTTAAATAATGACTGAAATCATAATGTCATTCAAGGTTTAATCCGTAAATTTGCGTCGTTTTACACATAGCAGATTTACTGATGAAAAAAATCTTAAACACCCTCTACTCTACCCGTTTAATGGCTGTATTATTTCTTGTTTTTGCCATTGCCATGGGAGTTGCCACTTTTATAGAAAACGATTACGGAACACAAACCTCAAAAGCTTTAGTTTACAACACTTGGTGGTTTGAATTAATTATGGTGTTTTTTGTTATTAACTTCTTCGGAAATATTTTTAGATATCGATTATACAGAAAAGAAAAATGGTCAGTTTTATTATTCCACTTAGCTTTTTTGCTAATTTTAATTGGAGCTGGCATCACCCGCTATATAAGCTACGAAGGTTTAATGGTGATTGATGAAGGTGAAACTACAAATCAGTTTTATTCTGAACACACTTACTTAAATGTAGTGGTTGATAATAATCAGTTTCAACGAGAATACAACAACAAATTATTACTTTCTGCTTGGGGAACTAACTCAGCAAACTTTACCGAGTATTTTCAACCAAAAAAAGACAGCACAAACCATGAAATAAAATTTAACCTAGTTAATTATATTCCGTGGGCTGAAACTAAATTGGTTGAAGACAAAAACGGAACTGAACACTTATTTTTAGTGGAAAGTTCTAGCGGAAGTAGACATGAACATTATATTAAAAAAGGTGAAATTGAAAACATTCATAATATTTTAGTTGGTTTTGAAGCCTCTAACAAAGAAGCAGCTTCAATTAATTTCTTTTATGAAGATGGAAGTTTAAAAATGCTTTCAAAAAATGATGGTGATTGGTTAAGAATGGCAGACCAAAAGCGTGGTGAAATTGTAAAAGATAGTGTTCAACATTTCCAATTCTTGACACTTCACAACGTAAACGGGTTACAATTTGTTGTGCCTAAATCTCCAGAAAAAGGAGAAGTAAAAACAGTTAGAGGTAAAAAAGACGATAAAAAATATGATGCTGTCATTTTTGATGTTACAACTAACGGAGAAACTGAGCGTGTTGAATTACATGGCGGTAAATTTAATGTAGCAAACCAGCAACAATTTAGTGTCGGAGACTTAAACTTCAGAGCTTGGTATGGTTCAAAATTATTAAAAACTCCTTTTAGTGTTAAATTAAACGATTTCCAACTAGAGAAATATCCAGGTTCTGAAAGTGCTGCTGCTTATGCAAGTGAAATTACAGTTACTGACTCTGATGAAACTTTTGATTATAGAATTTTTATGAATCATATCTTAGATCATAAAGGATACAAACTATTTCAATCGAGTTATAAAATTGAAGGAGAGCATGAACAAACTCACCTATCTGTAAATCACGATTTCTGGGGAACTTGGATTACTTATATCGGTTACTTTTTATTATTCTTCGGATTAATCGCCTCGTTATTTGTGAAAAATACTCGCTTCGATGATCTAAAACAATCGTTAGTAAAAATCCGAAACAAGAAAACAACACTATCAGTAATCGCGCTTTTCTTTTCACTAGTTAGTTTTAGTCAACATAAAGAACACGAACCTAAAGAAATTACCGAAGCGCAAATTGATTCAATCCTAATCGCGAATAAAGTTGATAATAATCACGCTGACTTGTTTAGTTCTTTAGTAATTCAAGATGCTGGCGGACGTATGAAACCTGCTCACACTTTTGCTTCAGAATTGGTAAGAAAAGTTGCCCATACCGACAAATTTAAAGGAATGGATCCTAGTCAAATATTGCTTTCTATTACTGAAAACCCAATGCTTTGGTTAAATGTTCCGTTTGTATATTTAGAAAAAGGAAACACACAAATCAGAGAAGTTTTAGGTGTTCCTCAAGAAACAAAGTATGCTCGTTTTATTGATTTTTATAATCAAGACGGTTCTTCAAAAATTAGTCATTTAGTTGTTGAAGCTGAAAAGAAAAGGATTCAAAATAAATTTGAACAAGACGCTATTAAAATTGAAAGAAGAGTTTGGTTATTATCGCAAGCTTTAGGAGGTGGTGTGTTACGTATTTTCCCAGTTCCTAACGACGAAAACAACAAATGGGTATCGCAACCAGAAACATTACAAGCTAATTTTAAAGGAACAGATTCTGTATTTGTACGTCAATCATTACCTGTTTATTTACAATTATTACAAGCTTCGAAAAAATCTGGCGACTACACAGAAACCAACAAAGTTTTAGACGGAATTAAGAAATTTCAACAAAAATTCGGATCAGAAGTTATTCCTTCAAAAGACAAAATTGATTTAGAAATCGCATACAACAAACTAAACATTTTTGTAAAACTTTCTAAATACTACGGATATGTAAGTTTACTTTTAATTGTATTTGTTTTCTTACAGATTTTCAACAATAAACAATGGGTTAATTATGTTGTAAAAGGGCTTATAGGAGTTGTAATTTTCTTATTTATTTTTCATGTTTTAGGACTAACTGCTCGCTGGTATATTAGTGGAAATGCACCTTGGAGTAACGCTTATGAGTCGATAATCTTTGTTGGGTTAGCAACCATGTTATTTGGATTAATTTTAGGAAAAAAATCTTCATTAACCATTGCTGCAACCACTTTTTTAGTATCAGTAATTTTAATGTTTGCACACCAAAATTGGTTAGATCCTGAAATTGCCAACTTACAACCTGTATTAAATTCTTGGTGGTTATACGTACACGTTTCTATAATAGTAGCTGCTTACGGCCCTTTCTTTTTAGGAATGATTCTTGGTGTTTTTGCTTTGTTCTTAATCGTGTTTACCAACAAAAAGAACAAAAAGAAAATGGATTTACATATTAAAGAATTAACCATCATAAACGAAATGGCTTTAACTGTCGGGTTAGTTATGTTTACTGTGGGTAACTTTTTAGGAGGAATGTGGGCTAATGAAAGTTGGGGGCGCTACTGGGGATGGGACCCTAAAGAAACTTGGGCATTAGTATCTATCATGATTTATTCATTTGTATTACACATGCGATTAATTCCTGGGTTACGAGGACGATACACATTTAATTTAGTCTCAATCATCGCTATTGCATCAATTATGATGACCTATATGGGAGTGAATTTCTATTTATCCGGATTACACTCATACGCTAGTGGAGATAAAGTGGTCACTCCTACTTCAGTATATTACTCTATAGCTTTTGTAACTATTTTAGGAATAGCTGCATGGGTTCAAAATAGAAAGTATTACAAGAAATAAGTTAGGAACTTATCTCTTAAAAAATGTATTTTTGCAAACCGTTAAAAAAGAAAAAACATTATGTTCAATAAAAATATAAAATTAGTTCTAGCCGCTTTAATAACTATATGGTCTGTGTATGAATTTACACAAGGGCATATAATGAATGGTATATCAATACTTTTACTTGCTGGACTATTTGTTTTATTTTACTTCAAAAACGAGTTCATTCTTTTAGCTTTTTTACAGCTACGTAAACAAAATTTTGAGGGCGCTCAAAAATGGTTAGCGTATATTAAAAATCCTTCAACAGCTTTAACTCAAAAACAAGAAGGTTACTATAATTATTTACAAGGGATCATGCTTTCTCAAACCAACATAACTCAAGCTGAAAAATTTTTAAAGAAAGCTGTGAAACTTGGATTAGCTATGGATCATGATTTAGCTATGGCAAAATTACAATTAGCAGGAATTGCTATGACTAAACGCAGAAAAAGAGAAGCTACTAATTTAATGGCTGAGGCCAAAAAATTAGACAAGCACGGAATGTTAAAAGAGCAAATGCAAATGATGAAACAACAAATGAAGAAGATTTAATCTTTCATATTATTTGTTGTTTTTATATTTTGTAACTTTAACGCCTAACAAAAATCATTAATGATTAAAAGTCTATTATTAAAAGCTTTTGACAAGTATGCCTCTAGATGGGTTGTTTTAATTATAGATATTGTACTGGTGTGCATATCTTTTATATTAGCATATGCTGTTCGTTTTAACGCTAGTTTAAACTTTGACATAGAGAGCTTTTATTATCAACTTCCTTTTATTGCTTCTATTTCACTTGTTAGTTTTCTTATTGTTGGATCATATAAAGGAATCATTCGTCATACTGGAACTAGAGACGCCTTCAATGTTATAATTGGAGTAACTTTGCTTTTTTTAATCACTACGAGTATTGTATTAGTAAATAATCTTTTTAAAATTTTACCAAAGTATACTATTCCTAAAACAATACTTATTATTCATTATTTAATTTCTGTAATTGTTTTAGTTATTAGTAGATATATTTTTAAAGCTTTTTACGAGATTGTATCTACTCAATTAAAGTCTATAACCAATGTTTTAATCTACGGAGCTGGTGACTCTGGATTAATTACCTACGGAGCCTTAAATAGAGATACTAAAAATAAAATTGAAGTTCTTGGTTTTATTGATGATGACCATAAAAAAATAGGAAAAAAACTTGATCGTATAAAAATATATGACGGAAAAAGCATCAATAAAAAATTCATTCAAAACAAGAACATTGACGAAATAATTATTTCTATCCAAAATATTAAATCTGAAAAACTTTTATACTTAACTGATAAACTACTTGCTCTTGGTGTACAGGTTAAAATCGTTCCTCCATTATCAAAATGGATTGGGGGTGACCTAGAAGCTAATCAAATTAAACAAGTAAAAATTGAGGATTTGCTAGACAGAAAACCTATTTCTATTGACAACCCAATTGTAAAAAGAGACGTTAACAATAAGGTTATTTTGGTTACTGGAGCAGCTGGATCAATCGGTTCAGAAATATCTCGACAATTAAGCACCTATAATTACAAACATCTTATTTTAGTAGATCATGCTGAGTCTCCTTTATATGATCTTCAACAAGAGCTTATTCAAAATGAAACTGTAAACTTTACTTCTATTGTTGCTGATGTAAGAGACGAAGTAAGAATGAATGAAGTTTTTGAAGAGTTTAAACCTCAAAAAGTTTATCATGCAGCTGCATACAAGCATGTTCCTTTAATGGAACTAAGTCCTTATGAGGCAGTGAAAATTAATATTGCGGGCACAAAAAATATTGCAGACTTATCAATAAAACACAATATTGAACGTTTCGTTATGGTGTCAACTGATAAAGCGGTCAATCCTACTAATGTTATGGGAGCTACAAAACGTGTTGCGGAGATGTATGTAAGCTGTTTAAGTAATTCAAAAAAACACAATACTAAATTTACTACAACTCGTTTCGGTAATGTTTTAGGGTCTAACGGTTCTGTTATTCCATTATTCAAACGTCAAATTGAAAATGGTGGACCATTAACAGTTACCCATAAAGATATTACTCGCTATTTCATGACTATTCCTGAAGCTTGTCAACTAGTACTAGAAGCTGGAACTATGGGGAATGGTGGAGAAATTTATATTTTTGATATGGGTAAGTCAGTAAAAATATATGATATTGCCAAGAGAATGATTTATTTATCAGGCTTAAATTATCCTGAAGATATAGATATAAAAATAACTGGTTTACGTCCTGGTGAAAAATTATATGAAGAATTATTAGCTGATGGAGAAAATACTTCTCCAACTTATCATGAAAAAATTATGATCGCTAAAAATCAAGAAATTGATTGTGATGTTATAATCAACAAAATAGAAAAATTATGTCTAATTAATAAAGAGCATAATAACCATAAAACAGTACAATCTATCAAGGAAATAGTTCCTGAATACATATCAAACAATTCAGTGTACGAAAAACTAGATACTACCAAAATTTAAATTAGTACTTTCGCAAAAATTAATTCAATGCAAAAAGTTTCAAAATATCTTATCATCATAATTGCATTATGCATAACATCATGTGCTTCGAGAAAGAATATTGTTTATTTTCAAGATGATAACAACCAAACTCAAACGAATTCAGTTTATAAAACTATCCTTAAATCTGATGATTTACTACAAATAACTGTTTCTGCATTAGATACGGAAGCTACAAAACCTTTTAACTTAACCAATAACTCAGGTGAAATATCTACACCTCATTTGTATTTGATTGACAGTGATGGCTTCATAAATTACCCTGTTTTTGGAAAATTAAAATTAGGTGGTTTATCTAAGATAGAAGCCATTAATTTACTTCATTCAAAATTATCTCCTGACTACATTAAAAATCCTGTTGTAAATATAAAAATCACAAATTTTTCTATTACTGTTTTAGGAGATGTAAAAAACCCAGGTCTTTTTACAATTCC
Source organism: Tenacibaculum crassostreae (assembly GCF_964512405.1). Classification (NCBI taxonomy): domain Bacteria; kingdom Pseudomonadati; phylum Bacteroidota; class Flavobacteriia; order Flavobacteriales; family Flavobacteriaceae; genus Tenacibaculum; species Tenacibaculum crassostreae. The sequence goes on from NZ_CAZELE010000006.1 coordinate 396,487, forward strand.
TAATGAGCGAATTACAATACTTGAAGCAATTGGTTTAGCCGGAGATTTAAATATTACTGGAATTAGAAACATTACAATTAAAAGAGAAGAAAACAACGTGATAAAAAATTACAGCTTAGATTTACGTTCTAATAATATTTTTAACTCACCAGCTTATTACTTACAACAAAACGATGTTATATATATTGAACCTAACAGAGCTACCTCACAAGATGCTGTTTACAATAGAAATACAGGTCTATTCATTTCAATAGGTTCTATTTTAATTTCATTAATTACAATTCTTACACGATAGATAATATTGCTATGGACAACACTCAATATTCTCCTAAGTTAGAAAATAACGAAACTATAAACATAAGAGCAGAAGTAGAAAAATACTTAGTGCATTGGAAATGGTTTCTTTTAGGAGCTTTAATATCATTAATTGGAGCTTATATATACTTAAGATATAGTACACCTATTTACAGCGCTTCTACTTCAATTTTAATTAAAAATGACAAAAAAGGCGGTGTTGCTGAAGAGTTAGCTGCTTTTGAAGATTTGGGAATAGTTGGAGCTTCTAGTAAAAACATTGACAATGAAGTCGAAATTCTAAAATCAAGAAAACTTGTAAGTAGCGTAATAGAAAAACTCAACTTAAATATAAAGTACTTAACAGAAGGTAGAGTTAAAGAAGTTGAGATATACAAAAACTCTCCAATTCAATTTGTAAAATTAGATTCACTCCAAAGCTCTTGGGAGAGTAGCAGTACTATTTTTAACATTGAAATTATTAGTGATGAAAAAATTATTTTAAAAGACGTTAATAACAACACTTTAGCTGAAAAAAACTTTAGCGAAACAATTAGTGGTTTATTAGATGGAGATTTTAAAATAATAAAAACTAAAAATTTTGATTCCTATAAAATTGGAACAACAGTTAAAGTTGTTTTATCTCCAGTATCTGGCATTATTGATGGTTACAAAAACGGCGTAGCTATTTCTCAAATCAATAAAAAATCAAGCGTTTTAAGGCTTTCTTTCAACTCTCCTGTAAAAGAAAAAGCCGAAGATTTTTTAAACGAGTTAATTACACACTATAATTTAGATGCAATAAATGATAAAAGAGAAATTTCTAAAAGAACCAGTGATTTTATAAATGATCGTTTAAGAAATGTAGCTTTAGAACTAGGTAAGCATGATGATGATGTTAAAACTTTTAAAGACAAAAATAACATCACAGATATAGAGTCCGAAGCCGAATTAATTCTTCAAAATAATACTGAGAATAGAAAAAACCTAATTGAAGTTTCTACTGAATTAAGTTTAGCAAAATCTTTACACAAAGAATTAGACAGTAATGATTACTTACCTACCAACCTTGGACTTTCTGATCAAAACATAAGTAGTTCTATTGACGAATACAACAAACAAATAGCTCAATTAAAACGTTTGGAGAAAAGCGCGGGTTCAAAAAACACTATACTAATTGAAACTAGAGAAAACATTGAAAACCTTAGAGCTGCATTAAAAAGAAGTCTTGATAACACGGTAAACTCTTTACAAATAAAAGTAAATTCTTTACAACGAGAAGCAAATAGGTTTAGTTCTAAAATATCGTCAATACCTTCTAAAGAAAGAGAATTTTTAGACATTGCTCGTCAAAGAGAAATTATAGCTACTTTATATTCTTATTTATTAAAAAAGAAAGAAGAAACAGCTATTTCTCTTACAGCAACAGCAGTTCCTAATGCCAAGGTTATAGATAGAGCATATAGTACAAGTTACCCAATAAGTCCTAAAAGAAAAATAATTTACTTAGGCGCATTATTTTTAGGTGTAATAATACCTTTTATAATAATCTATCTAAGAGATTTGTTAGACACGAAAGTTCATACACGAAAAGATATTACAGATTTAACCTCTATTCCTTTTTTAGGTGACATTCCACACTCTGAAACAAAAGAAAAAATAGTAATCAATTCAGGTGCACGTTCTAGCACAGCTGAAGCTTTCAGGTTAATTAGAACAAATCTTGACTTTATGCTTCCTTCTACTGAAGACAAAAAAGCGAAAACTATTTTTGTAACTTCTACAACAAGTGGAGAAGGAAAATCTTTTGCTTCTATCAATTTAGCAGCGTCGTTATCGTTGTCTGGTAAAAAAGTAGTGCTAGCAGGACTTGACTTAAGAGCTCCAAAAATCATAGAATATCTTGAAATTCCTGAGAGGAAAGGAATCACAAACTATATAACAGATGATAGTATAACTGTCAATTCTATTAAATTTTCGATTGATGATATTCCTAATCTAGATATTATTTCTTCAGGAGCTATACCACCTAACCCTGCAGAATTGTTAATGACAGATAAAATATCTTCATTGTTTGAAGAACTAAAATCAGATTATGATTACGTGATAATAGATACTGCCCCTGTTAGCTTAGTAACAGACACCTTGTTAATTTCTAAATATGCTGATTTAGTTTTATATGTTGCAAGGGCTAATTATTTAGACAAACGTATGTTGGTTATCCCGCAAACATTATATACAGATAAAAAACTACCAAACTTAGCTATGATACTTAACGACACAGACATCAAACGTGGTTATGGTTATGGTTACGGTTATGGCTACGGTTATGGTTATGGTGCTGATGAAGAAAACAACAAACCTTGGTACAAGAAAATATTCAGTTAAATAACATTCAAAAAAGGAAGCTAAATAGCTTCCTTTTTTTGTGTAAATTTTCTATTATTTTCTAACAAATACTCTATCTGTTTTTTAATTTTTAGAGTTCCTATCTTTTGCAACAGTTTTAAGTGATTAATATGATGTGTATCTGTACCTACAAAATCATACATATTTTCACTTAATAGTTTTTGAGCAGTTTTCTCCACACCTTTACCGTATTGTTCCGTTAGTGATAGAAGATTTAATTGAAAAAGACAACCAGCCTTTTTCAATTTATAAAAATTTTGAAAATCATTATGATAAAAATTATATCGCTCTGGATGTGCTAAAACAGGCTTGTAGCCTTTTAACTGGATCTCAAATAGAATATCATACAAATTATAAGGAGCGTTGAAATACGACATTTCAACTAAAATGTAATTATCCTTTAATGTGAGTATATCATCATTTTTCAGTCTTTCAACAAATTTTTCATCCATCATATACTCTGCAGCAGCATTTATACAAACATCATCAAACCCTTTATTTAATAATTCTCTTCTAACTTCTTCTAATTTATTTAGAATCGTTTCAGAAGAATTAGGGTATACATCTCCAAGAACATGAGGAGTTGTGATAAAATTTTTTATTCCGTAAGAATACATTTTAGAAATTAATGAAATCGAATGCTCTAAATCTTTTGCTCCATCATCAATTCCCGGTAATAAATGTGAATGAATATCTACAAAACCTTCTGGGAAAACCTCAGATAAAGGAATTTCTTTTTTCTTGAAAAAAAACATAATAAGGTGGAATATTATTTCAAATACAAATTTAAACTATTAAACTTACCTTACCTATAACAAATTTTATTCCTTTTTATTTCTCAAGTAATAAATACTCATATATTTGAGTAAAAGAATTGAATAAATGATTTTAATTGCCGATGGTGGCTCTACAAAAGCCGATTGGGTTGTGCTTGACTCAGATAAAAAAGAAAACTTTAGGATTACAACTTTAGGATTAAATCCTTCTGTTCTTACTAAAGAAGAAATGTTTACTGTTTTAAACAATACTCCTAATCTTATTAATATACAAAACAACATTTCTCAGGTTCATTTCTATGGTGCTGGATGTGGCAGTATTAAAGCAGCTAAGAGTTTGGAAGCTGTTCTAAAATCCACTTTTAACAATGCTACAATTTACGTTTCTGAAGATACTTTAGGAGCTGTATATGCTAGCACAGGTAAAAACCCTGGAATAGTTTGCATTTTAGGAACCGGCTCTAACAGCTGTTTTTTTGATGGAAAAGACATGACTGTAACTGCTCCATCTTTAGGATACACTTTGATGGATGAAGCAAGTGGTAATTATTTCGGAAAACAGTTATTGCGTGATTACTATTACAAAAAAATGCCAAAAAACATAGCTTCTACTTTTCAAGATTCTTTTGACTTAGATACAGATGCTGTTAAAATGAATCTATACAGAAAATCGAATGCTAATATGTACTTAGCATCTTTTGCACGCTTCATGCTTGATTATAAAGAGGAAAAATACATCAGAAAAATGATTAAAAAAGGATTTCAAGAATTCTTTAAATACCGAATTCTTCCTTTTGAAAAAGATTCAAAAACTCCTATTTACTTTATTGGTTCTATTGCTTTTTATTTTAACGATATTTTAGATAACGTAGCCTTAAAAAACAACCTTATAATTACTGATGTTATCCAACGACCAATAGATAGTTTAGTTGAATTTCACCGTAAAAACACTTTTTAACAAAACTCTACAACTCTTTCAAGAGCCATACCTCTTGAACCTTTTACTAATATCGTACTATCTTCTATTTGATTACTTTTTAAATAATCTGACAAATCTTGAAAGCTTTTAATTTTTTTAGAAGAGGTTTTTGTTTTATAAAAATTTTCACCAACTAGTATTACATCATCAAAATTTTTACTTTCAACTAAATCAACAATCTTTTGATGTTCTTCTGAACTATATTCTCCAAGTTCAAACATATCTCCTAAAATAATTGTTTTATACTCACCATTTAACGCTTCAAAACTTTCAATAGCTGCTTTCATACTTGTTGGATTCGCATTATAAGCATCTAAAATTATCTTATTACTCTTTGTTTTAATTATTTGAGACCTGTTATTTGACGGAATATAACTTTCTATTGCATTTTTAATTTCTTCAACAGAAACATTAAAATATTCGCCTATAGTGATTGCTGCAGCAATGTTTGTAAAGTTATATTTACCAATCAAATTACTTTTTATCTCTTGATTGTTATAAGATAGTTCTATTAATGGATTTGCATTTATAAACTTAACCTCTTTAGAAAAATAAATTACATCCATACAGTTTGTAATCTCAACTTGTTTTTCATCATTAGGATTAACAAACACTTTTTTGCTGTGCTTCTTTAAAAAATCATACAACTCAGATTTACCCTTTACAACACCTTCTAATGAACCAAAACCTTCTAAATGTGCACTTCCAAAATTTGTGATATAACCATAATCAGGACTCGCAATTTCTGATAAAAAAGCAATTTCTTTTTGATGATTTGCTCCCATTTCAACAATTCCTATTTCAGTATTCCTCTTCATCGACAAAAGAGTTAATGGAACCCCGATATGATTGTTTAAATTTCCAATAGTAGCTGTAGTTTTATATTTTGTAGAAAGCACTGCATTAATCAACTCTTTGGTAGTAGTTTTTCCGTTACTTCCCGTTAAAGCTATAACTGGTAACTTCAAATAATTTCGATGGTAATTAGCAAGTTGTTGCAATGTTTCTAAAACATTTTCAACCAGAATAATTTTATCCGAAGTTGCATACTTTTCTTCATCTATTACAGCATAGCTTGCTCCTTTGGCTATTGCTTCACCTGCAAAGCTATTTCCATTAAAATTTTCTCCTTTTAAAGCAAAGAAAATAGTGTTATTTCTAATTTTTCTAGTATCTGTATCTACTAAACCATGAGCAAGGTACAGTTTGTGTAAATCTTCTATCTTCATATTGTAAAAATAAAAAAACCTCATTGAGATTTAATGAGGTTTTTCTAATATAATTACTTATAAAAAATAATTATTTCATCTTATCTGGTGTTGCTGTTTTACGCTTGTTTAACACCATTGGCCCTACTTTATCAGTAGCACACCTAAATCCGATATAATTAGTTGCCATATACTCTGGGAAATATCTTCTCTGAGCAGGATCTAACCAATACTCTCTATCTGCCCAAGAACCTCCTTTAAATACTCTTGATTTATCACTAATTAAAGTTGTTCTTTTCTTACCATCATATTTATAGTTCTCAATAACATTTCCTAAAGAATCAACTTCTGCTTCTGGTTTTTGTGGTGAGTTATACATTCTTGAAGAACGATCTAACTGGTCTTTATCTAATCCGTAGAATTTAGAAGAAGCTTGATCTCCATCACCTAAACTAGAGTTATTAGCTAAGTTATAGTTTCTTCTCATGTAAGTATCTTCCTTCGTAATAGGAATGTATTTAACACTACCTGGTAAATCTTTTGGAATAATTCTACCATTTTCTAAAGTATCATACTCTACTTCGCCATCACCTACGATAACTACTTTACCGTCTTCGTTGATTAATTTCTTTGTAAAGATGTTTCCTCTAAAATAATTAAAGTCATTTGCTTCAGAATCAATGATTGGTCTGTAGACATCTTCTACCCATTCAGCTACGTTTCCAGACATATCGTATAAACCAAATGCGTTTGGAGGGTAACTTCTTACGGCATTAGGAATATCAGAACCATCACTACTCCATCCAGCAATACCACTATAATCTCCCTTTCCTTGTTTAAAGTTAGCTAACTGATCTCCTCTTCTTCGCTTATCTCTATCTCTTGTGTATTTTCCGCTCCAAGCATACTTTTTTCTACCTCTAATATTGTTATACTCACGGTTTTCAAAAATTGCTTTAGCAGCATATTCCCATTCTACCTCAGTTGGTAATCTAAATTTTTGTGCTAAAATACCATCAGAAGAAGTAACTTGTCTTCCTGTAAACGAACCTTTGGCTGGTTTTGGTTGACCTTTTACTTTAGGAACTGGAATACCTTTTTTATAGATAGTTGAATCTCCATCAAAGATTGCATATGGATCTGTTAAATACGTATCTGTATCAAAATTGTTTTGACCTTTAAAACTTAATGAATCATCTTTAAAGATGTTTTTAATAACACCTTTATCCATTAAAATCTTTAAGTTAACAGCATTTGTACGCCATTTACAATATTTATTTGCTTGAATCCAACTAACACCAACAACTGGGTACTCAGCATAAGAAGGATGTCTTAAATAACTTTCAGATAATAAGTTTGTATTTCCTAAACCTTTTCTCCAAACTAAAGTATCAGGTAATACAGAAGCATAAATGTTTTTAAATTGAGGATCTTCTGGAGGGTAAATATCTTTTGTATACTGCATGAATAATCCATACTCAGCATTGGTTACCTCAGCCTCATCCATAAAAAATGTACGAACATGCATTTTTTGTGGTGTAGTATTCCAATCGAACATTACATCGTCTTGAACCAATCCCATTGTAAAGGTACCTCCTTCAATATGTACCATTCCTGGAGGAACACTATTTCCTTCTTTGTTTTTCCCTTTTAAATAACCACCATAACTAGGGTCGTTAAAGTTCCAACCAGTTAGAGAGGATTTACTAGAACCGCTACCTCCATTACTCTTACAAGAAGTAATTAACAAACCAGTAATTGCTAATAAACTAAATAATTTTAACGTACTTTTCATGTATTTCTATCTATTTTTAAGGGTGTCGCAATTTACAATATTTCTAATTCCTTACAACTAATTTAAGCACAAAATCACATTTAGTAACCTTGCACGCGTCAAGATTACAAACGGCGTATTTTAAACTTTAGTATTACGAATCTAAGAAAAAGATTAAAATATTAACTGTTAAAAGTCTAATATTTCTAAAATCAAATACTAAAAGAACAATTAAATCAGCACGTACTATATAATATATTCATTATAACATCGTTAGTATACTACGAAAAGAAGAAAAAATATAAGCTTACTTTTGTAAAGAATACATCAAACCCCGATAATCCTTCAACTTAAAATTATATATTTGCTGAACAATTAATCAAATTTTACATGAAAAAATTATCGATCGTATTATTTTTTGTGTGCTTTACCCTTCAAAACAAAGTACAAGCCCAAACATCAATAAACACTACGGCAATGCCTTTCTTATTGATAACCCCAGACGCTCGCGCTGGTGGTATGGGAGATATTGGAGTTGCAACATCTTCAGATGCTTTTGCTATTTTCCATAATCCAGCCAAAACCGTTTTTAATCAAAATCAAATTAGTCTTGGTGTAAACTACACTCCTTGGTTAAGAAACCTAACTGATGATATTTTTGTTGGTGGTGGTTCTTATGTAAACAGGTACAGTGAAAATTCTGCTTGGGGTGTCGACTTAAAATATTTCAACCTTGGTCAAGTAGATTTAACAACCGAAGGTGGTATTTCTAATGGTACTGAAACTCCAAACGAAATAGCCATTACAGGTATTTATTCCTTAAAATTAAGTGAAACTTTTTCAATGGGTATCGGTTTAAAGTATGTGCACTCTAACTATAAAATTAGAAGTAACGACTCTAATTTAAATGCTGTTAACTCGTTTGGTGTTGATGTTTCTGGTTATTACCAATCAAAAGAAGAAAACTACGGAAGTTTTAACGGACGTTATCGTTTAGGTTTTAACATTGCGAACATTGGACCTAAGGTAGAATACACTCCTGGAGTTGAAAACTTTATTCCTACCAATGCAAAAATTGGTGGTGGTTTCGACTTTATTATAGACGACATGAACATCTTCGGATTAAATGTTGAATTCACAAAATTATTAGTACCATCTAACCCTAATTCTGATAGAGGATGGTTTGAAGGTATGTTTACCTCATTAGGAGACAGAAGCTTTAGTGAAGAGCTACAAGAAACTACTTGGGCTTTAGGAGCTGAATATACATATAACAATGCTTTTGCAATGAGAGCAGGATATTTTCACGAAAGTGAAGAAAAAGGACAACGTCAGTATTTTACTTTAGGAGCTGGTTTTACAACAAAATCATTTAACATCGATTTATCGTACTTAATAAATACAGCAGCTGTAAACAATCCTTTAGAAAATACCTTACGTTTTTCTCTTTCATTCGATTTAGGACAACTTTACGAAGTTTATTAAAAACTTAACTATTTTTTTATAAATTCGTACCAGAATACAAAAGCAGTCTACCGACTGCTTTTTTTGACTAATTCATTCACTATGAAGAAAATTAATGTAACTACTTCCGCTACTTTATTTGAAGATATTTCTCAATTATCTACCGAAGATGCTTCTTTAATGCAAAAAGCAGTAGAAGCAAGACACAAAGCTTACGCACCATATTCTAAATTTAATGTGGGTGCTGCTATTTTGTTAGATAACGGACATGTTGTTTTAGGAAACAATCAAGAAAATGCTGCATACCCTTCTGGTATGTGTGCTGAACGTGTTGCTATTTGGAGAGCTGGTTCAGAATTTCCTGATATGAAAGTAAAAAAAATAGCAATAACAGCTTCGTCAGAAAACTCAACAGTTAATAAACCAGTTGGTCCTTGCGGTGCGTGTCGACAAACATTATCAGAATATGAAATCAACCAAAAAGAACCAATTGAGATTCTTTTTATGGGAGAAGTAGGGCAAATTGTAAAAACAGAATCGTTATTATCTTTGTTGCCTTTTTCTTTCGACAGTTCATATTTATAAAAACAGAACATTAAAATCTTAAAAAAAGCAACTTCATTTTCTTAAAAAAGCAATTAATCCTTGTTTTTTTAAGAATCCAACAATTCTTTAAAATTGACTATAAATTAAGAGGTTATAGTCGATAAAAATGTTTTATTTGTAGTTCATCAACCCTAAATTTATCAACGATGAAGCTATCAGTAATTACAGGAACAGGTTCTTTTATACCTTCTATCGCAAAAGAAAATGCAAACTTTAACGACCATGTATTTTTAAATACAGACGGAACCGCTTTTAATAACCCTAACCCAGTAATTATTGAAAAATTCAAATCTATCACTGGTATTGAAGAACGTCGTTATGCTAAAAATAAATACAAAGCTTCTGACCTCGGCTTTTTTGCAGCTCAAAAAGCGATTGAAGACGCCAATATAAACCCTGAAGAACTAGACTATATTATTTTTGCTCATAATTTTGGAGATGTTAAAGAAGGTGCTATTCAAAGTGACATTCTACCTTGTTTAGCTACTCGTGTAAAACATTTATTACAAATTGAAAATCCTAATTGTGTGGCTTATGACATTTTATTTGGATGCCCTGGTTGGGTTGAAGGTGTAATTCAAGCACAGGCTTTTATAAAAGCAGGAATTGCAAAAAAATGTTTAGTAATTGGTGGTGAAACCTTATCGAGAGTTGTTGATGTTAACGATCGTGATTCTATGATTTATAGCGATGGTGCTGGTGCTTGTATTGTTGAAGCAACTGATAAGACCGATAGTGGAATTTTAAGTCATGCTTCTCAAACTTTTACTAAAGATGAAGCTTACTTTTTATTCTTCGGAAATTCATACGACAAAACCAAAGACAAAGATGTTCGTTATATAAAAATGCACGGACGAAAAATTTACGAATTTGCGTTAAATAACGTACCAAAAGCTATGCAAACTGCACTAGATAAAAGCGGTGTTTCAATTGATGATGTTAAGAAAGTATTTATTCATCAAGCGAATGAAAAAATGGATGAAGCAATCATCAAACGTTTTTATCGATTGTATAAAAAACCAATTCCTGAAGGGGTAATGCCTATGAGTATTCATAAGTTAGGAAATAGTTCGGTAGCTACTGTACCTACCCTACTCGACTTAGTTTTAAAAGGGAATATAGAAAATCAAGAAGTAAAAAAAGGTGATGTAATTATTCTTGCATCTGTTGGAGCAGGAATGAGTATTAACGCAATTATTTACAAGTACTAACAGTTTTCAAAACCCAAGAATTTCTTAGCAAATATTCTCGCAAATCTAAAATGTAAGTACTATTTTTGCGCATGCAACAACACAACGTACTTATATTAGATTTCGGATCGCAATACACGCAATTAATTGCGCGCCGAGTAAGAGAATTAAACATTTATTGTGAAATTCACCCTTACAACAAAATACCACAAAACTTAAACGATTTTAAAGCGGTAATCCTTTCTGGAAGTCCTTCATCGGTTCGTTCCGAAGAAGCTCCTCATCCAAATTTATCAGAAATTAGAGGTAAAAAACCATTGTTAGCCGTTTGTTACGGTGCACAATATTTAGCTCATTTTTCTGGCGGATTGGTAGCACCATCAAACACTCGTGAATACGGTAGAGCTAACTTATCTTTTATTAAAAATAACGAGGAGTTTTTTAAGAGTATTTCTGAAGGAAGTCAAGTTTGGATGAGTCATTCTGACACGATTAAAGAATTGCCTACTAACGGAACTCTGCTAGCCAGTACTCATGATGTAGAAAATGCAGCTTATAAAATTGAAGGAGAAACTACCTATGCTATTCAATTCCACCCAGAAGTATATCATTCTACCGATGGTAAACAATTATTACAAAACTTTTTAGTTAATATAGCAGGAGTAGCTCAAACTTGGACACCTGATTCTTTTGTAGATGAAACAGTTGCTGAATTAAAAGCTAAAATCGGAACCGATAAAGTTGTTTTAGGCTTATCTGGAGGAGTAGACTCTACCGTGGCAGCTGTGTTATTACACAAAGCTATCGGAAGTAATTTGCACTGTATTTTCGTTAACAACGGATTGCTACGTAAAAATGAATTTTCCGACGTATTAAAACAATACGAAGGAATGGGGTTAAACGTTAAAGGAGTTGATGCTTCGGCACGTTTTTTGGAAGCTCTTGCTGGATTAAGTGATCCTGAAACTAAACGTAAAGCCATTGGTAAAGTTTTTATTGATGTTTTTGATGATGAAGCACATCAAATAGAAGATGCTAAATGGTTAGCCCAAGGAACAATTTATCCTGATGTTATTGAATCTGTTTCGGTAAATGGTGGTCCATCTGCAACGATTAAAAGTCATCATAACGTTGGTGGTTTACCTGATTTTATGAAATTAAAAGTGGTAGAGCCTTTACGTATGATTTTTAAAGATGAAGTACGTCGCGTAGGTGCTTCCATGGGAATTGACAAAGAATTGTTAGGTCGCCATCCTTTTCCAGGTCCTGGTTTAGCAATTCGAATTTTAGGTGATATTACTGCCGAAAAAGTTCGTATTTTGCAAGAAGTAGATGCCATATTTATCAACGGATTAAAAGAAAGCGGATTGTACGACAAAGTATGGCAAGCTGGAGCTATTTTATTACCTGTAAACTCTGTTGGAGTTATGGGTGATGAAAGAACCTACGAAAAAGTGGTAGCTTTACGTGCAGTAGAAAGCACCGATGGTATGACTGCAGATTGGGTAAATTTACCGTATGAGTTTTTACAAAAAACATCAAATAAAATAATAAACAATGTTAAAGGTGTAAATAGAGTTGTGTACGACATTAGTTCGAAACCACCTGCAACAATTGAATGGGAATAATCTCAAAAATATAAAAAAGAGTAGATGAAGAAATTACAGTTTTTATTATTAGTTTGTATTTTAACTTTTACTGTTTCTTGCGGTCAGCAAAAACGTTATGTATCGTACAAAGTTCAAGAAGGAGAAACAATGCGTGACATTGCAGATCGTTTAGACATGAGTACAAAAGATTTATTACGTTTAAATCCTGATGTTGGACGTCGTCCTGATGCGAATACTGTAATTGTAATTCCAAATCCTAAACTTAAGAAAGGTACTTCTTCATCTACAACTTCTTCTACCGAAAACGATACAGTTACATCTGAAACTAAAGATGATGAAACTTCTTCTGAAAACGAAAATCAAACAGAAGATACCGTTTTTCAACAAACTATAGTTGAATACGAAACGCACGAAGTTCAAAAAGGTGAAACAGTATATAGAATTACTAAACAATACGGAATTACCAAAGATGATTTAATAAGATACAACCCTGAATATACAAATATTCAGAGTAATAATTTGAGTATTGGTCAAATCTTAAAGGTTAAAGAAATTAAAAAAACAATTATTGTTGACAAAGAAGATATTTTAAAAAACTTTTTAACTCATACTGTAAAAAGCAAGGAAACTGTATACAGTTTAACTCGATTTTACAATGTGAGTAAAGACGACTTAATTCGTTTAAATCCAGAATATCCTGGTATAGTTGACAATAATTTATCCATAGGTCAACTACTTAAAATAAAACCTATCGAGCAAGTAAACGAAAGTGAAAACTATACTTTTTATAAAGATAGTATTAGTCAAGGAACCTCTATAAACTTAGCTATTTTATTACCTTTTAAAGCAGACGAGTACACAGAAAAATCTAGTAAAGAAATTTTTGAAGGAAATCAATTAGCAAATATGGTTACTGACTTTTATTTGGGAGCAGAAATCGCTATTGATTCACTAAAACAACAAGGTATATATATAAATGCTTCTATTTTTGATACTGGAAACAGAGGAAACAACATATCTGATATTTTAAACAGTAATCAATTAGATTATACAGATGTTGTAATTGGTCCGTTTTATTCAGATAAAGCTGAAGATGTAGCAAGAGGTGTAGATGCTCCTGTAATTTTCCCTCATTACTCTAGTAAACAAGACAAGTTTTCATCTTCTAAACTAGTAAAAACTTCTCCTGAAAAAAGTAAATACACAGAGTATTTGGCTACTTATTTAAAAGATAGTTATAAAGATCAAGAGATATTTGTTGTTGGCGATGATGAAGCCAACACAAAAAATCAAATAAGTGCTATTATTTCTGAATTAAAAAAACATGATAGTATTAGTACAATTCACGTTTTAAAACCTGAAAAAGGCTATATAAAAAGAGAACGTTTTACCAGTAAAATGTCTACAAAAAGACACAATTGGGTAATCTTTGCTTCTGATAATAACGTAGTGGTAGCAGACGCTTTAAATAGTATGATTGGTTTACCTGATGATGTTAAAGTTCAAGTTTTTGCTATTGATAAAACAGAAGAAGCTTATAGTAGAATTGACAACAACAAACTTGCTGATATCGACTTCACCTATGTTTCTAACACTTTTACCGATGAAGACGCTTCAGAAACTAAAGCTTTCAATAAAAAGTATTTAGACAGAAACAATACTATTCCTTCTGATTACGCTATTAAAGGATTTGATATTACTTACGATGTTTTAATGCGTTTAGCTTCTGGTGATGACCTAAGCAGTACCTTTAAAAAAGGTGTTTCTCTACGAGTTGAAAACAAATTTGATTACCGTAAAAAAATGTTCGGTAGCACTAGCAATGAAGGATTATTTATAGTAAAATACAATAGAGATTTAAGCTTATCGAGATTACGATAAACTCTACTCAATAAAAACAAAAGACCGAAACTTAAATAGTTTCGGTCTTTGTTTACTCATACATCTGCTCATAGTATTTTTGATACTCTCCACTAGTTACATTAGCTACCCATTCTTCATTTTCTAAATACCATTGAACCGTTTTTTTCATTCCTTCTTCAAACTGTAAAGAAGGTTCCCAACCCAATTCATTTTTTAGTTTAGAAGCATCTATAGCATAACGATAATCATGTCCTGCTCTATCTTTTACATACGTTATCAGTTTATCAGAAGCCCCTTCTTCTCTTCCTAAAAACGCATCTACTGTTTTTATCAACACCTTAATTAAATCTATATTCTTCCATTCGTTAAAACCTCCAATATTGTAGGTTTCTCCCAGTTTTCCTTTATGAAAAATCACATCAATTGCTTTGGCGTGATCTTCAACATACAACCAATCTCTAACGTTATTTCCTTCACCATATACAGGTAATTCTTTATTGTTCTTAATATTATTAATAAACAACGGAATTAATTTCTCTGGAAATTGATGCGAACCATAATTATTTGAACAATTAGAAATTACAATTGGCAAACCATAAGTGTTATGATACGCTCTTACAAAATGGTCTGAAGATGCTTTCGAGGCTGAATAAGGAGATTTTGGATTGTAAGATGTTTCTTCAGTAAAAAAACTTTCATCGCTTAAACTTCCGTAGACCTCATCGGTAGAAATATGATAAAACAGTTTTCCTTCAAAATTATCTTTCCAACTATTTTTTGCTATCTCCAATAAATTTAATGTTCCTATAACATTTGTTTTAACAAATGAATGAGGATCTAAAATTGAGCGATCTACATGAGATTCGGCTGCCAAATGAATCACACCTTCTATAGAATAGTTAGAAAATAAGTTGGTTACCAATGCTTCATCACAAATATCCCCTTTAATAAAAGTATAATTTGGTTGATTTTCTAGGTCTTTTAAGTTTTCTAAATTTCCCGCGTATGTTAATGCGTCTAAATTTAAAATATGATAATTAGGGTACGATTTCACAAACAATCGAACAACATGAGAGCCTATAAAACCCGCACCACCAGTAATTAAAATATACTTCATAAAAGTTTACTGTATTAACTTTTCAAAGTTACTAATAAATAAATGGAGTTTCTAAATCTTTAAACTTTGAAAGCTGTTGATCTTTAGAAGAAATAATTACTTTTTCTTTATCAATTTTCCAATCGATATTTAAAGTAGGATCATTCCAAATAATTCCAGAATCGTATTCAGGAGCGTACCAATTATCCACTTTATAAGCAAAAACAGCTTCATCTGACAAGGTTACAAACCCATGTGCAAAACCTCTTGGAATAAACAATTGCTTTTTATTTTCTCCGGATAATTCTACAGTGATATACTTACCATAAGTAAGTGAGTTTTTACGAACATCAACCACTACATCCAATATTTTTCCTTGAATACAACGCACTAATTTAGCTTGTGCGAACGGAGGTTTTTGGAAGTGCAAACCTCTTAAAGCTCCAAAAGTGGATTTTGACTCATTATCTTGTACAAAATTTTTTAGCTCGATATGTTCTTCAAACTCTTTTTGATTGAATGATTCAAAAAAATATCCTCTTTGATCTCCAAAAACTTTTGGTTCTATTAGTACAACTTCAGCAAGTTCTGTTTTCGTAAAAATCATCATTACTCTTTTACTAAGTTTAACAAGTATTGTCCGTAACTGTTTTTTTGCAAAGGCTCTGCCAATTTTCTTACTTGTTCTTTATTGATATACCCCATATACAGAGCTATTTCTTCTATACAAGCAACTTTTAACCCCTGACGCTTTTCAATGGTTTCTATAAACTGACTTGCTTCTAGCAAAGAATCATGTGTACCAGTGTCTAACCATGCAAAACCGCGTCCCATCAATTCAACTTTAAGTTGTTCTTTTTCTAAGTAATGTTGATTTACTGAAGTGATTTCTAACTCTCCTCTTTTTGAAGGTTCTACATTTTTAGCCACTTGAATAACATTATTCGGATAAAAATACAGTCCGACAACTGCAAAATTGGATTTAGGAAATTCAGGTTTTTCTATGATAGAAATCGCATTACCTTTTGAATCAAAATCAACGACACCATAACGCTCTGGGTCTTTAACATTGTAGCCAAAAATAGTAGCTTTATTTTCATTTTTAACATTATGAATTGCAGACTGTAGCATTTCAGGTAATCCATGACCGTAGAAAATATTATCTCCTAAAATCAAACATACATCGTCATTCGCTATAAACTCTTTACCAATAATAAAGGCTTGTGCGAGTCCGTCAGGAGAAGGTTGTTCAGCATAACTTAACTGAATTCCTAAATCACTTCCGTCTCCTAATAATTTTTGAAAACTGGGTAGATCATTTGGAGTAGAAATTATCAAAATATCTCTAATGCTTGCTAACATCAACACCGACAACGGATAATAAATCATAGGTTTATCATATACAGGAAGTAGTTGTTTGGACACTCCTTTTGTTATTGGATACAACCGCGTTCCTGAACCTCCTGCTAGTATAATTCCTTTCATTTATTCTGTTTATTACAATGCTAATTTATAGAAAAAATAAAGCTCAGAATAACCTGAGCTCTGAATTCTAAATTATTTCTGTTTTTGTTGCCATTTCCATGCAGAGAGCAATGCTTCCTCTAGTGTTTCATTTGATTCCCAACCTAAAACTTCATTAACTTTAGTGGTGTCTGCATAGGCTGAAGTAATATCACCTTCTCTTCTATCAACTATTTTGTAGTTTAATGGTTTTTCTGTAACCTTTTCAAAGGTTTGTATAATTTCCATTACAGAGCTTCCTTTACCTGTTCCTACATTAAAAAACTCAAAATTTTCTTCATTCTCTTTATTCAACAAACGCTCTAAAGCTTTTACATGCGCTTTTGCTAAATCAACTACATGGATATAATCTCGAATAGCTGTACCATCTGGAGTAGGATAATTATCACCAAAAACTGATAATTCTTCTCGAATACCAGCCGCTGTTTGTGTGATAAATGGAATTAAGTTTTGAGGAACTCCTAATGGTAATTCTCCAATTTTAATTGATCTATGCGCTCCAATTGGATTGAAATAACGTAGGGCAATTGCATTCATATCATATGCCTTACAACTGTCTTTTATAATCTCTTCTCCTATTTGCTTTGTATTCCCATAAGGAGACTCAGCTGGTTTAGTCAGAGCATTCTCGGTTATAGGTAATTCATCTGCTTGTCCGTATACCGTACACGAAGAACTAAAGATAAAATGATCAATATTTCTATTTTTCATTTCTTGTAGCAGATACACTAAGGCATTGATATTATTCTCGTAATAATCCAGCGGTTGTTCAACACTTTCTCCCACTGCTTTAAAAGCTGCAAAGTGTATAACACCATCAACTATATTCTCATTAAAAAAATCATGTACTGCTTTTTTATTTCGTAAATCTATCTGATAGAATTCTGGTTTAATTCCAGTGATCTCTGAAATTTGGCTTAAAACATCAATTTTAGAGTTTGATAAATTATCTACAATTACTACTTCAAAGCCTGAATTTTGTAACTCAACAACTACATGAGAACCAATAAAACCTAATCCTCCTGTTACTAGTATTTTTTTCATTACTTAATCATTTTCGAAATTACCTCTTTTATTCGCGATCTATCATCATGACTTAAATTAGAACCCGATGGTAAACATAACCCATTTTCAAATAATTTTTCTGAAACATTTTCCCCATAATATTTACAATCTTTAAACACAGGTTGTAAATGCATAGGTTTCCATAACGGACGAGACTCTATATTCTCGTTTTCTAAAGCTAAACGTAGATCTTCTCTTGAAAAACCTGTTTTATTTTCATCTATGATTACAGCACTTAACCAATGGTTAGAGAAATACTCTGATGTTGACTCTGTTAACACTGTTATTCCTTCTACATTTTCAAATAACTCTTGATAAAATTGGTTGTTAGCTCTTCTAAAACCAATATGCTTATCAAGTACTTCCATTTGACCACGACCTATACCTGCTACAATATTGCTCATACGATAGTTATATCCAATATGCGAATGTTGGTAATGAGGAACGTTATCACGTGCTTGAGTAGCTAAAAAGATAGCTCTTTGTTTATCCTCTTCATTATTACACACCAAAGCACCTCCACCAGAAGTTGTAATAATCTTATTTCCATTGAATGATAAAATTCCAAAATCACCAAACGCACCACATTTTTGTCCTTTATAGGTTGATCCTAAGGCCTCAGCTGCATCTTCAATTAAGATAATGTCATACTTTTTTGAAATTGCTAAAATCTCATCCATTTTAGCAGGCATTCCGTATAAATGCACTACAATGATTGCTTTTGGCTTTTTCCCCTTAGCAATACTATCTTCAATAGCTTCTTCTAAAGCGCTTGGACACATATTCCATGTATCTTGTTCACTATCTATAAAAACAGGTGTTGCCCCTTGGTATACTATTGGATTTGCTGATGCAGAAAAGGTCATGCTTTGACACAACACCTCATCTCCATTCCTTACTCCCGCTAAAATCAGTGCTAAGTGTAAGGCAGAAGTACCAGAAGCTAAACAAGCTACTTTTGAGTTTTCTCCTACATACTCCTCTAAATCTTTTTCAAAACCATTTACATTAGGTCCTAAAGGCGCTACCCAATTGGTATCAAACGCTTCTTGTACATATTTTTGTTCGCCACCTCCCATGTGTGGTGAGGATAACCATATTTTTTCTAACATAATTATATAAAAAGTATTGTCTTGAACCCAATAATACTATAAATAAGGTTTTAGTTCTATAATTGATTTTATTTTTATTTTTGGTAAAAATTCATCCTTTACGTTAAAATTTTGTGTGTGAATATTTTTCCCTTTATCTAATAAACAAATAGTTTTCCATCCTAGTCTATTTGGTGCAATAAAATCTTTTTTGGGATTATCAGCAATATAATAGTATTCCTCTATTTGGTCTTCTATGAAGACCTTAAAATTTCGTTCATTTGGTTTTGTAGTTCCAAACTCCTCAGAAATGATTAATTTATCGAAAACATTGTCTATTTCCAAAGCTTTAAGTTTATTCCTCTGAGTTATTGAACGACCATCAGTAACCAATCCTAGTTTATATCCTTTAAGCTTACAATATTCAAAAACTTCCTTAACTTCTTCTTTTAGGTTTAAATCTGGAAAATGGTTCCTATATATTGTTAATAATTGGTTTACAGAAAAATTAGAATATTCCTTTTCTATTAAATTAAACACATTATAACCATGGGTATACCAATCAAACATTTTATTTCCTAGCTCCTCCCTATTTTCAGAATCGACATATTTAGCTATTTCTTTATATGCTGATTTTAAAAAATCAATTTCATACATCAATGTGTCATCTAGATCAAAGACTACATACTTACTCTTCATAATTACGAACTAGCACCTCATCATCATAACGAAGCATTAATAAATTATTTTCCCAATTGTCAAAATATTCTATCCTTTTATTTAAAACATACTCATCAATAATATATTTTGGGTAATTAGCTCCAGCTAAATAACTTAATGGATACCCTCCTCCAAATCTAGGATTTATTTCTATACCTATAATACGTTTTGTTTCTGGGTTTAAAAAAAACTGCATAGTTAAGCAACCAATTGCACCTTCTATATGAAAAAGTCTTTTTTCTATACACTCAATTATTTCATTTTTACAAGTAACTCCTTTATTAACCTCTCCTGCTCTTACAAAAATTCTTTTTCTTGGAACTATACATTTTAAATATCCATTTTTATCATAATATGTATCTACCGTATACTCATCATGCTTCGAATGGTCAATATACTCCATAAACATAAGTTTAGGGTTCTCGTAATGATAATCTGTTAATTCTGACTTCTTTTGAATAAGAAAAGTATCTTTACTTAATGATCCGTCATAAGGCTTAATAAATAGAGGAAATAAAGGATCCATTTTATCCACTCTCTGTGGGATATCAATGTTCTTTTTCTCAAAAAAACTATTCATAACCCTTTTATCTCTACAGATTTTTATAAAATTAAGTTCTGAAACAACGAGATTTATTCCTTCTTTTAAAAATAATTCTTTATTTTCTGCTAAAATTAATAATTCTGTATCAATAGTAGGTATAACCACCTTCACCTTTAGCTCATTACAAATACTAAGTAACTCTTCTACATATCTTTCATCTGTAACTCGCTTAATATGCCTATATCCATCAGATATATGACAAGCTGGTGCCAAAATCGGATTTAAATCTACGGTATAAACTTTATTATTTATACTTAATTTTCTTATTTCTTTCTGAAAGGCTTTAACCAATGAAACTCTTTGACCAGCAGAAGTTATAAGTATATTACTCATAATTATTTTATGAATTTTAGTATTCTATTAATCTTTATCATGAAATAAAGACATGTTTTAGAGTTAAACAACTCTATTAATAATTGATTTTTTTTTATTTTATAACCATCAAATACTTTTATAGGATAAGCTGGATAATCTAAGTTTTTAAGTTCTTTCAAGAACGGCTTAACTTCTTTGTATCTTCTACGGCTCTTTAAAAACCTTACTATTGCAAAAAAGGTGTATGATTCTTGCCTGTCTTTTAATCTAAAAAACACCCCTTTATTTAATTTATCCTCTGTATTCAGCTTGTTTATAAACTGACTGAATTTTGTTGCCGCAAAAAACATATCTTCATTCATTTTTCTCAACCTTTTATCATTACTATTATTAACGGTTGAGTTTGGATTTACATAATAACCATAAATTTTATTACTATATATTTCTCCTTTTTGAACTTTCAATAATAGCTCTGTAGTAAACAGACCGTCTTCGCATAATCTATTCTCTTCAAATTTTAGATTATTTAACAGCTCTTTTTTTATTATATACCAACACGGACCATTATTATAATTATATTCTTTTAATATGTTTAACCCGCTTCCTTTACATTTAAGATTAAGCTTTAAATCATCTTTTAAGCCTTTAAACCTTGTTTTCGCCCTTTCATACTCAAATCCAATAAAATCTAAATCGCCCTTAATAATTCGATTAAAAATTAAAGAAAAAGATTTTTTTAAAAGAAAATCATCAGAATCAATAAAATAGATGTATTTCCCTTTTGCTAAACTGACTCCTTTATTTCTAGCAGAACTTTGTCCTTGATTTTTTTGAGTAATGAATTTAATGTTATAACATTTATCACTAAGTTTTCTACAAACTTCCTCAGAGTTATCAGTAGAACCATCATTAACCAAAACTATCTCATAAACCTCACTATCAACATCTTGAGTAATGATACTTTCAATGCATTCTTCTAAAAAATCACTAACATTATATACTGGTATTATAATTGACAATATCATAAAACATTTAATTATTCCCTTTAAACTTTTCCATTGTTACATGGTTATTTGAACTAATTCCTTCCGATTTAAACACTTTTAAAAAAGTTAAAAAGACTATTTTTATGTCTAAAAAAAAACTTAAGCTTTCAACATACCAAATATCATGGTCTAATTTTTGTTTCCAACTAATTGCATTTCGTCCATTTACTTGCGCCCAACCAGTAATACCAGGTTTTACATTATGTCTTTTCTTTTGCTCCACATTGTACAGTGGTAAATATTCAGGTAATAAAGGTCGTGGTCCTATTAAACTCATATCTCCTTTTAGCACATTGAACAACTGAGGAATTTCATCTAAAGAAGTTTTTCTTACAAACTTACCGATAGTTGTCAATCGATCTGCATCTGACAATAAATTTCCTTGAACATCTTCTTTATCATTCATAGTTTTAAACTTTATAATCTTAAAAACCCTCTCATTCTTACCAGGTCTAGCTTGAAAGAAAAATGGTTTACCTTGATTTGCAAAAAACAATCCTATAACAATAGTTATGAAGATTGGCAATAAAATTATAATTCCTAAAGATGCTATTATAATATCTAAAAAACGTTTGATATAGTTTTTATACAGCATACCCTTTTTCTTTAAGTAATGTATTGTATTCTTCTAACAAAGCATTCCATACTATTTTTTGTTCGTAACGTGCTATTATCATCTCTCTAGCATTGGTTTTTAATTCTTTATAAAAATCTTCATCTTCAATCAGTCTTTTCATTGCAGCATAAATTGCTTCACTATCTTTGACTGGAATAATTACTCCATTTTTTCCTTCTTCAATAATTTCATTACAACCATTAATATTAGACACAATACTTGGTAAATCCATTGCTCCTGCTTGCATAACTACATTTGGAAATCCTTCCCGATAACTAGGAAAAGTTAATACATTTGCAATCGCAAAATACGAACGTACATCTTTTTGAAACCCTACACTAATAATGTTTTTATTATTATCAATTTTATTTAATGTTTCATTTTCAAGAGGGTCTAAATCACTTTCAAATGGTCCTACTAATAATAGTTTTATATTTTTCTTTTCTTTAGATAGTTTAGTGAAAGCATTAACTAACTCATTAATTCCTTTATCTGCTACCAAACGACCTACAAAAACAAATACAAAATCATCATCAGATATTTGCAATTCCTTCTTTAACTGATTTTTATCTTCTTGAGAAACAGTTTTTGAATAGAAATAATCTATATCAATTCCATTCACATTTCCATTTGCTAAAACTTTTAGTTTCTTAGTAGTTATCTTATAATCTTCTAAATCTTCTTTTACACCTTGACCCTCTGGATAAACATTCGTGGCACTCCAACATAATAGTTTATCCATCAAAATTAATAGTTTTTGAAAAGAACCTCTCCTACTAGGAAAAATTAATCCTGTAAATGTATGTATACGAATAGGAACACCTGCCATTTTTCCTGCTAACATTGTTAATAATCCTGCTTTAGGCGTTATGGAATGCACCATTACTGGCCTCTCCTTTAAAAACAAACAATACAGTTTCCATAAAGAACGTAAGTCTTGAAACGGACTAATGTTACGCTTCATTGGAACAGAAACAACACGAACCTCTTCTCTTTTTTCTACTTCTTGCAAATGCTCATCTGCACCAGAAACTGCCACAACTTCAAAACGTTCATTTAAAAAAGACAACTGCCCTTTTAGTAAATAATTTAAAGAAATTGCTACAGTAGAAATACAAATAAGCTTATGTTTCATACACTTCTTTATAAAGAGTTATATGATTACTAATCATTCTATCAATATTAAATAGCTCTGCACGTTCCTGACAAGAACGCACTATTTCCTTATACAGGGAACTATCTTCTATTAATCTACTTATATTTTGAGCTAATTCTTGAGAGTTACCTTCTTCAAAAAGAACACCTGCTCCTCTTACTATATCAGATAATCCAGGGACATCAGATGCTATGAAAGGCTTACCTGAAGCCATCCCTTCAATACTCGATAATGACATTCCTTCATATTTGGAAGATAAAACCACAATATCTGCTGTTCTTAATAACTGAGGAATATCCATTCGCTGTCCTAAGAAAAAAACTCTATCAGCAAGTAACAACTCCGAAACTAGTAATTCACATTCCTTTCTAGTTTCTCCTTCTCCTACTAAAAGTAATATAAATTTTTTTGGTAATAATCCTAGAGCCCTAATCAAAGTTTTTTGATCCTTTTGAGCCCTAAAAGCTGATACTTGAAGAATTATTGAATTAGTGTTCTTTATGTTTGAGTTAATATCCATTTTATTTTGAAATGGTTTAGCATTTAGAATTGCATTCAAATTCACTCCATTATTAATAACATTAAATTTCCTTAAATGCTTTGGAATATATTGTTTATATATATTATGTATTTCTTCTGAAATACATACAATTTTTTTATAACGCGCATAAACAAATGTTTCAATAACTTTAAAATAACTTTTTTGAATTCTCCTATTGGTTGTGTTGTGTTCTGTAAAAATCAATTTACATTTTCCTCCAATCAATAGATTTGCAATAACTGTATAATATTGAGCGGGAAACAAATGTACGTGTGCTATATCATAGTTCTTTAAAAATTTTCTTAGTTTTAGTATGTTTAATGGATTATAAATATCTTTATAATTATCAGACTCTTTTAGAACTATAACTCTACAACAATTTAAAGCCTTTAATGCATTTATGAATTGGTGATTGTTATTCCAAAACACCAAAACATCCATCTCTATTCCTTCTTTTCTATATAACGGAATAGTATCTAACAACAACTTTTCGGCTCCTCCAGTATTTAATGAATTAATGATTTGTATAACCTTCATATTTATATTTTATAAACTATATACTTTTCACTAGCTTTATGTTTAGGTATTATTTGGCAAGGATTCCCTAATGCAATTGCTCCATCAGGAATATCTATGTTGACAAAAGCATTAGGCGCAACCAATACATTATCTCCTATTTTTACCCTCCCAATTATTACTGCATTGGCGGATACATAAACATTGTTTCCTATTACTGGCACCCCACTTTTCTTCCCTGAAGCATTACCTATCGTTACTCCATTTGCTATATTAAAATTTTTTCCGATGCTAGCTGAAGGATTAATCACTATATTTCCAAAGTGTGCGATTCTGAACCCATTATCTATTCTGGTTTGATATGGAATTTGAATTCCAGTTCTATGCATGCATAGTCTTAAACAGATTAACCAAAATATTTTTACAATACTATTTTTCGATTGTTGACATTTTCTAAGAAAAAAAACGTAACGAAAACCTGGAGTAAATAAAACATAACGTAATAACAAAACAAAGGTTTTCTTACCTGTATATCTATATAAATCATCGTAAATCATTGGCTATTCTTTATTTTGTGTTTTATATATAAATGGAAAAGTATTCCTAAAGGCAAGCAAATAAGGGTTAAAAATTTGGCTGGATTACCTTTAAAAAACTTATAATCTCCAATAAACAAAGTTGAAGAAATTAAATGCAAAGTTTTAATTACTCTCGTTTTAACATTCTTTAAATACTTCAATTCAATAATCCTAGAATATCTAAACCCTCTAGGGTGTCGTTTATATTGTTTAAAAATATTCAGAGATGAACCATCTGGCATATATTCAACAACACATAATGGCTCATTTAAGCACGCTAACTCATATTCTTGATCTATCATTAAATATAAAGTATGGAGAGGTACGAATTTTTCTTCTTGGAATAAAGGATAAGCAGGAAATTTCTTCACTATACTTGTTTTTAACACTAGTTTTTTATCCCCTTTAACTCCATACTTATAATACAAGTCACTAAGGGTAGTTTTACTGACCTTTTGGGGTAAGTCTGTTCCTACTGTTTTTAAATTTTTATACACGTCATACCCTATAATTCCTGCTAAGCTAAAATCATTCTTTACAGTTTTCCATTTCTCTATGATTATTTCCACAGCATTATCTGGCATAAAATCGTCTGAATCAATGCAAACATTTAGTTCCGTTATTATATTATTATATGCAGTATTGTGAGCTCCATGCATTCCTTGATTTTCTTGATATATATATACTACATTGACTCTATCTTCATTTATCCAAGAACTTACTATTTCTTTTGTATTATCAGTAGACCCATCATCTATTATTAACCATAAAAAATCACTTGAAGTCTGCCTACATAAACTTTTATATAGTTGATGTAAACAGTACGCTCTGTTAAATGTTGGTGTAAATACTGTTAGTGTTTTCTTTTCCATTATGATGTTAAAATATACATTATGTATGTAAAACCAAAATATAATAATATTACAGTTCCTAAAACTTTAGGTTGATTTTTAAAAAATTGCTGTTTCAAAAAAGGATAAAATATAACAATTGCCATCATAAACCACGATAAATAAGCAAACCTATTAGAAAAATTTGCTCTAATAACCAAAACCCAAAAGGCATTAGATGTAGCATAGATACTAAATAATCTTAAATAAGTATTATCTTTAAATTTCTTCTTTATACTAAAAAAGTATCCCGCATAAATTGCAGTTGCACTATATAATAAAAAATCCCATCTAAAACCTGTATATGCAAAACTAACGTCATTAACATTTCCTTCCGTTAAATAACCTGTTCTATCATCAAACCCAAATGAAGCAAAGAAGTTTTCCCAAAAACCTCCTAACAGTAATGATAAAGGGATACATAACAACCATCCTCTTACATAATATTTCGGTTTTTTATAAAAAAAAGTAATTAAGTATGCGATAGATGGTATAATTATACTTGAGTGTATAAAAAAAGTTATCACTAAAAGTAATAATGATTTGATTTTTTCCTTGTGCCCATATGAAAATGCTAAGACTACTAAAGAAGTAGCGATTCCATTTCTAATTCCATTTGTTCCATAACCCCAAAAAGAAAACGAAGCGATAAACATCAAAAAAGGAATATATAACTCTTTACCAAACCATTTTTTACAAGCTATATATAATGGTGTTACATATAAAACACTACATAATAAAAAAAAAGATTTTGCATTTAAAATATTACTACACATCTTCATAAATAAATGCCACAGAATATCTTTCGCACCTATAATCCCTCCTCCTCGACTATAATATTCAAAATACCTATTATAAGTGTCCATATCGCCAAAATAACGTCCACTTATAGGTCTTAACCCCATATACAGAACAATTATTACTAATAAAATAAGCGCGTTACTTCTACCATCAAAATGTAATCTCTGTCTTCTAACTTTTAGGTAGCTTCCCGTTATTATAAATAGTAAAAAAGTATAATATATTGAAGTATAATATGGTAATGGTATTATTGACATATAAAAAATTACATTAAACATGTGTCATGATTAAGCTTTGGTTAATATTTTGAATAAGTTAACCCACTCAATTATAACTTTATCTTTCAAAAAATTCTTACTTGTTTCTAATGAGTTTTTACTGAACTTTTCTCTATTTTCTACTTGTAAAAGTACTTCTTCTAGTTTCTTTGAAAACACCTCTATATTATTTTCTTTGACCAATATACCCTCTTTTTGATTACTCATAATATTTCTTGGTCCATTTCGGCAATCATAACTTATTATAGGGATTCCATTTGACATTGCTTCCAACAATACCATCGGAAAACATTCAGTTAAAGAGGTCATTACATATAAAGAAGCTTTTTTCATTCTTTGATCCAAATCTGAAACAGCTCCTTTGAAATACAAGTTTTTAATTTCGTAATTCGACTGAATAGTTTGTAATTGATTTTTTAATTCATCGTCTCCTTCTCCGTAAATATGAATTTCCCATTCAGAAAATTTTTTGAAAATTAATTTCCAAGCTTCTATCAAATGATCAAATTGTTTTACAGGTGCAATTCTTCCTGCCGCAATAATAACCTTATCTCTATTAGAATAATCCGTAAATAACTCTTCCTCTCTTTTATCAATAAAATTAGGTATGATAAATGTATTTGGAAAAGGGTAATACTGTTGTTCGTCTTTATTTAATAAAACTAACGTTGTGTATTTTTTATATAAGTTAAACAACTTTCGTTTTAAGAAACCTAAGTTTAGACTCACTCCCGAGGAATGAAATTCTTTTATTTTAGGTGTTTTCTTTCTAATAAAGGGTAAAAAAAACTGATCTGGTGTTTGGCTTACTGATATTATTATATCTGGATCAATTTTTTTAAATGTACTTTTTAACTTAAAAAAATGCTGTATTGTTTTTAATAAGTTTACAGGATGGAAGAAACTTATTCCTTGAATGTAATTTATATTAAGATCTAATTGATTTACTTTTGGCGATAAGGTATACACATTCTTTTTATTCCTTTGACCATTAGTAATCAAAAAAACATCATATCCAAAATCTTCAATCAATGAATTAATTTTTAATGAAACAATTTTTTCTGCTCCACCATGCAAATACATTTGATCCATTAAATAAACTACTCTCACCTTCTACTTCTTTATGAGGTCTATAACTTTTTGCACACGATGTGCCCCAAAAACATTCATTACTTTCATTTTAATAATGTTTCTCCATCTTCCCGTTGGGGATATCCAAGATTTAGCAAAATGATGAATACAGTATGAATTTTCAGTTAGCTCTATATTACCTGTTTTATAACTTTTAGGACAAAAGAAATCATTAGGATAAAATGCTATATAATCTTCAACTTCTTGAAAAGAATTATTCATAACAAATCCTTTTTCAATCATTAAATCAGTTATTATTTTAGTATTTGAAGTTGTATCTAATTCTCCATCTTCTTTTACAAAAGATCTTCCATCATAATATGCTAACATTTCAGTAACCCATACTCCATCTTTTTCACTTGCCATGATACCTGTAGGTACAAAATCATCATTTTCAAAACCAGAAAAAGCCTTCTTTTCTAAAAACGGATCTAAACCTCTTAAGACCTCAACATCAGTATCCATATAAACTCCTCCTATTTCTTTTAATGCATGTAATCGGCATACATCTGAAACAAAGGCAAACTTTCTGTTTTCTAAT
Organism: Tenacibaculum crassostreae; assembly: GCF_964512405.1. NCBI lineage: Bacteria > Pseudomonadati > Bacteroidota > Flavobacteriia > Flavobacteriales > Flavobacteriaceae > Tenacibaculum > Tenacibaculum crassostreae. Next base: position 425,169 of record NZ_CAZELE010000006.1, read on the forward strand.
GCTTCTTTAGCAAATAAATATTGTTCTAAATCAAAATTGCTTTCATTCCATTCAATTATTTCATATTCTGGAAGATATTTCTTCCATGACGCTATACATTTAACAGCTAACGGCGGAAGAGGGTTTCCTCCAAACCAACAATAATGAATTATCTTAGGTATCATTTTATAAATTTTCTTTTAAAAATTCTAAAATCCTTTTGTTTGCCTTTCCATCTCCATAAGGGTTATGGGCTTTCGACATTGTATTATATAAGTTTTCGTCGTTTAGCAATTCAAAAGCACTTTCTGTTATCCTATCGTAGTTTGCTCCAACAAGCTTAACAGTTCCCGCTTTTACTGCTTCCGGTCTTTCTGTTGTATCTCTCATTACCAAGACAGGTTTTCCTAAAGAAGGTGCTTCTTCTTGTACCCCTCCTGAATCTGTAATAATCATGTGAGATTTTTTCATCATCCAAACAAACACAGGATAATCTAAAGGAGCAATTAAATGAATATTTTTATAGTTTGATAACAACTCATTTACTGGCCTTTGCACATTAGGATTTAAGTGCGCAGGAAAAACAATCTCTACATCTTCACGTTCTGCTATAGTTACCATAGCTTTACAAATGTTTAAAAAACCGTCTCCAAAGTTTTCTCTTCTATGGCCAGTTACTAAAACTACTTTTTTTGTAAAATCTATTTTCTCTTCTAAACTTGAAATTACCGAATTAGAATATCCCCCATCGATCTTATCTACTGTCCATAAAAGAGAATCTATTACTGTATTTCCAGTAATAGTTACATTATTTTCTTGTATCTTTTCTTCTAAAAGGTTTTGTTTAGATATCGTTGTTGGTGCAAAATGAAAATCTGCTATTCTACCTGTAATTTGTCTATTTAATTCTTCTGGAAAAGGAGAGAATTTATTGTGCGTTCTTAACCCTGCCTCAACATGTCCTACTTTAATTCCTTTATTAAAAGCTGTCCAACCACAAATACTTGAAGTCGTTGTATCTCCATGTACTAGCACCAAATCTGGATTAAAATCTGATATTATCGCATCCATTTTTAAAAAAATGCGCCCACTTAATTCATTCAATGTTTGATTAGCTTTCATGATATCTAAATCATAATCTGGAGTTACTTCAAAAAAATCAACTACTTGATCTAACATTTCCCTATGTTGAGCAGTAACACACACTTGAACATCATACAACGGTTCACTTTTCAATTCATGAACCAATGAACTCATTTTTATTGCTTCGGGTCTAGTACCAAAACAAACTAGTATCTTTTTTTTCATTGCTAAATAATAATTATTAATTTCTATTTTTTGAATCCAAGTAACCTCAGTACTAACTTATTTAAATAATTAATTAAAAAAGAACTAAAAACACACCACGAAAGTAACCAAAGATATATTAAGACAGTATACTTGGGACAGTAAATTAGTTCTTGAAAATAAACTAAATAAAAAAATGTATGAACTAACCAAATATTCGTCGTATGTGGGGCAATAAATTCAAGAGCTTTCATAAAAACAGAATTAACCCCAAATGAAAACTGACTAAATAGAAAAATAAAAGTTAAAGCTATAAACGGAGCAATAATAACATTAGGAATTAAACCATGAACTATGATTAATAATAACATCCCTAAAATTAAAAATATATTAGCATTTGGTACCTTATCGATAAAATTACGAAATTTAGTTATCAATTTAAACTTTAAGGTAAGTGCTCCTAATAAAAACTGGAAAAGTGTAAATAAATACAAAGCTCCTTGCTTGTGTAGTAACTTTAATAAAGGATATTCAAAAATTTGTGTTTTATAAATTTTAAAATAGACTCCTATAAAATAAAGTCCTAACAAAAACACTATAAACAATATTGAACCATGTGATTTAATTAATCTAAACCAAAAAGATGAAGTAATAACGAATAATATATATGTAGTTAAAAACCACCATGCTCCATTATAACTAGTATCTACTGCTGTAAAATTTAACAAAAACTTACTTAATGAACCTGGATAACCTTCCTTATTTAAAACTAAACCTAAAATTAGGGCAAAAATAAAAAGTATTATCCAAAAATTTAAATACAACTTAAAAATCCGTTTTAAGTTATCTTTAAAATATACTCCAGAAGACTTCTTATATTTAAAAAACAATCCATAACCACTAACAAAAGCAAAAATTGGCACACATGAATCACAAAATAAAGAGATATAGTATGACAAAGGATGATTACCAATAAATAAAAAGGGTTGAAACACCCCTTTATAATCTCTATTAAATAAATGAAGGAACAGCATCATCAAAATGGCAATTGCTTTAAGGTGATTGGACTGTCTTAATGTAATTGATGACATTCTTAAATTAAATAATTTACTAATTATGCATTGATAAATTTTCTACATTTTTCTTTTAAAGATCTTGCTATTGAATGATGTTTTGTCAGATTTTTTATTACAGTATTTTCGTTTATTTTTCCTTCTAATATAAAATTCGTAGTAAACTCTCCTGTTTTACTACTTATATCAACTCTATTAAATAAATCTAATATCCCTTCAAACCTACAAGAATCAACAAAACTATCAAAGCCGTTAATAAATATTACAGGTGTTCCTAAAGCTAAACATGGTAAAGCACAATGAATTCTTGAAGTTATAACCAATTTTGCTTTAGCATATTTCTTTAATAGATCCTCTCCCATCTCAAACTTTTCTTCTGTAGTATATTTATTAGCCTCTGGCTCTTGATTGATATAAATTGCTTTTTCTAATAAAGATTTATCAATAATTTTATTCAAATGTTTATTTTTTTTCCCTAAGTGAAATATATTACCGTTAAGAATACTTCTTACAAAGCTTCTAAAGCTATATGTTACCTTTTTGTAAGTAGTATAACCATATAAAGGGTCAACGATATAAACCTCATCTGTCCTTTGACTATCATCTACTTTATATGTATCTAGGGTTAACGTTAAACATCCTGTAAAATAGGCTTCAATTCCTTTTTCCTGAAGTGTTTCTGCTGTAAATTGATCTCTACATCCAATAGGTTCATGTTTTTTAAGATACTCTACTCCTTTTTCATCTAACATGTAAGGAGCTGCTGTATTATTTATATGAAAGGAAACAAAAAGGGGGTCTATCTTTTCAGAAGGTATCCAATTATGCACATTATGTGTAAACCATCCATTCAAAATCATTTTTATTTTACTCCCTCTATAATCCGCCATTTTTTCTCTACTCACATATTCATCAACCTTTGGTAAAAATTGTTTTGCAGCTAAACTTTGAATATTATCTCCAACGTTAAAAAATTTTTTATTTTCTTCATATTTTAACAAACCGTATTTCATTATCATTTTATTTTGAGTTTAGTTTTTTTCTCATTTGAAGATAATATTTAAAAACAAATTTAAATTTATTAATCAAAATAAATTTTATTTGATCTAATTTTTGAGTATTTTCATTTTCTTTATTAATATCATCTTGAATCTCTAAGTTTGAGAAAGTTTTAATTTTTATCTTCTCTAAATGCTCGTTTTCAATTATGAAAGGCGAACAAACTTGGGTCGCTTTTTCCTGTAAACAACGCCATTCATATGAAACACCAATCGTCATTTTGGTATTATGTTGAAAATTTTCAAAAATTAAATCATAAAAATTACCTGGAACATCAAACCCATAATTATTAGGGTTTTCACCACATAAAATTATTCCAAGTATTGTTCTTTGGCATTTAGTACATTTACTACAGTTATAGCCTTCCCGCCACTCAGAATAACAAACCCTCAAGTTTATATAATTTTTTTTTCTGTTTGCAAAATCAACAATTTTTTGAATCTTTTCAGTTCTCCTTAAATGAAATCCATCATGAACTGTTTGCTGATCTGCCCATTTTACTTTTTCATCCGTTTCAAAAGTAGAACCCCAACCAAAAGAGACTTCGCCTGTATTTGAAGACGCTATTAAAACTGTTTTAATTCCATACAATACACTTAAAGGAGCAATCAAAGTTATCAAAGCCATTCCATGTTGAATTTTCCCCCACCAGCTAACACCAACTAATAAATCAACTTTGTAAGTATAAAAAGTTCTAAGGTTTGATTCTACATATAATAACCTTTTCGTATTAATAATCTTTTCTTCGTTATTAAACTTTTTAAAATCACTCCATCTCCTTTTATCATTTATTTCAATATCGGCACCAAGCACAGAAATTAAATACGGATTAAAATCAATATTCCTAGTTAATGACTCAAATGAATCTAACCCTCCACTAAACAAAAGCCCTTTATTATTACCAGGAATCATATTTTTAACCAAAGAATTCACATACAAATTTGATTTTAATTTAATTTGAGGAAAGTGAATTAAAAATTCTTCTTTTAAATTCTGCAATGACTTGTAAAAAGTTTCATCCAATTCATCAACATAAACATCAAATCCAACAAACCAAGCTATAGGTATAATATTTGCTAGTAAAGGTATTATATTTATACTTTCTGGAAGACTACTTACATCCTCCTGATATGTAACATAAAAAGATTCCTTATTATTAAAATATTTTAATATAGAATAATCTATATCATAATCGTAAGAAATTGTCCTTCCTTGATTTTTAAAATTTATTTTATTGATTGTAAACATTTTTATTTTTTTTTACTTGAATAAAACCCTTAAACATCTCATGTTCATTTTTATTAAGTCCAAATCTGACAATTAACACAATAAAAACTAGGGAATAAAGAAAAATTTTAATTAATAAATTAAACCAATCATTTCCTGGTATTTTATTTATAAAAAAGCCTATTAGCATTATTATTAAATATGTTGGCAATATTGACCTCAATAACTCTCTAAAAAACAATAAAATTGACAGTTTAATTTCTCTTTGATAATAAACATTCATTATAATAACACTTAATAACCATCCAGTAGAAGCACCTATAACCATTCCTTTTAATCCATAACTTGGAACTAAAAAGCTACCTAATACCAAACCTACAACTATAAAACTAATATAAACAATCGCTTTAAACCTAAACTTACTCTTAGCCTCTAGAATTAAATTACCAAATGCCTGTACCAAAGGCACTGTGTAGACTATCATAATTACCAAAGCTATAAACCAAGACTCTTTATAATTTTCCCCAACCCATAAATCAATAAACTGTTCCCCAAACAAAACAAACCCTCCTAAAATTAACAGTAATACTACTAAAGATATTCTACCTATTTTAACCATCATCATTGTTAATTCATATCCAGAAGCATTCTTTACAATCATTTTAGTTGCTCTTGGTAAAAACACACCAGATATTGCAGTAGAAAAAGCTCCATAATATGTACCTAGCATTACCCCTATTGCATATATAGCTACCATTGTTGTGTTTGTTAAACTACCTAAAACTATTTGACTTGCTTTCCATTGAAATTGTCCTACAACTGCAAAAACAAAAATCCATATAGAATATGAGAATATCTCTCTAACTAAAAATAAATCTTTAATATTAAACTTAAAATCTACATTCAGTTTTTTAAAAACATAAATACTATTTAAAACTATTACCAATATATTCATAATAGTATCTAAAATAACTAACCCTACTGCATCTCCTCCATACATCAATAATCCTACAACCATTAATGACCTAAAGATATACCTTCCTATATTAACAGCTCTTGGAAAAACAAAATGTTCATAACCAGAGCATATAGCCGCAAAAGCTCCTCCGGGTAATGTTATTGCTAAATTAAAAATCAAAATAACAAACATTACCTTAGCTTTTTCTAATTCGGTACTGGTTAATGAAGATGAAAAAATACTGTCTAAATTATAATATAGAAGTACACCGCAAAAAAGAATAACTAAAGATATTATTCCATAAATAAACATTGTTGTCCCCAAAAAGCTTTCTTCTCCTTGCTTATCTTTTTCTGCTCTATACTTAGCCACGAACCTTACAATAGTGTTATTTAATCCAAAATCTAAAACACTAATATAACCTACAAAAGCACCTATTAAAGTATACAAACCATACTCGGCATCCCCTAATTTCTTAATTATAAACGGAGTTAAAACTAAACCTACAATATTTGTTAATATAATAGTGATATAAGATAGTGCAGCTCCTTTTTTTAACTGGCTCATTTCTAACTATTTTAAAAACTAGTGTTAAAGCTTTAAAAAAGCATGGTGATTATCAGAAACAAACACATCTTTGTTTCTAATATCATGTACAATTTCAATAGATTGTCTTGCTTCATGTAAACCAAAGCCATTTCCTTTTAAGATTTCTTGATAACTAGTTGTATGTAAATCGGTAAAACCTGAGCTAAACTCAATTTCTTCACCGTTTACTGTAATAGAACGATAAGTACGCTGCCCTTTTACTTGAACTTCTTTTGGCAACGAAGTTTCATCTATTGACAAAAACCAACGAACACGGGCTTTTTCAAACTCTAAATACCCTGATGCTTTGTGTTTTTCTCTTAGGTGAACTATATTTTCTTGAACATCTCCAAAAACCCAAGAAAGCATGTCAAAAAAATGCACTCCTATATTCGTTGCTATTCCCCCAGACTTACTTTCATCTCCTTTCCAAGAAATGTCGTACCAACTGCCTCTAGAAGTGATATAGGTTAAATCTACTTCGTATTTTTCTTTCTTGTTTTCTTTTTCAATTTTATTCTTTAAAGCAATGATACTCGGATGTAATCGTAACTGCAATATCGTATTTATTTTATTGCCTGTTTCTTTTTCAATTGCCTCTAAGGCATCTACATTCCATGGATTTAACACCAAAGGTTTTTCACAAATTGCATCGGCTCCTCTACGTAATGCCATACGAATATGAGAATCATGCAAATAATTTGGTGTACAAATACTCACATAATCTAACTGAATATTTTTCTGTCTTTTTAGTTTTTCAATATGACGATCGAAACGTTCGAACTCTACAAAGAAGTCTGCTTTAGGAAAATAACTATCTAGTATCCCTACACTGTCATTCTTATCCAATGCAGCTATCAAGATATTATTCGTATCCTTAATTGCTTTTAAATGACGTGGAGCAATATATCCAGCCGCTCCTATGAGTGCAAAATTCTTCAATTATAAACTTTTATTAATCATTTCTCTTGGTAAGATACCTTTAACATCATAAACAACAGTATCTTTTTTCTTTAAAGTTTTCAAATTCAATTCTAAAAACTCACCGTGAGCAACAGTTAACACAATTGCATCATATACTTTATTTGGTATTTCTTTTTTAGAAGTTAATCCGTACTCCTTTTCTACTTCCTGTTCATTTGCCCAAGGGTCATGAATATCTATATTAATACTGTACTCTTTTAATGATTTTACCACATCAACTACCTTAGTATTTCTAACATCAGGGCAATTCTCTTTAAATGTAATTCCTAAAATTAGAACATCAGCATTTTTTATCTTTATGTCATTCTCAATCATCAATTTTACTACTTGAGAAGCAACATATTCTCCCATACTATCATTCATTCTCCTTCCAGCTAAAATTATACCAGGATGATATCCAAACTCTTGTGCTTTTTGAGCTAAATAATAAGGATCTACCCCTATACAATGTCCTCCGACCAATCCGGGTTTAAATGGTAAAAAATTCCATTTGGTACTAGCTGCCTCTAAAACATCATTTGTATTAATCCCCATCAATCCGAAAATCTTCGCTAACTCATTTACAAAGGCTATATTTATATCTCTTTGGGAGTTTTCTATAACTTTCGAAGCCTCAGCTACTTTTATCGTCGGTGCCAAATGAGTTCCTGCTGTAATCACAGACTTATATAAATTATCCACCTTAACTCCTATTTCTGGAGTTGAACCAGATGTTACCTTTATGATTTTATCTATTGTATGTTTTTTATCTCCTGGATTTATTCTTTCTGGTGAATATCCAGCATAAAAATCGCTATTAAATCTCAATCCAGAAACTCGCTCCAAAACAGGCACACATTCATCTTCTGTCACTCCTGGATACACTGTAGACTCATAAATAACTACATCTCCTTTCTTTAAAACAGCACCAACTGTTTCACTCGCTTTAATTAACGGAGAAAGAATTGGTCTATTGTTTTTATCAACAGGTGTTGGAACTGTAATAATATAAAAGCAACAGTCTTTTATATCATCCATAGAATTTGTACAATACAATCCTTTTAGTCCTGAAGGTTGTTTTTTTAACACCTCTTTCAAAGAAGCATCATCTACCTCTAAGGTAGAATCAACACCTTTATTCAACTCCTTAATCCTGTCACTATTTACATCAAAACCAACAACAGAATATTTATTTGCAAACAAATGAGCAAGTGGAAGCCCCACATAACCTAAACCTATGACTGCAATTTTTTCTTCTCTCATTTTTATTCGATACAATAATGCGCGAAATTACAAAAATCATTATTAACAAAAGGTTATAAAGTAAAAAAGTCTCATCAAAAAATGATGAGACTTTTTTTGTGGGCGCGAAGGGATTCGAACCCCTGACCCCTTGGGTGTAAACCAAGTGCTCTGAACCAACTGAGCTACGCGCCCGATTGCAATTTAACTTTTAAGAGTTGTGGGCGCGAAGGGATTCGAACCCCTGACCCCTTGGGTGTAAACCAAGTGCTCTGAACCAACTGAGCTACGCGCCCTTAATTGTTAATTGCGGGTGCAAATATATAACTCTTTTAGATATCTACAATAACTTTTTTACTTTTTTTCTATAAAATTTCTGCCACTACAAACGTACTCCCCCCAACATAAATCACATCTTCAACTAAAGCATCTCTTTTAGCTTTTTCAAAAGCCTGATACACAGAATCAAAAACCTTTCCTTCTAAATTATACACGCTTGCTTGTTGCAGTAGTTCTTCAGCTAGTAATCCACGAGGAATATTTGGTTTGCAGAAATAATAAGTTGCTTTTTTGGGAAACAAAGGAAAAACTTCGTCTAACTTTTTATCAGAAACTACCCCTAATACAATATGAAGTTTTTTATAATCTTCTTTTTTTAACTGTTCAAGTGTATAGGTTAACCCTTCTTTATTATGTGCTGTATCACAGATTATTTTTGGAAATTCTTGTAAAACTTGCCAACGTCCTTTTAAATTGGTGTTTTGTACGACATTTAATAATCCGTTTTTAATATTTTCTTCAGAAATCTTAAACTCTTTTAACTGCTGAATAGCTCTTACCGCTGTTGTTACATTATGTTTTTGATAACCTCCTAATAAATCGGTTGAATATTTTTCTTCATTATCTGAAGCAAAAACAATTGAAGCTTTGCATTCTTCCGCTTTAGCGATAAAAACATTTTGAGTTTCTTTCTGGCGTTCCCCAATAACTACTGGAACATTACTTTTTATTATTCCTGCCTTCTCAAACGCAATTTCAGGCAAGGTTTCTCCTAAAAATTTTGTATGATCTAAACCTATATTTGTAATTACTGAAACTTCCGGTGTGATAATATTCGTAGAGTCTAATCTTCCTCCTAAACCAACTTCAATAATAGCTATATCTACTTTTTGATTTGCAAATTCTTGAAATGCCATACCAACCGTCATTTCAAAAAAAGACAATCCTTGTTTCTCTAAAAAAGTTTTATTGCTCACAATAAATTCAACTACTGAATCTTTTGAAATTTCTTCTCCGTTGATTCGGATACGTTCCGTGAAGTTTTTTAAATGTGGAGAAGTATACAGTCCTACTTTATAACCCGCTTCCTGTAAAATAGAAGCGAGCATATGACTGGTAGAACCTTTTCCATTTGTTCCACCTACATGAATGGTTTTAATTTTCTGCTGAGGATTATCAAGCTCTTTACAAAAAGCAACTATATTAGTTAAATCTTTTTTAAATGCTGTTTGTCCTTGACGCTGGTACATTGGAAGCTGAGCAAACATCCAATTTAAAACTTCTTGATAATTCATAAAAATGGATAAACTTAGCTTGAGTATTCTTTATACCACTCTACAAAACGACGAACTCCTTCTTCAACTTTTACTTCAGGTTTATAACTATAATCATTGATTAATTCATCTACATCTGCCCAGGTTTTTTTTACATCTCCTTTTTGCATCGGCAACATTTCTTTAGTAGCTTTTTTACCTAAACTAAGTTCCATTTGAGTGATAAAATCTAACAACTTAACTGAATCGTTATTACCAATATTATATATTTTGTATAATTCTCTATCTTCAACAGACTTCTCAATTACTCTTTTTACACCTTCTACTATATCATCAATAAAAGTAAAATCACGCTCCATATTTCCATGATTAAATACTTTTATTGAACGGTTTTTTGATATCGCATCAGCGAACAATATTGGCGCCATATCTGGTCTCCCCCACGGTCCGTAAACGGTGAAAAATCGCAGCCCTGTTGTTGGAATTTTATACAGGTGACTATACGTATGCGCCATTAATTCGTTACTCTTCTTTGTAGCTGCATATAAACTCACAGGATTATCTACTATATCTTCTTCTGAAAAAGGCACTTTCTTATTAGCTCCATAAACACTCGAACTACTTGCATATACAAGATGCTTAATCTCATGATGTCGGCAACATTCTAAAATATTTAGAAAACCAACAATGTTACTTTGAATATAAACATCTGGATTTTCAATACTGTAACGAACTCCTGCTTGCGCTGCTAGATTGCAAACAATATCAAAATTTTCAGTAGTAAATAGTTGAAATAATTCTTTTTTATCTTCTAAGTTTAGTCTAATAAACTTGAAGTTTTCATTCTTCTTGCTCCTTGTTTCTTGATAAAAGAATTCAGCCTTTTCCCTGTCTACCCCAAGCTCTTTTAATCGAGCATATTTTAAGTTGACATCGTAATAATCGTTGATATTATCTATTCCTACAATTGTATGTCCTTCAACTAATAGTTTTTCACTTAAATGAAAACCTATAAAACCTGCAGCTCCTGTAACTAAAATCTTCATTAGTTCTTTCCTATTTGATAATATTCAAAACCTTTTTCTTCCAAATTGTAGCTATTATATTGATTTCTTCCATCAAAAATAATAGGAGTTTTTAATTGCTTTTCTACTTCTGAGAAATCTGGAGAACGGAATTCTTTCCATTCCGTTAACAATATTAAAGCATCGGCATCATTTAAAACTTCATACTTAGCATTTTTATAAGCTACATTTTCAACTCCTTTTAGATAGAAATGTTGCGCTTCCTCCATCGCTTTAGGATCGTACGCTTGCACCTTTGCTCCTCTTTTTATCAATTCCTTAATAACATAAATAGCTGGAGCTTCACGCATATCATCAGTCCCTGGTTTGAATGCTAATCCCCACAAACCAAAAATTTTTCCTGATAAATCTTCTCCAAATCTTTTGATAATTTTTTGTGCTATCACAAACTTTTGACGGTCATTTACATCTTCAACAGACTTTATCAATTGCGCTTCATATCCATTTTCCTCTGCAATTTTCTTCAACGCCTTTACATCTTTCGGAAAACATGAACCTCCGTAACCTGCACCTGGATATATAAAACTATAACCAATCCTTGAATCAGAACCGATTCCTGCACGGACATTATTAACATCTGCTCCTACTCGCTCGCAAATATTCGCCATTTCATTCATGAATGAAATTTTTGTTGCTAACATTGCATTTGCTGCATACTTTGTCATTTCCGCTGAGCGAACATCCATAGCTATAAATCGTTCATGTGACATGGTAAATGGCGTGTATAACTGACGCATTTTTTCAAAAGCATAGTCAGATTCTGCTCCAATTACTACTCTATCAGGTTTCATAAAATCGTTGATAGCGTCTCCTTCTTTTAAAAATTCAGGATTCGAAACTACATCAAATTCAATCGCTTCTTTTCTTTTATCTAATTCCGTTTGAATCGTAGCTTTAACTTTATCAGCTGTTCCTACTGGCACTGTTGATTTGTCAACAATAATCAACCTATGGTTCATCTTCTGACCTATTTCTTTAGCAACTGCTAACACGTATTGTAAATCAGCTGAACCATCTTCTCCCATAGGAGTACCAACCGCAATAAAAACGATCTCTGCTTCTTGAATAGCTTCTTCTAGTTTTGTAGTAAAAAACAAATTCTTCTTTTCTACATTTTTTAGCACCATTTTTTCTAACCCTGGTTCGTAGATTGGAATAATTCCTTGATGCAGTTTATTTATTTTCTCTTGATCGATATCAACACAAGTAACTTTGTTCCCCATTTCTGAAAAACATGTTCCTGATACCAACCCTACATATCCTGTTCCTATGACAGTTAATTTCATGTACTAATTTTTATTGAGTTTTTAAAGATAGCTAGTATTATAAACACAACCAATATTAACAACATTAGGTTGTCACTATTTTGCAAAGATATGTTATTTTGAGAGAGAGAACTTGTAGATAATCGTTCCTCTTTGTTTTGAAGGAGCATTTCCATCTGCGTTCCATTTTGTCTTTAACGCTGCTTTTTTTGCTGCATCATACAAACAAAAGGCTGAGTTTGTAGTCCCTCTAGCTCCAGGAGTTGCTTTAGTTACCTTTCCGTTTTGGTCTACTTCTATACTTACTACAACAGTTCCTTCTTCTTGACAATCGGGTTTTTCGATAGGTTTAGACAACGCTTTTCTTCCTGCTAAATTATAATTACCTCCGGAACCACTTCCTGAATTTCCGTAGTATTTATCAGAATTTGGGTCTCCATTTTCATTTCCTTTTACACCTGATTGTTGATCGTCTCCTTCTCCTGAGTTTGTCCCATCTTTTGATGTTCCGTTTAACAAACTGTTTAACGCATCCGTTGTTTCTTTTGAAGGTTTAGGCTTTGGTTTCTCTTTTGGTTTTACCTCTTTCGGGGTTTCTTTTACTGCTTCTTTCTTTTCTACTTTTTTTTCAACTACTGGAACTTCTTCCGAAGTATCATCCGTAATAATTTCTTCCTTTATCGTTTCTTTAGGGGCATCCTCTACTTGCTCTTCAACTATCTCTTCTTCTTGTTGAGGAGTTGCTTGTGCTTTTGTTTTTTCTACTGGCTCGCCACTTCCAACTTCAGAATTTCCAAAATTAATCGCCAAACCATATTCTATAGGCGGATCTAGATACTTCATTCCATAATTGAATATTCCTACTAATAAAAGTATCAGAATAATTGCTGTGATTACAGCTGATTTACGTTTATGTTGCGTATCTAAAACTGTCATTTTATTTGCCTTTTACCGCTAAAATCATTTTTAACTTGTTCTTGTTAGCAATATCGATTACTCTCATTACATTTTTATACGGTACATTTTGATCTCCTCGAATTACTACTGTTTTCTTTTTATCAGCTCCTACTTTAGTTAATAATTCTTTTTCTAAATCTGCATTACTTACTTTCCTTTTATCGATATAAAAAGAAGCATCATTTGTAATAGTTACCGCTACCGAAGTTTGATTTTCGGTTTTACCTCCTGCTTTTGGCAACAAAACATCAATAGCACTTACCGTAACTAATGTAGATGTTAGCATAAAAAATATCAATAACAAAAAAACAATATCAGTCATTGATGACATATTGAAATTTGGATTGACTTTATTTCTTCCTCTTAAATTCATTATAGGGGCTCGTTTAATAAATCTAAAAACTCTACCGATTTTGCTTCCATCTGATATACCACTTTATCAGTACGAACTACCAAGTGGTTATAAGCAATGTAAGCTATAATACCTACAATTAATCCTGCTACAGTAGTTGTCATTGCTGTATACAATCCGTCAGATAACATTTTAATATCAATCTGCCCACCAGAGTTTGCTATTTCATGTATCGCAACAATCATTCCAATTACAGTACCTAAGAAACCTATCATTGGTGCTGCTCCTGCTATTGTTGCTAATACAGAAACATTTCTTTCTAACTGATATACTTCTAATTTTCCTGCATTCTCAATCGCTGTATTAATATCTTCTAAAGGTTTTCCTATTCTAGAAATTCCTTTTCCTATTAATCGTGAAGTTGGACTTTGGGTAATATCACAAAGTGATTTAGCACTATCAATTCTTCCGTTGGTTACATGGTCTCTAATTTGATCCATAAAATTTACATCTACTTTTGACGCAGCTTTAATAGCAAAAAAACGTTCAAAATAAATGTAAAGTGCTACAGCCAATAACACAAATAATAGCGCAATGATAATTTGACCTCCAACTCCACCATCCATAATTAAATTATAGATTGATAATGTTTTTTCTTGTGGAGCTTCTTCTAGTAACTCGGTTTGTTCTTGAAAATATGCTAACATTAAAGTAATTTTTATATGTCTTATTATTAACGAATGACTTCTTTTTTAATTGTTTAAAAAAATCCTGAACTTTAAAAAATTCAGGATTTCAAAATTGTAATTTATTAATTTACTATCCTAATACAATCTTCACCATTAAATATCCTAAACCACCTAAAACGATAGTATAAGGTAATGCCATTTTCACCATTTTACCATATGATAAGTTGATTAACGGTGCTAATGACGATGTTAATAAGAATAAGAAAGCTGCTTGTCCGTTTGGTGTAGCTACGCTAGGTAAATTTGTTCCTGTATTAATAGCGATTGCTAAATTTTCAAAATGTTCTCTTGATATTGCCCCACTTTTATACGCTTCTTGTACTTCACCAATATATACAGTAGCAACAAATACATTATCACTAATTGCTGATAACGCTCCGTTAGCTATATAAAAAAGCCCTGGTTGAGATGCTGGATCTTGCTCTAATGCCCAAGCAATAATAGGACTGAATAAATGCTGATCGTGAATCATTGCTACAATAACAAAAAATACTACCAACAAACCTGTAAATGGCAAAGCTTCTTCAAAAGCATGTCCTAATTGATGTTCATCAATAATACCCATAAAAGCAGTTTGAACGATTATTAAAGCCAAACCAATAAATCCTACCGGCGCTAAATGTAACGCTAAACCTATAATTAATAAAACTGCTGAAACACCTTGAACTATTAACCCATATTTTTGTTTATCAGTTCTTTTTTCATCCTCTTCTTTTGTATATCCTTCAATAATATCTCTTGCTATGTTAGGTAACTTTGCTCCAAATCCGAACCAACCTGTCATTTCCAAAACTGCAGTGGTTGCCATACCAGCAAATAAAACAGGTAAAGTTATTGGAGCCATTTGTTTAAAGAACTCTATAAAGTCCCATCCTAAACGCTCTCCAATTAATAAATTTTGAGGTTCACCTACCAGTGTACACACCCCTCCTAAAGCAGTACCTACTACCCCGTGCATAATTAAACTACGTAAAAAACTACGAAATTGCTCTAAGGTTTCACCACTCAGTTCTTTTCTATCTAGAATTCCATCATGATCGTAATCTCCAGCACTCGAATGAATTTTATGATACACTCCGTAAAACCCGACTGCAACACTAATTAATACTGCAGTTACCGTTAACGCATCTAAAAACGCTGATAAAATAGCCGCTAAAAACACGAATAATAAAGACAGTATTAGCTTAGATTTTATCTTCGTAAACACTTTACTAAAAATATACATTAATAAAGGCTTCATAAAATAAATTCCGGCAACCATAAATACTAAAAGTAAAATTACTTCTAAGTTCTGATCTACTTCATGATAGGCATTTTTAGGAGTTGTAAGTCCTAATGCTAATGCTTCGATAGCCAATAAACCACCAGATTGTAACGGATAACACTTTAACGCCATTGCCAAGGTAAAAATGAATTCACCAATAAAAAGCCATGCTGTAATTGTTTTTCCTAAAACAAAAAACGAAAACACATTAAAGATTAAAAAACCAATCATGGTCATTTTAAACCACCTAGGACTGTTTCCTAAAAAATATTTGAACATAATTTTAAAATTTTAATTTTATACCAACTCTTTTAAAGCGATTTCAAAAGCTGTTTCGCTTATTTGAGTTTTAGCCGCACTCTTAGCATGCGTTCTTTGTAATGCTTTTTTTATTGTATTTGAAGTATCTTCAAAAATAGCCTGATCAGTCATTTCTACTCTACGCTCCATAAAATAGGCAAATACTCTTGCCATACCGCAGTTAGAAATGAAATCCGGAATTAAACTTACTTTCTTATCTGTATCTTCCATAATTGGTCCGAAGAAAATTTCTTTATCTGCAAACGGAACATTTGCTCCACATGAAATAACTTCTAAACCAGTACTTATCATACTATTGATTTGTTCTTGGGTAACTAATCGTGAAGCTGCACATGGTGCAAAAATTTCGCAAGGCAAGTTCCAAACACGCTCGTTCATTTCTTCAAACGGAACCATATGTTCTGAAACTAACGTATTACCGTCTTTATGTAAGAATAGTTGTTGAATTTCTTCGAAAGAAAACCCTTCTTCTTTAATTACTCCACCAACACGATCGATAATACCAACAACTTTAGCTCCCATTTGAGCTAAATAATAAGCTGCAGCGGAACCAACGTTACCAAAACCTTGAACAACTGCTCTTTTACCTACAACAGTTCCTCCATAAATATCATAATAATGACGTACAGCTTCAGCAACACCATAACCAGTAATCATATCTGCTACGGTATATTTTCTAGCTACACTAGGAGATAGACTTTCGTCTTCTAACACTTTAATAACTCCATGGCGTAACTGACCTATACGGTTGATTTTATCTGCTTCCGTTGGCTTAAAGTGACCGTTAAAAACTCCTTCTTGCGGATGCCAAACACCACTATCTTCTGTAATCGGGATTACTTCATGAATTTCATCAACATTTAAATCTCCTCCTGTTCCGTAGTAATTTTTTAATAATGGAGCCACTGCTTTATACCAACGCTCTAAAACTCCTTTTTTTCTTGGATCGTGCGGATCAAAATTTATTCCTGATTTTGCTCCTCCAATTGCAGGACCAGAAACCGTAAACTTCACTTCCATTGTTTTTGCAAGCGACATTACTTCGTATTTATCTAATCCTTTACGCATACGAGTTCCACCTCCTGCAGCTCCTCCTCTTAATGAATTTATAACTGTCCAACCTTCTGCTTCAGTTTCAGAGTCTTTCCAGTTAAACACTATTTCTGGTTGTTTTTCTTCGTATTTCTTAAGTAATTCTTTCATTGTTTAGTTTTGTAATAGATGATTTTCAACTTTAATTTATTTCCTTTTCATTTTTTAAAAAATCTTTGTCATTTTTCCCGCTAGGGAAGCTAAAGTTGATTCATTTTTGTGTAGATTTTGTTATGTAGTTGTTTCCGAACAAATTTACCATAAAAAAATTAGTACTCAAATACTTTAAATCATTTAAAAAGGATAAAAAATCTTACCTGAAGAATGGTCTTTGCTCGCTCCTGTTACTGATTTTAAGCAATTTACCTGATTTTCAATCTTCAAGAGTCCAAGAAAAGCAAAAATCAATGCTTCTTTATAATTAATTAAGCGCTGATTAGGAAGCTCAATTTTCCCTTGAGCATGATATTCAATTCGCTGCATCAAAAAAGTATTAAACGCGCCACCTCCTGTTACTAAAACCGATGAGCTTCCTTGAATTACCTTACCAATTTGCATTGCAGAATGCTCTACAAAAGTTCTTAATATTGAAGGAATATCACTTTCTAAATCAGCAATTAACGGAAAAACATGTTGCTGTACCCATTCCAACCCAAGCGACTTTGGTGGATTCTTTTGATAGAATCCCAACTCATTTAATTTATCTAGCAAGTTTTGGTTTATTTTACCTGTTGATGCTATTTCTCCCTCATTATCATACTCTAAATTCATTTGTTTACAATAATAATTTAGAACAATATTTACAGGACAAATATCAAAAGCAATTCTTTCGTTTTTCTTTTCAAAAGAAACATTAGCAAAGCCTCCTAAATTCAAGCAATAATCATAATCAGCAAATAACAATTTATCACCAATAGGTACTAAAGGAGCTCCTTGACCTCCTAATTGCACATCTTGTTTTCTAAAATCACAAACAATCTTTTGTTTTGTTTTATTCGCTATTGTTTGTCCATCACCAATTTGAAGCGTAATTCCGTTTTCTGGTTGATGCAAAATTGTATGTCCATGAGAAGCGATGAAATCAA
The DNA here is from genome assembly GCF_964512405.1 of Tenacibaculum crassostreae. NCBI lineage: Bacteria > Pseudomonadati > Bacteroidota > Flavobacteriia > Flavobacteriales > Flavobacteriaceae > Tenacibaculum > Tenacibaculum crassostreae. Next base: position 443,268 of record NZ_CAZELE010000006.1, read on the forward strand.
TGTCTTCTATAGCATATTTATCAATAAAGTTATTTAACACATCTCCTAACAAATTCCCATAAGCAACATCTAATCTTATCAATTCTTCCTTTTTAAAAGAAATAGCCGTTTGCAATTTGGTTTTCCATTCGTTAGAATAGGGTGCAGTTTCTGCTTCTAAAATTTCAAAATTTGTATAAGAAGATGGATTGATTTTTAGATATACCAAATCAATTCCATCTAATGAAGTCCCTGACATCAATCCGATGCAGTACATATCTTTTTTTTGCATGAAGTAAAAATAACAACTCTATTGAAAAATTGCTATTAAAAAAGTATCTTTGAGCTCAATTTTTACGAATATTTTAACAAAACATAAAAGAGAATGGATTTTAACCTAACTGAAGAGCATTTAATGATTCGTGATGCTGCGCGTGATTTTGCTCAAACCGAATTATTACCTGGAGTTATAGAAAGAGATGAAAAACAACAATTCCCTGACGAATTAGTTCGTAAAATGGGTGAATTAGGTTTTATGGGAGTAATGGTAGATCCTAAATACGGAGGAAGCGGAATGGACGCGATTTCTTACGTATTAATTATGGAAGAGTTATCTAAAATTGATGCTTCTGCTTCTGTAATGGTTTCTGTAAACAATTCATTAGTTTGTTATGGTTTAGAGGCTTATGGAACGGAAGAACAAAAACAAAAATACTTAACAAAATTAGCTACTGGTGAAGAAATCGGAGCATTTTGTTTAAGTGAACCTGAAGCAGGATCTGACGCTACATCACAGGCTACAACCGCTATTGATATGGGTGATCATTATTTATTAAACGGTACTAAAAACTGGATTACAAACGGTGGACGTGCTGGTGTATATTTAGTAATTGCACAAACTGATAGAGCGAAAGGACATAGAGGAATCAACGCTTTTATTGTTGAAAAAGGAATGGAAGGTTTTGATGTTGGACCAAAAGAAGATAAATTGGGAATTCGTGGTTCTGATACGCATACTTTACAATTTAATGATGTAAAAGTTCCTAAAGAGAATCGTATCGGTGAAGACGGATTCGGATTTAAATTTGCGATGAAAACCTTGTCTGGTGGTCGTATTGGTATCGCTGCTCAAGCTTTAGGAATTGCTTCAGGTGCTTATGAATTAGCTTTAAAATACTCTAAAGAACGTAAAGCTTTCGGTACTGAAATTTGCAACCACCAAGCGATTGCTTTTAAATTAGCTGATATGTATACTGAAATTGCTGCTGCTCGTCATTTAGTTATGGCTGCTGCATGCAAAAAAGACGCTGGTGAAAACTACGATCGTGAAGGAGCTATGGCAAAATTATACGCTAGTAAAGTAGCTATGGAACAAACTGTTGAAGCTGTTCAAATTCATGGAGGTAATGGTTTCGTTAAAGAATACCATGTAGAGCGTTTAATGCGTGATGCTAAAATTACACAGATTTATGAAGGTACTTCAGAAATTCAAAAAATCGTAATCTCAAGAAGTTTAATTAGAGATTAATTTTAAATAAAAGAATAGTAAAAATAAAGCTTGTCGATTGACAAGCTTTATTTTTTGAACTCAACTTTATGTAAATGCAATCCAGATGCGGGTGCAATCGTTTTCATAAAATTGATATTACTATTTTCAGGACTTAAACTTTTTTTGATAAACTCTAAATCATAATTTCCTTTTCCTAATTCTGCTAATGCTCCCATGATTAAACGAATTTGATTGCGTAAAAATCCGCTTCCTCTAATAATTAAAACGAAACTTTTCTCAGGAAAAAAAGAAGCTGACAATTCAGTATTTTCTTCAATTATACAAGTATCAATGGTACGTTCTACCCTAGTTTCTGGTGAAGGCTTGGTACAATAATGTTTAAAATTATGGAATCCTTCAAATAATTGTGCGCCTTGTTTCATCAATTCAACATCCAACTTATCCAAATATCCTGTTAAAAAAGGCGCACAATAAGGATGATTTTTTTCTCCAAAAGAAAAGTAATAACGATACTCTTTAACTTTTGGATGTTGAATAATATTGAACTCTTCGTCGTGAAGTTGCTCCACCGCTTGCACGCGGATATCAGAAGGTGAATTGCGATTAAAATCTTCAATAAAAAAAGACTCCTCTAATTTTTCATCAATAAACAACTGAAAATAATAATCGGTAGATGAAACTTTTGCATCGGTTCTACCAACTCCTACGGACTTACATCGAATTCCTTTGCAGACAAACTTCAAGGTTTTATCCACAAAAAAATGAACTGTTTTTAAGTTTGGTTGTTTTTGCCAACCGTGAAGGCGAAAACCTAAATATTGAAACCGAACTAAATAAGCATAGTTGTAATTCATACTATAATAATTCGTACGATTGTTTTGCGATTTCTAACTCTTCGTTTGTTGGAATTACCAAAACTTTTACTTTAGAAGTTTCCTTATGAACTTCTGTTAATTGTTTTGCTCGAACAGCATTTTTATCAACATCCAATTCAATTCCTAAATATTCCATATCGGTACAAACCAATTTTCTAATCGTGTCAGAATTTTCTCCGATTCCCGCTGTAAATACAATCGCATCTAAACCATTCATCGCAGCTACATATGAACCTATGTATTTTTTTATTCTATAAGCATTCATATCCAACGCTAACTGACAGTTTTTATCTCCACCAGCTGCAGCAGCTTCAATATCACGTAAATCGCTAAAACCTGTTAAACCTAACATTCCGCTTTCTTTTTGTAACATATTATTTACATAACCAGCGTCATATCCTAAGTTATTGATTAAATAGAAAATCAATGAATGATCAATATCTCCAGAACGAGTCCCCATAATTAAACCTGTAACAGGACCGAATCCTAAACTATGGTCAATACTTTGCCCGTTTTGTACAGCAGTAATACTACATCCATTACCTAAATGAATCGTGATAATTTTAGAATTCTTCTTTTGAAGATATTTATTCGCTTTTTCAGACACATATTTATGGCTTGTTCCATGAAAACCGTACAAACGAATTCTATGTTCGTCTAAAAATTTATTAGGTATCGCGTATTTGTATGCTTCAACAGGTATCGTTTGATGAAATGCTGTATCAAAAACTGCTACTTGTTGTGCATTTTTAAAAATAGATTCAGATACTGTTATCCCTTCTAAGTTTGCTGGATTATGAAGAGGTGCTAACGAAAATAATGATTCAATTTTCTTTTTTACTTCCTCCGTCACTAAAGTAGTTTTTGTAAATGTACTTCCTCCATGTACTACTCGATGTCCTACAACTTTAATTTCATCGGTAGAAGAGATTACTCCTACTTTTTCATCCAATAATAAACCAACTACTTTTTCTAAACCAGCTTTATGATCTTTAATTGCTACTTCTTCTTCAATTTTATCTTTACTTGACTTGTAGTGAATTCCTCCGATTTCTAAGCCAACTCTTTCAATTAAACCTGAACAAATAACTTCTTGTTGAGGCATCTCAAACAATTGATACTTTATAGAAGAACTTCCTGAGTTTATAACTAAAACTTTCATAGACTGACTTATTCTTGTGCTTGAATTGCTGTTAAAATTACGGTGTTAAAAATATCGTCCACGGTACATCCTCTACTTAAATCGTTTACCGGTTTATTTAATCCTTGCAACATTGGTCCGATTGCCAAAGCTCCTGTTTCACGTTGTACCGCTTTATAGGTGTTATTTCCTGTATTTAAATCAGGGAAAATCAACACATTTGCTTGACCAGCAACTTCTGAATTTGGTAATTTCTTTTTTCCTACGGAAGGATCTACAGCTGCATCGTACTGAATTGGTCCTTCTACTTTTAAATCAGGACGTTTTTCTTTCACTATTTCTGTAGCTCTTCTAACAGTATCAACATCTTCTCCTTTTCCTGAAGTTCCAGAGGAATACGACAACATAGCTATTTTAGGGTCAATTCCAAAAGCGATACTTGAATCTGCCGATGAAATTGCGATTTCTGCCAACTCTTCTGCGGTAGGATTCGGGTTTATTGCGCAATCGCCAAAAACAGAAACTCTGTCTTCTAAACACATAAAGAAAATAGATGAAACTACTGAAAACCCTGGTTTTGTTTTCACAAACTGTAAGGCTGGTTTTATTGTATGTTGCGTAGTATGTGCAGCTCCTGACACCATTCCATCTGCCAATCCTTTATGTACCATCATAGTTCCAAAATAGGATACATCAGCCATTAAATCTTCTGCCATAGCAGGACTCAATCCTTTATGCTTTCTTAATTCATATAAAGTATTTGAAAAATCAGTAAAACATTCTGATTCAATAGGATTAATTATTTCGGTCTTATCAAAATCAAAAGGAATATTTAATCTTTTTATAGATGCCTCAACATTTACTCTTTTACCTAAAATAGTTAACTTAACAACATCTGTTTTTTGTAACTGAGAGGCAGCTATTAAAATTCTATCATCATTACCTTCAGGCAATACAATATGCTTATGTACTTCTTTAACCTTTTTTAGTAAATTATATTGAAACATTCTTGGAGTTAATGCTTCTGAACCTTTATAACTAGCTAATTTTTCATTCAATCCAGCCACATCAACATATTTTTCAAACGTATTGATAGACATTTTTATCTTATTTACATTCTCTGCATAAATATGAGAACGAACAGCTCCTAACTTTGATGCTACACTGAATGTACCTTCTTTTACCCAAAGTATAGGAATAATCTTTTCTAAACCTTCAATTAACTTAATAATAGATGAGTTCAACTCCATTCCTCCAGTAAGAACAATCCCAGAAATACTAGGGTAATTACTTGATATATTAGCTTGTAAAGTTCCTAATAAAATATCAGATCTATCTGCAGGTGTCACCACAACACTATCATCACTTAAATGATGTAAGAAATGAGCCAACTGCATAGCTCCTACTTTAATTTCACCTGTAGTATTGTTTAAAAATTCTTTGCCAAATAATACTTTACCGTCAATTTCTAGTAAGAATTCCTTAATTGTTGGATTGTTTAATTTCTCATCAATTGGAATTGCATTAATTGAAACCGATTTTGGCAAGTTAACTCCAACTTCATTTTTTATAGTTGGAATATTTTTCTCTTGTACTTTGTTAGCAACTACAGCTATAACTTGCACGTCTTTATCTACAAAAGAATCATAAGTTAATCTCAAACTTTGAATAAAATCTTCAAGTGATTTATTTACTCCTCCTGAAACAATAATTACTGGAGCTCCGATATTTTTAGCAATTAAAACGTTTAAATCCATTTCAATTACCGCTCCATGATCAGAAAAATCGGTTCCTTCAATAATTACAAAATCATTTTCTTCTTCTAACTTCTTATATTTCTCTATAATTCTATTGATGAGTTCATCTTCTTCGTCATTATTTAGCTTTGTAAGCAATTCAGATCTTGTAAAAGCATAACAATCTTCATAATCACATTTTAAATTGAAATAGTTTAGAACTGTATTAATATGATTATCTCTTTTGTTATCAATAGGATTATCGATTATAGGTCTAAAATAACCAACCTTCGGTTTTGTCCTAAGTAGCAACTGCATTAAACCTAAACTTAACATAGACTTACCCGAGTTTGCCTCACTTGCTGCTATATAAATTGCTTTATTCATCTTATTAGCTTAAAAAAACAAAATTACTTTTTTAAAGTTAAAAAAAACAACGCTATAATTTTAAAAAGGTACGCTCGAGGAGCGTTATTTTGATTAGTTAAGCATAAGTGAGGGAATTATTATAAAAACAAAAAACCTCATTACTAATATAGTAATGAGGTTTAAAAAGAAAGGCAACGACCTACTCTCCCACCAGTGGCAGTACCATCGGCGCTAATGGGCTTAACTTCTCTGTTCGGAATGGTAAGAGGTGAGCCCCATTGCGATAATCACCTTAAATCGTTGCAGTATATTTCAACTGTAAAAGTTAACATATTAGTAAAATCATATCATAAATCTATCAAAGAGTTTCGCTTCCCCTCACTAGGAGGGGAAGACTGTACATAAGCCTATGGGTTATTAGTACTACTCAGCTACATACATTACTGCACTTACACTTATAGCCTATCAACGTGGTGATCTTCCACGACCCTTTAAAGAAATCTCATCTTGTGGTGGGTTTCGCGCTTATATGCTTTCAGCGCTTATCCCTTCCCGACGTAGCTACTCTGCAGTGCCCCTGGCGAGACAACAGATACACTAGAGGTCAGTCCAACTCGGTCCTCTCGTACTAAAGTCAGATCCACTCAAATTTCTAACGCCCACAGCAGATAGAGACCGAACTGTCTCACGACGTTCTGAACCCAGCTCGCGTGCCACTTTAATGGGCGAACAGCCCAACCCTTGGGACCTTCTCCAGCCCCAGGATGTGACGAGCCGACATCGAGGTGCCAAACCCCCCCGTCGATGTGAGCTCTTGGGGGAGATCAGCCTGTTATCCCCGGAGTACCTTTTATCCTTTGAGCGATGGCCCTTCCATGCGGAACCACCGGATCACTATGCTCTACTTTCGTACCTGATCGACCTGTATGTCTCTCAGTCAAGCTCCCTTATGCCATTGCACTCTACGCACGGTTACCAAGCGTGCTGAGGGAACCTTTAGAAGCCTCCGTTACTCTTTTGGAGGCGACCACCCCAGTCAAACTACCCACCACGCACTGTTCTCATTACTGAGTTAGGCTCTAGATAAGCAAAGGGTGGTATTTCAAGGATGACTCCACAACGCCTAGCGACGCCGCTTCAAAGTCTCCCACCTATCCTACACATTACTTATCCAAAGTCAATACGAAGCTATAGTAAAGGTTCACGGGGTCTTTTCGTCCCGCTGCGGGTAATCGGCATCTTCACCGATACTACAATTTCACCGAGCTCATGGCTGAGACAGTATCCAGATCGTTGCACCATTCGTGCAGGTCGGAACTTACCCGACAAGGAATTTCGCTACCTTAGGACCGTTATAGTTACGGCCGCCGTTTACTGGGGCTTCATTTGATTGCTTCGCCGAAGCTAACAACTCCACTTAACCTTCCAGCACCGGGCAGGTGTCAGGCCTTATACATCATCTTTCAATTTAGCAAAGCCCTGTGTTTTTGATAAACAGTCGCCTGGATCTTTTCACTGCGGCCCTACCGGAGTAGGGCGACTCTTCTCCCGAAGTTACGAGTCTATTTTGCCTAGTTCCTTAGCCATGAATCTCTCGAGCACCTTAGAATTCTCATCCCAACTACCTGTGTCGGTTTACGGTACGGGTTCTTATAACCTGAAGCTTAGAGGTTTTTCTTGGAAG